>CAZOQB010000013.1:0-96522 GCA_964581995.1 uncultured Ignavibacteriaceae bacterium | reverse complement strand
TCTTTTTACCCCTTTGCATTACACCATAATTAGCAACCGGTAACTGTACGCTACCCATTGGCAACCTCCGATTCTATTTGCTAATCAAGCAACTGCAAGCAAAAATTATCTATAAATAAAACGTACCCGCCGTGCTCTTTTTAAGTTTAAAAAGATAGTTATTGGGTACAAGGAATAATAAAAGTCGATTATTATTTTTTCTTTCTCCCGAATAGTTTTTCCTTAAGTATATGTAAATACTTCGATGCTTTTCTATTCTTTATCTGGATGGCAACGACCACTAATATTGCTGCCACAATTATACCTAGTGCTACCAGGTTAAAATTCGTAAATGAATCACTTTCCATAAAAAACTTATATAATCTCCGAATCTGTTGGATATATTGATACACATAATCTATTTCATTTACAATAGATTATGTGTAAATTTTGAATATATAATATCAGTAAAAATTTTTGGTGAGTTGGTGTTTTTTTGTCAGAACGGTATGATTCTATGAGCAGAGAATTTGGATGTCATTAATTCCCTAATTACGACAGGTAGTTCGGAAACTAAATTCTTTTTAGTTATGAAGACGTCTACTAAAGATTTTTTTGCGGCAATCCTGTATTCGATCTCTTCGTAATTCGACAATATAATCATCGGTATAAAAGGGAATCCTTGCTTTACTTTATTCGCGACTTCAAAACCCGTCATCGCAGGCATATTAATATCTAGCACAATCAAGTCGGGAATATATTCTTTTACCAGCTTGACCGCATCGGGACCATTGCTTGCTTCTAGGATCCTTGAAGACTTAAACTCGCTTGCTAAAAAATTTAAAAGCGTTTCCCGGAAAACATTGTTGTCATCAACCACCAACATAGTTGATGTATGGATATCCGGTTGTTTTATTTTCTTCATAATCATTTAATTCAAATTTATCGGAAAATTTTCAGGGTATTCGAACATTTTATCTTTTATAGAAGATAATTGTAGAGTTGGGTTTAAGATTTCACACTTAAGAGTTCTAGCCTCGAGGCACCTGAGAACTAGGGAAAGAATTTCTTCAAAAACAACGGGTTTCTGTATCGCCACAGTTGCACCATTAATTAAAGCCTCTGTGTTTGTTTCGGATATGGTGGACGTGAATATAATCTTAATACCGGGTGATATATTTTTTATCTTCTTGATTAATTTATCTCCTGCGATATCAGTTAGAAACGTATCCAGCAGAACGAGGTCTACCTCTCTTTCGGTTAATGCCTCGATTGCGGATTCACTATCGGCTGCGATGCCAACATTATACCAGTTCGCATGGAAAACCGTAGCGAGCTGATGGGAAAACAGAGTATCATTGGTAACTATGAGTATTGTTTTGTCTTCTTCCATAGTTTAAGTTAAATAAATAAAAGTGGGGATTCAATAAGGGAAAATACTTAATTTGATACTAGATGAAATACGAGGTAATTGCAGGATTAATTCTAAGGGGTTGTATAAAAATAATGGGCCGAAGCTCGGTCCCCGCGTTAAGGGGGTAGGACCGCAGGAACCGGCTTCATTTAAAGTATCACGGGAGGAATGATACTTACCCAAATCTTGTTAAATATAATAAATCAACGCTTCTATTGCGATGTCAGCTTACCTAACTCTTACAACAAATAGCAATAATTTTTAGTTCAAATAACTACTCTAAAAATATAAAAATTCTTTTTTGTCTAAACAATAAGTATTAATACTTGATTTTTATCTCGTAAACATACGAGGTGAATTATTTTATCCGCTTATCTCCTTAAAGAGCTAAAGATCGCCGGCATCAGCTCGCTAATGACATTCACTTTTTGGACAAAACCATTCAATCCCATTTTTAATATTGCTTCGCGTGAATCAGTTACCTCATTACCGGATAATACAATAATTGGAAGCGTAGGAAATTTTTTGCGTATAAGCTGTGATGCCTCGAATCCATTCATTTCCGGCATCACGATATCCATCAACACTACATTTGGTGTGATGTTATCTAATAGTTCAACCGCTTTCTTGCCTGAACTGGCAACAAATATTTCGCCGATTTCATTTTGCTGTTTTAAGAATTCCGCAATTAATTCACGGAAGCTCTCAGAATCGTCGACTACTAATATTGAAATGTTTTTCATAATACGTTATGGTTCGACTACTCTTCCAACATCCCTATTTAAATTATCTTTGTAAAATTCTATCGTATATTTTTTATTTATTTCAGGACTAAAACCTACCGTCACTATAGGGGAGTCAATGGTCGATACCATGTAAGAACCTACACCAATGTTGCGATATTCTGTCGGTGTTTCTGTTTCTACATTTATAGAATCCAACAATATAAACGACGTTGCTCCTTGATATTGTCGTACCTGAAAATAATTATCAAAATCTAAGTCATTTTTTATTCGATAACGCGGGTCTTCTTCCTTTTCACAACCGACAAAAGTTAGTACCGCTAATAAGAACAAAAATAAATATTTACTAATCATAATAACCTCAAGAATTAAGTTGAATTACGCCTTTTTGTATCGCATATTTTACCAATCCGGCTACATCGTGTAAATTTAATTTGTGCATAATGTTAGCACGGTGAAATTCAACAGTACGCGCACTGATAAATAATTTTTCCGCAACCTGCTGATTTGTGTTGCCTTCTGCAATTAGTTGTAAAACTTCCTTCTCACGATGAGTAAGGGTAAAGTTATCTTTTAGTGTGTTATGCCCTTTAACTTTATTGATGTAATTTTCCATCATCATTTTTGAAACAGAAGGACTAAAAAACTTTTCACCTCTCTCTAATGTGAATATTCCATCTACCAGTTCTTCCGACACCGCACTTTTAAGTATATAACCGCTAGCACCCGCCTTGATTATCTCCAAAATGTACTCTTCGCTTTCATGCTGGGTTAATATTAATACCTTCGCATCTGGCATATCGTGTTTTATCCGAAACGTAGCCTCAAGTCCGTTCAACGTAGGCATGCTTATATCCATGATAATAATATCTGGATTAAGTTCTTTAACCAAGCGTACTGTTTGAGCTCCGTCAGAAGCCTCACCCACAACCTCAAAATCAACCTGATTTTTTAGCAGCGTAACTATACCTTGGCGGACCAGATTGTGGTCATCCGCGATAAAAATTTTAATTTTTTGATCAGTCTTCATCTTTGCTAAAGGTGTTTATCCTTTAATATCTATCTCTACAGCAATTTCGGTACCTTTACCTATGCCAGTTTCAATATATAGTTTTCCTCCCAAAAATTCAACTCTTTCACGTATGTTTCTTAAACCAAAGTGAAGTTCCTGGGTTTCAGTTGTTTTTTCATGCGTGAACCCGATTCCATTATCGATAATACTAAGCGCTAAAACGCTATTACGCCGCATTAACTGCACCCAAGCCTTTGATGCTTTTGAATGTTTTGCAATATTTGTCATACCTTCTTGCACTATACGATAGATTACAGTTTCAATAATCGGGTCATATCTGATGTCATCAACATCTAAGCTCAATTCTATCGAAATATTGATACGTTTTTGGGTTTGAGTTACCAACATTCTTAGTGCAGCATTCAGTCCAAAGTCGTCAAGAACGGAAGGACGTAGGGCATACGATAATTGCCTTGCTTCATTCATAGCTTCTTCGGACAATGTTGCGCATTCATTTAAATAATTCTGTAACTCACTGTTACCACTATCTGCTTTACCTACCGCAAGCTCTACATTGATTTTCAATGTTGTGAGGATTTGCCCCAAGCTGTCGTGCAAATCCTGTGAAAATTTTTTTCTTTCCTGTTCTTCGATAAATATTAACTCTCTAGAAAGAACCTCAAGCTGCTGCTGACGTTTACTTACAATATCAAACAAACGGACGTTCTCATCTCGTTTTGAAGTTACTTCTTCCAATAGTATAGAGATTGCCTTCTTAGAATTTTGAAGCTCAATTATCTGTTTCTGTAACATTGCATTTGAGACGGCAAGCTTATCTTCAACCGCTTTGCGTTCTGTGATGTCGTGAATAATAACCAAATCGGCTGGTTTGCCCTTATAATTTATTAGCCCGGCATTTATTTCAATTTCTCGTTTTTCACCAGACTTATTCATTATTGCCATCTCATATTTTGTCTCAACTGGCTCGCCTGCCATACGTCGCTTATAGATGTCAGTTACCTTTGTAAAAAAATCCGGATGTACATATTTAAGAAATGAAGTCTCGAGTAATTCTTGAATGTCTCCAACCCATAATTTTGTTATGTATGGATTGGCGTATTTTATTAACCCATCCTGGATAATTAAGATGCCATCGTTAGCTCGCTCCACTAAATTACGATACTTTTCTTCGCTTTCCTTGAGAGCCTCCTCAACTTGCTTGCGCTCAGTAATGTCTCGACACAATGTCAAGATTAATTTTCCCTTCACAGTTTGCAGTACCGTGGCATTAATTTCGATTGGAGTAAAGTTACCCTGTGCGTTGACATAATCGATTTCCAGGTTTCGTACATAACCTTGCTGGAAGCATTTTTTAACTTCCTCTGCATTTCGAGCGCGATGATGTTCCGCGGTCCATTCAGTAACATTCTTGCCGATAATTTGTTGTAAAGTATCATAGCCGGTGAGTCGAACGTATTCCAAGTTAGCATCGTGTACTCTACCTTCTCCATCAATGATTACGAAACCAGTGTCGGTGGTTTCGATGAGGGTACGATACTTATGTTCGTTCTCACGCAATGCATCTTCGGACTGTTTACGTTCTGTAATATCCCGAACGATTGCCCACATAGCTGACGGCTGGGCATTTTCATCTGAAATTAAATATGTTCGTAATTCGACAGGGAATATTTTGCCATCCTTTTTCACATATTCCTTTTCGTAAACATCTGAAAAACCCCTTTTCATTATTTGCTCGTTCACAATTTTTGCCTCGAAAGAGTGCCATTTTTCAGGCGTGAGATCCACATGGGTTAATTTGTGTAACTCCTCCTCGCTATAACCGAGCATTTTTTTGAAAGCATTGTTAAATTCAATTAAATTACCTGTCATATCTACACGAACAAAAGCATCGGTCATACTATCGTGCAGCATACGATATTTCTTTTCCGATTGCTTAAGCGCCTCCTCAGCTTCGCGTTTCTCTGTAACATCGTATCCGACTGAAACATAATGTGTTATGGTTCCTCTCTTATTTTTTATCGGCGTAATGCTTCCTTCCCAATAATATAATTTACCATTTTTATTTTTGTTGATAAATTCGCCAGCATACACATCCCCTTGCGAGAGCGTTGTCCACAATCTTGTATAAAAATCATTGCTATCTTTTCCCGATTTGAGAATATCAGGATTTTTCCCTACTATTTCCTCTGCTGCATATCCATAGAGTTTTTCAAAGCTTGGATTAACATATTCAATAACTCCGTTTTTATCTGTGATTATTACTCCACCATCTGCTTGTTCTATCGCACTAGATAATGTTATTAACCTTTCTTCTGTGATTCCTCGCATGATCGCATTAATAAAAATCTCACCGACAATTTTAATTAGCCGAATGTCTTCGTCCGCCCAATTTATTTCCAGCTTTTTAGAATCAAACCCGAAAAATCCCTCAAGATTATTTTTGTAGACCAAAGGGACAGCAATTAATGATTTTACACCAAGAGATGATAAAAGTATTTTTTCCATCTCTGCTTCTATAGGAAGGTCCGACAGTCTTGAAATACATACATTTTCAAAGTTAATAATTTTTTCGACACCCCACGGAAATAATTCTGCGGTAATAGAATCAAACTTTGCAGTGTCTGGGGTGTTTTCGTGGGGGGGCCACATATATTTATTTCGAAATACCTTTTGGTTAGAATTATACAACAATACATAACCTATATCTACTCTCAAAAATTCTCCTATTAATCTGAGAGAATCGTTTATGCTGCCTTCAACTTCATCATGGTCTAAATTAACAAAGTTATTTGATATTTGTGCAATTATTTTTTCCAAATCAAGGCGATGTTTTAAATCCCTCTCAATTTTCCTACGCGCAGTTATATCAACCAACGTACCTATAATTGCCGGCTTGTTATTAAGCTCAGAAATTGCGCCATGCACCTGAAGGTCAATCATTACACCATCTTTTTTAAGCCCTTTAAACCTATATCGAATACTTTGAATTTCACCCGAGAGCCGCTTTTGAATATTATCGGAAACTTTCTTTCGGTGATAAGGTGCAACAAGGTCTAATACAGTTTTTGAATTTATTATTTCACTTTGTTTATACCCAAATATCTCAGCAAACCTTGGGTTAACATAAGTAAACTGTCCTTCTTGAATTATATATATACCTGTCAGAGATTGTTCAACTAAAGTACGGAACCTTTCTTCAGCCAGCTCTAAAGCTTTATTTGCGCGTTTACTTTCAGTAATATCGACAGCCAGCACCAATCTTGTTCTTTTACCTTCAAAGAGTGTTTCGTGGGATGTAACTTCGACGTCGATTATTGTACCGTCTTTTTTCTTATGCCGCCAATCTCCCGACCTTTCAAGCTTTTCAGGTATCTTTTTAAGGTTTTCAAGGAGTAACGGCACATCTTCAAAGGGTCTGATATCCTTGATTGTCATACTTAAAAATTCATCTAGAGTGTATCCATAGTTGAGAATTGCAGCTTCGTTCACAGCCAGAAATTTTAAAGTTTCGATGTCGTACACCCACATGGGAAGCGGATTATTCCAGAAAAAAGTTCTATATTCTTCGGAGAATTGATTTTCTAACATTTTATTTTATTAATTCTATCATTATTATTTTATCTATTTGTGTACGATAATAAGTGTATTTATCGGTTATACCAATCAATACACCGTTTAAATCACCGTTATGGATTCTTCTTTTAATCACATACTGGACATTCCTAGTTTTACCTTTTTTATCTCTTAGTGTCGCACTCGCAGTTTTGGGATCCAATGAAATACTGTTTACATCTGAGAATTTTAATTCGCTTCCATCACGCAGTAACAGAGCCGGTTTTTGCCATGGTTGTATTGCCTCGTACTTTGAAGCCGATGACGAAAGAGGGTATTTAATTGAGGTGCAATATACCTCATCGGAAGTACCATCTACCAGAGTCACTTTAGCGGTGTATGATTGCTTTCGCCATTTCCATAATATAGCTTTTCGTTCATCATCAGAACTCTTTTTATATGAAGCGCATTGTTCATCTCCACCTTCAGTCTTATTTGCAAGACGCGGCTCAGGAGACTGGTATTGCTTGTTAAAAACTAAATAACGCAAACAATTCTGTGTTTCTTCTACAACAAAAACATCCTTAATAACCACGCGTTTATATTTTGTTCCTTCTTTGCGTTCAAGCTTTAGTTCATCAGAAATGGCAATCGAGGAACTTACAACGATAACGACCGTAACTAGAAAATAAATTCTTTTACAAATCATAACGCTACCCTCCATGGCATATTTTGTTAACCGCGATATTTTTAATAAATAAGCTTTAACTTAATCAAAAGTAACAATTATGAAAACAATAAACAACTGGATTAACTTCTTATTTAATATCAGACGGACGGGGAGGAAGTAAAAAACTGATAGCCAAACTAATGATAACAATCACGAAGGCTGTAATAAAAACAGTATGTAAACTATTTGTGAAGACATTTAATATCGTAATTAACTGTTCGGAGTTCATCAGTTCTCGCATATTTCTGCTTAGTAATTCCTGCGGCTCACCAAGATGTCCCAAAACTGAAGCCGGAAACGAACTTAATTCACCCTGCAGTTCCGAAGAATGAAACTGCCTTAGCATAGAACCCGCAAGCGCGCTGCCTAAAACACTTACACCAATCGTTCCGCCGAGTGTACGAGATAACATTTGGGAGGATGTGGCAACACCTAACGCAGATTTTTTAATGCTGTTTTGAATGGTTACAAGAATGGCGGGTGTTTGTATTCCCATCCCCGCTCCAATAAAAATAACACAGAGAATAATGTAAACTATCGAAGAATCGTATTGTACAAAGTAAGCGAGTAAAAACCCGATTGCCATGGATAGCAACCCTATCCTGATCATCTTTCTCTCGCCAACTTTATGCATGATTCGTCCGCTTGTAATACTTGCTGCCGACCAAGCAAGTGCCATGGGTGTGATTGCAAGACCTGCTTTTAACGGGCTTCCACCCTGAATCGATTGCACGAATAGAGGCACGAACGCAATGACCCCGTATATCGCAAACCCCGACATGAAGGCGAGTATATTTGTAACACTAAAAACCCTGTCGCGATAATATTCTACACGAATAATCGGTTCGCCAAACCGTCCTTCGATTTTTATGAAGACCAGTATTAGTACAAAAAATAAAATGACCAACGTGACAACATCCGTAGAAAAAAAAGACGATGCTTTTCCTAGACGAAGGAAAGCAAAGAGAAGTGATAAAATAGCAGTCGTTAAAACAGCAGCGCCAATATAATCGATGCGTTCTTTTTTATGGACTAAGTTTTCTTTAAGATATTTATTGATAACGTAGATTGAAATTAAACCGAACGGAATATTAACATAAAAAACCCAACCCCATGCAAAGTGGGTTACGATGAAACTCCCTAGCAACGGGCCCACGATACTCGAAATACCCCAGGTAGCACTCACGGCACCGACTCCCTTTCCACGTTTTTCAGACGGGAAGATACTTCCGATCAACGCAAACGATACAGATGAAAGTCCACCGGCTCCGATACCTTGAATGCCACGGAATACTATCAATTGCACTATATTTTGTGAAGCACCGGAAAGGATTGAACCAACGAGGAAAACAATTACAGCGGAACGCAACGTACTTTTTTTACCGTGGACATCGGATAATTTTCCCCAAAGCGGCATTGATACGGCGGTTGTTAGCATATACGCTGAAAACACCCAACTGTATAAAGTCATTCCACCCAACTCCGAAATAATTGTAGGCATAGCTGTACCTACGACAGTTGCATCTAAGCCCGCTAAAAATACTCCGAACATGACACCGAGAACTATCTTACCTCGGTTGGCTTCATTTAGTTTTACTTCATCAAGAATTTCTTTTGAATTCAATCTTTCACCGTAAATATTTTTCCATAGACGGACACGCCTGCGCCACTGAGCACTCCAAACACTTCGGTTTACGGGCATTACAAACTCTACGTCCATGCCAGATCAATAAATCTCCAAAAATTATCCAACCTTTTTTAGGAATAACATCCATCAAGTCGCGCTCAATTTTTTCGGGGTCAGTATGTTTTGTTAAACCAAGCCGCCCAGAAAGTCGCTTAACATGTGTATCCACAACAACACCGGACGCAATCCCGAATGCATTACTCAGTACAACATTAGCTGTTTTCCGTCCTACGCCGGGTAATTTTACCAGTTCATCCATTTTATCAGGCACTTTACCGCCGTAACTTTCGACCAACGATTTGCAGCAATTTATTATACTTTTGGTTTTTGCCCTGTAAAAACCGGTTGATTTTATCTCATTCTCGAACTCAGTCACATTCGCGTTTGCAAAATCATGGACGGTTCTGTATTTCTTAAACAATATTGGTGTAACTTTGTTCACTCTCTCATCGGTGCATTGGGCGGAAAGAATAGTTGCTACTAACAATTGCAAAGGGTTTTGATGTACGAGAGCTGTGCTTGCTTCGGGGTAATCTTTCTTGAGTCTTTGGATGATATCCTTTACCCGGATTTCAATTTTCTCTTTAGATTCTTTTGTCATTCTTGTACTACTTGATAATTTTCTTAGTTAATAATTTACCTTCATCTATCAAAACCTGTCGAATGTAACCGACCTCCCTATACATCGTAAGCCAACGGATTGCTTCAGTTAAGCTCTCTCGTTCTTCCTCCAAATACAAGCGCAAGACATAATCTGATCCTCTTCCTAAACCAAGTTTTTTCTGCATCAGAGTTATGTAAGGGATCTTCAAAGTAATCCACATTTTTTCCAACGCTTCGATAAATTCATTGTGAAAAATTTCGGATTCGACTTCTCTCGGCTTGGAAAAGAATATTGCGGCTTCGACTACTTGTTTATTCAAAAGTTTGCTGGCTGCCGCTCCCGAAGAATACATTATATTATATAAAGAATTTATCGAATTGTTACCCTCTGCGGGCAGCTTACCGAGTATCGGTAATGAGCTTTCAATTTTATTTTTCAGAAAATATTCCACCACATCAATATTCAAGCTGCTTTCAAATATGAACAACGACTCAAAAATTCCCCTCTCTTCTTTAGTCACGTCGTAACCTAACCCTTTTAGGTATTCACTTCCCGACTTCTCTAATCTTTTAAGCAATGCGTATGCAGTCTCAGAATAAGTAACCATACTGGAATAAGACATCTCTATTCCATATTTCAAATCTAAACCAAGTTGACTAATATTTTTCTGCAGCGCCTCATGCACAATATTACGTATATCTCCTTGGTCGGAAGGCAATGGTGTTTGTAAATATTCGGACAAAATTGTCATCAACATTTCTGTGTTTTTGTCCAACGTCTTTTTTTGATTCCGTTCGAGCGCTTTAAGAAATTTATCAGTTTCCTTATCAAGCTGGTTGTGCAGGTTTTTTAGTTCCTTGATACATTGCTCGTTGTGAATTCCTTCCCGGACTTGATGCAGACTTGAACAGCAAATTAATTGCGGTTCTGTGGATATGATTTTGTAGATGCTCATTTGGATTATTTTTGTTATTATTGTTGAATAATTTTAACGCTACCGAATACGTGGGTTATGCTCAACGATAATTTCTTTTGAGCTGTTTGATAATCGGGAGTTGTAACATGAATATCTTTAGAAAACCCTTCTACGGTTTGTCCTAAAACTTTCAGGTCGCCTATAAGGACACTTGCCGTTACCGATATACCACAGTCCTTCTGTAAGAGAATTAAAGTGTCGCCAAAAATCGAATGAACTTTCAATAAATGTTCACCGTCGGCTAATATTGATTTCGTCATATCAATTTCACAGTCACCGAAAACGTTGGAAATGGAACCACCCTTGAAGTTCGTTGACGTAATACTCATCGATACGTCACCGAACACATTCGAGCGATGGAGCAGATCATTATCGATAGTATGGGCTTCTGTATCTACTGTTATTACTGTATCCGTTTTTTTTCTGAATAAAACGTTAATACCCCATAAAACAAATATCAGGGGCCAGTAAGTTTTTATCACATCACCAAAATCTGCTATTCCCAAATTGTCTAACAGAAACAACAGACCCAATAAAATCAGCAATATTCCCCAGAATAAATTTTTCATATTCACCTCGATTAAAATTATTAATTAACTACTTCGTATTGTCTATCCACTTTGTTATCTCTTTCAAACTCAGCGTATTCAGTATGTCTTTTTTCTCTAACCAACCCTTTCGTGCTATTCCGACACCATACCAAACGTATTCTAATCCTCTTATATTATGAGCATCCGGGTTGATGGCAATCTTGATTCCCTGTCCCTTCGCAAATTTACATAGGCGCCAGTCAAGGTCAAGCCGGTGCGGGTGTGCATTTATCTCGATAATCTTTCCATAATCCGACGCAGCGTTGATTACTTCATTCATATTCACGGGATAAGCTTCTCGCTCCAATAATAATCGCCCGGTGGGATGTGCGAGCATTGTAACGTACCTGTTTTTCATTCCCTTGATTATTCTTTTTGTCATGTCGTTTTCTGCCATACCAAACTTACTATGCACCGCAGCGATTACAAAATCGAACATTTCAAGCGTCTTGGAATCATAATCTAAACTTCCATCGGAAAGTATATCAACTTCGATACCTTTGAAAATTCGGAAATCTTTATAACCGGAATTCAGCTTATCAATTTCTTTGATTTGTTGTTTTACGCTCTCAACACTCAATCCGCCGGCGTACCCAGCCGACTTAGAGTGTTCTGCAATTCCGAGGTATTCCCAACCTAATTTCATTGCGGCTTTTGCCATTTCATCTAGTGTATTTAGACCGTCGCTGTAGTCAGTATGGCAGTGGAATGTTCCGCGTATATCTTTTTCATCAACTAACTTTGGCAGTTTATTCTTGGCTGCAGCTTCAATCTCGCTCATATTTTCTCTAAGCTCAGGTGGAATATAGGCAAGTTCAAGAGTTCGATAAATTTCCGATTCACCCTTACATTTTATTTTCCGTTTAGCCTTGCCACGTTTTTCTTCTTCACCTAATTCTGAGAATCCGTATTCGTTTAAACTCAAACCAAACTTTTTCGATAAAGAACGCATCTCCACATTATGCTCTTTACTGCCCGTGAAATAAGCAAGCGCAAACGGAAATTCTTCTTCACTAACAACCCGCAAATCACAACTGATTCCGGAATTAAGTATAACGCTCGATTTAGTTTCACCGGCTGCAATTATCTCTGCTACATCGGGATGGGTGGTGAAAGATTTCATTATTTTTGGCGTATCGTTTTTTTTAGCGCTGGCGAGTATGTCAATATCTCCAATAATTTCTTTTCGCCTACGCAGACTTCCGGCTACTTCAACTCTTATTACCGCTTTTATTTTTTTTAAATCATTTATAACTCTATCAGCAGCCTCTTTTGCAGTAGGGTAGAGATACTTGTCAGCGTGTTTCTTTATTAATTCAATTCCCCTTAGAATATTTTCTTCAATTTTCTCACCGAAACCATCCAGTTCCTCAAGCTGTTTTTTCTCTGCCGCTTCCTTTAGTTGCTCGATAGAAGTGATGTTCAGCTTATCGAATAAAACCTTTATTCGCTTTGGGCCTAAGCCTGGTATCCGAAGCATGTCGAGCAATCCAGGCGGAAGTGAATTTTTTAACTGTTCATGATATACGCTCTTCCCTGTTTGTATCAGCTCAACGATTTTTTCTGCTAACCCTTCACCAATTCCTTTAATCTTTTTAAGCTCATCTCTCTCAGACAATTGTTTCAAATCCGTCATCAAAGATGCAACAACACGTGAAGCATTATGGTATGCTCGGCACTTGAAAGGATTTTCACCCTTCAACTCAAGTAGTGTTCCGATTTCTTCCAATATTTCAGCGATTTGTTTGTTATCCATAAACCGAAAACCCTTTTGTCAGTTTTCATCAAATTTTAAAAATAGTCGGCGCGAAAACGACAAGTTTTTAGGGAGATTTTTTGTGAAAGGTCTATATGAATGTAAGAATTACTTGAATAAGATTCAAGCTTTAAACGAGTTTTTCGGAAATCACAGCAAAATACTTTCCCAATTTTTCTATAATCGGCTCAATTTCATTGAATTTCATCAATTCTGAACGGAATTTTGCAACATCAGGAAAGCCGCGCAAATAACCAGAATAGTACTTCCTAAACTCCATCACACCCCGCCGTTCACCTTTATACTGAACTGATAATCTAAGGTGTTCCATGAGCATTTCTATTCTTTCTGCCAATGATGCGGGCGCGAGATGGTTTCCTGTTAATAAATAATTTTTGATTTCTTCAAATATCCAAGGATTTTGTATTGCACCTTGACCCACCATTATACCATCGCAGCCGGTTGACTCGAAGACAAACTTTGCGATTTCAGGAGATGAAATTCCACCGTTAACAATGATTGGAATTTTCACCGACTCCTTTATTTTCGGTATCCAGCTATAATCGACTTCGCCCTTGTGAGCTTGTGAACGAGTTCGGCAATGGACTGTCAAAGCTGCTGCACCGACACCTTCCACCATTTTTGCAACTTCGATTATCTTAATATTGCTATCGTCCCAACCCAATCGCGTTTTAACTGTCACGGGTAAATCAACTGATTTAACGACTGTCGAAACTACACTTTCCATTTTGGTTATATCTTTAAGCAATCCCGCTCCGGCACCCTGACCAACCACGTTTTTAACCCAGCAGCCGGCGTTGATGTCTATGAAGTCGGGCTGCATTTCTTCAGCCATCTTAGCCGCACCTTCCATCGAGGTTTCGAGTCCGCCATAGATTTGTATTCCGATGGGTCGTTCCGCTTCCGTGAAATACATTTTATGTTTTGTTTTTTCCGACAGACGCACTAAGCCTTCGGCATTGACAAACTCAGTATAAACGATATCTGCGCCGAGCCGCTTACAGATAATTCTAAAAGATGTATCTGTCACACTTTCCATAGGCGCGAGTGCGATTGGATGGTTGATATTTAGGTTGCCAATTTTCATTAATTTTATTTTAAGGAGAAATGGTCAACTGCAAATAGTTAGTTGTTAACACTGACAGCACTTATCCTCTCTACAACCGGCGGGTGTGAGTAATTCATCTTAACATAAAACGTATGAGGAGTAAGATGTGATAGATTGTCCTTTGATAATTTTTTCAAAGCATCAACAAATGGTTCTGAAGATTTCGTTGTTTCGACAGCGAACCTATCTGCCTCGAATTCATTCTTTCTCGATAGAGCATTGAACGCTAACGAAAGAATAAACTCAAGCGGCGTAAAAAGCATACCGAAGAACAACAGTCCTGCATACACAGAAACATTCTCCATAAAAAATGCATCAAAGAGTCCACGCTGAGTTATAAAAAGGGACAACAGGAAAAACATAAGCCCCATGTGAATGATGCTTATTATCATTCCCTGAATTATATGTTTCTTTTTATAATGACCAATTTCATGCGCAAGCACTGAAACCAACTCCGGGATTGTATGCTTCTGTATCAAAGTATCGAAAAGGGCTATACGTTTGTTCTTCCCGAATCCTGTGAAGAAAGCATTCGATTTGCTCGACCGCTTCGAGCCGTCCATTACATAAACATCGCGCAAAGAATACTTTACAGATTGAGCATAAGAAAGGATCGTTTCCTTTAACTCACCTGGTTCGAGAGGAGTAAACTTATTGAACAGCGGCATTATCCAGGTCGGAGCTATAAACTGTACAAAAAGAACAAAAACCGACGCCGCAATCCAACAATACAACCATGCAAACACACCGGTATATTCGAACAGGGCAAGTATTCCAATCAACAGTGGAACACCAAGCACAATAGATAGCAATATTCCCTTTCCAAGATCAGCAATAAAAACTCTGGGCGTGGTCTTGTTAAATCCAAATTTTTCTTCAATCACAAAGGTTGAGTAAATACTAAACGGCAGTGAAAGAATTGACCTGACAATGATGAGAATACCGATATAAACTAATCCAGTAAAAATAAATCCAAGCTGCCAATTTCGGACTATAATATCGAGGTAATTAAAACCACCGAGAAACCAGAATACAAATGTTATAACGAGACTAAAGCTCGACTCGACGATACCGAATAAAGTCCGCGTGTGTGTATAGGTTTGTGATTTTTTGTATGTCTCTTCATCGTAGATGTCCTCGAACTCCTTAGGCAGAGCGGCAGAGAGTGTTTTCAGGTTCAGCAGGTCGGCGATTAACTCAAGAAAATATTCAATTAAATGAGCAAAAAGAATTATTACGAAGTATTGATTCATAAATTTTTGTAAGGAGATGTAACGACATTTAAAACCGGTTCTAACTTTTGGATTTTCTGATCGCCTTGATAATAAACTCGTTCTAAAAACAATCCTGAAGGCGGTGCTGTGAATTTTGCCGGTTCATCGGATTTTACTTTGATGTAATGCTGAACTTTATCAAGCATAAGTTTTCCTCTCCCAACTTCTACAATCACGCCTACTATCTGACGAACGAGTTTCCAGAGGAAGTGCGAGCCATAAATCCGTATCAGTATCAGGTCTCCGACTTCCCTCATTTCGATTTCTTCAATCAATACTTTTGTAGATTTTTCTTCAGGGTCATCGGCTGTAAATGACTGCAAATTTTTCATACCCACAAACAGCTTAGATGTTTCCTGCATCTTCTTATAATCAAGTTTGTCTTTAATCCACCACACATATCGCTTACCGAAGGCGGTTCTTCTTCGTGAAATTTGATACAGATAGCTGCGGGCTACCGCATCGTGACGCGCGTGGAAATTCTTTGAGACTTTTTCAACTTCGATTATATCAATATCTGCGGGCAACTCGTCGTTAAGTTTCATTCTGATGATTTCAGGCGCGAGCATCGTTTTTGCTTCGAGGTGGGCAATTTGTTGGAGCGCATGCACACCGGCATCCGTCCTTCCAGAACCGTACAGTTCAATTTCTCTAGTGTTGAAAACTTTTATTGCCGCTTCGAGTAAATCACCTTGAACCGTACGGGCGTTTTTCTGGATTTGCCAGCCACTATAACGCGTGCCTTCGTATTCGATATATAGTTTAAATCGTGACAATTGAGTACTGAGCTTTGAGCTTTGAGTTTTGAGATTTGAATTTTGAGTTTTGGATTTTTTTAAGTTATTTCAGCAAAACTAATTTTTTAGTTTGAGTGTAACTTGTTTTATCTCCATCAGTTACAGTCAAGCGGTAAAAATATATCCCGCTTGGGAAATCTTCCGCATTCCATTCAACTGATTGACTACCTGTTTCATGTAAACCATCAACCAATGTTTCGATCTCTCTACCCAACAAATCATATATTTTCAAAACAACATAACTCGCCGTCGATAATTGGTAAACGATGTTCGTTTTAGGATTAAATGGGTTTGGATAATTCTGGTAAAGTTTAAACCCATGTTTTAATAAATCATCATCAACAGACGTAAAAACAGGATCTATCTGATTTAGAATTTTATTATTAGGGTCAAGTTGCATACTGTCTGGTTGAGAGCTCAGAATAAATTCAAAACTTTGAGCACGCAAACTGTCCGAGACTATCACTGTGGAATCATAACCAGACCAGAAAAACTTGATTTCTAGAGGCATCTTGTATGTGGGCCAACTGGTATCTTGTTGCTGTTGAACCGTTACTGTAAATAAATTATTATTCGAGTCCCAAGATGTTTGAGAAGCATACTTTACCCAACCTTTTCCATAAATCCATTGATTGAAAAACCAATCATAATTTTGTCCGGACGTAGAATTGACAAGGTTAATAAAATCCTGTGTGGTTGCTGTGCCAAAATAATGTGCCTCTCTGTAATTATCCAAAATTTTAAAAAACGTTGAATCGCCGACTAAATACCTTAACATATGCAGCACCCAACTTGCTTTTTGATAAACGTTGCCCGTGAACAAATTTATACCCTGTCCTACGGGATCATAAATAGCGTATCTCCATGAACCATCCGTAAAGCGCGTATAACGATTGAGAAGTTCATCGCGACTTTGAATTCCGTAAGCAAACTCGCGCCATAGCATTTCGGAATAAGTCGCAAAACCTTCGTTGAGCCAGATATCTTTCCAAGTTCCGCACGTTACTAAATTACCCCACCATTGATGGGCAAGCTCGTGAGCAATATAATCGTCGTAGAAAGGATAAGCGCCAACACTCAGCCAACCTCGATGAACGGTAGTTAGAGTCTGATGTTCCATACCGCCGTAATAAAACGGGTAAGCGACTGCGTGACCATATTTTGCAAAGGGGTATTCTCCAAAGATTGTTGAATACACTTCCATCATCCGGGGAACTTTCTCGAAAGCTTTAGCAGCATTCCATGTTGTTCCCGCAGAATCCATCTGCCACATATAATTAATAATTTCCACGCTATCAGCAGGATTATTAACTCGGTGATAATACTGAGAAAACTTTGAATATTTGGATGCACTAATAACCATCAAATAAGTTGTAACCGGTAAATCTTCTCGCCATTTATACGTTACAGTTGAGTCAGGATTGTTCGTTATGCCGACTAACAATCCATTAGAGCCAGCGTCGTAACCGGTAGGAACTGTTGCATTAATTTCGCAGGTGGCTTTATCAGTCGGGTCATCATAGCATGGCATCCATAAACGGGCATCGGATGGTTCCGACATAGTGTAGCCGATATTTTCTTCGATATTGTTTGGCGCTCCGGGACTTTTTCTGAACCAGTAATAACCCTGTCTATTCCATTGACGAGGATAGGTATAGTCGATTGAGTAATTAATTATGACATCGACTGTTTCACTCATTGTATAAACGCGTGGCAGCAGAATCGAAAACGATTCAGTTGATGGATAAAAGCGGTAGGTTGCAGGTGTGTCGTTTACAGTTAGAGATGAAAAGCTCAACCCTAATGAATTCATTGTCAATGAATCTGTTAGGCTGGTTATGAGTATATTCATGTGCATAGTCCCGCTGAAACTACTATCAACCATTGCTAATCGCGCATCAAGTTTGTAGTGAAGCACATCGAATGGCTTGGTTTCTAAAAGTTGAACTATATGTTGTGATAGAACCGGATTAGGTTTGTATAAGCCGGCCTTTTCAAAATCTTGTGCTGCTAAAGAATTCAGGAGTAAAAACCCCATTAAAACATAATTTCTAATCAATATTAATTTCCTTTTTTTTATAGATTGATTTAACAAAATCTTTAGAATTTGCAACTAAAATACCGAGCAGAACCAATGCGCCGCCTTGTAGGACGTGCACACCAAGTTTCTCATTTAAAACAATTCCACCTAATATTATTGCAAGTATCGGTGTGATAAACGCGAGGAGTGAAAGATAGACCGCTTCTACTTTTTTCAACATCCAAAAGTATGCGGAAAAAGTAACGACCGAGCCAAGCACACCTAAATAAAGAATAGAGCCGACACCTTTTGCATCGAAGTGAACATCGGACGGACGCTCGAAAATTAGAGCAATACTAAAGAGTACGATTGCCCCAATTGTCATACCGCCTAAGTTCAGATTAAACGGATTAAGATGTTTCCCATATTTTTTTATAAGGATTAATGAAAATCCTTGCAATATAGAACTTAAAACTATTGCGAGCATCCCAACCGTAGTACTATCTCCACCCCATGCGATATCCTGTGAGAATACGATAAATATTCCGAGAAAGCCGAGTAATATGCCGGAAACTTTAAAAACGTTTAATGGCTCGGATGGAAGCATTACATGAGATAGAATACCAACTATGAAAGGATATAGAGCAAATAATATTGACGACAAGCCAGATGGTATATACTGCTGCCCCCAATATACAAGTGCAAACGGTATCCCGAAAGCTAACAGTCCTGAAATAAGATATAGCTGCTGTGATTTTTTATCGGTTTGAAATTCTATCCTTCGAAATTTAATTACGGCTAATAAAACAATCATAGCAATCAAAAATCGAAAAGCGGCGCCAAAAAATGGGGGGATACTCCCAAGCCCAATTTTTATAGCCAACCAGGTTGAGCCCCAGATAGTTGAAGCTAAGATGAAACCGCCTATTATTTTTAATCTATCATTTTGCATCTATAATTTATACCCTAACCTTTTCAACCAGGCTTCGCTGTTTCTCCATTTCTCACGGACTTTAACGTGTATCTCAAGAAAAACAGGTCTTCCTAAAAATTTTTCGATGTCAACACGCGCACTCTCACCCACTTCTTTCAATGCCGCGCCATTCTTGCCTATCAGTATTCCCTTTTGAGATTGGCGTTCAACATAAATTTCAGCGCTGATGAAATCTTTATTATCTCCCCGTTCTTTGAATTCAATAATCTCGACTGTCGTGGAATAAGGAACTTCCATCTGAAATCTCTCGAATATTTTCTCTCTGATAATTTCGCTGACAAAGAACCTTTCGTTAGCATCGCTGATTGAATCGGACGGGAAGTAGGGTGGATGGAAAGGTAAATTATTAACGATACTTTTTAACAACTCGGCAGTTCCTTCAGCCATTAAGGCAGAGATAGGAAAAATCTCGACGAAGTTGAATTTCTTTGAATAATAATCAATAACCGGTAACATTTGGTGCTTTTTAACAGCATCTGCTTTGTTGATCACTAGAAAAACGGGTTTATTTACATTCCGTAATACTTTGAATGCGACATCGGCTTCCACGCTTGATTCCGTATGCGGTTCGAGGGCATCGATCATGTACAAAATAACGTCAGCATCGGCGATAGCTGAATGTGCCGCATCCATCATCGCGCTCTGAAGTTTATATTTCGGTTTTAACAAGCCGGGTGTATCAAAAAATATTATCTGAAATTTTTCTCCTGACAAAATACCGAGTATTTTATGCCGTGTGGTTTGGGGTTTGTCGGTTACAATAGAAATTTTCTGCCCGACAAAAGTGTTCATCAACGTGGACTTGCCAACGTTTGGTTTACCGATGATGCTTGCATAACCGCAGCGAAAGTTATTCTGACTTGAATCCACTTTATCCATTAATTTTTCTAAATCACTGTCCATGGCATTGCTTATATTTTTTTCCACTCCCGCACGGACACGGGTCATTCCTTCCAACCTTTTCGCCGACATGTATCGGCTGGATTTTTTTAACAGGTCTTTGTCCTCCTCCACGCTGTGCTTCTTCCGGGCTTACAGGTTCGTTGTTACTTTGAACAGGTGCCGAGGCAGATAATCCCATACCAACAGATTCCTGGTGAGTTAATTGCATTTCCTCCTGTCGCGGCGTTCGCGCTCTACGAACAGGAACCGGTTGTGCCACCGTTGGATAAAGTTTGAATATTAATTGAATCGTCTCAGTCGTAATGAATTCAAGAAGCTGTGTGAACATTCGGAATGCTTCGCCCTTATATTCGATGAGCGGATCCTTCTGTCCATAAGCTCTCATATGGATGCCCTCTTTTAGATCATCCATCTCGCGCAGATGGTCTTTCCATTTTTCGTCTATTACCTGGAGTGTAACCATTTTTTCAAGCATAGCTACATTTTCGTGACCGAGTTGCTGCTCTTTGCGTTTATAAAAATCTGTAGCAGTTTTATAAACTTCTTCATTCATTCCATCTTTACCGAGGTCTTGCCAGCGCTGTGCGTCGACCTTAAAATCTACGAGTAGATTTGTTCGTAATTCATCCCTGAGTCCGTCAATATTTCCATCCTCATAATACTTCTCCACCATCTGGTTGATGAAATCTTTCAGCATGAGCAAAATATCCTCGCGTAATCGTTCTCCACGTAATGCGTGGCGTCGTCGAGAGTAAATTACCTCACGCTGCTGGTTCATCACGTTGTCGTACTCGAGGAGGCGTTTACGAATGGCATAGTTGTTCTCTTCAACTTTTTTCTGAGCGCGCTCGACTGACCGTGTAATCATCGAATGCTGGATTACTTCCCCCTCCTTCAAACCCAGACGCTGCATAATACCTGCAATTCGATCGCTGCCAAACAGACGCATCAAATCATCTTCAAGAGATAAATAAAATTTGGATGAACCCGGGTCACCCTGACGACCCGCACGACCTCTCAACTGTCTATCTATACGGCGTGCTTCATGTCGTTCTGTGCCAATAATATGTAAGCCGCCTGCTTCTCGAACCCCCGGACCAAGTTTAATATCAGTGCCACGGCCAGCCATATTTGTTGCTATCGTTATGTTTGAGGGTAAACCCGCGTTTGTAACTATTTCAGCTTCCCGTTGATGCTGTTTAGCGTTCAGTACGTTATGAGGAATTCCTTTCCTCTTCAGCATACGACTGAGAGTTTCGGAAACGTCCACGCTCGTTGTGCCTACTAGAACAGGTCTTCCCTTTTTCCGCATTTCTTCTATCTCGTCCATTACAGAATTGTACTTTTCGCGTATTGTCCGATATACAACATCCTCCACGTCGTCACGTGTCATTGGCTTGTTTGTCGGGATAACCGCAACATCTAATTTGTATATATCGAAAAACTCAGCCGCTTCGGTTTCAGCAGTACCTGTCATACCGGCTAATTTCCTGTATAGACGGAAATAATTTTGTAACGTGATGGTAGCGAGTGTTTGCATATCTCTCTCTACCTTCACACCTTCTTTTGCTTCGAGCGCTTGATGTAATCCATCGGAGAACCGCCGGCCGTGCATTAATCTGCCGGTAAATTCATCGACAATCATTACTTTTCCGTCGTCGGTTACAACGTACTCTTCGTCCTTTTCATAGAGCGAGTATGCCTTAATCAGTTGATTGACGATGTGAATTCTTTCGCTTCTTTCTGCATAGAGCAAGTTTAACTCATCTTTTTTCTTCTGCTTATCTGCGTCCGCGATGTTTTCGGCAGCCTCGATCAAACTAATCTCTGTTCCGACGTCAGGAAGCACGAAAAAGTTTTTATCGCTCGCTGCACCCGTAAGTAACTCGCGTCCTTTCTCCGACAAATTTACGGAATGATTTTTTTCATCTATAGAATAATAGAGTTCATCGTCTATTTCGTGCATACGTTTCGACTGGTCTCGAAGATAGTCTAATTCAGTGGTTTGCATCAATTTTTTATTAGACGGCTCGGATAACAGCTTCATCACCTTCTTGTGTTTAGGAAGTCCGCGGTTTGCACGCAGCAACTGGATACCGGCTTCTTCAGTTTTACCATCCTCCAACAATTTTTCAACTTCGGCAGCAATCTTAGTTACGAAATTCCGTTGAGCACTTATCAGTCTTTCAACGCGGGGTTTCGTTTCGGCAAATTTATTGTCCTCTCCACGTACAGGACCGCTGATAATTAACGGCGTTCGTGCTTCGTCAACTAATACCGAGTCAACTTCGTCGACGATAGCATAGTTATGAGGTCTCTGCACTAAATCGTCGGGCGTGACTACCATGTTATCGCGCAGGTAATCGAAACCGAATTCGTTGTTCGTTCCGTAAGTAATATCGCAAGCGTATTGTTTACGCCGTTGTTGTGAATCCATTTGCGATTGGATACAGCCGACAGTTATTCCGTGAAACTCGAAAATCTTTCCCATCCATTCGCTGTCGCGTTTTGCGAGATAATCGTTCACGGTTACCAGATGCACACCACGACCGGGGAGAGCATTCAAGTACATCGGTAATGTTGCAACCAAAGTTTTACCCTCACCCGTCGCCATTTCGGCAATTTTGCCTTCGTGTAAAATCACGCCGCCGATTAACTGAACGTCAAACGGCACCATATCCCAAACTATTTTATGACCTGTAATTTCCCACGTCTGACCGACTAAGCGGCGGCACGTATCTTTTACTACAGCAAAAGCTTCGGGTAGTATTTCATTCAAAACTTCAGTGATTGCATCGTCCAGATCTTTTTGTAGAACTTCGAGTTCATCCCAAAGTGGTTCGCTTTCTTCGAGAGGTAATTCGCCATTTAATTTTTCTTTTATCTCTGCAATTTCGGTTTCAATTTCCGATGTAACTTCTTTGATACGGTTACGAAACTCAACGGTTTTACTTTTTAACTCATCGTCTGTAAGTTTTTGATACTCCTCAAAATATTTATTAATTTCCCCTACGATTGGTTGAATTCGTTTAATATCTTTAGCATGTTTATCACCGAATATTTTCTTAATAACGCTAAGCATTTTGTCCTTTTAATTGAATTTTCTCTGATTTTTAATGAATTAATATAGTCAGATTTAGGGATTTATACAAAAAGGGATTTAAACAAGAAAATGAAAATTTTGGTTTGCCTTTTAAAAAGCCGTTTGTTATATTAGCGGTAATTAAGAAACTATAATAAATAAATACGAACATATATGCGTATTTACAGAAGTTATATCGCTTATTGCGGTTGGTGTTGGTAATTGTATCTTCGCCAACACTGCGGTAGTTCGATGGTAAAGACTATTCTTCACGTTATATACAACCATACAACCGCAACAGCGTATAACTGCAAAAATTATGGCGCTCATTTATGGTCGCTATCGCAATCATATCCGCCAGTTACACATATCGTACATAAATTATGGCGTTTACAAAAATCGTCTATTGCATCCTCTTTGAATATTAGCAAAGTGTCTATTATCCCATTCTCAAGATTTTGTTTAGCTTGCTCGCCCAAGTTGCTCGGCAATAGTCCGATAAAATACTTTTTATACTCCTCAAACAATCTTTTATCCATTCGCTCAATACTCCTTTCAGTCGTACTGCATAATTTTTGCGGACGTTAGTTGCCATGCTTGCCATTAAGAGGATAATACAATGTGTCTGACATTCTTGAAGGATTTTATCTTTCCACTTTTGGCGTTGGTGCTTTCCATTATCGCCCTTGTCTTCTCAAGGCGAACATATCGTGCCAGCAAACGACCTTATTTGGTTTTCTCGGAGGATGAAGTGACTGACAAAAATGGTCAACCAGCAATTGGATTTTTTCTTCGTAATGTAGGTTTGGGTTCGGCTTTCAATATCGAGATACCAAACAAGTTTGTGCAACAGTACGATTTCTTATCTGCTTTTTCACAGATTCCCAGAAATCTATCCCCTGATGGCCGGACTCTTTTCAGCATCAACCCATCACATACTCGATTTATCAAGCCCGACTTGCTAATCGAAGTGGTCTACGAAGACTATGAAAGGCGACAGTATCAAACCACTTTGAAGCAAATGAAACACTATTTCAAGAAACTCTCAAAAAGGGATCCACAATGAAGAATATTGTCTTTATTCTATTGCTCGCTCTGGTCGCTTGCAAAAACTCGACCGAGCCAAGTATTCCAACCGTCGTTTTTCAAGATCACTTCAACGATTCCAGTTCATTGTCAAATTGGAATCACACGACAGACTATCGAGGAGGTGGACAATTTGAAGTGGTGAACGGCCAATTCGCTCGGACGCAAGTCGGGCACGTATTCTATTACAACAAGAAATTTACCTGTGGCAATGGCACTTATGAATTCAAAGCAAAAGGTCAGTGGGTCTTTTTCTGGCGTGGGAGTACTGAAGACTCAACGATTGGCACTGCTCTCGCCCTCGTAAATACCGATGGCACTTTGTACTATTATGAATGTCTGTGGTCGGGTTACGTCTATGGGTATCATAATAACTCTCGACCACGCCAAGAATCAGTTCAAATCGGACAATTTCTCACGGACAGTCTAAACCAAATAAGGATTGTTGACGCTGATAGCACTGCAAGGATTTACGTCAACAACCAACTCAAGCTCAGTCTTGTTATGAGCCAAGATTTTCGCATCTCTGGTTATATCGAAATTGGATGCAACTACCAAGCTGAGCCAACTGCTTTCGATGATGTAGTTGTAACTCGATGATCGTACAATCTTCAAACAATGGCAAGCATGGCAACTAACAGCACAAACCACGACACTCTCTTTATTGAAAATTAGTATTGAGGTCGTTCCATTGTTTTTGCCGCGAGGAAATTGGTCATTTGATAGCGGCAAAAACAACGGCGTGGTTTGCGCACACGTTAAGCGAAATTGTTTTGCACAAAGGTTCTTAATCACGAACAAATATCAGAGGTGAGATAATGACAGTCAGCGATAATGAGAAGCACAATGGAATTCCTGCTAGCAAACGAGATGGAGATTCACCCGTCTGGGATATGAGTCAAGAAAGAGCATTCATTGAAAACTTGCTTGGTCAACGATTTAATTTCTTCCTCATTTTCTTTTCACTTGTTGTTGCTGGTGCTTTGAATGCAAAGAGCCAACTACATTTTCAAATCGTTTTAACGATCGGTGGCATAATTTGTGGTCTATTTGCTCAAGTGCTCGCACGGTCACAACAAAAGCTTGATTTGATACTTGATGATCTATTCCAAGATTCTACTCATCCAGCGAGAATAATTGATGATCGAGCAAAGCCCAAAAGGGGAAAACGAAAGATCATCGGAATCCTGATCCCTCAAATTTGTGTAAGCGTGCTTGTTATGGGTGCCATTTTTGCTTGGTTCGGTCTTCTAAAATGTGCTGCTCTTTCAAACTAAGAAGAACACAACTGTCTCACAAGTACAAAACAACTTCGAATAGGGTATAAAGATCGAAAGTATGAATTCACCGTTCACTAAAATTTTCTCCCCATATTTCGACTATCTCAGGCGACATTTCCAAGTACTCACAGATGAAGTTGTAAAAAACAATATTACCGCAGGAGACGTCGCACGAGATTTCCTATCTGTGAGCCGGCGGCGGAATTCTTTTCTTCCAGTAGCAGACGAGATGCGCCAGTTCATTTTGCAGTTCTGGAAAACGAATGAAAAGCCAGTACTTGAATTGCTCCCACGGCTAAAAGGTTTGAATGCTAGATTTGGTGGTGATGTTGGGCCACAAGCGAATGACAATATGATTCAACGAACCGGATTGTATTTTGACACACTAATTGTTCCTGACCCTATTTACCGAATATCACAAATCGTCTACGAATCTGAAATAAATTGGCATTATTATCTGCTGAAATATTCGATCAACCAAGTGTTGATGGCTGAATCATATCTAGCAGACATAGATCCTCCCATCGCCATCCTAGTTCCTGATACACATCTTCTAGACACCAAAGTAAGTCTTCCTCAGATTATTAAAGATGGCGAAATTCATACTGTTCTCGCAGTTAACAAGCTCTACGGAATAAAGCTTGATTCATTCCAGGCAGTTGAGGAATACTTTAAACGATTTAATTCTCTTAAAGATGCTGTGAATGCCATCCAAGATTCACAGTTATTTTGGTTCGACGAAGATGCAGATCGTAATCCGCAGGATCAGATAGATTCCGTTATCAAATTTCATTCAAAAGATTTTGATTCTTCAAAACTTCCTTTTTCTCTACATGATGCTCGCTTCCTCCCTTGGATGCTAAGAGGGCGTATGATGCAAGCTGCAGATGCATATAGAAGTGCAATTGAAAACAATGCACTTCCGTTGATTGCTGCCCCTGTCAGCTTCCACTGGTTTTCATTTAGATTTTCTAGTGGTCAATCATTGATTTCTCGCGAACTTCAAATTGAAGATGTTCCAAACCTTGTTGTCACTAATGCACTGTTATCATCCAGTCTTGATTGGCTCGGTAATGTGCCCGTCAAGTCACTGGTGCAACTTAGGGAAAAAGGAACGCTCCGTGATCTTCGAGAATTTCTGGCCGGCAGCCTTTCGAGTTTTAACAATTTATCAACTTCTTCAATAAGTGACGCTGCGAATCGAATAGACCGAGACATCTCTGATGCCCTCAAGAAGCATCAATCTGAAGTACATCAGCTCAACGCTAGTCTCAAGACCGAACTGGCAATTACCGTTCCCACCCTTCTTGCATCTGTTGTTGCTTCATTGCAACCGACAGTTCTATCTTTGCTTCCTCAATGGATGCCTGGTTTAGCAGCCGTTGTCGGAACTAGTTCAGTAGCAAAACTATTGAGATATTCAGTTGACTATTATCGCAAGAGTGGAGTCTTAAGGGAGTCGGCTTTCGGAATACTTTGGGATGCAAAACAGAAATCCGAGGCATAGTACAAATGAATTACATAGCATATATTGCTTGCAAAACAACTTCGCCTAACACGGCAAACAACGACGCTCTTTATGTTGAAAGAGAATTAATTGAATGGAAAACAAAATGAATAAAACAATACTGATAATTTTAATAATTCTTCTGTGCTCAATCATCCTTACCGGTTGTTTCCCCGGTGGTGAGAATTATAAAGAGGATACGCCTGCGGGGTTTTTCTCCGGCGTTTGGCACGGTTGGATAGCACCGGTATCTTTAATAGTTGGAATATTTGAAAACGATATCCGAATCTATGAACCAAATAATACCGGCTGGTGGTACGATTTCGGTTTCTACATCGCTATCATAGGCGGTTTCGGCGGTGTAGCACTTTCAAGAAAGAAACTTAAAAAAGCTAAATAGCTTCTCTTTGGTTATCGGACTTTTATTGTTTTTCTATTCAAAGCGTGCGGCAATCATATTTGTAGGCAAAGAGGATGACTACATAAGCAATCCACAGAATACAAACAATCAAATATCAGATTACAACAATCCTCGATAAAATACTTTGATTGAATACTGTACCAAAATTATCATATTGCCATTTGATTCAAGATTGTTTAAATTCTCACTAATGAAACTCGAAAACATATTACTGGCATTAATTGTTTTATCGATTCTATCGATAGGTTGCGGCCATCATACAACTACTGTGCAACCAACATTGGTGAATACCGAATTCACCACATCAAAATCTATAATCCATCATAAAATAGATTCGCTTCTGACAAATCCGATTTTCGAGGAAGCATACGTAGGCATCATGGTAGTTGACGTGACGACGGGTAAAACCATATATGAGTTGAATTCTAATAAATTATTCCAGCCTGCATCTAACTTAAAACTTTTCACAACAGCCACTGCACTAGATTTACTTCCAAAGGATTTTGAGTTCAAAACACAAGTCCTTATCGATGGCGAGGTCAATGACGTAGCACTGAACGGGGATCTCTATCTCAAAGGATATGGCGACCCACTTTTAACGGCAGAATACTTAGACACGCTCGCAGAAAAAGTTTCGCAACAGATTAAAACACTTAAAGGAAATCTAATTGGCGATATCTCATACTTCGACCAAAATTATTGGGGCAAGGGCTGGATGTGGGATGACGAACCGGAATATTTTGGCGCCTCAATATCTCCATTATCTGTTAATTCAAATATCATCAAAGTTTTTATTACTCCCGGAAACAATATTGGCGATGCAGCAACAATCAGATTTGAGCCAAAAACAGATTTAATTCAAACCTCTAATTTTGCTGTTACCTCAAACACTTTGTTACCCTCAGAATTGCTCGTAACTCGTAACTGGAAAGAAAGAGATAACCGCGTAATCATTACCGGTTCGACACCACTTCAAAGTAAGGAAGAGAATTTTTCTCTCAGCATCTGGAAACCCGAATTATTCGCTCTAAATTTATTCAAAGAAAAACTTGAACTCCATGGGGTCACTATTCAGGGACAGACATTAATAGATTCAGTCAGTCAGGGTAAGCTACTGTTTCAAACAAATCATCTTCTCGATTCTGTGATTATTAACATCAATAAAACCAGCAACAACCTTGCCGCGGAAAACTTATTAAAAGCTATCGGGGCAGAACTGTTCGGTAAACCCGGATCCGCTGACGCAGGTACTAAGTTGGTGAAGCAGTTCATTTCACATATCGGCATCGATACAACAAAAATAATTATCGCAGACGGCTCCGGAGTCTCACGCTACAACCTAATCTCACCGCATAATATAACGACATTGCTAAGGTACGTCTACAACGACAAAAATCTTTTCAACAGATTCTATTCATCTCTCCCTATTGGGGGAACCGACGGGAATTTAAAAAATCGTTTTACAAATGGAGCCGTAAGAAATAATATTCATGCGAAAACCGGAACTCATTCAGACGCACTCGCCTTATCGGGTTACCTGAATGCTACTAACGGGGACATGTTAGCTTTCAGTATAATAATCAACAATTTCACCGGAAACTCAAAGCCATACAGAGATACCATCGACAAGATTTGTGAGCTATTAATTAATGTGCCTTAATTTTAGTATAAATATTCGTAAATTGTATTGCGTATTTGAAAAATTATTAGTAATTTAGTATCGAATGATGAGATCTTGGAAAAATATATTACTTATTTTCGTATTGTTAATTGGATGTAAGTCTGAAACGCCAAAACTATCTTTACCGATAGTGGAGAAACCGAGCTATAAATCCGCTATTCACGAATTTGAAGGACAGAAAGCTTTCAAATCATTAGTAGACCAGGTCAGTTTCGGACCACGCGTTCCCAACACGTATGCACATGAGCAGTGTCTGATTTTTTTAGAGGCGGAACTTCGTAAATATGCTGACGAAGTGAAGCTACAGAAATTCACAGACATCGGGTATGACAATCAAACGCTAAAACTTACAAATCTGATTGCATCATTTACACCCAATGCAGCAAAGAGAATTCTTTTATGCGCTCATTGGGATACGCATCCATGGGCGAGCCAGGATTCTAATATCCAAAATAGAAATAAACCGATTCCCGGCGCCAACGATGGAGCTAGTGGTGTAGCGGTGTTATTGGAAATCGCGCGAATCTTGAAATCTAACCCTCCTATTATCGGTGTAGATATCGTTCTCTTCGATGGGGAGGACTATGCGCAAGCCAACGACATTAATGGTTACCTTAGAGGATCTAAATATTTTGCTAAAAATTTGTCGCTTCCATTCATACCCGCTTACGGAATTTTACTTGATATGATCGGAGATAGTCAACTTGAAATTCCAAAAGAAGGTTATTCAATGCGATATGCACCGGACATCGTACAGAAGGTTTGGTTTGCTGCTAAAGATTTGAATATAAGTTATTTCGTTGACGATATTGGACAGGAAATTATCGACGACCATCTCCCACTCAACCAAGTTGGAATCAAAACGATCAACCTCATAGATTTTAACTATCCTGACGCCACTAACAAGTACTGGCACACATTACAAGACACACCCGATAAGTGCTCGGCGGAGAGCCTCGAAGCTGTTGGCAAAGTTTTATTACACATTATCTATCACGAGTATTAATTAATTTTCTACACGGGAGTGAAAACTTATCTCGAAATATCAATCAGTGCGAGTAAACCACAACAAGAATTACTCATTCCTACAATGACCGAACTCGGTTGTCACGGGTTTATGGACACGGATACGGAATTACTTTGTTACATCGATAAATCACTTTGGAGCGAGGAAAAATATTCACAGCTTCAGCAGGATTTGAAAACAATACTCCGAACAATATCGTCTAATGCTGATATAAGGATAAAAGAAATACAGGAAGAAAACTGGAACAAACAGTGGGAAAGCACTATACAGCCAATTGAAATTGGTTCAAAATTAGTCATCAAACCATCCTGGGCAGAATATCAAAACTCAAACAATAAAATAATAATTCAGATTGACCCAAAAATGTCTTTCGGAACGGGTTATCACGAAACAACCCGGTTAACTTTAAACTTACTTGAAAAATATATAAAAAAAGGTGATAATGTATTAGATGTCGGTACCGGAACAGGTATACTCTCAATTGCCGCAATCAAGTTGGGAGCTGATTTTTCACTCGGCCTCGACAACGACGAGTGGTCTATATCGAACGCAAACGAAAACGTCTCTGCCAACGATCTTGAACGGTACATAGAAATTTCGGACAAACCCCTTTCAGAATTACCGGTACGCAAATATGATTTGATCACTGCCAACATAGCTTTGCCGACAATTTTAGAACTGTTTCCCGAAATGACAAAGCGTTTAAAAGAAAACGGTACAATATTATTCTCAGGATTATTGACCAATGATGAATATTCTATTCGGGAAAAAATATCCGAGAAAGGATTAACCATTCTCGAGTTGATAACCGAAGGTGAATGGATTGCAATAGCAGCGACTTCGCGAACAGATAAAACATAAAATCTAAGGAATACAATATGAAGATTGCGACAATCGATATCGGCACGAATACAGTGTTATTACTTATTGCTGAAATTGAAGAAGGCAATATTAAAACATTAGCATACGAACAACGAACACCAAGAATCGGAAAAAATATTGATGCCGACGGGATGGTTGGCAAACAGGCATTCGTTCGGGTAGTGGATGTTTTCAATGAATATAAAAAAATCATTCATAAATACAAACCGGAAATTATTATTGCATTCGGTACGAGTGTTCTGCGAGAAGCAGCAAATTCAGAAGAGTTTGTGAGCTTTGTAAAATCTGAAACTAATATTGACATAGAAATACTCGAAGGAAAAGAAGAAGCCTACTGGGGTTACCGGGGCGCAATCAGCGGAATTTTTTCCGATAAAAATATAGTTGTGATCGATATTGGTGGAGGCAGCACAGAAATTTCCAAAGGAACGGTAAAGGCGGTAACATCCACTAATTCAATTAATGTCGGTGCTGTAAGAATTTCAGAAAGATTTTTTGCAAACAACCCACCGAGCACCACCGAAATTCAACTTGCAATTGATTATGTAAAGAACACTATTTCAAAACTCGGTGAATTTGAATACTCCGATGCTACGCTCATTGGTGTAGCCGGAACGCCTACGACATTAGCTTCAATCGACCAGGGTATTATCCAGTTTGATGTAGCCAAGATAAGCGGTTACAAACTATCCTTTGAAAGTATTAATAAAATATTTGAAAAGCTTTGCAAGATGCGTTCCGAAGAAATCCGCGCCCTCTCAGATGCAACTGAAGGTCGTGCCGACATAATAACAGCGGGCACTTTAATACTCAGGGAATTCATGAAGTTAGGGAATTTCCACGAATTAATAGTAAGCGAGAGAGGTGTTCGTTATGGAATTGCTATCAGGGAATGGGAGAAAATAAACAAGTCAGTATTTGAGTATTCCAACCGTTAAGTGTATTTATTGGCTTGAACTTTTTACTACTTTAGTTAATGCTTTTAAAGCATAGTCGAGGTCTGTTATGGTTGTGCTTCTTCCCATAGAAAAGCGGACGGATGCCTTTGCTGTTTCAATATCTCTTCCCAGTGCGAGTAATACATGCGAAGGTTTCACGCTTCCTGAAGTACAAGCCGACCCGCTCGATACCGCTACACCCTCTAAATCCAATCCTAATATAAGCGCTTCGCCATCAACTTTTATTTTTGAATTATCGAAGGAGACACTAAGCAAATTTGCTAACGACTTTTCGGTGTTACCATTAAAAATTACGTAGGGAAATAATTTCATTATCTCGTCCATTAGATACTTCTTTAATATTGCTAATCTATCCCATTCTGAATTCATCATACTCGATGCAATCTCTGCCGCCTTAGCAAAACCTACTATTAGCGGAGTGCTTTCGGTGCTCGCGCGTTTACCCCATTCTTGTCCGCCGCCGTGTAGCAATTTTTCTACGTCAACACCACGACGGATGAACAATACACCAATGCCTTTTGGACCGTAAAGTTTGTGAGCGGTAATAGATAGCAAGTCCACATTCAAAGCGTTTACATCAACCGGAATTTTCCCGAATGCTTGAACTGCATCGGTATGAAATATTATTCCATTCTCTCGTGCGATATTGCCCACTTCAGCAATCGGATTGAAAGACCCAACCTCATTATTCGCATACATAATCGAGATCAGACCAGTTTCTGGCGTTATTGTTTTTTTAATAAGGTCAGGATCGACAGAGCCAAACTTATCGACATCTAAAAATGAAATTTTAAAACCATGTTCCGCTAAGTATTCACAGGTTTCAAGCACTGCAGGATGCTCGACTTTTGTTGTGATGATATGGTTCTTTCCCGAAGCCCTCATCTTGAGCGCCGCACCTTTCAAAGCCATATTATCCGATTCGGTACCGCTTCCCACGAAAATAACTTCAGCCGATTGTGCGCCAATTAGCTTAGCAATTATCCCGCGGCTTTCTTCGATTGCAGCTTTCGCTTCCTGTCCAAACCGATGAATCGATGACGGGTTTCCATACTTATCAAGGAAATATGGTTTCATCGCTTCAAAAACAATCGGGTCCAGCGGGGTTGTTGCTGTATGGTCAAGGTATATTCGTCTCATATCTCTGGTATTTTTTAAAATTTCATTGAATATAATATACCTACACGGGATTTACAAAAATGGTGGGCATCTAGTTGTAGACCTTGATAATTTAATACATGAAATCTGCAATCAAAAATATTTTTTCTAGTCTCTCATTCTGTGTCTTGGCATGTCTTTCCGCATCTCTCGGATAGCTTCGCGTAATTCGCGTTCAAAATTCTTCTGAAAAATGTAATACTTTGCCATCTGTTCTGGCAATAAAAAATCACGCATTTCTTTTAGAAATCTCTTGTCCTCATCCATCAATTTCGAGCGGTTATCTTCAATTTGATCAAGATATTTTCGAATTTCTTTTCCGTCCTTCCCTATTTCACTCTGGAGTTTTATAACTTCTTCGAGGCGCTCTTGAATCTCATCTTGAATATTCCGTAGTTCACGAATCTTATCTTCGTGCAAGTTGTATTTGGCATTAAAACGAACTGCGGATTCTTCTTGTAATTCTAATACTTCAAGTAACCGCATTTTTTTATACTTTTCAATCCGTTCCGGTCCCATCATGTCTCGCCATCTTTCGCCCTGCGGCTGAGCGGTTGATAAAGCTGACAACGTGAAAACGGTAATCATACTTAGTATTATGATTCTTTTTGGGTTCATATCACACCTTATACAATTTTTACTTTTGATCTAAATAAGAGATTAGTTTATTGATTTCATCATCATTCATAATTCTTACAGCCGACTCAACGCCGACATAATCGCTTTCGACAACGCTGTTCTGGTCGTTGAGAATTTTTTTAATTACATAACTATCGGTTCCATTATCGTCTTTTTGTTCTAAATAACTTAGAAGTTTTAGTTCTTCGACACTCATGTTTGTAATATCACTGGCATTTAATTCGGTGATAATGTTGTTGAGCACCGATTGAGTATTATATACAGGCTGAGCTTCAGGACTAATTCCAGTAAAAACCCGGACCAACACCACTATTGCTAATATTGTCGCAGCAACTGGAATTGAAAATTTTGCTAATAGCCCCTTGTATAGTCTTCCAGATTTTCTTTCTATCCGACTGTGAATTAGAGGAATTAAATTATTCCAATATGACTGTGGGGGTAGATTCGTTGGTTCGTTTTCCAAACGAGCGTACAAATCTATAATTTGTCTAAATTCAGTCGAACAATTTCTGCAACTTTCCAGATGTTGCGAAATAGTCATTTTTTCCTCGGGAGGTAGCTTATGCTCAACAAATTCCGGAAGCAGATATTTTATTTCTTTACATCTCATATTTCAGTTTTTCGTTTTACGTACTTTTGTATATTTTTTAGCGCGTGAAAGTAATTCGCCTTGAGTCCACCAACGGATATTTTCAACGTTCTTGAAATTTCTTCATAGGGCATCTCTTCATAATATCTCAGCACAAACACTTTTTTCTGTTTTGCGGGAAGCTGAGCAATAGCTGCTTCCAGCAATGATTGGTTTTCTGCATGCTCTAACTTCCTAAATGGGTTTTGAGATTCATCGCTCATAGAACTAAGTACCGGAAACGCTTCATCAAACCGAACGAGGTCTACGATTTTCCGCTGTCGCAATACGTTGATTGCAGTGTTTGTTGTAATTCTATAAACCCAAGTGTAAAACGATGAATCACTTCTGAAATCTTTTATCTTCTTATAGACCTTGACGAATACTTCCTGCGTAACATCATCGGCTTCATCGTGACCACCAACCAAACGACGAGCAATCCAATATACTTTTTGCTGATAGCGCCGGACAAGCTCATTAAATGCTTCTACCTTACCAGCTTGAAATTCATTGACAAGTTCTAAATCCGACTTTAACGACATTATTTTATTTTTTATCTAAAATTTAGACAATAGTTATAATGAATAGTTTAATAGCTCCGGACCTATTCGAGGGATTTCTTTAGTTCCTTCGTAACTTGGAGAAGTTCCTCATCAAAACCATATTTTCCCGTTATTTGAAGACCAAACGGCAATTTATCGCTCGACATCCCGGACCGAATATTTATTACCGGCAACCCAGCATGCGTCCAAGGTAGGTTCATAACGGGATCTCCTGTTGATTCTAAACCAAAAGGCGCAGGACTTGGTGCAGACGGAGATAATATCGCATCGATATTGTGATTATCCATTAATCTAACTATGTCGTCACGAAGTTTTGAACAGCTTCGACGGCATTGTTCTAATTCAATTGACGATATTGCTTGTCCACTCCGAATTAATTCTGCGGTCTTCGGATGGTATTGATTAGAAAATCTAGCAAACCACTCTTTGTGTACGAGCGCTGATTCTGCGGCTACCAAGCGTTTGTGGGTGTGTGCAATTTCGTCAAAATCATTCATCATTTGCATCGAGATAATATCAAATCCAGAATTAGTTAGTAATTTACAAACACCTTCAAAATGCTTAAGTGCGGCGATATCAGCATTCTTAAGATATGGACCTTCGGGTATGACAAATTTATTCGGGGCAGTTTCCGTTTTAATTCTCCAATCTTTGAACAGGATAGAAGATATATACTCAGCACTTTCTACATCTGAAGTGAACATTCCAACCTGATCCATCGAGGGCGCGAGTGGAATAATACCGCTTGTGGAAACTCTTCCCTGACTTGGTTTAAACCCTACCACACCGCAATACGCGGCAGGCCGAATTATTGATCCGATTGTTTGTGTACCGAAAGCTAATGGTGTAAGTCCCGCCGCAACAGCCGCCGCCGAACCACTGCTCGAACCACCCGGTGTATGATTTAAGTTGTGCGGATTCCTCGTGGGACCGGGTGCAAAATACGCGAACTCAGTTGTGACAGTTTTTCCTAGAATTAATGCACCGGCAGCTTTTAGTGATTTTACTATTTCACCCTCTTCACCTTTCAGAACTTCGGGCGGTAATTGGCTTCCTGCTCTTGTCTCAAAACCATCTACATGGTACAAATCTTTAATTGCTACTGGAATCCCAAAAAGGGGACGACGGTTTTGAGGATCAGGATATTTTTTGATAAGGTCAGCTAAATCCCGACGTAATCTTTTGAAACGATCAGTTTCCGGAATAAACGCATGTATCTGTGGTTCGATCCTATTGAATTTTTCTTCAAGCTGATTCAAGTAACCATCTGCAGATATTGAACCATTCCGAAGTCGCTCAACTATGTCAGTCAGCGAGTTAGATTTTCCATCAGCAACAATGTTATTATCACTTCGCATCCGGGAACGCGACAATTCTACAAATGCATGACTCAAGTTCAATACCCCGCCAAGGGAAAGCACCAATAACTGTTCTCTTATTACATAACTTATCTATATCACCGCCAACATTCTCAGCATGTATAATTCTTTTGGGAAAAAGTTTGAAGTGCATCTGCTGGTAATCTTCTTTGGGGAAAATTTCTTCTAGAGTTTTACCATATTTCTTCTTGAAATAGTTAGAACATTCCGTCGCTAACCCGTAGAGGTCCTCCGACCATTTTCTGATTATTGTGTTCATCGGGTGGTCTGCACTGCCGCAATCGACACCGATCCACTTAAACTTCATTTTAGCACACCAATCTACAAATTCGCGCGTCGGTCCAGGGTGTTTACAGAAATAACGGATTTCATCAGCTTCTGGTTGATCCCATGCATACTTATGGTAACCAGTATTAATTATTAAAATATCGCCCTTACGTATGTCCGCTCGTTCCATCAACATTTTGGGAGTATAAATATCATAATCTTCCATTACGTCTGAAATATCCACAACAACTCCAGCGCCGATAAAATCTTCTAACGGTTGGTCGCCGATTGTTCTGCCTGCAGTGTCGAAATGAATTTCTCCGTCCATGTGTGTGCCTACATGATTGCTTGTGCTGATTATTTGTCCATTAGCTCCATTCGATGACAGTCGTTTGAAGAAATGCACTTTCAACGGCTCGTATGTGGGCCACGCCGGTGTCATAATAGATAATCTTTGTGTTAAGTCAATTACTTTCATTATTTATCTCCTTTGTGAATTTTATATAATAGTTTATATTTCAAAATTGTTAGCTGAACCAAAGCTCATAGCTACAACAGCTTTCTCAAAACACTCCATTGGTGGACTTACAAGTCCAGCTCCCACTTGTCCAACCCCTGCATCTTTATGAGCAATACCCGTGTTGATGATGGGCAGGATTCCGGTTTCAATTACTTTTCGAATATCAATTGCGGTGGGAGTTCCCCTGAAACCGAGTGCAGGTATCTGAAAGAAACGGCTTTCAATCATTGTAATCTGATACATTTTTTGCGTGTAGTTAATTGCATCGGCTGGTTTGCCGCCCACGAACCCGACGATTGCAGGTGCTGCAGCCATTGCAAATCCACCAAAACCCGAAGTCTCCGTTATCACAGAGTCGCCAAGGTCGAGCGCTGCGTCTTTTTCCGAATAGCCCGGAAAATAAAGTCCTTTTACTCTTGGTGATTCAAATGTAAACCACTGTCCCTTCAAGCCGGCAACCCTGATTCCAAAATCAGTTCCGTTTCTTGCCATCGTAGAAACAATCGTCGAGTTTTCAATTTCCTCCGTCGGTTCCATTATTGATTTTGCGGCAGGCATCGAAAGGTTCAAACCAAAATGGTCATTTGAATTAATGAATTCCAAAACTTTTGCTTTTTTCTCATTACTAAAGTCGGTCATTACTATAGCTGGTGCGAGTTCACGGTATAAAAGCGAAGTGAATGCTTTATTCCTGTTATGGCACTCATCCCCCATCTGCAAAGCTTGTGCAATCAGGACACGCAAATCTATAGCACCTTTAATCTCAAGAGCGTGTTTAATGACTGGATACAACTCATCTCGCATCCAATTTAAGCGCTGAATAACTTCAGGACCATAAGCGCCAAATCTTAAAACTTTTCCCAGACCTTCATTCATTGTGGCGTATGCGAGATTGCCGTATGTTTCATTCTTTACAATCCAAACCGGCATCGACGGTGTTAGAACACCCGCCATAGGTCCGACTGCATGAAAGTGATGGCACGGATGAAAATCGATTTTTGAAGATGCAAGTTTTTCGGCATCGTTCACATTCTTCGCCAAACCTTCGTAGAGAATACCGCCAATGACTGCTCCGCGCATCGGACCACACATTCTGTCCCATGTTACTGGTGGTCCCGCATGAAGAAACGTTGTAGGAGTTAAGCCGTTAATGATATCTTTGGCGATGCCGGTACCTATTAGTTTCGGATGACCGTTCGAGACAATTTCAACAACTTTGCGATTGGCTTCTTCCACAGCGTCTGTATAAAGTAATTTTAACGCTGCGATTGCATTTTTATTATTTGTCGCGGGCGGTTTCCATTGAACATGCACTGAATTTACTTCTTGTGAAATTAAGTCTTTATGGAACGATTCAATCCCGACGTTGATTACTGACAGTTTATTTGAGAATAATTTTTTAATTTTTTGTGACATTATTTTGATTGTTAAATCATTTTATTAATATCTTTACCTGAGACTAACATTTTCTATTATTTGTCTCTTTAAAGACAAAATATTTATAGCACAATATACAGAACATTTTTATTCATTATCCTTTCAAAATAATCTCCTTAATCTTCGCCGCTAACCGGACTGCTTGATAATTACTCGGCATACAAACTACGCCTGCATTCCTTAACTTCGCTTCTTGCTGTGATAACACTTGCGGATCGTTTTCTGTACCGCAAACGGATACAACGACGGATAAATACTGACCACGTTTTTCAAAATCCTTTTTGGCGTCAACAATTGTGTTGAGCATCGCACCCGCCGGGTCGGGATGAGAACCATAACCGATGACTATATCGAGCAGGACGATGGCAACTTCAGAATCTTTTGACTCGTTAAGTAATCTCAACTTTCGATACGACGGATCTATCATCGGATGGGCTTTACCTTTTGTAAATTCATCGTCACCCAAATCCACAACAGTGTCTTTTTCAGAAATACGGCTGTCTTGTAACTTATACTCTTTATCTAGTGGAGTGTTGGAATATATCTTACCGAATTTTTTCTGAAGATACACCATCGATTCATCGCAGAGTGTTCCGCCTGAGTAAAGCCCTCTGATATATTTCTGACTCTTATTCATTTTCGAAACTTCAGAAAGAGCGATCTTTTCCAATTCAGTTTCATCGATCGCAAAACTCAGCTTCTTACAAGTCGCAATTTCTACAGCTTTACGGGCAGTTTCTTCCAAAGATTCTGTCGCCGTTAGTCTATATTTCTCAACAACAGTCTTGTCGCCGCCGATGAAATGAACTATAACCGGCTTAGTGCATCTCGATGCTCGCACTAAGACTTTTTCCATAACTGCTGCAGAAGGAGGTTTCGAGATCAGGAGAATTACTTTTGTGTTAGTATCATTTTCAAAAGCCTCAATGCCGAGCAGCATCATTTTACCGCCAATTTTTTCCGACAAGTCTCGTCCGCCCGTTCCGATTAATTGAGTAATTCCAGAACCGGCACGCGCAATCAAGGTGCTAACTTCCTGACTTCCTGTACCGGAAGCTCCAACAATTCCGATTGGTCCATAAGGAATTACGTTTGCAAATGCAAGCGGAATATTGTTAATAACGGCAGTTCCGCAATCGGGTCCCATCATAAGCAAACCTTTCGAAACCGCGTATTCTTTCAGGTCATTTTCATCTTCAAGAGAAACATTATCGCTGAACAACAGAACGTGCTTCTCAGATTGAAGAGCTTTCTTTGCTTCAATGAATGCATATTCACCGGGCACCGAAACTATCACAAAATTTGACTCCGGATTTTGTCGAATTGCAAACTGTAGCGAGGTAACTTTTTCCACTTCTGCAGTTTCGGATATTATATCCTTTTCAGTGAGAAGTTCCTCAATTCTCCTAGCTGCTGTATCTATCGCCGTATCGTCCTCAGCACGAACGGCAATTATTAAATCGTTTGGTCCAACTCCAACCAACAGTGATTCTGAAAACCCTACTTCTTCAAGCAGTTGCTTGTTAGTTTCAGTCCCCATTGAAACTACAATATCTAATACGCCCGGAAAAGATTTTCCTTTTTCGGAAATTGTCATTAAGCTTACAGAATCGAAGTAAGAATTTTTCTTTATGATTATCTTGTCCATATCGTTTTCATTTAATTAGATTCGAAAGCGAATAATACTCCAGCGAGCATATCGCAACCGGAGGTTGACCCATAATTCATCATGGCAGTTATTGGGTGTACAATATTATTATCGGCGCTCAAGCTTTGGAATAACTGTTTTAGCGGTAAATAAATATGTCCCAGTCGAAGAGCTTTAAGAAAACTCATGCTAATATCTCCGACCTTCCCTTTACCGACATCAATCACATACTCAATTCTCTTTGAATATTCCGGTCTAATATCATAAGTTCTAAGCGCGGCATAATATCCGTAGATAAAATCATCACCGGAGGGCGTTAAGCCGCTACCTAATCCTAAGAGCTTACCTAAATATAACTCAAAATTTGTCGGGTTATCACTTATGATACTCTCTCTTAAGGAAGCAATAATTTCACCAATTTTTTTCAGGACGGTATTGTTACCTTCGTATTTATGAAACAGTTGGATAATACCTTTACTCGTTTGACATTGTTTATAAACCTCATCCGCAAACATCTCCACCCGATTATATGAGGGCAGAGACAAAGATTCAAGGCGTGTGTTGATAACTTCTGCATCCAAAATTGATATTTGCGAATCCTTAATCTGGAGAATCGGGTAATTCAAATTCATCTTAATCCCAGACTTGGCATGATTGAAAAGATTTTCGTAGAAATGTGGTTCATCGACTCTAATACTCGTGGGACTAATCGGAATAGTTGAATTCGTAATTGATAATAAAGAATCTCCATCCGAATAATTCACAGCGTTTTTAAAAATTGAATGAACGGAGAACAGACTATTTTCTTTTTGCTCGAAATAATTTTTTACATAAGAAGCTATTTTAAACCTCGGCGGAATCAAAAACCAATTCTTTCTCTTTCAAAGCTTTCCAAACATCCTCGGCACGAATTGGCATTTCTGTCAACTCTATACCGAGTGCATCTCTTAGCGCATTACCGATAGCGGGTGCCACAGAAATCATTGGATGCTCAGCCGCACCTCTCGCACCGTATGCGCCTTTATCGTGAGGGGTTTCGAGAAATATTGGAACAATTTCCAGCGGGATATCTTTAGCAGTAGGAATTTTATTATCTGTGAATGAATTGTTTAACAGCCGACCTTTCTTGTCGTACACATACCTTTCACAAATCGCAGTCCCAAGCCCTTGTATTATTCCGCCTATTACCTGGCCCTTTAATGATTCGTAATTGAGAACTTTTCCAACATCGAATGCAGATGCAATTTTAAGTATTGTAAACTCACCTGTCTCGACATCCACCTCGACTTCAACTGCATGTGCACCGTAAGTCCAATTAAAAGCAGGCAAACCCTGTCCGGTTTCTTTATCTAAATTCGTCAATCCTTCTGCCATATATACACCAACACCTATTATCGGTCCTCCGATAGCATTACCATTAGGAAAAGTATAACCGATTGCAAGTTTATCGTAAGGAATAAACTTCTGAGAATCATTTTTATAAATTACTTTCTCATCTTGAAAAATAAAATCATCGGTAGAACAAGCGAAGACTTTTGCAGCAACCTCCGACATCTTTCTTTTCATATCATTACAAGCGTTAATAACTGCACGTCCGCCCATCGGTGCGAAACGGGATGCAACTGTCTGCCAGTCGTAAGGGTCGCGGTCTGTATCTGTTTCGTACGCCACATGAATTTTAGACAAAGGAATATCGAGTTCTTCAGCAGCGATCTGAGCCATAGGCGTGTAAGTGCCGTTGCCATAATCAGTTGCAGAGATGTTGAGAATGATTGAACCGTTCTCATTCATTTTAATAACACACGAGCTGGATGTATTGGTAGGCATAGCCGGCGCTTTGTGCAACACTGCAAAACCTTTGCCGCGGACTTTTCCGGATTTAAATTCGATTACTCTCTGTTCTTCTGATTTTATACCCGTCCAACCAATCTCTTTTGCTACAGTATCCAAACATTTCCTAACGTCTCCCGATGACTCGGCAATATACTCACCCGTAGGAGTAATGTCGCCGGATTTTAATAAATTCATCATCCTGAAATCATATGGGTCTATGCCCAACTGCCTGGCACAGTAATCCATCTGGCTTTCTAATCCCCAGAATAATTCTACATGCCCGAATCCTCTGTAAGCAGTTCCAAAAACCATATTCGTATAAATCGAATATGAGTCTGTTGAAATATTCGGATAGTAATACGGTCCTCCGGCAGAATATCCCGACGCACGAGTTACGTTCACGGCATAATCGGCATAAGCGCCAGCGCTCCACAATAGTGTAAGTTTTTGCGCTACAATTTTACCGTTACTTTTCAAACCGGTTTTAATTTTATACCTAAGTCCGCAGCGGCAAGGTAACGTGTTGTATTCTTCTTTTCTTGTTGCGATTAATTTTACAGGGCGGCCTCCGGCAAGGCGAGACAAACAACTGACTAAAGGTTCTAAATGAATTCCAGCTTTACCGCCGAACCCACCACCGACATACGGAACAATTACTCGTACCCGATGATGAGATAATTTGAATGTATGACAGAAAAGATTCCGTACTGTGAAAGGCGATTGTGCACTCGTCCAGATTGTAACTCTATCACTAATCCCCCATTGAACTATTGCCCCGTGTGTTTCCATAGGCACATGCTGTACTGAAGGGTTGTTGTATTCCTTTTCAAATATTACATCGGATTCCTCAAACCCTTTTTCAATATCTCCTTTCCTGATTTTGGAGACATGACAAATGTTAGTTCCGGGCTGAGGATAAAACGCCGCCTTCAAATGACTGTAATTACCGAGGTCAGGATGGACAAGGTTATTTCTTTCGTTAAAAGATTCTTCTACGTCGAGCAGCGGTTTTAACTCTTCGTATTCGACTTCGATCAGCTTAACAGCTTGTTCAGCGATTTCTAAAGTATCTGCTGCCACAGCCGCAACCGGTTCGCCGTGGTATCGGACTTTTTCGCGCGCGAGAATTCTTTTATCGACTAGATAAAGCCCTACGTGGTAGTCTAAATCCTCGCCGGTTAAAACCGCCATAACCCCGTTGAGTGCCTTTGCTTTAGATGTATTAATCTTTTTAATCTTTGCGTGTGCGTGTGGTGATGTCAGCATTTTTGCATACAGCATTCCGGGAAATGACATATCGCCCACATAAGTAGCTTGACCCGTTAGTTTTACGTCCGCATCTATACGTGGAGCGCCTTTACCTATGTATTTATATTCTTTAGCCATAATCGAGATAATTATTTCTGCTTTGTTGTTGAAGCGGTTTCTGAAATTGAATCAATAATCTGCCTGTAGCCTGTGCAGCGACAGAAGTTGCCTTCAATTGCTTCTTTAATTTCTTCTTCGTCCGGTTTGGGATTTCTTTCTAACAGCGACTGTGCAGATATAATCATCCCCGGCGTGCAAAAGCCGCACTGTGTTCCATGGTTTTTTTTGAATGATTCTTGAAGAGGTGAAAGCTTACCGTCCTTTGCTTCACCTTCAACAGTTCTTATTGAAGCTCCGTCAGCTTCAACCGCAAGGATGAGGCAAGAGTTGACGGGTTTGTTATCTATCAGCACTGTGCAAGCGCCGCACTCGCCCTCGCCGCAGCCTTCTTTTACACTTAGTATAGCGAGGTCATCGTGGAGAAATTCTAATAATGTTTTATGGTATGGAACAGCACGAGAATATTTCCTACCGTTGATTTGTATTTCTATAGTTTTATTTTCCATTCTCTCTCTCTAATAATCTTTTAATAAATACTTGCACCATGTGTTTCCGATATTCTTTTGAACCTCTTATATCGTCTATCGGGTTTATTTTTTTCATAGCCGCGGCGATAATTAAATCGCTGCTTACTGTCGAGCTATCAAAATCCTGAAGCAATACCGGTGTAATAGCGCATGATCCGATTGAAACTTTGAAAGTTCCGTTAACACGACACATCGCGACGTTGCAAATACCGAGGTCGTGACCTTTGATGCGTGAGGCTTTCATGTATCCGCTTTTAGCATCTCGGAAGTATGCTGGGACTCTTATCGCTTTCACAAATTCGCTTGGTTTAAGTGCATTTTTTTTGACACCGGTGAAGAAATCCTTGAGTGGGATTTCGCGTCCACCACTTTGGTTACCAACTAAAACTGAAGCCCCGAGCACTAGTAAAGGTCCAGCCATATCAGCCGCGGGAGATGCGTTACAGATATTACCGACTACGGTAGCTCGATTTCGTAGCTGGTAAGAGCCAAGTGTTTTAGCTGCTTCGACCAAAATCGGGAAATGGTTTTGAATGCACTCATTCTCGATTAGGTCATTACAGGTAACAGATGCCCCGATTGTTATTGAGCCGTCTGATTCTGTAATTATCTTTGAAAATTCTTTTACACCTTTAATATCGATAAGTACGTTTGGCTGCACGATATTTTGTTTCATATAGATAAGTAAATCAGTGCCGCCAGCCAGAATTTTTATTCCTTGTTTAACATTATCTAACTTCTCTATTAATTCTTTTTCGGTTCTTGGTTTGAAGTAAGTAAATTGATTTAACAAAATGGAAACCTTTTATGTGTTTGACTGAAACGAAATGTTTTTTAGTAGATAAAACTCTATTTATTAAAACTTGGTTTAAAATTACAAAACTTTGATGAAGAAATCAAATAAAAAGCCGGTCTTAAATTTGACCGGCTCGTGATAGAAAGAACTGAAAGCGTTCCAAAGAACGTAAAACATCTTAAAATTCCGAGATATTCAAGCCTTATTTCATTAAGAGCATCCTTTTAACTTGTACAAATTTCTTACCCGGATTTTGTATATCGGCCGCTTCAATCCTGTAGAAATACAAACCACTTGCCGCTTCAATACCTAAATTATTTTTCCCATTCCATTCAACCGAACGATAACCGTTTTCCTGCGATTCATCCACAAGTGTTATAATTTCTTGTCCGAGTAGATCATAAATTTTTATAGTTACATGAGCAGCATTAGGCAAGCCATAACGAATAATAGTTGTTGGATTAAATGGGTTAGGGAAATTTTGTGATAGCTCGAAATCAGACGGAATCGCCCCAATTTCTGTTAGTTTGTTTTTGATATATGAATGGCTACCAACCAATAAATTCATTTTTCTCGAATTAGATTTGGATAGATTCGTGAAAGAGTATTTATCCGATTGTCTCAAATATTGAGTTGATTTTATCAGCTTATCAATCAGAACAACTTCGGTTTCAAGCGGTATGTTTTCCAATCCATCAAATTTTAAATCAATTTTATCTTCGATATTACTGAGAACTTCGAATTCCCAATCCGCACCATCCGCAGGATTAGGGCGGGCATCAACGCAGAACTTATCTAATATCTTTCCCCAGTCTGAGCGAGGAAAATAGACAGAAACAAATTCGCCGATTACGGGTGGTTCTGGTTTATCTAATTCATCATAATCAACCTTTGCCGATTGAGATATAACTATTTCATTATCATCATCTTTGGCGCCTCTGCATTCTGCCGATATTTTGATTTTCCAGATAACAACCTCTGATTTTTCAGCAACCTGTTTTAATGAAACGACTCCTACCATGGGATTGACAAATAGAGTATCTATCGAACCTGACAAATTTGAAACAGCATATCCTTCAAACGGAATTAAAGCACCGTAATAATTTGACCAGCTTCCGGCGTAATTGCGAAGGTCCAAAGCACTGCCACTTTTCCTAACCAAATTACCAAGCGGAATATCGAAGTTAAATGGATTACCGATAAACGTCCAACCAGTATCTAACTGAATGGGATAAGTTCTATGTGTGAAATTAGAAACACCCGCGCCAGTACTTATAACTTTTCCTGCGTCCTTTACAATCAACCAAAAAGATTTACCCGGAAGCATTTGCGAGGTGTTTCCATACTCAACATAAGGTAATTTTCCGTCCTTCAATTCAAAAAACCGCCACTTAGTATTATTGTAAATTCCTAAATCGTCTTCCAAGACTGCGCTGGGAGTTTTATTAGTTGCGTTAATCGGCAGGGAAATCAACCTGTATGCGTTTTGTTCGCTGCCGGCGGGTTGTGCTGTTGTTTTTGTAACTCCACCTAAAATAACAACCTGTGCAGAATAAATATCAGTCACAGGAAAACGGGCAATGTTATTATAAACATCTGTAGCGGTCATATAAAATTCTAACCCACGCGAAGTAACGGAGATTGCCGGAATTACACCATCATAAGTAGCGCCTGTTAAAGCTAAAGCGATAGATGTGAATGTTTGATCGCCACCCCGGCGATAAAACAATGTGGCACTTGCAACACCGGATAAATCAGTTATCGTAAACGAGACTGTAACCTGCTGAGCAGCTACCGGAGGAGATATAGAAGCTAATGAGATAGTCGGTGCAGTAGCATCTATCGTAACTTGATAAATGTAGCCGCTAGAAGAGTTTATTAGTCCACTCGCTCCCACACCAATCGGTGAAGGTTGACCGAAGGTAGAAGTTAGTGTAAAAGCTCCACTTTGAGACATGCCGCCAGCATTACTTTGGGTTGAGGTTTCTAATTTTATTTGTGCGTTAATTATGCGCGGTAAAATTAAGATAGTAAATATGATTAATAACATAAAATATTTAATTTTCATTTTCATACCTCTCATCGTTATGGTTCAATGATATTACCGGATACCAGTTGGTGATATGCCATCGTCTGGTGGTGTTAAATCTTGTTTTGTCGTTACTACTCCATAAGCTGTTGGGATATAAATCGCATGTATCATCGGGTAATATACTATCGCCGTGGCAGGACTTGCATTATATTCCATACCTTCTAATCTAAATGTGTAGGTCCCCGCTGTTTTATAAAATATACGTGTAACATTTGCAGGAAGACGATAAGTTGCTGATGCACTGGAGTATACATCATTACCAAGATATTGATAATAGGGTGTCGTCCATGTGCCCCCTGCAGTTTCATCAATTTGTATTAATACAGTATTTTGAGATGTAACGCCTGTAAGATGAAAATAACATTTCCCATAAACAACAATATAACCCGCATTAGGGATTGTAATGCTAACAGTAGTAATATCCATCATTGCACCAGTTGTAAGTGTTATCCCGCCTAAATAGTGGTTCGAAGCTATACCTGGTTCATCTGCAATTTTAGCCGCTGTAACGTTGTTATCTGCTATTTTAACAGTAGTAATCGCGTTTGAAGCAATATCAGCAGCCGCAACCACACCGTCTAAAATTTTTGCCGAGGTAACAGCGTTATCAGCAATTTTAGCAGTTGTTACATTAATATCTGATATCTTAACAGTAGTAACCGAATTTGAAGCAATGTCGGCAGATGCAATTGTTCCATCCACTATTTTTGCGCTTGTTATTGTGTTGTCAGCAACACCATCTGCTTGCTCAGCACGCAAGGAGTAAGCAACACTAGCGATTTTAAGTCTTGGTTTCATCTCTGAAGCCGTTCCTACCTTTACTCCTATAAACCTTTCTCCCGGATTTGTGAACAAAGTTCCCGAAAAAGGTGTAGCACTTCCTAATAGAACATTAAAAATACCATTCATAATTGTTACGTTATTTTGTGTTTCAGTCCACAACGGCGCAGTTAGTGAAGCAGTATCGCTGTAGATTGAAAATGTTAGATTTCGTGTTCCGGTTATAGGAACACCAGACGAATCTAACTTACCCTGATAGTTTATTAGCTGTGGGGCTTGACCGTACAACATCGTAATGGATACTAAAAGACTAAAAATAATAATATACTTTTTCATGTTAAATCCCTCCTAAAATATGTTTATAATTATTAATATTTATTTAAAATTTATCTAAGGTAAAGCAGGCGGATCTGGGAGAGGGTTTACTTGTAGTCCGTCGTCTGAATCTTTTTTGCCGCCGAGAAGTAATAATGCTGCACCTCCTGCGACGACAACACCGGCGCCCACCAACACCCATGTATTTGTGTACCAAGCTCCTTTTTCTTCTTTTTTCTCGACTGGTTCCGGCTTCTTGGGTTGCTCAGCTTTAACTTTATCTACCAAGGCAACAAATGTTGGCGTATCTCTTTCTGGATTAGCTGAATAAGTGGGAACTAACTCAAGTAATTTTTTAAGTGCACTCTCCGCTTGGTCAAGATAATCTTTACCCAAGTAAACTTTTGCTAATAGCTCGTGGGTTTTTGCCCTCTCCTGCTGAGCGATGTTTGGTTCTTTAAGACATTGGTTTAGCAGTGCTATTGCGTCATCAAAAAAACCGTCGTAAAATTTTTTCTCAGCTTCTTTCAACCTCTCCTCACATACTCCCTTTACCTGAGCAAACGCTCCGGTAAGAGGTTGAGACAACAGAGTGATAATTATTGTCCAAATAATAATTACTAATGGACCACCACGATTAAAAACACATTTCTTAAACATGATTCGTCCTCCTTATGTTTTAATAGTTTAGTTAATTAGCTGTCTAAAACCTTTCATAAAAAAAAGATTTATTAAATAACTTATGGTTTTGTTGTAAAATTAAATGTTTCGGATCCACCATAGCCAAAATCCATTAAGGCTTCTCCGTACCATAATTTTCTGAATGTGTCAGAAGCAATATCATCAACAGAAGGAACTGGGAAATACTTATAAACGTACCACTGATAACCCGTATTTGCCGGAAGACCAAGTCCTTGGGATGATAAATTAGGTAACCGGATAGTATTTCCAGCCGTGAAAATATAATAAGTCGGATTTACGGGTGGAGTTGAATAAACAGCCGGATAAATAATAAATAAGTTTATACCTTCACCACCACCCTGAGTCCATGTAAAATCAGTCAATGTATCAATGTTAGTTGAATTATTAAGAGGTAGAGCTAAATGTGGAGCTGTTTCGAGTTTAATATTTACACTAGTGGCACCGGCTGCAATCCCAACCTTCCGAAATGAAGTATATTGGGAATTCGGATAAGTTCCTTTAGATGCGCCTCCCCATATTGCAAATTTAATATCTGGTATAGAGGGTACTGAGATGCTAAAATCACCTAGTAACGGAGTAGATTCCGGAGCAAGATAAACTAAAGCTTCACCAAACATCATATATAAATAGCGAAAACTTAAAGTATAATCGGCGGGATATGGCATTGTACCACTAATACTTAAATCGGGAGGATTGATTAAATCAGAATTAGAAAAATTCTGGTTATTATAAGTTATTCCATTCTTAATTGTAAGATTCTTAATCGCATAAGCATCGTAAATATCGGTAATACCTGCGGGGTTCGTTACATACCGAATAAGATATAATTTACCTACGAGACTATCAGCAGTACCTGTCCAGGTAACCGTCCGAGAGTAAGTTCCTGTTGTAGGGTCAGTGGTTCTTGCCGATGCTCTGTTGCCACTTACAAAAATTACTCTCGTTGTTCTATCTGAGATTATAGGAGTGAATCCATTAATAGTGGCAGTATAATATGTCCCTGCTCCAACAGATTCTAAATATAAGAGCTTTGGATCCTGACGATATAAACCTTTATAGACTATTGCTGCTTTGGATGCACTTAACACAACGGAAATATCATATGGGGTTGTTACATTTGGAATTGAAAAAGTTCCGCTCGCACTTGTTGTAGTGGGAGTTTTTCCAGCAATAATAACCGCCGCACCGCTTATGGGTTGCCCGTTATAATCTTTAACGAATCCGTTCACAGTGATTGGACCGACAGCTATAGTTTCTTCATCTTTTTTACATCCGAAAAAGATACTTCCAAACACTAATAATAAAATGCAAATTGTCAATGTATTTTTCATAAATTCATTCTCCGTTCTATTTTGTTAATTAATCCCAATAAACAGGTTTCGGTTCTTCCTTTGTCTCATCTTTTTTAGTCAATAACAATATAGCAACCACACCCACTACTACAACACCGGCCCCGATAAGCACCCAGGTATTGGTATACCACGGCTTGCCGTCTTCTTTTGGACTTTGTTCTCCCGGTTGTTCGCCTTCTTTCGTTTGTTCACTCCTAACTTTTTCTACCAACGCAACATAAGTCGGTGTATCTTTATCAGGGTTAGGTGTATAACTCGGAACTAACTCTATTAGTTTTCTTATCGCATTTTCAGCTTGTTCCTGATAATCTTTCCCGAGATATACTTTTGCAAGCAATTCGTGGGCGCGGGCTCGTTCTTGCTTGGTTATGCTACTCTCTTTTAAACAGCTGTTTAAAAGTGCTATCGCATCGTCAAACAGTCCATCGTAGAACTTTTGTTCAGCTTGCTTTATCTTTTCATCGCAAGCATCCTGCGTTTGTGCCGTTAACGGACTGATAACCGGTAAAACGAATGCGAAAATAATAACGCCTATTATTACTGCGGTAACATTCCGATATCTGTAAAATATTTTACTCATGATAAATCCTCCAATTAAGTTTTAGTGCCATAGCTTCATTTATTAAAATTAATTTATCTATCTTCCTTTTTTGAGTGTGAATTTTAAAGGCTGATCAAAATCCTTTTCAAAGTTTATCAACTTCACCCCGTCGGCCAGTGTGTAACCAGTCAACCGAACTTCAATTTTGTGTAAACCGCTCCTCACTTTAATTTGCGATGGTGTCTGTTTACCATCAGATTTATCGTCTACAAATATTTCTGCACGGAGTGGGCTTCCTGCATCATCAAAGGCAGTAATTGTTAGAGTGAAGATTTTATCAAAATCAACCAGAATGTCTAATGATTCATCCGGTTTAATGCTGACTGATTTTTCCCAAGTTCCGTATTTTGGGTGTGTAATTTTGATTTTACGTGTTCCGGATGGAACTTCAATATTAAGCGGAGTATCAGTATCCGATTTTTTTAATTGGTCGTCAATATAAATCGAGCCGTAAGGTTTTGCACGCAGTTTCAACTTGCCAATCATCGGAACTAAATTTTTACTTATTGTGTAAGTTTGTTTTTGTGATATGTTGAGAGTAGTGTCGAAATCCTTAAATCCATCCTTTTGTAGTTTAAATCGATGTCTGCCCGATGCAATCTTTACGTCAGCAACCGGTGAAATGCCTATCTCTTTTCCATCCATAAATACCGGAATGCCGGCAGGCTGAGTGGTTACACTAATAATTCCTGCGGGTGATAATTTAGCTTCGATTGTTACGGGTTTATTTCCAATTATTCTAACGACCTGTTCGTAATCTTCATAATCAGGTCCTACAACGATTTTAATTTTATGATATCCCGGTTGAATAAGACTATCTCTGTATGGTGTTTGCCCGATCTCCATTTCACCGATGAATACTGATGCTCCTGAAGGTTCAGAATTGATTACTAACCTTTCAACCATAGCAGCAACGCCTGAAGGTGCAAGATTATATCGGAGGTTTTTATTTTCCCCTTGCTTTAATTCCACTTCTTCAGTCTTTTCACCATAAACCGGATGGAATACTAGAATCCGATGTTTCCCAATAGATCGTTCAACAGTCCCAAGTTGGAAAGGTGGAATTGTATCATTATCAACAACTACAATTGCGTCCGGAGGCATTACCGAAATAGACAAAGTTCCTGATGGCTTTAGGTTAAAACTCAACTCCGTATGCTGCCCCTCGTTTGTAACGATAGAAGTTTCGGCTACAAAGAAATCTTTCTTATGAACTTTTATTAATAATTTACCAACATCCACGGTGAAGTTTTCAAGAGGTGTGTTTTTTCCACTGGGTGCATCGTTTACTGTAACAACGGCTCCCTGCGGTTCTGTAAAAACTGAAATTGTAGTTTTATCGGGTGAAAAAACAAAATACCACAATCCAATTACCAATGCTGCTATCCCAAAAATTGCAACTTTAATAAACTTTTTAGGACTTGATAAAAGCGATTCAATTTTTTTACCAAACCAGAAAATTATAGCGGTAGCTAATCCGGTAAGTAAAGAATTCGAAACTTTTTCTTTTGTCTGCTTGGATATAGGAATACCAACACCTCGCACGGGGGCTGTTCGAGCAATTGAGTCTTGTCCTGATGATTTTACCTTTACTGTTGTATGTCCTTTTAAAATTTGTGGAATAAGGAGACTCCAGCGAATATCTTTGACATTCGATTTAAAAGTCAGAATTGAATTTATAGATTTTAAAAAGTTCTCAACTGAAGACGGACGTTTGTGCGGATCATTCATTAAAGCATTTTCGAGCACGGAGGTAATTCCCGACCACGGCTCACCTTCGTTACGATACGAGAGGTCATATCCTTCTAGCATTCTGAATGTTAAAGCTGCAAGTGCGTAAACGTCCGATTGTTCATTAACTGATTCTCCGCGTTTGTCCTCGGGGGAGTAGTAACCTTGTTTGAATTGCACGGCTTCATCGGAAGGTAGATTTTTAAACGGGACTCCGATATTGGCAAGCGTAACCACTAAATTGCCAGCATCATCTAAACTTAAGATAATGTTTCCGGGCGCTAAATCGCGTATCCATATCCTCTGACTATGAGCAGCCGAGATTGCTTTTGCTACCTGGTTGATTATTTTTATTGCATCGTTGGCGGAAAGGCGGTTCTGTTTATTGAGCACTTCAGCTAACGAAACACCGGGTATTAAATCAGTTACGATGAATGGGCGCGGTTCATCGTCAACGTATGTGGTACCGAAACGAATATTTTGTAGGAATAGTTTTCCAGGGAAACGCTCTGCTAGATATTTTAACATTTCAGCTTTAAACTGAAATTGCTGTGCAACATTGTCGTTATAGATAAGTTTTTTGTGCAGTACTCGAATCAATACTGTTTTATTTTTTTCGGTATCGAACGCTTCGTATGTTGTATTAAAGTCGCCACGAACAAGGAATGACCGCAGCTCATATCTGTCAAAATATTTTCTCGTTAATAGGTTAAATTCATCAGTCGTGAGTTTGATAGAATTTTTACGCTTGATTAAAATAATTACACCAAACACAATAGCGATAAGTAATGCGACAAATAGTATGATTAAAAAAATGTTCACAGTTTATTTTGCCTCCGGATTATGTTGATTTGTATTTCCCATAATTATTTGTTTAAATTTATCGTTTTTACTGATTAATTTACAATAATATTACCAATAATTTAACAATTTTTAAGCTATTGTCAAATAAATTTTTTAACTAAATAGACCTCGAGGATAATGGTTCGATACAGGGTAAATAGTCAATAATACCCTCTTCGGTGTGCAACCTTTGCCGTGCTATACAGTTATCATAGTCAAACCAATCCAATCGATTAACGATTTCAGGGTCGTGCCCATCTTCTAACGCCGATTCTATGCTTTCTTTTAGTTCTCTTGCAAGACGCCGAAAATCCTCGAAATGCCGTCTTTCGTGTGCTTCAACTTCACTTGCTTCATTATTGTTTAGCGCTTGGTTTATTAAAATTGTAGCTGTAAAAGAAACAGTCAAGATATCGTCTTGTAAGTTCGCTTCCCATGTATAATCAAAGCAACCTCGGTTCTCATCTGGCATAATGCTATTAATTTCGCTTTCACTCACCTTTCGTATGGAAGGCGTTGTATGTCCGCTAAAATGTACTTGCATTGATATAATCTCCTAATTCGTTTTATAACGGTTCAAAGTACAAACCTCGTTTCGGCTCATGGTACAAGATATAACTCACGTCTTTTCCCGGACAAAGTAATAAAGGTTTAGTTGGTGTACCTCCAACAGAAACCGGACGCAATAGACCATCAGCGTTAGACCAGTAAAGACCTTGACTTTCAGTAACGATTACGACATCCCGTCTTTCAAGCATCGCATTCTTTTCTGCATATAGTATTGAGCCACCTGTTAGAAAGTCTGGCAATGAACCAATATTTCTTAGCTTTATATTGCCAATCGGTTTTCCGTCACTACCTATCTCAGCTTCCGCAAGAGCGCAAGTGTGTGATTTTTCATCTGTAACTACAATGACAGAAATATAAACCTTACCCTTAACATTGACGAACATTGCGAGCGGCGCATTAATTAACATTTTTGAATTCTCTAATTTGACCGACTGGAATTGCTCTGGTGAGGTAACTTGATTGTAGCGAGTATAAAATATTTCTATGCCATCTGCTCGCTGAACAACAAACGCAATGTGTCGTTCGTTGTTTAAACTTGATGGTGATAAGGCAGAATGTATTTCTGTAGGTTTATCAGGTAATGGAATTTTCCAAACTAATTCTCCCGATTTACCAGGTTCACTTACATTATCTTTTATTCTAATCAGAGTAATATTTTTTTCATCTTTCGACACAACCAGAATCTCAACCGCCTCATCGGTAATTTTCAGAGCGGGTTTTATGAGGTACGCTGGTTCTTCATCTAACTCGAACGAGAGAGGTTCAAGTATTATGCTATTTAATACTTTAATTTTTTTTCCCTCACACCAAACAATCCACCTAATCATTTCATTAAAAAATGGGCTATTTCTCCAAGGAACAATTACCTCATTCGCAACTTGACTAACCTCTCCACGGTTCACAAGACTAATGATTTCTGTTTCACCGATATCGGGCCTTGCTTCTTTGAAAACAAAAGTATACAAATTGTGAGAATCACCAGATTTTTGAATAAATGCACCCTCGCCTTCGCCTTCTTCGAGAGGCCGAGTTCCTAAACCAAGATGTATTGCTTTAATCTCCAACTCTGAAATATTAAAAGTATAAGCGGGGCTTTCTGCTGTTATCGTATCTAATCTTATTGAAGATGTAATTTTATACTCACCCGGCAAAGTGAATGAGATAAATGAACTCAAAGGTACGATGTCTTCCCATGTAGAGTTAGGTTCAATTGCGATAGTTGGTAGATTTGAGAGATTGTCGTTGATATTTCCCTTTTCCTGCGACAATGAAAACAGGGAAAATATTTTACCCGACGGATATTCTGGACCTGTAATAGTGTATTCCGGCTGAGGGCTGGAAAGTTTTGTGGGATCCGGGATTTCGATTGAGTGAGTGAAATTATTTGATATTTGTATAACGAGCTGAATTTCCTCGCCGACAATATAGTTCTGACGTTCAGGGAATACTTTTAAAATAATCATAGATTTTGTTCCTTGTTTTGAAGTTAACCCGGTTTTACAATATCCTACACAAAATATAATAACGACTAAGAGAGTGGAAAGAGTTAACACTATTTTTTTATTTTTCTTTGAATAGTTCATAAACGTTATGGTTTCTTATTATCAGCATCATTCTTCTTTAATTTTGTTGCGTCCCAACCGCGGAGCCGGAGCTGACACAAACCACAGAAAGCAGGCCTGGGGCGGTTGTAACTCATTATGCAATTTGCATCATCATCATCGTGTCTTTCAGGCTGATTTCCTCCAGGCGGGCTGCCGGTTGGGTATTTTGCATGTGGTAAGAAAAGATGATGCCCGATTTCATGTATAAAAGTGTCGAGCCGTGCATTCCAAAACACAAATGCACATTTATTACGGGTTGCATCCCCAACGTCGATTGCTTGTCCATTAGTAATATCAACCCCTGATGGGATTAAGGATTTCAAGATTGAGTGAATATGTTCAAAATGAATTATTGTAATTCCATCAGCTGCCGCTTTGTTAACACCTTGCTTTGAACCAGAAATTAATTTTAGGTTATTAAGAACAGTCGTATTGGGTAACATATCGGACAGATAATTACAATATCTGACGTCTGTATTTAAACTATTAGCATTCAACCAATTAGTTGTAGCGGTATTGATTTGAGCGACAGTCCAGGCGGGATTATCTGTTTGAAACCAATTTCTTACAGCAGTTTTAAAATCAGCAAATGTTCGGACAACAAAGGTAGCTGCATCACTTTTATGATCTGCATTCGCATCTGTGCCGAGGTTTTTTGTAAACATAATATTGCCGGTTGCGGTAAGAGCGTCTTTACAAATTTTATTATAGTCCAAAGCTACACCGCCGGATTTGCGATGATCCTTTAGTTCGTAATTATCGGTTGCTGTCATCTTATTCTGAACTTCAACAAACGCTTCACGGTATGCAGTTTTAATCCCGTTTATGTTAGCAGTAACAAAATCAGCAACAGTATTTTTCTTTCTTATATATCTGACTAAATGAAGTTCACGCCATATTTCTATCGTCCCTGTTGAATAAACCAGAGCTTTCGGAACTTTTAAAGGAGCATCATCAGTAACATTTAATACTACATCTTTTTTTCCTAATACATCTGGTTTCTTTTTATCGTAGGCAAGGTAAATGGAGATTTTATAATTATCACCCGCTGTGCGAGCTGGGCGAAAAAGTATGCCCGTTTGTCCGGCTAATTTTCCACTCGTCCAAGCGTAACTGTATGACGCCCAAAACCGAGTGCCACATTCTTCAACTTTAAATGGAAACTTACCTGGGTCTAAACTTTTCTTCGGAGTATATCCGGGTTGTCCGGGAAAAACCATATTGGACGCATCTCCTCTTTTCCCGCCTTTATCAACGTGGCAGTTGTCACCTTTCGGTTGCTTTATCCAGCCCATTAGTGTTTTATTATGGGCGTTCGTGTTATCTCTATAGTAGTCGATGGCGGCTTTTATAAAATCTTTGGGCTTAGCTTGTGATTGGTGTGGATCAACACAATTACAATTATATGTACTGCCATCGTAACATCCGTCTTCCCAATCCCATAAAAATTTCACTTTCCCCAACGCTTTTGATCCGGGTCCTTTTTCTAAACACACCGCATTATCTTTTGAATCCGCCAGTCGTATTTGGGCAAGAAGAGGTACGCGTGGTCCGTTACCCCAAAGATCATTGTACACAGTGAAGGCTGTATTATTATTCATCTCAGCACTCGCACGTTTAAAAAGATTACTGATTAAATACAGTTTGCGGGTTTTCCCAGGCGCAGGTACACCACCGGAATTTTTGAAGGCAACATACACAGCCTTATCACGTTTATGCTTTGCATCGTCAACGGTAGTAGCAGATACTGCATCTTTGGGACCCAACATAATTTTTAGAGCTTTTAAAAGAATGTGAAAATAAGTCCAAGAACCAGCAGGATCTCCCTTAATATGATCACTCTCTACTACAAGACGTAATTTATAGGGTGAGTGTTCAATTGTAATGTATTCATCGGGAAAAATATCTTTATTGGCGTTCTTTAATTTCCCGTCCCATTCCATTTTATGCAGACCATGGGTATATTCATCACGCTTCAATATTGACGACCAGATCGGAGAATCTTCATGTTTCCGAAATAATTCTAACACCGCTTTTGAAATTAATCCTAACGGGTCTTCAATTTTATAATAGATATGAATTTTTTCTTTCTCAGGGCAGAAATGAAAGTCGTCTTTACCACCTGAAGGAGCTTTATAACCCACTGGCATATACGACTTTGATTTTCTTGATGCATCTAAGTTTTGTAGTCGAAATCCCTTAATACCGAAATTTGGAACACAAAGATGGTTCACGTGATCAAGACCATCAGCCGTACGCATCACTTTCGCTTTAAGGTTAGCTGCCATGTATCGACTCACAATTTATCATGTTTATCTCGAACATCGTTATGGACATCAGAGATACTTCCGGTTTCATTGAGTTTATTTCTTTTTTGAAATGTTTTTACGACATCGGACATCGTCTCACCGCCTACACAAAAATATCCCAAATTGTAGAGGCGTGTTTTGGTACCTTCTTCTGTATTGTCTGAAGGAAGAGAACCAACGGACAGCTTCCACTCGTACACAAATTCCCTCTTTTGATCTTCCCCAATCTTACAAAAGTCAGCCACAGTAATTAATGGGGGGTAACGTTTAGGATCATTGGCTGGTGCTGGAGATGCAGCGGCAGCAGGTTGTGCAGATGTTAAGTCTAATTTTAATTCTGCAATTCTTGAGTTAGGCGGAATATCGGCTTCTATCAAACCCTGGGCATTCGTCTTACCGGACTTTGTTCCCCACGACAAAACTCCAACTGCCCATTTTAATGTATATGGTTTGTCCTTAATGGCGTTACCCATGCTATCAATTACTACAAGACGTAACCGCACGGTTTTTGTTTTTGCGACAGTGATTTTAACTTTAGTACCGGTAGATTTCGTATCCGATAATTCTGGACCTTGCGAAATTTTTACCTGATCACCAATAACGAGTGAATTAGGATTTTTTCGAGAGTTTTTGAATTTCTGTTCTTGATGATCGTAGAGTTTCTTCCATTCTGTGATTCCATAATTGAAGGCGATGCTCGATATACAGTCCCCTTCACCAACCTTTACGATTTTATCAGCCATCGTTTAAATAAATTCTTAGTGTGTTATCGTTTATCGGAATCTTTGCGCTCGGGAAAAGTAATTTTGCATTGCCCGGGGTCGATACCTTGCAGCTTAACTTTTCCTTTCATATCTGTTACACCGCGCCGAACAGAACCATCGGGCAACTCAATCTCGTACTTTTCCCCTATCATTGGTTTTCCGTCTTCATCTGTAACTTCAACTTCAATCCAATCCGTTTTCTTTTTTTCCTCTTTCTTAGGAGGTTTCTGTTTGGTTTTTTGGGGTGGTGGAGACGAAGTTTTTGTCTCGCTTGATTTCATTTCCGGCTGAGCAGGTACAGCAAACGGCGGCACAATTACCGGTGGTGCGCCAGGTATTACTTCACCAATCAAAACTGTAGGACATCCGAGAACTATTGTTCCACCGTGTGCGCATGTATCGCCCATACGCGCGGCAGGCTTGCCACCAATCATCACACCGGTTGAACCTTTAAGAATAGTATCCGGTGGACCAACGCAGGTTGCCATATCGCCCATAACAGCGGCAGGCATGCCACCGATGAGTACGTTAGGAACCCCCGGTCCCGTAATAGGACCACCAACATGCGGAATCGGTGGAACGCCCGGTGTTACCATCGGGCATACGTGCATATCAGTTATACGTGCGGCTGGTTGTCCCATAATTTTAGATTTATGATTTTTTAGATTTTATTATTTGTTAATTTGTAACTCCAAATAGTGTATCAACATATTCATCAAATTCACTTTCAACAATACCCAATCGGTCTTTTCCCAAAGAAGCTCGTCCCAATACAAATCCGCTGGTTTCTAACATGATTTGAATACGAGCGTGAAAATAAAATGGCTCGGCAAATTCTACAAGCCGGTACAATTTTTTACTTGCATTTACCTCTTCTGCCCAACCCGCTTCTTGAATTTTTTCAAGTGTCCTAACACTTATCGGTCCGATTATAATGTTGTAATACTTCGGGCGTGCTTTGAAATTTTTTCCAATTACAAAATCTTTTCCAATTATTGAATACTTGTCCTTCATACCTAAATTAGATTGAAGTTCATCCGGTATTGGCCGCTCCTGACATTCTAACTCCTTCACTACCACAAGTATAGGAATTTGAGTTGAGCTTTCTAACATCGTGCGGACGAGTGTTGCAATGCTCTCGGGATGTCCCCAAGTTTCATGAGCGTGAACATAATTTTTTAAAAATACTTCAGCTTGATCGTCAGTAAGAGATGAGATGAAATCGAAGTACCATTCAGGACATAACGCAGAGGTATATTGACGAACATAATCAGGGATGTTTTCGTGCAGCGTCTCGAAAGTCTGCGATTGCTCATCTCTATCAGCAAACAGACGAGAAAACGATTGCAGAAGAGCATAGCGTGAATGCTCCATGCTGTTCAAGCCGGCATCTTGTATGAGGCGTTCAATTATACGCAAAGCTTTTACAGCATTTGAAGTTCCAACAGATTCATCTTTATCGAGCAGTCCGATTGGTAGGAGGTCTTCAAGCGAAGCAATCTGAAGTGGTATATCTATTTTTTTTATATCATCCATCATTCTTCCGCAGAGACAAGATTTATTCTGATAAAATTACCATTAACAGTTTTAGCTCTGATGTAGGAACCCATTTGTTGTTCGAAGTAGCTTTTATCGGGTTCGTCTAATAATCCACCATCATTTACTGGAATTTTTATTTCAGTGAATGGTGTCAAAAATCCCTTAACACGTCCGACTTTTTCTTCAAATGAAATATCATTTGCTTTAACTAAATCGCTCTGATGACTAAACGGAGGATAACCGATTATAGCCGCATGCAAATCGTCCTTTGTTAACCAACGTTGGCGGCTTGCAAGAAGCGACCTAAAATAATTCCAGATGTGTTCTTTATTATTCAACGACTCAATTCGATGTGTCGGAGTAATCGATTGAGCGCTTTTTACTCTCTCATCTATTCCTTGATACAGTCCGAAGCTTCTTCCTGAAGCAATATTGATGCATTCGTCGCCTATATCGTACTGGCAATATTGTACTTTCACTGTCCCCGACGGTGGTGGTGAAAATGCAAGAACAATTTCATCTTTATGAATATCGACGGATGTAGTATATTGAAAAGGATAACCCGGATCCAGAACGGTAGAAGCGTGCATATATTCGATCGGCGGGTCTGCCCCGAGGTCTGTAACCGTAGAGATGACCGTTTCCTTTGATTTGTGCGCGGTAATCGGAATGTTGTACCGAAATTGATCAATGGGCAAAGCAAGCGATTCCATCTCCACCATATTCCAAGCGAGGAATGAATTAAGGATGAGTTTCTTTTCCAATTCTTGAGCGAATTCACCAAGCCCCGGAAAAGGAATCCATATCAAATCATCTTTTGTTCGATTTGATGAAGCGGTGATAAATATCTCGAACGGAATTTTTATGAAACGTGATTCATAAGGCGTAAGAAAGAAATCATCGATGATGTTGTAGTTACCGGGATATTTAGTTCTGATAACTGACTTTCTCGGGTTTTTGATAACTTTAAAACCGGCAGTTTGTGCAATTCGGCAGCGGAGCCGTTCTACGAGAAGTGGGTCTGTATCGCCGGTAAAAATACTTACTTCACCATTTTCTATCTCTAGAAGATTAGAAGTAAAAATGCTAAAGCCAAGCATTAAGTCGTCGCCATAGCTGTCCACCCGAACATCGTTCGTGTTGGCAGGTACAATCCAAGTCGGATATTGAGGAGCGAACAGAACTTTTGCTCCTTCCTTATCTTGAACGTTGAAATAATGAAATTGCTCTAAGAATACAGGCTGTGCAGTTTTAACTTCACGTAAGGTAGATTGCAGAACAACATACGCCGGACCCGGAAACATCTGGCCAAACAAATGGCGGCGAAGAACTTCAAACAATCCGTCTGAAACCTGATCGCTCCGTTGGGCATAGGTTGATAAAAGGAGTTGATCCTGTACTTCCTCCTGATACGCTTCAAGAGTTTGTAAAATTGTAGTCAGTACAGGGTCTTTTATATCCCCTTTGTACTGACTGATAAAACGAGATTTAAAATCAGTAAACGTCATGTGTCTCCTCGATAATATTCCACGGACCTACTGTTCCTGCTTTCAGTCCTTTTTCGCTTCTTGATACTTTAAATTTGAAAACATATTCTTTGTTCTGGGTGCGGAATTTAATTCCATTCTCTTCCCTTTCATCGCCCATCAAGTTAACGTCATGAATTTCAGCAACATCTTGAAACCAGTTATTGACTTCAGCTTTAATTATTTGTTCGAGAGACCTTCGTCTATCCTCTTCCATTATATCGCAGAAGCGGGCGCTCATTCCCATATTATAAAATTGAACCCACATCGCACGAATGCCCGGCGAGGGTAATTTGAGATATTCACCGGCACCCGATAAAACAAATAATCTAAGTCGGGAGCCGACTATATTCTCTTCAGTACTTGCCCTTTGGAAAGTACCGATTGGCGATAATGTTAATGGAATGTGTAAAACTGCCATAAATAGAAAATTCAAAAATCAAAATTCAAAAATTTAAGTTAATTAATTTGTACCATTGCACCTTTGATTACGTTAGTTGCGGCTGCCGAAGATTCTACTTGCGTGCCGCTAACTTTTACTGTTGCAGATGATTTCAATTCGGCTGAAGATGAGCCCGCAAGAGAAAGTTTATTGCCCGCCGTCGCTTCAATATCCTGTGCTTTGATTTCAGCTTTGGAGGTTGCAGATATTTCTATTTTATCAGCTTTCATCTCAATTTTATCATCGGCATTGATCTTTATAGTTTTTGCGTGGACCTCTATAGTGCCGTTGCTCGATTCGATGAAAATTTTAGGACCATCGTGTTCCATCCGTATCAGGTTTTCACCGTTGGGCATGGTGATCAGGATTTGCTCAGAACCTTTTTTATCAATAACCCGGATTTCCGAACCGGAAGAAGTTTTTGCAATCAGCACTTCTTCGGTACCGTTATCGGTTTTACAATCAGGTTTGTTTTCGCTGTGATAAAGTGAACCGATGACTACAGGAAGCGATGTGTTGCCGTGTTCGCAACCAACCAAAACTTGATCTGATATTCGCGGAGTTAGGTGCGAGCCGTGGTCAGAACCGGCAAAAGGAGTCAAAACGCGAGCCCATGCGTGATCAGTCCCTTCGGTATCCCACAAATAGCGAATTTGCACTCTGCCAATATTTTCAGGGTCTTTATTATCTACAACTACGGCTGGTTGTAATAATCCCATGTATTCTCGTTCGTCGGTGGCTAATTTCCGCAAGATAGAATCTTTAACGGCAGCTTTGAATGATGCGCTGTAAATGTTGCCTTTAAATTCGGCTTCTAATTCCACCACTACAAATTTATCTTTCAATATCGGATGATCGGGCGCTTCAATTGCACGCCCGATTGTAACCATGGGATGATTTGTTGTCCCCGTTACGTTGATATGCAGTCCGCTGTAAAATGCCTGCTGATTTTTGATAAAGTTCTCGAAGTCGGTTTTCTGCACAATCGGCTCTTTGTAAATTTCAGTCGGTTCTTTATGGAGATCGTTTGATTTTTGGAAAATTTTTGAACCAAAGGGATGATTAGGCGCCGGGTAACTTCCTGAGTTTACAACTAAATCTGAAGATTCAGAATGTTTCTGATAATCATACGGAACGCCGTGGAATTTTGTATCTCCCAGAAAACAATTAAGCCGGACATCCGAAATATTTTCTAATCCTAAATTAACATCCTTAGTTCCCCTCAGTTCAGGTTCGTATCTAAATGTCTCGCCGTCATGATACAAAACACAGCCATCGTAACGTGCGAGTCGCTTTAAGAATTCGTAATCTGTTTCATCATACTGATGTAAAAACCGAAAAAAAACTCCGTTTGATGGTCCCGTCAATGAATTTGCAATCGATTTATTTTTAACGATTGTATTTACTACATCAAAAGCGGACATCTCTACGAAGGATTTATGTTTCTCAACAAAGTTGAGAGAATAATCCTCCGACATAGCATTGACTACAAGATTACCTGTCTCGAGGTGAAGGTTGTGAATAATACCAATATATTTTTTAGAAATACTGTTATCTAATTGATCCGAGACTGTGAGTTCTAATTTTTCGCCGAGCCAGGAAGAAACTGCTTTATCGAATACAGAATTACATTCCGCTTCATCGAATCCGAGTGCAAGGCGAATTTTGCAATGCGAAAAAAGTGATTGCCACACGTTAGCGTTTACGAATCGCAACCCGTGTGGCTTTCCGTTTATTGTAGCAGTTACAATTATATTAGTTACTTTAGAAGCCATAAGTCACCTGATGTTATATGTGTTTTTCTTTTTTAAAAAAAAGAGCCTATTATTTCTCAACTTCATATGTTCTAAGATAGAAACTAGTTATAATATACCAATAAATTTACTTTGCTAGTAACATTTTATGAACTCTTGTGTAGTTGCCAGCACCAAGTGGTTCGATTGAACTCGCTACAAGCTTGTAAAAATATACTCCGCTTGAAAAACGAGCCCCATCCCACTCAACTTCATAAGTCCCTGCTTCCTTCCAACCACTAACAAGTTCTGAAATTTCACGGCCTAACACATCATAAACCTTTAGAGTTACAAAACCAGCTTCAGGAGTTAAAAATTTTATTTTTGCTACAGGGTTAAACGGGTTTGGGTAATTTTGATGCAATATAAAACTCGAAGGACTTATACTATTTTCTTTTTCGATTTTTAATTTGTCAGAAGTTGAACTCTTTGATAAATTCAAATTATTAGTACCCAACATACTTACGATTTCACCAATTGCCAAAGTAGAAATTGAATCAATTGAATAAGCTCGTGATTTAATAATGTTGTAAATAGATTCTGCCGTATTAATATCACCATTTCCAATGTTTGCAAATATTTTCTGTACCTGATAATACATCCACATCCCATCATTTGAATTATTCTGTAAGTAAACATCCGAGAGCGAAATCGCTGATGAAAAATCTTTTCTTCTCATTTTATCTTTTATCCTAAATGCGGATGCTAAATTCTTTAACTTAACAGAATTTGCCCTCCTTTCAATCCTATTGAGGAAATTTTCCCATGGCATTTTTATATTAGTATTTAGATTTACTCCAAGATCACTCAAACTCTCCAAGCCATACAACGCATCTAATGCATTTGTAGAATTATCTTCAATCGACCTTATATATGTAACTGCCAATTCCTCTTCAATCGGTTGCTCTGGTACCATCGGAGCAGAAGTTGAAGCAGGAGAAGTTAAAAATGGGATATATACAACATTCCCATAGAAATCTTGTGCTGGATTTGGTCCGGATGAATTTCCCCAATATGTGTTCTGTGCATAAATTGTGTTTCCTGTTTCGTTATTTATCAAACGACGAAAATAATTGTAATTGTTGTAGATATTATTTAACCCAGCCATATTTGCCCAACAATAAATAGGTCGGCAAGGTCCTGGTTCTATTGCATCGGGCGAGGAATTTAATGTAGTAAGCTCTACTATCCCATCACAGTCCCACCGACATATGTATTGATACCGTTGACCTATATATGCATAACCATTATTACGTATATTTATCTCTCCAACACCATGGCTTGTTACAAAATTGTAGCCGGGTGCCGTGCCATCTGGACTAAATATTACATTACTGCCTTGCCCTGTAATTATTATTCCGGTTCCCAAGTTATTTTCTATTCTTGAATTCGATAAATAAACTCTTGCAAATGAAACTGTAAGACCAGGTCCGACAACATAATTTCCATTATTGATAATACTCGTGTGTTTTATATCTGCTAAAGCGTTTGATATTGAAATACCTCTTTCTCTGTTGTTAGAAATTGTACTTGAGCGAATTGTTACAACTTTCGAATTGTTTGATAAACCAGATATACTAATTCCTCCAATGCTGCAGCTATCTATCAAACAATAATCGACCATAGCTGATGATGCTGTATTAAAAAATCTTAAACCTGTATTAGCATATTTAATTGTGCAGTAAGAAAGGGTATCGGGACCGCTGCCATTAAAAAATATTCCTGCGTAATCGCCGCCCCAGTAGCCTGGTGATGGTGATGGATTGGCAGATGTGAATGTGATGCGCTGGGTTGGCGTGCCTTTGGCGATGAGTTTGCCGTTGACGGTAAGAGTTTTTCCATTTTCAAAAACTACACGAGTACCCGGATTAATTGTAAGTGTTACATTGTTTTGGACTGTTACATTTTCTAATATATTCACATTAATTATGTATGTTTTATTAGAAGAGATTGTACCGCTTGCAACGTGAGTAAAATAAGCATCCACCAATTCAGACTTTACAGATTCTTTGCCTTGATTATCAACTGCTGTGATTCGATAGCGATGGTATAGATCGATATTTTGAGGTAGACCGGTGATTGATTCGTAGTTGTTATCGGTATAAATAGCCATTGTAATCGGTGTTGAATTTATTTTTGTGTAAGACGGCTCTCCACTTCCAGTGTAGACAACACCGCGATAGATATTGTAAACAACTATATCAGTCTCTTGATTTGCTGTCCATGTTAAACTTGTTTGATTGGGTAAATTTAAAGTTGCCACAACATCCTGCGGTTTGGAAGGTGCTGCATTTTCAGTAGTATTAATATGAATATTCACTGTATAAATTCCAGTTGTGCTGTTATAACCAATAATCTCAAACCCAATTTTATTTGTGTTGCTGTGAATATCTGAACTTGGATTACTTGCCGAGGAAAAAACAGTAGAATTATTTAGATCAAATTGATCTTTACCATCGCCAGTAAAAATTGTTGGTGGGGCCTGAACCAATGTACCATATTGATTTTGATAATAATGTATTGGAGCAGTACCCTGATAAATTCCTTGCCAATACCATGGAATATTTTGTCGTTTGCTATACCCATTTATTCTATTCGCTGTTCCTCTTAAAAATACCGGTAAATTTCCCGTTCCACCGTAAATATTTGGTGATTGATAGGGCACACTCCAATCGAATCTTCCATCGGCTGAAACGATACTTACAGCATTGCCTTGGTCATATGTTTGAAGCAAAACAAATATCCCTGTAGCCGTTGAGACATTATTATCAGGAATATCAAAGATTGAACTTCTCTGATGATTTCCCAGAAGATAGTACTCATCAGTTCCTCCTCCGGGAACTTTTATACGATAGGCACTATCTGCAGTGATAAAATCTGGCATAGTATTATTGAAAATTGTTCTTGTTGTTGTGATATCGTCAATTGTATTAAAGTTCATCCAACCAAGTTTGTATCGTTCATATGAATTCATACAGCCGCTTGGTGCTCCCCAACCATCCAACAATCCCCACGTTCCAAGCTTGGTATGGTATTCATTTCCGCCGAGGAGCCAGTGCCCAAATTCGTGCCGAGCATAACGCCAAAGAAGATCGCGGTTTAAGTCTCCAAATCTTGGATGAATAGCGGTGATGCCTGAACCATATCCGGAATAACCCATTTGTATTGTTCTTGCGCCATTATCTACAGTAAATGAAGTATTATAATTTCTATCATAATAACCTAAAGAAGCTTCTCCACCTGGAATTAAATCTAATCTGGAACGAACATCTACCGTATCATTACAGACGTTTCTCCACATCATTATTATCATATCAACAACGCCATCCGCTGTATCTGTTTGGCTGTATTCAGAATTAAAACGCCAATGATCGAATTGAGCAAAATCTATTGTAACATCCAATGATTGAATTACTTCCTTTTGAATATCACCACGTTTCCAGTTATTGTTTAGATACCAATTTCGTGAGTGCGGTGTTATTGCAGAAATTGACTTCCCTGTAATTTTAAAAGTATTGAAGGACATCTGATTGAAATAATCAGAAAAACTTCCTTGTGTCGGAGTTGAACTCCATACTGAGTCAATTGTCGCATCCATATAGGCAGGAGCTTGACCTTTGGGCCAATAAGTATTATTAGGAAGATAATTATCGTCAGGAAATTGAATGTAAACAAATAGTACATTTAATGAGCCGGATGCTGTAATGTATCTTCCTCCTCTCTGCGTTGAAGACGTAGTCGTAGCTTCCAAATTACACGATGCTTGTAATAATTCTTGCGCAGATGATAAAGAGAAGAAAACTGCTATCAAACCTGCTATAAATAACATTGTACGGTTATACATATTTCCTCCTTTTGAATTTATTTTGAGTAAATGATTTTAGTTGTTTGAGTAAATTGTCCAGCACTCATTCTCACAAAATATACTCCGCTGGACAGACCCTTTGGTTTAAAACTAACCGAATATAATCCTGCGGCTTGAATTCTGTCAATAATAGTTTCAACTTCTTTTCCAAGAAAAGAATAAACCACTATTTTAACATTGTTGTTTCTATGTAAATAATATGATATTGTCGTTGATGGATTAAAAGGATTAGGAAACGAAGGGTAGAGTTTATAATATGTCGGAGTTGAATTGTCTATCTTGTCTTTCACTGACGTCATTGTCCCGTACGTTATTCCATTAATTATACAACCATAGAGTTCTTCAGATGGTGTCTGCATTGCATCAGTAATCTCTAAATAAAAGCCGAATCCTGCAGCAATGTAAAGATCCATTTGCCATGATGAAAATAGCGTTGTATCTGGAAATTGTTGATAATAATAACCTATCCTTTTTATTTGTGTAACTTTTCCTAACACGAACCCCCAATATTCATCATCTACCCTTGCAACTATTCTCGGAACTTGTCCTGAAAGCCAAGTTTCGTTTTTTTTCGCTGTTAATTTATACCTTAATTCTTCATATGTACCTTGATTAGGATACGCAATTACATTTAATGAAGAATCTATTTTATATAATGGCACACTTGAACTATCAAAAAAAAGATATCGTGATCCGTTCGCCACTGAATCACGAGTAAGTGTTGTAATGTAGCCTTGAGTTTGAGTATACTGATAGTGCCAAGAGTTTCCTATGGCGGCTGGGAAAAAACTCGCGGCAGAAGAATCTACCTGAGAGTATAAAGTACAATACGATTGGATATACAGAAGAACAATTAGAATTTTCTTCATACAACCTCCTTCACTTAAGTAAAACTAACTTTTTCACATCCGTAAAATTTCCTGAATTAAGTTTGTATAAATATACGCCGGTCGGGACGTTTACCGCATCCCAATTTACTTCATAATATCCAGCTTCTTTATATTCATCCACGAGCGTCGCTACCTCACGGCCTAAAACATCATAAATCTTGAGCGTCGTATAATTGTTAATCGTCAATTGATAATTGATAATTGTTGATGGATTGAATGGGTTTGGATAATTTTGATGCAATATAAAACTCGAAGGACTTATACTATTTTCTTTTTCGATTTTTAATTTGTCAGAAGTTGAACTCTTTGATAAATTCAAATTATTAGTACCCAACATACTTACGATTTCACCAATTGCCAAAGTAGAAATTGAATCAATTGAATAAGCTCGTGATTTAATAATGTTGTAAATAGATTCTGCCGTATTAATATCACCATTTCCAATGTTTGCAAATATTTTCTGTACCTGATAATACATCCACATCCCATCATTTGAATTATTCTGTAAGTAAACATCCGAGAGCGAAATCGCTGATGAAAAATCTTTTCTTCTCATTTTATCTTTTATCCTAAATGCGGATGCTAAATTCTTTAACTTAACAGAATTTGCCCTCCTTTCAATCCTATTGAGGAAATTTTCCCATGGCATTTTTATATTAGTATTTAGATTTACTCCAAGATCACTCAAACTCTCCAAGCCATACAACGCATCTAATGCATTTGTAGAATTATCTTCAATCGACCTTATATATGTAACTGCCAATTCCTCTTCAATCGGTTGCTCTGGTACCATCGGAGCAGAAGTTGAAGCAGGAGAAGTTAAAAATGGGATATATACAACATTCCCATAGAAATCTTGTGCTGGATTTGGTCCGGATGAATTTCCCCAATATGTGTTCTGTGCATAAATTGTGTTTCCTGTTTCGTTATTTATCAAACGACGAAAATAATTGTAATTGTTGTAGATATTATTTAACCCAGCCATATTTGCCCAACAATAAATAGGTCGGCAAGGTCCTGGTTCTATTGCATCGGGCGAGGAATTTAATGTAGTAAGCTCTACTATCCCATCACAGTCCCACCGACATATGTATTGATACCGTTGACCTATATATGCATAACCATTATTACGTATATTTATCTCTCCAACACCATGGCTTGTTACAAAATTGTAGCCGGGTGCCGTGCCATCTGGACTAAATATTACATTACTGCCTTGCCCTGTAATTATTATTCCGGTTCCCAAGTTATTTTCTATTCTTGAATTCGATAAATAAACTCTTGCAAATGAAACTGTAAGACCAGGTCCGACAACATAATTTCCATTATTGATAATACTCGTGTGTTTTATATCTGCTAAAGCGTTTGATATCGAAATACCCCTCTCTCTATTGTTAGAAATTGTACTAGAGCGAATTGTTACAACTTTCGAATTGTTTGACAAACCGGATATACTAATGCCACCAATGCTGCAGCTATCTATAATACAATTATCGACTAAAGATGCTGGGGCAGTATTAAAAAATCGTAATCCGTTTTCAGCATATTTTATATTGCAATAAGTTAGCGTATCAGGTCCGCCGCCTAAAAAAACGATGCTACCCCAATCGCCGGGTAGAGGCGTTGCACTGCTTGATGTGAATGTGATACGTTGGGTTGGTGTGCCTTTGGCGATGAGTTTGCCGTTTACGGTAAACGAAACATCGTGTCCCAACTTAAACGTACTAGCCGGCCCGATTGTGAGTGTATTAGAGGGAGAAACGGTCACGGAATAATTGGTAAAAATATTACCAGACCAAGTTCTATTCACCGTGACATTATTTGATTCGACATAATTACCAACTTGAACAAAGCCAATTTCCGAGCCATTGAGTTTTACTATTAACGCATCTGGTGCATATACTCTAAAATAATTAACGGTACCGTTGATTTCGATTGTACCATCTGAATAGGCTACTGAGGCAGTTGATCCATACAAATTTACTAATTCCAATCCATTGAACGTCATTTGACTCCCTTTGCCCATCGAATACATAATGGGTAATGACGTTGAAGTGTTAACTCTGACCATAGATAGCTTTGCATCTGTATTAACTAATGAAGATGTAATACTTCCGCTTTGTTTAAAGATGCTATAATCTTCATAGCCTGACCATATAGATTTTAAAATACTTCCGTTTGTTACGGAAATTGATGCGACTGATGTAGGTAAAGAGAGACCCGTTTTGAATGGAAGCAAGAGAAAATGGAAATATGGATTTGTTACATTTGATTTAGTAAAATCAATTCTTGTAATCGATTGGTTTTGTTCAGGTACCTGATAAGAAGTTTCAATATCATTTTGATTGGATACAAGTGACTGTGTAGAAGAAGGTGAGATAGTATTTGCTGCTATATCATAATAATACATGTATAACTTGTTTTGTGAATTCCGATTTCCAGAAATAATCGCTGGATTTCCTAATGTGGCTGACCCAAACGAATGAGTTCTCCACGTATAGTTATGGATATTTTGATCTTTTTGAATATCATCGCAGATAATAAAATAGTCTGGTAAACCATTCGTGGAACGTATAAAATTAACAAAGCGATCAGCATTATCTACAGTGTTTACATATGGTTCATAATTTTGATCACTTGCATCTTTTAGACAATATAGAGGCATGGGAGAGCCTGGGCATTCCCAACCATGAGCGTAAAGAAAATTGAAAGCATGCTTTGCATCTCCATGAATAAAATCAATTGAATTTGACGATGCTAGAGAGAGACTTCCCCCACTAGGAAGAGCGTAATATTGATTATTGCTTAATTCCCAAGGATTATTTGCCTGACCACGTCCGTCAATTAAGATATAATTGTGTTCAGCAGATGAATTTGCTGCAGAAGTATAACCTTGATCAACAATAAAATCTTGTCCAAATGCGATTAAAGTAAAATGATTTTTATCTGACTGATTATGTCCTTTAGAAAAAATTCCCGTTGTGGGATTAATTAGAGCATGGTTTTCCACTGCAAACTGGATATCTTCATAACTTGCCCAATTATCTGAAGTACGCACATATAACAATCCTCTCTCCTTGAAGAGTCTTGTCTTGCCCAGGCGTGTTGATGGATTAATTGATGTAGAGCCATTATATGTCAGTAATGCTGTAAACAACAATGGTGTTACCGAAGATCGGTTCCAATCAAGAGCCGATCCAGTCAACAGAAATGGAATACTCTGAATTGTATTTTCAAAAACCCACTGGCTCATCCCATCTTGATACTTCCCCTCTAGGACGAGTAAAGGAGTAAGGAAACCATTCTGATTATAGAAGCCCCGCCAGCTGTCATTTATATCATTAAAATATCTGGATTCAGGATCCCGTGGACTAGGCAGAACTTCATACGCAAACCACTCTGTAATCATTTTCATTAAATTTTTAATATCTGGAACATTGAAGTAATCTACATTTTCCCATCGACTCAATACATACATAAAGAAAACCAATTTATCTAATCCCCAAAAGGCGTAACCTACCCCCTCAATACCACCACCATCATAAAAATTGCGCTTGAGATAACTATCTGAATCTGTTAGCAATCGTCTTTTCACAAAATCTAGATCTGCCGATGCTTCAGGATAGGCAGGATCTCCCATAAGTGTTATTGCGGCAATACCAATTGCCTGACTCCAAACTGCAAACATATTTGTTCCAGGGAGGTGAACATAGGGATCGTAAATTAAGGTACGTGGACCTATTTGGCATGCCCCAGTGTGATAAACATCTGAGACGATAACATTTTTTATTTGGTCTCTTTCTGTCTGTGTAATCTCATTATAAAGTAAATCGTAAACAAGGCATAGGGCAATAATTCGAGTTGAACCATGCCACGAATGGTCTGCACAAGTATTTGGGAAAGGCATATTTAGAATTCCAGTGACTCCATTGGGAGAGTCCCCAAAAAGAACTCGCCGAACTTGTGTCAGGAACTTCGCTTTTCGTATTGGGTCGGTTTCTATAACGTAACCAAGTGCAAGCGAATATGCATTTTCATAGATCTTATAACTATTCAAATTATTTGCAATTTCTTTTGCTCGTGAAATTTCTTGTGTCGGGTTACTACCTAAATAGTATAAAGATTGTTTGTTATAAATCAGATTCCAGATAGCATTTGGCGGAGTCCCGGTAGTTGTGGCCCGTGCCCGAATAGCAGGAATATCCGCTGAACTAAAGAAAAGATATGGATGTGAAACCTGTGCAATTGTACTCATGTTGAAAACTGTCACAAAAGACGTGTGACGATAAAAATTACAGTTATAGCATGTTTCATAATTCCTCCTTGAATGTTAATTGTTTAAAAAATGTCAACTAATTATTTTAATAGTAAAAGCTTCGTTGTGCTTATCGTTTTACTCCCTTTAATCCTTGCAATATAAAATCCACTTGTTAAATTCGAGCCATCGAAAATGATACTGTGTTTGCCGGTCTGAAGCTTTCCAAGAGATATCTGCCAAACCGACTCACCAAGAATATTATAGACAACTAAATCAATTTCGTCAGCATAAGGGAGTTCAATGAACAATCTTGTTGAACTATTAAAAGGATTTGGTGCACTTTTGATAGTAAAACTCTTGGGAATTTCCGCTTCACCGTCTTCTACGGAAGATGGAATATCTCTTGATGAAAAATATGTCTTATATCCAAAATTTGCTATAAATTTACTTAGGACAATATACTTCTCACCTCGTGGACCTATCGCTATATCTCCTGCGACAAAACCATCGAAGCTCATACTATCAACAGGGGGCATCTGGATATCTTTGAACCGATTGTAGACTGCTCCATAGCCGCTGTAAAGGAGATACGTAGAACTATCATCGCTATTCATCTGAGCATCCCAAGCAGGTTGAATTGAACCTACGGGAAAAGGAGAACAAAACGTGTTTCCGTTATCTCTTGAGACTACACCAATTTGTGCTGCGTAGGTAATCAGGAGAGATCCGTCATGAATAATATGCGCACGAGGAAAGAATTGAGAGGGGGGTGTGGTGGTATCTATTGGTATGAGTGGTGTAAATGAAATGCCATAATCAAATGAACGTGTATACAATGTCCAATACTCGTACTCCGTTCCAATAAAACGTTGCACTTCAATGGCGAAGTGAATCGTAGAATCCTTAACAGCAAGATCGCCAGCTTCGTATTGTTGATCTGGTTCCTGGGGTTGTGGAAGAATAACGTCATATCGTGAACTTGGATCAGCGCTATTCAAACGAGAATATACAAATCTTGAACCAACAGACCAGATAATAGAATCACGTAACAAATGGATGGTATTACTTTTGTCAATAACCATGCGAGGATTGTTGAGAATAAGACCACGGTTAAATCTGAACACTTCTGAAAATGTATTTCCATCATCTAATGATTTGCTCAAAATATGATAATACGCATAACCAAATCCACCATAATACAAATCCAAACCCCAGAGCAGCCATAGTGTATTAGAAGTATCGTATGCAATAGTAAAAGGGATGTGTATTTCATCTTCCCAATAATTTGTTGTCGCGGCAATGTATCGGCTAAAAGAAATACCACTATTGGTTGAACGGTAAAGTATTAATCTATTTCCCTCGCGCACTACGGCAGCAATTTTCCCATCCTTACTTACTGTTACTAATGGGTTTCGTTGATTATAAATCGCCATGGAATCAATAGGGCGTGGGGCGCTCCATTGAGAGAAACCTTGCGCTTGAACAAATAAAAACCAGAGAAAAAGAAATATTTTATATATTTTCAGCAAGATGCGTATCTCCATCAATTATAAAGCATTTATAAAATTGCGACATAAGAATTTATCCTTTGAACACACTTTATTTGAATTATAAAAATTATAACATTTTCTAAATTTTATAAAAGACCGACATATTAAAACACCAAAAACCCACTCTTATAAATAGATGGACGTGTGTTGGTAATTTTTTATTGCCGTTATCTTTACTACCAAACTTCATATCATATCTCCATATAGTTTTTGGTATTAATATACGAGAACACTTAACACCTTGTTAAAGAACCGTTATTGCGAGTCCGCCAGTTAAACGACGGACGAAGCCTGCCCGCCGCAGGCAGGCAGGCTGAAAATCTGATATATTTTAGAAGAATCAGATTGCTTCTCCCGATCCCGACAAGTCGGGACGGGATCGCAATGACAAATAAATTACTTACTGCCTTCTTTCCAATGCTCAGAATCAGCAGAAACCAGATACATGTTCAACTGGCGTATCGCATTCTTATATTTTACATTTATACGAATATCGATTGCCTGGTTGTTCACAGATCCATCCGGGTTGGTAACCACCTCAACGCCGTCAACCTTACCATACTCAAGCATCTTTGCAGGACCGCCGGTATTGTGCATCAGGAATTTTTGTACCGCTGATTGAATTTGGTCGCGACTTGATTGCTCGTTTGGAACGAATGTGCGTCCGTTGAGATAATGCAAAACAACTTTTGCAATGTACTCATCGCAGCGTTTGACTGTGTACTGATCCATACCTTCGTCGCCTTGACCACCGGCTAAATACAAAGTATCTACACCCCAGAATACAAGTCCTTCATAAAATGCAACAGGTATCAATGCTTTATTAAACTTCATCTGCTGACCGCCGCGTATGTTCCATTTCATTTCTAACGGTGAGCCATCGGGAGTCGGCAGCTTGATTTCGTGCGGCTTATTCGCTTGTGCGATATGAATACCTTCTTTGATATCGCCTTTATATATCTTACCGGCAAGAATTCCTGCGGGATTAATATAAAAATCTCCAAGATCTTTCTCGAAGCGATTTGCACGACGAATTCTAAGAGGATTGGCAACTACAGAAATGTGCTGTTTTATCGGGTCTGTAGATTTCAATTCAGCTAAATCGCCACCTACATCGAACAACTCTTGCGCTTCTTTTATTGACATATCCGGGAATCCGCAGAAAAGGTGTGCCATACTGTGGTTTGCAAGTTCTCCGTACTTAGAAAGTTTTGCTTCGCTACCGGGCCAATCAGGAATTACAAACATCCCAATTAAACTCTTCATATCGAAGTTTTCCCGGTTAGGAAATCTTGCAGCAAGGCCCGTTTCAGGATCCATTATTGCATTGAAATCACGGTCGGCGTGTGCATTGACTATCGAGACATAAGCTACGGCTTCACCCGGGTTGAGGCGCGATTCATAGAAAAACGTGTCGAGTTCTCTGTATGTTTTTTCCAGTCCACGTTGTTTTGCAAAAAATGCTGCCATGTTTTGTTGGAATACTTGAGAAACCATTTCACGTCTTTCTTTTACACGCGCTCTTAGTGTTGCAAGGTCGGCAGCACCGGCAAGCATATCTTTGAGCACTTCTAATCGCTTAAGATAAACGTAGCCCGCATTTACGTCGGCTTTAGAGCGAGTAATCTTCAACGGTTTTGCGACCGACTCCTTAGAGGTTTGCATATTTTCCATCGGGAAGTCTTTTGCAGAGGGTAATATTTTTAGTGCAACTCCGTCGGGAAGCAATGACCCGGTTTTTGGAGCAAGTATAGCCGCGAGTTCATTCGTTTTAATAGCTACCGCAGTTGTTTCACGAACCTGAGTTTTATCTTTTTCATCTGGCATGGTTCTATCCTTTCATGATATTTTTTCGTTCAATTTTATTTAAAAGCCTTGAGTGCAAATTTCGCACCTTTACCGCCGGCTTTATAATCTAATTCTCCAACTTTTATTTCAAATGATTCAAGTGTTGGCAATTGAGGAGTTGTAGGATTGGTGAGAGACCAATGAGAAATAAAAGCCTTTTTGATCTCGAATGCATAGTTGTCTTTTACATCATCACCATGACATTCGATGGTACCACTCGTAAGTATGTTCTTCCTGCCGTCTTCGTTAGTTGCCATTCCAAAAGCATCGACGACTGCATTATTGCTTGCATCACGGGTAATGTTGATTGTAGCAGCGAAGGTTGGCTCTCTGTAGATGCCGCGTGAATCTCCCGGTGTTTCGATGCGCACTCGGACTTCTTGAACATTAGGGATTGTAACCCCGTTTAGTTTTATAGCATAATCTTTTATCATTTTATTATCTCCTTTCCTCTACTTGCGTTTAAATTCAGGGACACTGAATGTTTTGGATTTTCCACCGCCTGATAGCGACATTTTACCGACTTTAAACTTTATCGTCTCGTACATATCGGTATCTTCGGGGGGTTGATGGAATTCCCAGCCGCTTATATAGGCTTCCTTCATCTCGATTGTGTATGTCTCTTTAAGCTCGGCATCCTGTAGAACAATTGTTCCATCAATAATCTTTAATCGACCGTCTTCATTCGTGGAGAGTTTAAACATCTCACTTGTCGGTGTGTTGCGAGCACGTCTGTACAATTCTACTGTTGCGGCACAGGTCCTTCCATCATAATCTCCTCTTGGACCGACGGGTGTATCGATATTCAAAGTTACGCCTTGAACTTCGTCTATCTCAACCCCGCTAATCTTTACAGATTTTGGTTGTGGCATCGTTATTCCTCCTTAAGAAATATTGTTTATTTTTTAGTTATTAATTATTTAGTTAATCTCCACCGAGAGATTCAAGTTTTACATCTTCAATCAATTTTTTCATCCGCTCAATTTCTGCCTCAAGGGTTTGAATTAATGCTTCTTTGTTGTTCTGGAAGAGTTGAGCTACTTTTTGATCTTTTAAACGCTCCTGTAAATCCTCTAATGCTAAATATGAAAGCTGCTGGTCGAGTAAAATTCGTTCGCCTTCGGAAGATTTTGCTTTTACGGCAATGTTCTCAGCCCCGAAATCGTCCATAATCTGGGATGGTTCTTCGCCGTAGTTCATTGATACAGTTGCGGTTGATTCCTCGACCTTATCGGCTCCTAACTTATCGAGCTTTTTAATTTCGAGATCAACTTTAGGCTTGAAGTTAGCCGCAACCTCTGCAACCGAACCGCATTCTACGGGTGTGCAATCTTCACCGGCAGTTTCAGGATTAACCGCAGCGATTATTGTAGTGAAGTTACTGTTAAGTTCAGCAACTCCCGGTGCAGCATTTGTGGGAAGTATTCGTCGAGCTTTGTCGACATCTTGTGTTTTACCCATGGTTATTCCTTTATTTTTGTTGTTAGATAATTTTTTATTTGATACTTTCTTTCCAAATAATTTTTGAATCCATTTTTTAATCAATGATAACATTTAAAATAGAGTCCTTGGTAGTTATCAATATTTTCTCCGGGATATACATACCTCCTTTCTCTTGTCGGCGCTTCAGAATTTCAATCGCCATTATACTTGCTAATTCTGTATCTATAAATGTAGTGATTGAACGGGCTCCGAATTCTTTCTGATAACCGTTCTTTATAATCATGTCTCTCGCTTCCGGTTGGAGTTCGATATTGACAGGATGACCGCCTGGCGATTTTGAAAACTCCTGACTGTACGATGCTAATTTCTGGTCAACGACTCTATTTACATCTTCCGGTTTGAGGAATTTGAAAACCAAGACTTCATCCATACGCTTGATGAATTCAGGACCCAAGTGCCTTTTAAAATACTCAAGCGCTTTTGTCGCCTGTTGGTTTTCATCAACATTGGTTACATCAATATCAACTCCGGTAAACCCGTAGTTGGACGTAAGAATGAATACTGTGTTTGAAAAATTAATTGTATGTCCCTGACTGTCAGTCAATCTGCCTTCATCAAAAACTTGCAAGAATAGGTTACATACTTTTTTATGCGCCTTATCAATTTCATCCAACAGCACCATCGAATAAGGTCTTCGGCGAATGGCTTCTGTTAAAACACCGCCTTCTTCGTAACCTACTAATCCGGGATCGGCGCCTACAAGTCGGCGACTTGTATGTTCGTCGGTGTATTCAGACATATCCAAACGGACGAGTTGTTTTGAGCTTGCATAAAGTTCGATGGCAATCTGTTTAGCGAGATAAGTTTTACCAACGCCCGAAGGACCGATAAATAAGAAGATACCTCTTGGGCGGACAGAATCACGGAACGGCAACGACATCATACGCAATCGTTTTGCGATTGTACTGATTACCTCATCCTGACCAACAACGTCTTTCTTGAGAACATCTTCAATGCCTAACAATCGTGTTGATTCATCTTTAAAAATTTTATCAACCGGAATTCCCGTCTTCTCTCCTACTGCCACGGCAATATCTTCGTTTGTAATTACTGCATCGGGGCGTTCACCTAAAACATTCGCAAGCCGAACACGCGCAAGTGTATTATCGAGTACCTGAATTGCTTTAGCCGGGAATTGATTATCGCCAATATATCTGCCGGACAAGCTAACGATTGTTTCAATCTGGTCGTCCGGGACTGTGGCTTGATGATGTTTCTGAAATTTCTCTCGAACTCCTTTTAATATTGTAACAGTTTCCTCGTGTGTCGGTTCTGGTACATTCACTCTTCCGAAGCGTCGTGTGAAAGCAGGGTCTTTCTCGATGTGCTTCCGGTATTCGGCATAGGTTGTTGCGCCGATTAACCACAACTCACCGCGTGCAAGTGCCGGCTTGATCAAGTTTGCCGCATCGAGCGCACCGGATGTTTGTCCGGCTCCCATAAGAGTATGAATCTCATCGACAAAAAGAATTGTGTTTCCTTTGTGCCCGGAGATTGCTTTGATAATCGCTTTTAATCGCTCTTCGAACTCACCGCGATAGTTTGCGCCCGCCAACAACAATCCGACATCGAGAGATAAAATTTTCTTTCCGTTTAAAACCGGACCCGCTTCACCGGCTGCAATCTTGACTGCAAGTCCTTCGACGATATGAGTTTTACCAACGCCAGCATCGCCAATGAGTATAGGATTGTTCGTCATTTTCTGTGAGAGGATTGTAGTAATCTGGCGAATCTCTCCTTGCCTGCCAATAACGGCTCCTAATTTTCCATCCTGCGCTTGCTTTACAAGGTCAATACAGAATTTGGAAAGCACATCTTCTTTTTCGGATTCACCGAGTGTTACTGTAGCGAGTTCTTTTTCACCTTTAGTAAAATTGTTATACTCATACGGCGTGATTGCACAATCCCAAATAACTTCCGTGAGCGGGTCGTTCTCAATTTCAACGACAGCAACTACCAAGTCGTGCCAGCTAACGTCTTGACTATCTTCCCTTTTTGCTTTTTCAAAACAGGTCTTCATACGAGGTGAAGCTTCGCGCGTGTCGTTGGTTGCAGACCTTGGCAAATCCTCCATTCGCTTTTTTATTACACCCTGAACATGAGCTTTAGAAATTTTTTGAGATCCTAAAAACTCAACAAAGCTCGCTTCGTTCACCTGAAGTTCTACCCATAATATATGTTCGGGTTCTACTTTTTGGTGTCTTAAAACTTTTGCTTCTTCCTGTGCTTTCAAAAGATTAGATTTACACCGTTCATCGAATTTCATATACTACCTCTTATTTTTATGCCATATTTCATTTTTTTCTAACGTAACAGTAGCATTTTCTTGATTGAAGTGTAATTACCTGCGTACAATTTATAAAAATAAACACCGCTAGTCAAATTTAAAGCATCAAATTCTACAGATTTATAACCGGCTTCTTGGTATTCCTCTACTAATTTTGCTACTTCTCTGCCCAAAACATCATATATTTTCAAGTTTACATAACTGTTTTCAGGTAAATCGTATTTGATTATTGTTGTTGGATTGAAGGGATTAGGATAGTTCTGGTATAATGAAAAGTTTTCAGGTATATTTTCTTCGGTAGATATTTTATAAAATTCACAAGGCCTTGGTAACGCTGCTTGGGCCTCTACAAATAGTATATCGTTTGATGTATTCGGAACGGATAGTTTACCCTTACCACTGAGGGACACTTTTTCGTTATTGGAACCAGGTTTATATATCCAATAGTTTATATTATTTGCATCCTTTACATCCCAACTGATTTCAACAGGATATTGTGCATGCTTTATAACAATTGGCATCTTTTTGATTTTCCCGTTAGGAAGAATTGTTTCTATAAACTTATCCGATTGAAACCGTGCATTAAAAAGGTTCTTAGGTGGATAAGGCGGCATATCGAAATCGCTTATACCTAAATTAATTCCCTTAGCACCATTTCTAATGAACATATCCTGACTATTTCCATCTGCGCCTCTTACAGTAAATTTATCGAGAGAAGAAAGCGATGATACGACCGGGTCGCAAGGATCAATCTGCGGCGCTGATCGTGTTATAAAGTTCCAAGTATTTGACCAACTGCTCGTGGTAACATCATTCGTTGCAGTTACCCGCCAATAATATTTTGTGTTGTAAGATAAACCGATTTGTATTGATGTATCAGATATTGATGATTCATCGTAGAGAAGATTTGTATAACAACTGTTTGTAGAAATTTGCAAACGGTAAGTTAAAGATGTGGACTCGGGTCGTTTCCAACGCAACGTTGGATAATTCGAAATCCCGGTGCTGCCGTTGGTGGGTGAAACAAGTGTTGGAATTGGCGGCGCACCTGACGGATTTGGTAAAGAGTCGTCTGAACATTGGTATTGTGTTCTTGAATAAGTTGAATTTCTATCAAGTGTAATAGTACCGCTCAAGTTTGCTTTTACCCAATAACCTTTCCCAGATTTTATTGTATCTGCATTGTGATAACTATTTTCATAACCGTAGAAATTAGATATGATTAAGTTTTCTGGATTAGAATATATTTTAGATTTTGGAAGATTCTGATCAACCGAACCGATCATATTCCAACCGGCTTTAACTGGAACAATAAAACTTTTTGATAACCCGGCATAATTAATATTTTGGCTTGAAGAATATTTTACCCAGTAGCCAATTCCGTTTGTAAGTGAGTCGCTAATGATATAATTCCCGTTATCATATGTAAAAACACTTGTAGATGGTATTCGATTGTTGTAAACAGAGTTAGCTCTAAAATCAAAAATCTCTAATGGAACACTTAACATATTCCAGCCAGTATTTATTCCTACATCTTTGACTGTAAATCTTGGATCAAAGTCGTTAAATTTCCACACCCCTTGTCCGCCTGTTGCAACCCAGATTTCATTTTTATCCGGTCTTATTCTCAAACTTTTAACTCCGGGCAGGTGTTGCGGTGTAAGAGGCCCAATCCTTTGCCAATTACCGTTATTAATTGAGAGATAGATTTGATTATACAAATCACCATCCCTTTTTCCATATACTACCCATCTGTCTAAATTAACATCAAGATGTTCGGCACTTGCAAAGCGAGTGGGTCCAACGACACCAAATTCAGCCCAACTGACACTTCCATTATTAGCTCTATTGATTGACCCAATATATAATCCTTTTGGCGTTGTTCTAAAATCCCGAAATGCTAAAGCTAATCTGTCATTTCCAATATACTTCAAAGAACCAGCACCCCAATATATATTTCCACTGTCTATATCTGCACCTGCACCCCAATTTGCCCCATTATCAGTCGAGATGAACAATCCACCTCCATACGATCCGCTAGTGGTGTCCGATTGAAGCCATAAGTATACTAACGAACCTCCTGCGTATGAGAGTGAAAAATGACCATTAAAGAGATCTCCTATCGACCCATCCAAGCCAGATCTTAGACCAGGTATTAATGAATTGTTATATGCCTGCATCGTTTGTTTACCCATCACACCACTTTGGACTGTAAATGTTCCTTGCGACCAACTCACACCTCCATTATCAGAATAAAACAGACCAATCGTCCCACCTGGTGGATACGATGCTCTATTTCCGCCCACTAAGGCTATTATTCTGTTTACATTATCCGGTTTTTTATATATAATTGCATCAACTATTGCTCTGTCGTTATCTGTCAAAAACTGATGTGTTGTGTTGCGCTCTGTCGTGAATGTTCCGTTAGTATTCAATGTTCTTACATAAAATCCCGCTCTTCGATTTTCAGCTGTAAAACCATAGACACTGCCACCTACGCAATAACTGAGATTAGGGTTATCAGGATCAATTAGTATTCGTATGACGTTTGAAATATATGTGTCGGATAGATTCGATTGGAAAGTCTTTTGTCTATCATAAGACAATGCATCACTGATCATCCCGTTAGATACAATGTTATTTAATCTATCCTGATAAGTCCAGCCCATCGTCCAATCGGACAGGGGCAGATAGATAGCTTTCCGTCCGTTCGGATAACCTGTATAATTAACAGTATTAAATACCACATCATAATTTACTGTCATCGCTTGTCCAAAGACCGTGTATTTCCAGCGTGAAGCACTGACGGAATCAGGATGAGATATCCCTCGTGTTGTCATTCGTGCCCCTTTACCTCCGCTCATATACCATTGGTTTCCCAAACCATTATTTGGATTTTTTACCAAACTAGTCATACCAGAATAACTTTGGTAATCCGGAGAAATGGGATGATTCTGAGCTTCGTTTGAATGCTTCGGGATGTTATTGATTGAAGCATCGTCATACCAAAAACGGATTTTATCGGGATGGACAAGATCACCTGTCCAAGAAAATCCGAAATTTGTTGTTTTCCTAAATGGTCTACTTTCTTTACCAGCCATGACCACATTTTCCAACGAATCAACAAACGCAAGCGCAGAATACAAACTGCTTCCTGTGTCTGATGGTGTTGGGTCCAAACCAGATTTAAAATTTGAATTTAAAGGTTCGTATGACCAATTAGGTGTTAATAATCTACCTATACCGGTTGTGTCTTTATTTTTCCCCCATGTTACCATTGCACCCGTTATAATACTTCCTTCTTTTCTAAGTAAAATTCTTTTAACGTAAGGTGTAGAAACTCCCGGTATTGAAACACGATTCCAGTTTACGCCTCCATTTGTTGTAAACACTATCCCATTAGTTGTCCCTACCCATATATGATGTGGATTGCCTTCTTTTATACTTATGTAAGTGATGCCTTCACCATTAAAACCTGACGAATTTTGAAATTGTTCGAAAGACAGAACCTTTGACCATGACTGACCATCATTCTCACTTTTATACAAATATGCTTTTCCATTATTCGGACCAAATCCGCCCATGTACATGTTATAGGGACCATTAGGATTATTATTCGGATCATAAGTAATGCACGGTCCGCCTATCTTCACAGGGAAATTATTTCCACGAAACCAAACTTGACCTGTAATTTCAGCCTTGCTCCATGAAAGTTGAGCACCGCTATTATCTGAACGCCAGATGGATTGATATCTCCTACCACCAAATTCAGAATTAAATGCGTCATCTTCATAATTTCCCCATGCAACATTAACAATTTCTTTTTGAGCGACTGAATCGTACCGTACTGCCAAGCCCTGTATGCTCAGCTCTGAACCTGAAATCCCCGGCTGACCATCTGCAGGGTAATTCAGATAAGTGCTCACATAGTCCCAACTCAAGCCATTATTGCTCGAACGATAAATCCCGCCTATGTCAGTCCGAGCATACAGAACCTGATCGTTTATTGATCTACCCGCTGTACTTGGGTACTTTACAGGAATGATCTCCGTTACATATCCACCGCATTCAAAGTTTAAGTAATTCCAGTCATTCGACTGTGAGTAGGCGGCGGTAGTAAACAGCAGCGTCATGAAAATTATTGTAAAGTGTTTTCCGCTCGACGATCCGCCGAAGGTGGAAAGTCGTCGACCTGAGGCGCCCGCTTGCCGTACGGGCAGGGATTTCATATGATTCAACATTTTTTTAACCATTTCTTTTATTTTATTAATAATGCTTTCTTGGTTTCTATATTTTTTCCAGAAATCATTCGATAATAATAAACGCCACTCGCAAGACCTTCAGCGTCCCATTCAACCTGATATTCACCAGGTTCTTTCTTCTCATTTACCAGCGTTGCAACTTCTCTCCCGAACACATCATATACTTTCAAAGAAACAAATCCAAAATTTGACCTGCCCGCCGAAGCCTCGGCGAAGGCGGGAATCTCAAATCTCAAATCCGTTTTTGAATTGAACGGATTCGGATAGTTCTGATACAGCTTAAATCCATCAGGAACTTCGCTCAATATCGGCACTACACTTGTAGGCTGTGAATATTTTAAAACTATGATATCGTTATTATAACCAGCAACACCAATTTCACCCGCAATATAAACATTTAAATTATTATCAACGATAATAGCTGCTGGATATGATATTGTGTCATAATCGGGATATTTTTGAATCCACTTTTGATTTCCGTCTTTATCGTATTTGATCGTTGTAATCTTTGGTAGATTAATAATATCTTTGGTACTACCTGTTACATACACACACCCGAGCTTATCAACCGTTAAACCCTCCAGAAAATCTTCTTCATTTGCAGCACCATTGTATCCTTGTACCCACAATTTATTTCCGAGCGAATCGTATTTAATTGTACAAAAATCATAATTATAACCAGCTTGCCAACCTGCAACAATAACATTTCCAAGCGGATCTATTTTTATAAATTCACCGTGCGCTATAAAATATTGCCCAGAGCCATCATAAAATCTAATCCATTTTTGGTTACCGTTACTGTCATATTTGATTGTAACTACATTTTCAGCATTTGTGCTGTCCATTGTTGCATATCCCGTTACATACACATTCCCGTTTTTATCAGATGCGATATCAGCAGCGACATCCCATCTATTCCCCGGCCCATTCCACGTTTGTGCCCATCGCAAATTGCCGTCCAGATCATAGCTTAACGTGAGGAAATCATCAGGTGCTAACACAGCGATGTTTGAAACCCCGTTCACATTGATATTCTTAAAAAGGTCTATATAAATTTTCCCACATATAGTGGGATTGGGTGTATATCTTCTACTCCAAACACTGTCTCCGGTAGAGTAATTTGATCTAATAGTAAAACATCCACTAAATCCGCTGTTGAATGTTGCATATCCAGTATGAATAATACTCATTGAACTATCCTCAGTCGCTAAATCATTTAACGAATTTATACCTCCCCCGCTTCCTCTGAATCTCCTCACCCACTGTTCTACTCCACTTGAATCATATTTTATAACAATATAATCCACATCGCTTGCTCCTACATATACGTTGCCTTGCCTGTCAACCGCAATCTGTTTTGGTCCGGCTGTTATCGGCATTGCACCTAAGTATCTCCTCGCCCACACAATCTGCCCGCTTGTGCTTATTTTTATCGTTACAAATCCCGGTGGTGAGTCTGCATCAGTGCCCGCTACATACACATTCCCCATCGAGTCAACCGCCATAGCTTTTACATAATCGCTGCCATTGCTCTGGCTGTTGTATCTTGCCACCCATTCGAGGGTAACTTGTGCGCTTATTTTTCCAAATGTTATTACTAATAGAATATATATTAAAGTTAATTTGGTTTTTTTCACACTAAAACCTTAATCTACTCTCATAATCGTTTCGTTTTTCGCGTAAACCGGCAAGCAGTTCTTCTTTTTTACGTATCTCTCTTTCAACGGTTTGAATTCCAGCCGCTTTATTTGCTTCGGGAGAATCTTTGATATATCTGTTCAATATTGTCATAAAATCTTGCTCAGCACGCTGTCGGTTTTCTTCGTGGAATTTGATCCTGTCTTTCATCGCCGCCTGGAATATCGTCGATTTCTGCCGCAGTCGAGTTATCTCTGTATTTGCAGACGAAATCTCATCTCTGTATTTCTGCATTTGATTAATATCTTCCCGGAGGATCTTTATCTCGCTTTCGATCAGCCCCTCTTCACTTCTGAACTTCATCAAACTTTCTCGCAGATGGAATTTTTCGATTATATTCAACATCCACATCATGGAATCTTTTACACCCCAAGGGAATAACGGGTCATTAATCTCACGCGGTGGTTGCGCTGACGTGATGAATATTTGATAGTGAAAAGTTAAATCTAAAACGCGGTTAAAGAATTGTGAAAAATTATCGAGTAATGTTTGAACGATATCCTGTAAAACTGGATGAGCATTGTTCGCTCTGTCGCGCAGCATAAAATCTCTCAACCTTCCGTAAGGAGTTTTCATTTCTTCGGTCATCTTCGGAAACCTCTGAGGTAAAAGAGATTCGATTAGAACAGGTTGGAAGCTTGAAGGGATTAATGATGACCTCCCAAGTTGCGACAAAGATTCACCAAACACTGTATCACCTTTTGTTAAAATTAACCCGATGGGAACGTGTCGAATGTTCGGATTACTTTGCACCCAGTATTGAAGAATTGCATCGAACCAGTTTGCCCTTTTTCTCAATTTAGTTGGATCTAAATAATCCTTTTCATCGATGAAGAAGAATAAACCTTTCGCCTTTCTAAAAATATCCTGCAGTTGGTGTTCCCATTGATCGGGCTGCGTGTCTTTACCGCCGTAGTCAAAAGTCGTATAACTTGTTATGTTCAAATCTTCCCAGAAGTTATAGCTGTTTAAACCGCTGGACGGAGGTATGCTGTTTGAGCGCCAAGCATCGGAGACACCTTCGTAATATACCTGCAACTCTCTACCGAGGGTAACGGGTCTGCCGGCGCGCATCTGTGCTTCGTAGCAAAAAGCCGATATATAACTACTTTTCCCTACTCCTGATTGACCGAATAAGAAAATCGGAACGGGTTGGAAAAGACTCGTAAGCAGGGGGTTTTGTTTTTTATGTTCCGTTATCTCAAGGTATGAATGTCCGATACCTAACTTCATCGTGTTGTTTGCGTGTGAGATATATAACGGGCTCCTCTCCTTCAAATAAATCTGGTCGCCCATTGCTAACGGACTTACATAATCGTTTTCCCAGTACCAACCCCAATTTTTAAAGAGACTATTAATAAAATCGTCCTTGCTGCACCAGTAACGAATTGCTTTTTGGATTTCGATCGTGCTCGTTCCGGTTGAATCGAGACCTTTACCCTTTGAGCCTAACACTTGTAAGCAAAGTAAAATTTCGGCAAACGAAATACTTGCCGTGTCGCTCGTTCTCTGTTTAATTTCATCGAAATGACTCTGTAATTTACTCTGAGCAAAATCTTCGGAAACACCGAGGGTCATTAATATTTTACCCATTAATGAAAATAATTGAATCTTTGTAGGTACATTCAGATTCTCTGAACTCTGAAGCAGGCTGGATACATCGGCAAGCATTCTGTCATACTCAGATTCTTCTATCCCGACATTTTCGGATTTAATCCATTCTTCATAAAAACTCATTGTTCCCGATACAGTTCCACCAGTCTCGGAATGTGTCAAACCAGCAATAAGATAATAGCGCTGCCAAAGGGCTGTTAAATCTCTTAAAAGTCTGCGAGTTTGATTTGTGCTTTCAGAAGCGGAAAAAACTTTTGAGCCATAACTTCCAATCAAAGCCCGGTCTATCTCAAATAGTATAGTCTCGCGGGTTTCGAGTGGAGCTATCTGATTTGGGAGTTGTTGTAAAGCATCGAAAAAGCCGTGTACTGCTTTCGAAATCTTATCCTGTTTTTGTGTTATATCCGTACCCGAGTCGATATCTCTTAAAAAGTCGGCAAGAGTAAGACACTGTTTATTAAAATCACGCGCTATTTCAGTAACAGGTTGCAGCATTATCTTAATCCCTTATTATTATTGTAATATGCGATTTCAAATCGATGACACCCTCAGCGAGCGGTTGTGGAAGGAAAAGTGTAAGCTGTGAGGTTTTATCTTTTGTTACAACTTCGGGAGGACACTCGATTGTATAAGTAAACGATTCTCCGGGAACTCGTTTCAGCAAGTTTTTCAAATCTAATAGTTGAGCAAAAATTGCGCTCCCCATACCTACCCGGATATTTTTTCCAACCGGATCAGATTTGGAAAACTCCCTGAGTTGAAATGTTATTTGAGTTTTACTTTTTACAAACTGAGCTTCAGTTTCAAGAAATATGTTCAAACGATTTCCAGCGGCTTCCTTCATCAATTCGACTTTTGAGATGGGAAGTGTTTTTTCAGCTATAGGTCCAGCCGGAAAATAAGATAGCAATTTAGTTATATCGTCGAATAATTTTCCAGCGTAAGAAAATGCTGTGTTTAATTCTACCTGAGGTTCATTCGGAGATATGATAGATTCATTAAGTTTTTCGACTACTTCATTAATTCTTTGTTTCAGCGTGGCTTGTTCCCAACCGACTGATAAAATTTGTAATTCACTCTTAACTTGATTAAAAAATTGTTGTAAATTACTAAAATAGTTTAAAGTAGGGGTATGAGTATTCTCAATTAGCGGTTTAAAAAATCCATTCGAACGAATGAATTGACCAGTAGCGTTCCATACAAGTGCGAGTTCTGGAGTGGGTTTTAAGGATTTCAGATAGTTATCCAACAAAGAACTCCAAAGACCGAACTTGGTTAATATTCCATTGCTGGCATCGACACAGTTCGGAGAGCTGTCGATAAAAACACCATAAGGAATGAACGATTTATCTACGATTAGTTCGTTATCCTCGATTTTAAAACGACATAGTACAACTCCAGTGTTCTGATTGTTTGTAATTGAGACTTCGTACAAGGCATCATAGACAGACACTCCCGTTGTCGGCTCCGAATCTGACTCAATGATTCCATCGCGCCCTGAACTTGACGGCATTATATACAGCAGATATTTTCCATCAGGACTTTTTTGAGTGGGTCTGAATTGAAAATTAAAAATCCTGCTGCCATCAATTTTTATTAGTTTGCCGTATGGGTTTAATCCCTGGAATTGAGAAATTTCGACTTGGTAATTTGCGCCGTCTAAACGCTTGAAATTAATATTCTCGGGGTTATTGTAATCGGTTTGAAGATATGAATTCCTGAAAAGTCCATAACTTCCGGCTTGGGAATACCCCATACTAACAAGCTGCTCAATCCATTCTTCAAGTGCGTAAAAGTGTTCCTCCGAAACTACATCTCCGTTACGCCATAATACTCTCTTTAATAAGTTATCCATCTCTCTGCAATCCCACTGTTGGTTAATTAATTTATTATAACTTAACTAATGTAAATCCTTAAACCGGAACTACCACAGCTAATTTTAATACTTACGATTGTAAAAAAATTAGAAAATAACTATATGGCAATTATAAACATAATAAATTAAAAAGTCAAATTAATCCGTCAGTTTTTTTGTAAAAGCAGCTAATTTATGTGGAATTTCGGTGGATTTACGGTTGTATAAATACATGCGAAAAACCTTCCCAATGTTTGAGAGAGAGCGGGGCTGTGATTCCCATACCCTCCATATACTTTATAATATAGGTGTCACAGCGAGCGATGAAAAATTCCAATAAACTTGCATCCAAACTCTCATTTCATTAAATTTTCTTATAAATAAATGAATATCGAACTTCATAAAAAGAAAATAGCTGATACTAAAAGTTCTTATTTCTTCTTGATTCTTTCGTGTTCAGGAGGTGCTGGGCATATCCGCGCGGCAGAAGCATTACACCGCACCGCCTCATTAACACGCTTTCCCATCCGCACAGAGCATTATGATGTACTTGATTTTACATCAAAGATTTTTAAGAAGTTGTACTCTGAAACCTATCTTCAGATGGTAAACCGTGCACCGGAGTTGTGGGGCTATCTATATGAACATTCGGAACGAAAGCCATACGAAAAGAAAGGCATCATAAAATCTTTCGACCAGCTTAATTACAAGCATTATCTTCGTACACTTTTAGAAATGAATCCAGATGCTATTATCTGCACACACTTTCTCCCATACATCTCCGTATCGAGTGAACTGCGAAAGAATAATATTACAGCACCAGTCTTTGCTGTAACAACTGATTTCGACATCCATCAGTTATGGGTCGATCCGATAATCGAACGGTATTTTGTTTACAATGAAGAGTCTGCATGGCAATTACAATCGAAGAAAGTGCCGGCAGAAAAAATCACTGTAGCAGGAATACCTATAATGCCTGAATTCCAGTCGAAAGGAAAACAGAAAAACTCGCGCGTTAAACTCGGCATCAATCCGTCTCAATTTACTGTATTGGTACTATCGGGTGGTTTCGGTATAGGACGAGTGAAGGAAATAGTCGAACAGACAGCTACAACGCTTGGTGAATTCGACGAAAAGAATTTCAACCTACTTGTTGTTTGTGGGAAGAATGCGAAGGTGAAGACTGAAATTCAAGCGCTTGAGTTGCCGAGAAATATCACTCCATACATTTATGGGTTCATCGAAAATATGCACGAATTTATGGATGCCTCTGATCTTCTTATCTCTAAAGCTGGCGGTCTTACATCATCCGAAGCTATGGCAAAATCTTTACCGATGCTTATTGTCGACCCTATTCCGGGCCAAGAGAGCCGGAATACCGATATTATAGTTGAACACGGTGCCGGTTGGAAAGCAATTAATCTTCCGAATCTATCGTATAAACTGCGACGAATTCTTAACACACGTCCGATACTGAATCAAGCAAGAAAAGCTACACAACACCTTGCAAAACCGGATGCTGCTATGACGATACTTAAGGATGTTTACGAATGCGTTAGGTCTCAGAAAAAGAAATAAACATTTAGGTCAAATATAGAGTCCGATAGCGTTTTATTTTCCCATTAATAACAGCAAGCAAAAGGTCTAGGTCGAGTGGCTTGGTTAAATAATCATCCACTCCAAGCTGAAAACCTGAGCGCATTACTACTCCATCTTGCAAAGCACTCATGAATATAAAAGGAGTTTTTCTTAGATATGGAAATTCCTGTATTGATGAAAATAACTTGAAACCATCTAAGTCCCCCTGCGGAAACTTAATATCGCACAGTATCAGGTCAAAAGCGCTACTCTTAAGCTTTTGAAATGCACTCTCAATATCAAGGGCTGTAGTAACCTCGAATCTATTATCTTTTAATATATCTTCAAGTATCCGAATCAAAGCTTCATCGTCGTCAACAACAAGAATATGTCCGTTACTTTTACTATTTTTAAAACTTGATTTAATGAAAGATTCGACCAGCGTTTTTTGTTCCTCAGTGATATGATATTTTTTTCTAATGTCTTCTAACTTTTTTTTATTTTTAATTGAAATTTCACCTGAAAGAATTCCCTTTTGGACATTGGCAATGTATAACTCAATACGTACATCGGATTCGATGCTGAAATGGTCATCAAATGTAAGGTCAAGGAGTTCTTTCAGCCGCATCAACATTTTTGCCTCCTCGACAGAAGGTTGTCCGTTTGTGTAATTATCATACATCTTTTCCCGATACAGGGCAAGCTTTCCTTCTTTTGTTTCGGGTAATTTCATTCCTAATATTTCGAGTTTATCGTCATATTCCTTAGATATTTGCTCCAATCGATGTAGGAAAGATTTCTCCATTTTACGATGCAGTTCTTCGCGGATCTCTTTAATCGTTCGATTATTTTCAGCAACCATAGCTTCATATTTTTGTTGAAATTTTTTCTTTTCTGCTTCAATTATTCCTTCAGCATCTGCTTGAATTCGCTTTTTCTCTTCTGCGATTTGGGAACGATACATTCCTTCGAATTCTTCCTCGAGTAATTCAAGAAACGTATTCCTGTTTTTTTCGAAATGCTTAAGTGTTTGTGCAGCATTTCGTTCAGCATTGTGAAGCTCTTGTGTGAATTTTTCTTTAAATTCGTCTTCTATCTCTTTACGAATCGTTCGTTCTGCTGGAACCGAGATTCTGCTCGTTTGTGGAATTATCTGAACAGGCTTATCCATTTTTACTGCATGGCTACTCTCAGGCTTGGTTTTTTTTAAAAGATGTGGGTTATCTTCTAAATATTGTATTCTTTCTTCAAATGCTTTCAAGTATGGATTCAGCGGTTCTAACTCTTTTGCATCGACTAAATATTCTCTAGCTTTATTAAGATTCCCACTTTTTATTGAAGCATCAACATCCCTTAAACATTGGTGGAATTTTTCCGCAACTTCTCGGGAATTTACCTCTGAATATGATTGCTCCTTTTGCATACTATTAATATCGTTTATTATTTTTCCCATTTCTTATGTTTTACTCTTTTATTGAAACAGATGAAATTCCTTGCGATGTTGAAATGACAAGACTGCCAGCTTGTTGTACTTTTATCCAGTATCCTCTCCCTGGATAAATTGTATCGGCCGTTGAGTATTGTGCTTGATAGCCATAATATTTACTTATTGTTATATTCGACGGAATGCTGTTAATAGACGATACAGCTACAGGCGTTGATATAGAACCGATCATGTTCCATCCTTTATTAACGATAATGGTGTCAAACAATCGTTGAGCGCCCGAAATTTCAATCGGTGTATTAGTTGGAAATTTTACCCAATAACCGAATCCATTTTTAAGTGAGTCCCGTATATGATAATTTGTCGAGTCGAATGAAAATGCCCTAGATATTGCGTTTGGAAAAATGGCATCGAGTGAAGCGTCGTTAACTGTGAGTGGTACTGAAAGAAGATTCCAGCCATTATTTAATTGAACAGACATCGTAATTGAATTCCCAGTTGTGAAATTCGAGACGGATGAGAAGTCGCTCTGCCCTGCTGAGTTTTTTGCGCGCACCCGCCAATAATATGTGGTCAGCTGAAATAGCCCTTCTACCCGATAACTTGTCGCGGTTAGAGTTGAATCGTCTATAAGCCTACTTGAGAAAAGCGAATCAGCGGATAACTGTAAATGGTAAAACAATGCGGACGAGGATTCATTCCAGTTTAAATTCAAAATTCTTGGTTGGTTTGTTGCGCCATTTGCCGGTGAGAGTAACTGGGGTATTGCCGGTAATGTTGTCTGTAGTAAACTCTCACGCCCATAGACAGAAATTTTATTAGAATCCTTTGTGCAGGCAAGTCCAGCAGAATCGCGTAAAAAATTAGTCCAATTTGCTAAACACACATTGTATTTTCCACCCGGTAAATCCGGATTTGTTTCGGATTTATTGTAAGCTATCGGTGTTAGAACAAATTTAGCTGCATACCATGATACAGCAACGGGATCGGTTGAGGCGAGTAATACTTTTGTATTTACAACATAATCCGGAGTTGTATTCCCTGCGGCTGAGGTCCACGCTGCATCAACTATTGAAAGCCGAGGGTATGTTACTGCCATAATTCTTGAAACAAGAGCATACTGGTTAAAAAGATAGTTATAGTGCATCTCTGTCCAGCCACCGTATCGTTCATTTGCCCATTCTACGCTCATCACACCAATCCAATTTTTAATAGCAACTGTTGCACCTGACATACCGTGATGCTTAAGTACAGGAAAATTTATTATACACAGACGCGCGGAATCATAAACTGAAGCAAGAGAATCCCAAATACCATATCGGAGAGATATTAAATATTTACCCGATGAAGATCGGAACTTGGGGTAAGATATTTTTGTAGGAGGTTCATAAATATAGCAATCATTGTAGTTCCCCTGATTGTACTCCACGCCCGCAACATACATTAGGTTTTTCCAATCTCGTAAATACACAGGATAGCCTTTTGCTCGGAATGTATTAACAACGTTGACGATAGACTGGTTTGGATCTTCCGAATTATTATCATTCTGGTCGATAGAATATCCCTGTGTGTTATCGCACACGATGATTTCGCCTGTGAATCCTGCTGGATGTTTCAATATCTGCCAGATCAAACCCTTGATGCGGTCAGTGCTTGTACTCACTTTACCAGTCCACTGAAAATTTCCTTTTATTATCACAACGTTGTTCGAACCTACGATTCCGTTCGGATGAACGGTGGTTTTATGTATGTATACTCCTTTTGCTGAAAGCATCATAAAAAGAGTATCTATTGCAGGGTCAACCAAACACGAGTCGGGTACGGTTGCATTACCCGCAGCGAGCGAACCTTTTGTGGATGGAATAGAATCCAACACAAATACTTTCGAAATTGGATTTGGAACTTCCCAGACTGGTGGACGAATTCCAGTTTTCAAGTTGGCATTAGAATCACCCGGCAGCGAAAGAGTGAACCAGATAATTCCACTTATAAAAATTACTAAGGGAGAGTTTTTAACAAATTTCCGCAATAAAATACTTCCGGTAAAAAATGCTGCAAGCGTGAGTATCCAATTAAAGGCAAGCGGTAATGCTGCTTGCTGGCAAGGATATGTTAGCCGTTTGGGATTCTCGCCGCTTCGGAGAACAAGCCAAAGAAGTGCAAAAAATCCAACGAACCAATATTTTCCGTTAGATTTTTTTGTATCGTGGTGGTTACTCATTACATTCCAAATAGTCTTTATCAATTTTATAATAGCAAATATTTTAGAGATATTCAACTATTAAATTAAATACTTTTATTTTATCAGCGTCATTTTACGTACCTCGACATCGTTTCCACAAACAAGCCGATAGTAATACATTCCATTCGATTGGTTAGCTGCATTAAAATACACAGAATACATTCTGCCACCTTCAGCGTGACTGTCGAACAAGGTTGCCACTTCCTGTCCGATTAAGTTATAAACTTTCAGTGTTGTATAACCGGAATTATCCAGACTAAAATTAATCAATGTCGTCGGGTTAAATGGATTGGGATAATTCTGGTTCAGCTTAAATACAGTCGGAACAGATTTCCGCTCTTTTACATTGTTCGGATTGAATTGGACTATCACATCAGATGTGTAATGGACAAGTCCATCATTGTCTTCTTGTCTTAATCGATAATGATAGCTTCCGGGTATAACGATCGTAGGGTCTATAAAAGTATAAGTCTGAGGCTCCAGCGTTGTACCTTGTCCCGGAATCAAACTATCCATTACTGTTGTAAAATCAGTTTCGCTATCTCTACGTCGCTCCACATAAAATCCGTAGTTATTTATTTCACTAACTGTGATCCATGTAATGATAACTCCACTACCGTCAGGATTTAGCGCGGCGCTTAGTGAAATAATTTGAACGGGTAAATCTGGTAGGTTGTTCCGCCCATAAACGGAAATTTTAGTAGAATCCTTTGTGCATGCAAGCCCGGCAGAATCGCGTAAAAAATTAGTCCAATTGGCTAAACACACATTGTATAGTCCACCCGGTAAATCTGGATTTGTTTCGGATGGATTCGAGGCTATCGGTGTTAGAATGAATTTTGCTGCATACCATGACACCGCGACGGGATCCGTCGAAGCGAGCAACACTTTAGTATTTACTACATTTTCTGGAGATGCATTCCCCGATGCTGAGGTCCAAGCTGCATCAACTATAGAAAGCCGCGGGTACGTTACTGCCATAATTCTTGAGACAAGGGCATATTGTGAGAAAAGATAATTATAGTGCATTGCGGTCCACCCGCCGTATCGTTCATTTGCCCATGCAATTGACATCACACCAATCCAATTCTTAACAGCTACGGTTGCGCCGGACATTCCATGATGCTTAAGTACGGGAAAATTGATTATACACAGACGTGAAGAATCGTACGAAGAAGAAAGAGAATCCCAAATACCATGCCGCAGTGATATCAAATATTTACCCGATGAAGAACGAAACTTGGGGTAAGATATTTTTGTAGAAGGTTCATATATGTAGCAATCGTTGTAGTTCCCCTGATTGTACTCCACACCGTCAACATAACTAAGGTCCTTCCAATCTCGTAAATACACAGGATAGCCTTTTGCTCGGAATGTACTTACGACGTTGACGATGGACTGGTTCGGGTCTTCTGAGTTATTATCATTCTGGTCTATCGAATATTCCTGTGTGTTATCGCAAACGATGATTTCACCTGAGAACCCGTCTGGATGGTTCAGAATTTGCCAGATCAATCCCTTGATGCGGTCAGTGCTCGTGCTGACCTTACCAGTCCACTGAAAATTCCCCTTTATGATCACGACATTATTCGAGCCTACAATTCCATCCGAATGAATCGATGTCTGATGAAGATAAACACCTCTCAATGAAAGCATCAAACACAGAGTATCAATTGCAGGGTCAGCCAAACACGAATCCGGAACTGTTGCATCACCGGCAGCAAGAGAACCATTCGTCGCGGGAATAGAATCCAACACAAATACTTTCGAAATTGGATTTGGAACTTCCCAGACTG
>CAZOQB010000012.1:0-104333 GCA_964581995.1 uncultured Ignavibacteriaceae bacterium | reverse complement strand
CACCTGTTCGTCGGTCAACTTGTTCAAAACTTGAATGTGTGTGTTTAAAATTAGACTGCCAACTCAACCTTGAAACATCGCCATTACCTGATTGCATTTGAATGAAAGGAACAAAGTTGTTGGCTGCTAAAGCATCCCGAACCGCAGCGCTGATTACATGGTAAATACTCCGCTCATCCTGGAATTTTACTTCCATCTTTGACGGATGGACGTTCACGTCAACTTTTTTTGGATCAAGAGTGATATTGAGAATGAAAAACGGGTAACTGCCTTTCTCCAACAAATTTTCGTATGCCTGATGGACTGCATAGTTTAAATTTCTGCTGACGATATACCTCCCGTTCATGAATAAAAATTGGTCAACCCTTGTCTTCCGCGAGAAATCGGGTTTGCTCACAAAGCCGCTGACGCGTAGGTTGCCGCTTTCATTTTCAACTGGAATCAAAGAATCACCCGCCTTATCGCCAAAAATATCACGAACTCTATCTTCGATATTTGATTTTTGTAAATTGAAAACGGTCTCCTCTCCGCTCACGAACTTAATAGCCATATTTGGATTCGAAAGTGCAACCCTAATAACAACATCAAAGATATGTTTGAACTCTGTTGTATTATTCTTAAGAAAGTTCCGCCTTGCCGGAGTGTTGAAGAAAATATTTTTTACGGTAACGGAAGTGCCTGTTTCAAAAGCAGATTTTGTAGTTTCCTTTATCTCTATACCTTCGATTCTGATTTTTGTGGCGAGGTCGGTTTCTGTTGTCCGTGTAATCAATTCAACTTGAGAGACTGCCGCGATTGAGGCAAGAGCTTCGCCACGGAATCCAAGTGTATGGATATTTTCTAAATCTTCTAAGCTGGATATTTTACTCGTTGCGTGGCGTGTAAAAGCTATTTCGGCATCGGCTTCGTTCATACCGCAGCCGTCATCAATTACCTGAATCAAAGTCTTTCCACCGTCCTTGATAATTACTGTTACCTTCGTCGCACCAGCGTCGATCGTGTTTTCTAATAACTCTTTTACAACAGATGCTGGACGTTGCACAACTTCGCCAGCGGCAATTTTACTCGCTAAGTTTTCTGGTAATATTTTGATTTTATTATTGGTCATAGTTGAATAAATATCAATATACAAATTACAAAACTCAAATAAATATCAAATTCCAAAATGACAGCTCTAAAAACACAAAAACGCTTTGCGAACTCTGCGCATTCTTTGCGTTCTCTGCGTTTATATTTTTTAACAGCATAATTTTAGCACTGCCCAAATGTCAATTTGAGTATTTGGATGTTGGAATTTATTTGTCATTTGTTTTTTGGTTCTTGTTATTTCGGTCATGATTATAACTCCGCTATTCTTAACGGTCGTTGCACGACTTCGCCAGCGGCAATTTTGCTCGCTAAGTTCTCGGGCAATATTTTGATTTTATTGTTGGTCATAGTTGAATAAATATCAATACACAAATTACAATGTTCAATAATCATTTATATTTTCGGATTTGAATATTGGATTTTATTTGAAATTTGTCGATTGAAAATTGTTATTTCAGCCATTATTATAATTCCGCTTTACTAAACAAAGCATCCACAAATACTTTTTTGTCGAACGGCTGGAGGTCGTCTATCTTCTCTCCCACTCCGATATATTTTACGGGTATGTTCAACTCCTGACTTATTGCAATAACCACACCACCCTTCGCAGTGCCGTCTAACTTTGTAAGCACTAAACCTGTAACACCTACTGCGGCGGTAAATTTCTTTGCCTGCTGAATTGCATTTTGTCCAGTAGATGCATCAAGGACAAGCAATACTTCGTGAGGAGAATCGGGTAAAAGTTTTTGCATAACGCGTTTTATTTTTTTTAATTCCTCCATCAAATTAACTTTTGTATGCAATCTTCCGGCGGTGTCTATTATCATAACGTCAACCTCACTCGCCATTGCAGATTTTAATGAGTCGAAAGCGACAGACGCAGGGTCCGCTCCGTGTGCTTGTTGAATAATTTCAACCTCTGCACGTTTTGCCCATATTTCAAGTTGTTCATTTGCCGCTGCACGGAAAGTATCCGCCGCCGCTATCAACACTTTTTTACCCGATGTTCTGTAATTGTAAGCTAATTTGCCAATCGTGGTAGTTTTACCTACACCGTTCACTCCCACCACCATAATAACATGCGGTTTCTGATTTTGTGGAATATAAAAAGGATCGGTTGTATCTGCCAAACCGTTTAAAAGCATTTTCTGGATTTCATCGCGCAGGAGTCCGTCTAATTGCGCAGGATTTTCATACTTATCTTTTTTAACTCTTTCTTTTATATCCTGTATTATTTTAGATGTGGTTGTAACTCCTACGTCGCCGAGTAAAAGAATCTCTTCCAAACTATCGAGAAGCTCATCGTCGATTTTACTTTTACTGGTAAGCAGTTTCTGAACTTTAGTGACTATATTTTCTCGAGTTTTTGCAAGCCCTTCTTTTAATCTGCTGAATTTAAATTTATCGAAGAAACCCATTGATGCTTATATTTCCTTTCCTGATAGTGTTTTGAAAAAATTTTGAAGATAAACATAAAACGACCATATTAACATTACCACGCTCAGCGTAATGAAAATTTCTTTTATCGGATTTAGCTGTTGGATATTTAATATTGCAAGAATCAGTACGACAGAAATTACGCCTACTGCAATTTTGCCGGGCATAGTCGATTGCGGGACAATATTCTTTTTAAGTTTTAAATATAAGCCGGCAAATAAAATCAATAAATCGCGAACGGCAATAGCAATCACAAACCAAAGCGGTAACAGGTGCTGTAACGTAAGAACTACACCCACTGTAACGACGGCAATTTTGTCCGCAAGCGGGTCAATTATTTTTCCAAATTCGGTTACTGTGTCGTATTTACGGGCGAGCGCGCCGTCCAATTTATCTGTAATAATTGCAAGTAAGCCAAGACCGAATGCCCAGTAGCGATTTGACTCAATACCGCTAAGCAACAGAATTGAAATTGGAATTACTAAAATAATCCTAAGAATGCTTAGTAAATTCGAAATCGTCCAGATATTTTTATCTTTGCTGTCGGTATGAGACATTTAAGATTTGTTGTTTATGAGATTCATAATATTTAAAGATAAGAATTTTGCTGGAAAGTTGCACGATGACGCAATCTGTTGTTAAATGTTCGACGACAGCGGGGGCTACCTCGGCCGTCAACAACCATTTGTTGACGAAAGCCAAGAACATCACAAACCATTTCTTGACGAAATACATTTAGAAAAACCAAGACGTATCAACAAACAGCACTGATTGGTCTCCCAATTGATAGTTCCGCGTACTGCTGTATTTATGGTCCACGGGTAGCTCAACAAGTCCTGCCTTAACGGGATTGTTGTGCATATATTCCATTTTAGTTCGGAACATACCGTTATATCTAACTACTTCATCATCGAATCGTTCCATCCAAAATTTTCGTTTATGAAACCTATAGCTTTTTGCTTCTCGGATAAATATGCTCAGAAGGTCATCTCGTTGGTTTTTCTTTAATTGTTCCATAATATCCCACGCACTAATTTTTTTTATATCCCTCATTATCGAGGAAATAGTTCCGTACTTTGGGTTAACTTCAACAATCCAATGGAAATGAGTTGGCATAATCACGTAACCAAGAGCCGTAAATTGATATCTTTTTTGGTAATGTTTAATATTTCTGATAAGAATGTCGCAATATTGATCTTCTTCAAATACTGGAGTGAAATCAATAACTGTTGTTGTAACAAAGAACACTGTTTCATCAATCAATAATTGTCTGCCTCTTCTTCCCATAGTTGTTTCAATTAAATAATATTTATCCATATCATCTGTCGTCAAGTGGTTGACGACAGCCTGGGTAATGTTTGGTGACAGCCAACAATCAAAGGTCGTGCTCTTCCTTTTTGGCGTCCTTGTCTATCGGTACAGGATACTCACCGTTAAAACATGCTGTACAGTACCATTCATTATTTTCTTTGGGAACAGATTTTAACAAACCATCCAGAGACAGATAAGCCAAACTATCAACACCAAGCTCATCTTTAATTTTGTTAATATCTCCGTTACAACGATTTGCGATTAATTCATCCGGTTCAGGAAAATCCATACCATAATAACAAGGAAAGCGTATCGGAGGTGATGTTACACGAAAATGGACCTCCTTCGGCTCTGCTTCGCTTATCAATTTTACTAATTGTTTAGAAGTCGTTCCACGGACTATTGAATCATCCACAACCACAACAATTTTGTCTTTTAGAACGCCTCTCACTTTGTTAAATTTAGTTTTTACGTTTTCTTCTCTGAAGCTCTGATCCGGTTGAATAAAAGTCCGACCCACATAGTGACTCCTGATTAACCCGATTTCATATTTGCTCACATTTCCGAGTTTATTATTTCTGCTCGCATATCCGAGTGTTGCCGTGTTACTTGAGTCGGGAACGTTGATGACAATTATTTTATCCTTTTCATCTTTTGATTTTACCGGATGCTCTTCAGCTAATAATTTTCCGAACCTACGGCGTATTTTATCTACGCTCTCTCCGAATACATAGCTGTCCGGGCGGGAAAAATATATATACTCGAAAATACAGTAATGAGATTTTGAAGGTTTATTTTTTAAATGGAATGACTTCGGTGTACCGCTTTGAAGCGCTTCGTTATCAAAAACCAAAACTTCACCGGGCGATACTTCACCTATGTACTCAGCGCCGATTATATCAAAGGCGCACGTTTCGGAAGCAACTACAAAGGCGCCGTCCAACCTTCCCACATTCAACGGTCGCCAGCCGTGGGGATCGCGCGCTGCTATAAGTTTATCATCCGTTAGGATTAAAAATGAATATGCGCCTTCAACTTGGTTCAATGCATCCAAAACCTGCCGAACTTGGTCAGCCCATTTACTGTGAGCCATTAAATGAAGAATTGTTTCCGTATCCGAAGTTGTTTGAAATATTGTACCGGCATTCTGAAGGTCTGTTCTGATTTTTCGGAAGTTTGTTAGATTTCCGTTGTGAGAGATGGCGAGATTACCGCCTTTATAGTTGACAGTGAGAGGCTGTATATTTTGCTTATTGTAAGAGGACCCTGCTGTAGAATATCTGTCGTGACCGATTGCTGCTCTACCCCGCAGTACATCGGTAAGAAGAGAGGCATCCTTGAAGACATCGTTCACTAAACCGAAGTCTTTATGAACATGAAACTGCCAACGATTTAAAGAATCATTGTATTCTGATGTGGCGATGCCAGAGCCTTCCTGCCCGCGGTGTTGAAGCGCCTGGAGTCCGAAGTAAGTCATCACGGCAGCTTTTGGGTGACCGTAAATTCCAAATATACCGCAGTGGTCAACGGGTTTATCGATAGAAGTTGGATGTGGCTTTTTCATGACAGGTAAAGATAAGAATTTATAGGGAAAGTTGCTTGCTTTTAGTATTGGATATTAAAATATGTTATTACAGTGCCTAATTATTAAACCAGAGCACCAAGCTATTCTCTTGGCGCTCTAAAATAATACTCCACAATAATCTCTTTTGAGCTACTTGTGCAAAGCTTTACTAAGTTCTACCAATCTGATAAACTCAGAACGATAACCTTCACGGTCTTTTCCTTTAGCATCTTCAGCCAAATCCAGTATGCTGTGATAAGTTGCTTTGCCTTTAAATTTCGAATCTCTCAGAAGCATACCGTACCCTGCAACTGCTGCCGCCCATCTGAAATTGTCCGACGTTTCATCCAGATCGATTATATTATCTTTAAGAGAATGCACGATTAGTTTACTCGTGCTATCTTGCGGCGGTTTGTAACGAAACTTCACCGTAAGAATTTCATCAGTCAATTTTGCTTCGCGGTCAATATGTGAATCCTGATATTTTAGATCGTCAACTTTTGGCAGTTCAATTTCACCATCGCTCGGAACAACTTCATACAGAGCAGTTACAGAATGTCCTGACCCAAGTTCACCGGCATCTTTCTTATCGTTGTTGAAATCTTCTTTTGCAAGCATACGATTCTCATATCCGATTAAACGATATGCTTTTACTTTGACAGGATTGAACTCAATCTGCAGCTTCACATCTTTCGCGATCGTGAATAATGTTCCCGCCATCTGACTCACAAATACCTTGCGGGCTTCTTGTAGATTATCGATGTAGGCATAGTTGCCATTTCCTTTGTCGGCAAGTGTTTCCATTTTTGAATCTTTATAATTTCCTGTCCCAAATCCCAGAACAGAGAGATAGATTCCGAGGTTACGCTTTTCTTCGATTAATCTTTCCATTTCCGCATCGCTGGAAGCGCCGACATTGAAATCGCCATCCGTTGCAAGAATTACTCTGTTATTTCCGTTCTTTTGAAAATATTCTTGTGCAATTTTGTAAGCTAAACTTATTCCCTGTCCGCCTGCTGTTGAACCTCCTGCCTGGAGATTATCTATCGCTGAAAGAATTTCTTCTTTCTCATCTCCTCTCGTAGATGGCAACACAAGTCCAGCTCTGCCGGCGTAAACAACAATGGCAACACGATCTTGCTCACGTAATTGATCAACAAGCAAACGAAAGGCAGCTTTAACGAGAGGTAATTTATTTGGTGCGTCCATAGAGCCGGAGACATCCAACAGAAACACGAGGTTGCTTGGTGGAAGATTATCTGTCGCGATCTGCTTCCCTTGCAACCCAATTAACAATAGATTGTTGTTTTTATTCCACGGACATTTTGAAAGCTCAGTCGTTATCGAAAATGGATCTTTACCCTCAGGCTGTGGATATTGATATTTGAAATAATTAATCATCTCTTCAATTCTAACTGCGTCTTTTGGTGGAAGTTTACCATGATTGATGAATCTTCGGACGTTGCTGTATGATGCGTTATCGACATCTATTGAAAAAGTAGAAAGCGGATTAGATAAGACGTCCAAAAATTCATTTTCATTTATACTGTTATAATTTTCAGTATTGAAATTCTGATTTTGTCTGCACTGGATATTTAATTCGTCTTCGCGACCACCTCTGATATAAAGTGCGCCGACTTGTTCCGAAGTAGTAACACGGCCACTTGCCGTAGCTGTTGCATCTTTACTTAATAATGGGCGTTCAGCTGATACGGTAAGTTCATGTAGCTGAACTACTTCTGTTTCGAGATTCAGCGCTAAATTATTCAGAATTCCAGATTTAACCATAATGCCAGCGACGTAAATATCTTTATACCCTAAATAACGAACACGAAGATTATATATTCCCTCAGGGATATTTAATATTGTAAATATCCCATCTATATCCGTCGATGAACCCATGATTGTGCCTTCAAGGAGAATGTTCACACCAGCAAGAGGCTCTCCTGTATCTTTATCGAATACCTTTCCTGATATCATTGCAGTTCCGTTCTTATAAGGATTTATCTGCAAAGAATCTATTTTCAAATTAGTGCTATCCTGTTTCGCAGTAACAGCACTCAAAAGAGAATTCTGTTTTTCTGGAGTCACCTTCTGAGCAAGATCTTTTTTAGAATTCAGCTTTTCGACTTTCGAAGACCCGGTCAAAATAGTTTTATCATTTACTTTAGGAGAATCCTTCTGATTAACTCCAACTTCCCTATCTCTTGCGACATCTTCTGATTTTACGTCTGGAGTATTAGTAACAGCTTGTTCTACTTTTGCAATTTGTACGTCGGTTGAATTTTGTTTTATAAAATACCATGTAACTCCTATACCCAGCACGAGAATGAGAATTGCTGCAGCACGGGCGTACTTTGTAACCGGAAACCATTTCAGAAAATTGGTAACAGATTCAGAATTGATCCTTTTTTCAGGATTTAGAAATAGAATTTTTTTAGGTGCAAGAGTCTTTTCTATATTATTAAAAAGATCAGCAGGTGGCTCAATACTCTTTGGCAAAGCCTTCAAGTTGCTGATTAATTTACGAAGCTTATCGACTTCACTCTTGCATGAAGTGCATTGTGTAAGATGATCTTCTACAATTTGTTTTTGTTGTGCGCTTAGCGCACCATCTATGTAATCTTGGATTTGTTCAAGAATATGTTTGTTGTTCATAATGTTAACCTTTCTTTCAATAGCATACGTGCTCTGTGTAGTTGTGCCTTTGACGTACCGGGTGCAATACCTAACATTGAAGCGATTTCTTCATGTGTATAACCTTCTATATCATGAAGAACAATTACGGTTCGGGTTTGAAGTGGTAGTGAAGCAATGGCAGACTCAAGGTCGATTGAATCCTCTGGTGAAACGGACTGACCTTCACAGTCATAGAGTTCGATGTCATCCGTAAAATGTACACGTGCCGAAAGCCGCTTCTCGGAGCGCAGATGATCGAGTACAGCATTCACCGCAATCCTGTGTATCCAACCGGCAAAGGCACTCTCGCCTCGAAAACTATCAAGCATCTGCCACGCACGAATTGCAGCTTCCTGAGCTAACTCTTTTGCCCTGTCCGGATGGGCAAGCATTCTGAGACAAACCGCATAGATATGTCCCGCATTTTCCTGACACAATTGGATGAAAGCAGTTTCATCTCCTCCTTGTGCACGCTCCACGAGGCTGGGGATTTTTTCAAAAGACCTTTTGTCTATTTCCATAATGGGTTCCAATATTTTGTATTGTGTGAGCATACGTCATCTACTCTAATGACGCCGCTCAGGATAAAAGGGTTTACAAGCGTGTTTATAAAAGATGTTTTCTTATTAACTGTTTTATTAGGACGGATGTCAATCTACGAAAAATTACTCCCAAACAGATAACAAAGTGTCCTTCCTCCAATTCCGCTCATCTTTTTCGGTATAATCTGTTGTATAATGTAGTCCCCGACTCTCTTTTCTTAAAAGCGCGCTTTTAATAATAAGCTTCGCAACGAGTGTGAGGTTTCTTAATTCTATCAACCCTTCAGTTACTTTTGTTTTTTTATAGAAAGACTCCACTTCATCTTTAATAAAATTGATTCTCCTTAAAGCTCTATCCAACCGTAAATCTGACCGAACGATGCCAACATAATCCCACATAATTTCTTGTATCTCCCTCTTATCGTGTGAAATTAATACCCATTCTTCAGAATTGAACGTACCGCTTTCATCCCAATCGGGTATTTCGGGAATTATTGTTTTGCTCATTATTTCTTTTGCAGTATTGGCTGCACGGGAAGAAAAGACAATTGCTTCGAGTAACGAATTGCTCGCAAGACGGTTTGCCCCATGAACGCCTGTCATTGCTACCTCACCACATGCTAAAAGCCCGGCGATGTTAGTTCTGCAAGTAACATCAGTAACTGCGCCGCCACACGCGTAATGCGCCGCGGGGACAACCGGAATAGATTCCTTCGTAATATCAATTCTAAATTTAGTCAGGCAGGTTTCATAAATATGAGGAAACTTTTCCATCACTGCACCTGCTGAAAGGTGTTTAAGATCCAGGTAAACATAATCATCGCCACGCTTCTTTAACTCGCCGTCGATTGCGCGCGCTACTACGTCACGCGGTGCAAGTTCATTTCGATTATCATACTTGTACATGAAGCGTTCGCCGTCCTTTGTCTTCAGGTGGGCGCCAAATCCGCGTACGGCTTCGGAAATCAAGAATGCAGGCGAACCGGAATTGTAAAGTGTCGTAGGATGGAACTGGATAAATTCCATATTGCCGATATGAGCGCCCGCCCGATAAGCCATTGCAACTCCGTCGCCCGTTGCAATAGACGGATTTGTTGTGTGAAGATAGACATGCCCTAAACCACCAGTTGATAGTAAAGTAACCTTTGCAAGAAATTTTTTTACACGATTTGAACATGCGTCAAGGACGTAAGCGCCCCAACAATGTATTAGTGAAGCTTTCGTTAATTGGATACCAAGATGGTGTTCTGTGATGAGGTCAATCGCGATGTGATTTTCAAAAACCTGAACGTTTGGGTGTTCAGAGATTTTATGAAGAAGGGCTTGTTCTATTTCTTTTCCTGTTAAATCCTTAGCGTGAACTATCCGATTTCGTGAATGGCCTCCCTCTCTTCCAAGGTCAAGCCGTCCCTGATCTTCGGTGAACCGAACGCCAAAATCTATTAATTCCTTTAAGCGCACTGGACCTTCTTTAATCAGAATATCCACCGCATCATTGTGGCACAACCCATCTCCGACATCTAATGTGTCTTTGATATGAAGATCGAAAGAGTCGTCAGGAGAAATAACTGCGGCGATTCCACCCTGTGCATAGTTGGTGTTCGATTCGGCTTTTGTTTTTTTCGTTATCAGCGCGACGCTTCCGAATTGAGCAACGTGCAGCGCGTATGATAAACCTGCTATCCCGCTACCGATTACTAGAAAGTCGGTTTTGATTTCCATAATGAATCCTTATTGGTTCATGTTGGACAAAATATTTTCGAATTGAGTTACTGCAAAATCAGCTTCATCCTTTGTTAAAATTAAAGGAGGAAGTAGCCGGATAACATTTGTGTTTGTGCAATTAACAAGAATTTTTCGCTTCAACATTTCGTCAACTACGGTTTCGCACTCTCTTGTTAATTCAATTCCAAGCATTAAACCTCTGCCACGAACCTCTTGTATTAATTTCGGATACTTTAATTTTAACGCTTCAAATTTATTTTTCAGATAATGACCTACAACGGCGGCGTTCTCCATAACGTTGTTTTGAAGTATTTCCTTTAATGTTGCCAATCCTGCAGCACAAGCTACCGGATTACCGCCGAAAGTTGTGCCGTGTACGCCATAGGTGAAGACATCGGCAACTTTTTCATTGCCTAAAAAGGCGCCGAGTGGTAAACCACCACCCAACGGCTTTGCGATCACTACGACGTCGGGTTGGATATCGAAATGATTGAAAGCGAATAATTTTCCGGTTCTTCCCAATCCTGATTGAATTTCATCTGCAATAATTAAAAAACCAAACTGATCGCGCAGGCTTTTGATAGTCGATACGAATTCTTGTTTAGCTTCTTTTACTCCGCCTTCGCCCTGAATGAATTCAAGAACAACAGCTAACGTATTTGTGCTTACTTTTGAAATCAATTCATCTGAGTCGTTATATGTGCTGAAATTAGTCCCTTGTAAGAACGGTTCATAACCGTTACGATACTTATCACGTCTGGTGAGTGATAGCGCCCCCATAGTGCGGCCGTGGAATGAATCAGTGAAGGAAATTATTTCGGTCTTGTTGAGTGGATGCCCCCATTTACGAGCAAGCTTTATTGCCCCTTCCATCGCCTCGGTACCGCTGTTGGAGAAAAATAACTTATTATATTTCGAATAATCGATTAACATTTCAGCAAGGTCGACTTGCGAGTCTTGGATAAATAGATTTGATAAATGAATATACCGCTGAACTTGATTCATAATCGCTTCATTTATTTTGGGGTGATTATACCCGAGGGAATTTACAGCTAAACCTCCGAACATATCTAAAAAACGGTTGTTGTCTTTAGAAACTAAATAACAACCTTCGCCTTTTTCAATTTCGAGATTAAGCCGTTTATATGTTTTAAAGAAAAACTTCTCTTCGCGTTCTTTATAGTTCATTTTAAGATTTCGCCATTTGATTTAAGAGGTTATGGAAGAATTTGACATTAGTTTCTAACTGCCGTATTTCGTTATTATTGTGAATTACAAAATCAGCCAATCCAACTTTTTCCGCTGCCGGCATTTGCGCATTAATTCTAAGAACGACTTCACCCTCACCAACATTATCGCGCTGCATAACCCGCTTGATGCAGACATCTTCAGCGGCATCGATAACTATTACATAGTCGAGTAACTCATCTATGCCGGTTTCGTATATGAGAGCCGCTTCGAGAAAAACTAATTTGTGTTTGTTTGATTTCTCGAGTTGCTTGAATTTTTCGATTATTTGTTGAATTACAACTGGATGGACAATTTTTTCGAGATCAACTTTTAAATTCTCATCTAAAAAGATTAACCGCGCCATTTTCTTTCGGTTAAGTTTTCCGTCGGCATTATAGAGTTCTTCGCCGAAAGCTTTTCGAACTCTTTGCTTAATGGACTCGTCGGTATCTAATATTTCTTTAGCAAGATCGTCGGCATAAATAATCACAGAACCGAGTTTCTCAAAAATTCTGCAAACCTCAGATTTTCCAGTACCGATGCCGCCTGTAATTCCGACTTTCAACATAATATATTTACTTTGCGAAAGAAATTGCCCGATGTTCTCTTATGATTGTGACTTTTATTTGCCCGGGATATTCTAATTCTGATTCAATTTTCTTTGCGATATCGTGAGCCAATTGGTCAGCTCGTGCATCATCAATTTTTTCCGGCTCAACCATAACACGAACTTCCCTTCCTGCTTGTATAGCATAAGTTTTTGAAACACCTTCAAAAGATTGCGCTAATGTTTCTAATTTTTCAAGTCGTTTGATGTAGCCTTCAACTGATTCGCGCCTTGCACCGGGCCTTGCACCGCTAATCGCATCGGCAGCTTGTACTAATGCAGCAATCGGTGTCTCCATCGGCATATCTTCATGGTGCGAGCCGATTACATTGATAACAGTAGGATGCTCATTGTACTTCTTTGCAAACTCAAAACCAATTAAGGCATGGGGTCCGTCAACGGTTTTATCAACAGTTTTACCGATATCGTGTAAGAGAGCTGACCTGCGGGCAAGAGTTGTATCTAATCCCAATTCGGCAGCCATTAATCCCGTTAAGTGGGCAACTTCTATACTGTGTGATAAAAGGTTCTGCCCGTAAGAAGACCTGAATTTCATTTTACCGATGCATTTTATTATTTCAGGATGTGCTCCATGTAAACCGAGTTCCATCATGACAGTTTCGCCTGAACGGATAATTTCTTCCTCTACTTCAAGGCGGACTTTTTCGACAACCTCTTCGATGCGCGTTGGGTGGATTCGACCGTCAGTCATCAATTTTTCTAACGCCATGCGTGCAACCTCGCGCCGGATTGGGTCGAATGCGGATAGGATGACAGCCTCCGGTGTATCATCTACAATAACATCCACACCGGTTGCGGCTTCGAATGCTCTGATGTTTCTGCCTTCCCGTCCGATGATCCTACCCTTCATTTCATCACTTTGGATATTTAGAACGCTAACTGTGTTTTCGACAGAATAGTCAGCGGCAAATCTCTGTATTGCTTGCACGATTACTTTTTGTGCATCTTTCTTAGCGTCAGTCTTTGCTTGATCTCGTATGTTTTTCAATATCGACGCGGATTCATTCTTCGTTTCCTGAATTAAATTATCGAGAAGCATTTTCTTTGCGTCATCAGCAGTCATTCCGGCGATGCGTTCAAGACGAGTGTTTTGTTCATGAAATAAACGGTTTAACTCCTGGGTTTTTTCGTGAATTACTTTTGCTCTATTTTCTAAGTCTCTTTTTATTACATTTAGCTCTTGTTCTTTTTTAGTAATTAAATCAACCTTTTTATCGAAATTCTCTTCACGTTGATTCAATTGTTTTTCAAAAGCTAATAATTTATTACGCTTGTTATTAGCATCATTATCGTATTCCTGTTTCTTCTTATACCACTCATCTTTTACTTCAATAAGTTTTTCTTTCTTAATCGCCGCAGCTTCTTTTTCGGCACTGTCGGTGATTTGCTTAGCTCTTTCTGCAGCGCTAGCAACCTTATTTTGACCGCTACGGCTATTCAGAAACCAGCCGAGAAAAAAGGCTGCTCCGGCAATTGCAACTGCCATAACGATAAGAATGTATATTTCAGTCATATTATCTCCAAAATTACTTTTTACTTAATAAAAAAAGCCACACACGCAACGAAATCAATTGTATTATAAGAACCTCTTATATACATTGTGGTTGCCTGCCAGAACGTTTCTTACTTCCACTGCGGCATTAGAAGTTCATTCTACATGCCGACGCCCTAAGGAGTTGAGGCCTGTAATATGACGTTCTTGAGTCAGGTTCCCTGTTAAAACTACTTGTCAGGTTCTTAAATATATTTGACTACGGTTGACGGTGTATGGCTTTTATTAAAATGTTGCCATTATTTAAAGAACAGTACGCTGACTGGAATAAAAAAAAGGAAAATACTATTCTAGAACCTTATCCAAATAATCATTCATTTTATTCAATTCGTTTTGTGCGAAGGTTGTAAATTTTCGCTCCTTTTCTCTTTCTTTGAATAAATCTTCTGTAATGTTTAAGGCGGATAGCACAGCCACTGTCAGCGGTGGCTGTTCGGGTATCTTGCTATGTATCGTGTTAATCATTTCATCAACATAGCCGGCGACTTTTTTTGTAAGATCGTCGCTTTCGCCACGTAAAGGATACTCTGTACCAAAAATTTTAACTCTTATACTTTTTCCTTCAGTTGCCATACCTTTTTCCTTCAAGCTAATGTTTTATACACATCCAACGTTGGATGTTCCGTGCTCATAGTCAAAAAAAAATTATAAATGTGAATTTATTTTAGCGATTAATTCAGATATTCTGTTTTTCAAAGCTTCTTTTTCTTGCGGAGAGAATGTTTCTTCGCCAATATTAGAGGTTAACCGAGTATATTCCGCACGAAAGCGAGCTAATTCTTGGTCCTTATTGATGATAACTGCTTTGGTATCTTCGTACTTTTGCAGTAATTCAGAATTCTCCGTCTTTAAAGACTGAATTTCATCTTTAAGCATAAAAATTACTTCGGACGCTTTACGTATTTTGTCCCAAAGCCTTTTTAATTCGATTTCGATATTTTCTTGCTCAGACAAAGTTTTCGGCTCGACTCCTAATTGTTGATAATCCAAGTTTTTATTCTCCTAGATTATATCAGTTTTTACTTCGTAATACAGCATTAAATTTTTGGTTTAATTCGTGAACTATTCGGTTTGTTACTTGTTCAATTTCATTTTCAGTCAGCGTTCGTTCTTCAGATAAAAATTGTAGAGTAAACGCACAACTCTTTTTAATTTTTTCAACCTGATCACCTGAGTACTGATCGAATAATTCAACGGCCTTAAGAAGCTCACCGCCGACAGATTTAATTGCATCCGCCAACTCACTGACTGGAACATTCCTATCGACCATAAAAGCGAGGTCTCGAATTATCATCGGAAATACCGGTAACGGTTGATACTTTTTTTTGTTTGAAATGAGTTTATTTAATTCCATAGTATCAAGTTCCGCAATTATTACATCTTGTTCAATATCAAAGGTCTTTAATGTCTCTTTGTGAACTTTGCCGATACATCCTAACACAATGTCGCCAATTTCAATATTTAGAGCTTCATCAAGTAAAGCTTTACTTATAGGATACGGAATAAATTTATATTTGTCAAGTAATATTTTACTAAAAATATCATCGACTATACCTTTTATGTCAAAAATGTCTGAATTCTGGTCTTTTCTTGTCCAGTGAGGGTGTTCAGATAGCCCTGTTTTGCCAATAATTAAGATTTCTTTCTCAAAATAGCCAGGAACGAAATCCTCATTATTTATAATCCCATTTCTTAAATATATCTTTCCAAACTCAAATAAGTTAAGGTTTTTTTGCTGTTGATAAATATTATGTCGAATGACCTCTAACATAGATGGAATTAAACTTGTCCGCATTGCAGCCATATCTCTGCTTATAGGATTTTGTATTTTCACAACATCCGCAACCGCGCGTCCCTCTGGCAGCCATAAACTAGAAACAAATTCCATCTTCTGCAAACTATTGGTTGTTATTTCTGAAAAACCTTTTCCGACGAGAAAATCTGAGATCGTATCTTTGATCTCAACTTTCTGACTTTCAGTTGAAAATTGAATAAGGGATTTATTTTTCGTTTCGATATTATCGTATCCAAATAAACGCGCCACTTCTTCAATAACATCTATCTCTCTTTCAATATCAGGACGGAAAGTTGGAACTTCAATATTTATTACTTCAGATTTTGCTTTTTTCTTTTTATGAGTTGTTGCTTTCAAATCTATATTCGAAAGAAGCTTTACTACTTTACTTGACGTTAAACTTGTACCTAATAGATTATTAACAGTTGTTAGATTGACTCCAATATTAACCGATTTTATTTTTTTCGGATATACATCAATTTGTTGTTTAAGTAGTTTACCGCCGGAAATTTCAGAGATTAATTGTGCCGCACGGCCAAGCGCATACCCGGTGATATTTGGGTCTGCTCCCCTTTCAAATCTTTGAGATGCGTTACTGCTTAAGCCAAGTAGTTTCGATGTTCTGCGTATGCTTTGCGGATTAAAGTATGCACTTTCAATTAAAAGGTTAACAGTCGAATCTGATATTTCCGAGTTAAGCCCCCCCATAACACCAGCGAGCGCAATAGGTTTTTCAGAATCACAAATTAAAAGCATTCCGTTTTTTAACTCTCGCCCTTTGCTATCCAATGTTATAAAGTGTTCGCCATCCGATGCACTCCGGACTATGATTGAGTGACCGGTAAGTTTATCATAATCGAAAGCATGAAGTGGATGTCCGGTTTCCATTAAGACAAAGTTAGTTATATCTACTATATTATTTATTGGGCGAATACCGACTGCCGAAAGATATTTTTGTAACCATTCAGGTGAATTTGAAACTTTGATTCCCATTATAACGCGAGCGCTGTATCGTGGGCAGTTCTCTTTATCCCGGATTATAACTTTTGCATATTTTAAAATTGAATCTTTCGATTCTTTCAACGTTATTTTAGGAACTTTCAACTTTTTATTCAATACAGAAGCAATTTCGCGTGCGATACCTATATGGCTAAGACAATCGGGACGGTTAGGCGTTACACCTACTTCGAAAACCACATCGTTCAAACCTAAGTAATCAGCGAGTGCAATTCCGTGTTTAATACCTTCGGGTAGGACTAATATTCCATCTTTGTCATCACCAAGTCCAAGTTCATATTCTGAACATATCATACCATTAGAAACGAATCCTCTTATGGATGTTTTCGAGAGAGTAAACGAATTGCCGTCAGGATCATGCTGGTTACGAGGGACAACTGCTCCCGGTAATCCAACAACCACCTTTTGTTCACTGGCTACATTTGGAGCTCCACAAACCACCTTGATCTCTTCTTTCCCGATTGAAACATCGCATACAGTCAATTTATCTGCGTTTGGGTGTTTGTTTACTTGAGTAACCTTCCCGATGACAAAATTTTTATATTTGTCACCTAAATATTCAATATTCTCGACTTCCAAACCCACAAGCGTGAGTTTGGTAGCTAACTCCTCTGGAGAGACATTAATATCGACGTAATTTTTTATCCAATTAAAAGATATTTTCATTTTTACTTCAAAACTGTTTTAAAAATCGCACATCATTATCATAGAATAATCGTATATCATCGATTCCATGGCGCAGCATAGCTATTCTTTCTATGCCCATGCCGAAGGCATACCCACTATAAATTTTTGGATCATATCCTACAGCCTTGTATACATTCGGGTCGACCATACCGCAACCTAAGATTTCCAGCCAGCCGGTATATTTACAAACTCGGCATCCCTTACCGTGGCAAAGGAAACATGTAATATCCATTTCAGCGCTTGGTTCTGTAAAGGGAAAGAAACTTGGACGAAACCGATATTTGATATCGCTGCCGTAAAATTGTTTGGCAAACGCAAGCAGTGTGCCTTTTAACTCACTAAACGTTACACCTTTATCGACGAACAAACCTTCTACTTGATGGAATAAGCAATAACTTCTTGAACTAATCGCTTCGTTTCGATAAACCCTGCCCGGAATAATTACGCGAATGGGAGGGCTTTGTTTTTTCATTATCCTAATTTGAACAGGAGATGTGTGAGTTCGTAATAAAACTTTCTTATCTATGAAAAATGTATCCTGCATATCCCTTGCTGGATGGTCGGGCGGAAAATTTAGAGCTTCAAAATTATGATAGTCGTCTTCTATCTCTGGACCGTATGCGACATTGAATCCCATTCCTTTAAATATGGATTTAATTTCATTTAATGTTTGTGTCAATGGATGAACCGACCCTATCCATCCCCTCTTACCCGGTAATGTTAAATCAATAAACTTTTCTTGAGATACTTGTGATTTCTCAAGAATGTTTTTTTTGCCATCATGTAATGATTGAGTTGTAGTGCGGAGTTCGTTGAGAGCTTTACCTAATGCAGGTTTGTCCGATGAACTGATATTTTTCAGATCATCGAATAACTCAGCGATTAAGCCATTTCGTGAAAGATATTTGATACGGAATTCGTTTAATTCAGTCAGGTTCTTTATCTGATTTATTTCGGGTTCAATCTGACTTTGAATATCTTTTATTTTATCAACCATCTAATTTCTTCCGAGGATTTCTAATAAAAAACTTCCCACTCTTCTATAAAAAAGAATGGGAAGATTATTATAAGCCATTTTTATTTTGCAGTAAATTTGACTATTTCAGCAAAAGCCTCTGGATTTGCGACTGCTAAATCGGCTAATACTTTCCGGTTAATTTCGATTGCCTTTTTCTTCATGGCATCAATTAACCTCGAGTATGTTGTTCCGTTCAATCGGGCTGCGGCGTTAATACGCGCAATCCAGAGTTGACGGAAGTCTCGTTTCTTTAGACGTCGGTCCCGGTAAGCATGTTGACCAGCTTTGTCTATGTGGTGCTTTGCTACCGTGAGGACTTTACTGCGGGCACCCCAGTAGCCTTTCGCTCGCGCAAGAATGCGTTTACGACGGCGATGGGAGGCAACTTTATTTTGCGAACGTGGCATAGTTGCACTTTCTCCTTTTATTGTTAGTGTTTTAGTTGTTTAGTTTTGTAAAAGCATTTTAATGCGTTTTGTCTCAGTAGTGTCAACTAAAGTTGATTTTCGTAAATTGCGCTTGCGCTTCTGAGTTTTAGAAGTCAATATATGACTTCTGAACGCTTTGTGTCTTTTAATTTTACCGGAAGCGGTTAATTTAAATCTTTTCTTTGCTCCGGAATCTGACTTCATTTTAGGCATCAATAACCTCTTAGTTTATTTTTCTTCTGTTTTATTTTTCGATACTGGTTTTTTCTTAGACGCCTTGTCTGCGGTTAAGATAATTGCCATGTGTTTGCCTTCTAATTTTGCTTCTTGCTCGATCTTAGCAATATCAGAGACTTTTTCGGCTACTCTTTTTAACATTTCTTCACCATGCTCTTTATACGTGATTTCCCTTCCTTTAAAGACAACGGTAACTTTAACTTTATTTCCTGCTTCGAGAAATGCGCGTGCGTGTCTTGCTTTAAATTCGAAATCATGAACGTCTGTATTCGGGTGAAGCCTTATTTCTTTCATTACAACGACCTGTTGGTGCTTTCGCTGTATCTTTTCTTTCTTTGTCAATTCGTACTTATATTTTCCAAGATCCATCAGCTTGCACACCGGAGGATTAGCTGTGGGTACAATCTCAATTAAATCGAATCCCCGTTCGCGTGCAAACCTCAACCCCTCTTGAGGTGTCATGATACCAAGCTGCTGACCGGTTTCGTCGATTAAACGAATTTTCGGTATTCGAATTTCTTCGTTTACTCTTGGGGTATTTTGATCTTTAATAATTATTCTCCTATTTTGTTATTTGTTTTTGGTCGATTTCTCTGAGCATGTCATTAATAAATTCTTCGGTTACTTTCACGCCCAAATCACCCTTCTTATGGCGCCGGACCGATATAGTATTGGATTGCTTTTCTTTTTCACCAACAACAAGCATGTATGGAATTTTATTGATTTCAGATTCCCGAATTTTATAGTTTACTTTTTCATTACGGTCGTCGAGCTCAACGCGTATATTTGCCTGCTTCAATTTCAATACGACTTGCGATGCATACTCTTTTTGTTCGTCTGTAATCGGTATTACTACTGCCTGCGTTGGCGAAAGCCATAGCGGAAATTCACCGCCATAGTGCTCAATAAGAACGCCTATGAAACGTTCTAAGCTTCCAAAAGGTGCACGGTGAATAACTACCGGGCGATGTTTTTGTCCATCACTTCCTGTATACTCTAAGTCAAACCGATCAGGCATAACATAATCGACTTGCACCGTACCGAGCTGCCAATTTCTGCCAAGCACATCACGGACAATAAAGTCTATTTTGGGACCGTAGAAAGCTGCTTCACCTTTTGCCACAAAATATTGAAGATTCATTTTTTCAGCAGCATCGATTATATCTTTTTCAGCACGTTCCCACAATTCATCGGCGCCGCCGTACTTGTCTTTGTTCAACGGGTCTCTGAAGGAAACTCTGGTTTTAAAATCTTCAAATCCGAGTGTACGAAAAACAAGCTGAATTAAATCTATTACATCGCATAGTTCATCTCTCAATTGGTCTTGACGTACGAACATATGCGAATCGTCCACCGTAAAACTACGCACACGAGTTAGTCCGTTAAGTTCGCCCGACTGCTCGTAACGATATACTGTACCAAATTCAGAAAGTCGTATCGGTAAATCCCGATAGCTCCGCGGTTTGGATGCATAAATCTGAAAATGATGTGGACAGTTCATTGGCTTGAGTAAGTATTCCTCATTTTCAACTTTTATCGGCGTGAATTGACTGTCTTTATAGTACGGATAATGTCCGCTTGTTTTATATAAATTGATATTACCGATGTGAGGAGTAACTACACCGAGGTAGCCTCTTTTCTTTTGTTCTTCACGTAAAAAGTTTTCTAACGTTTCTCGAATGATCGTCCCTTTGGGGAGCCAGAGTGGTAATCCGCCACCGACTTTTGGAGTTAGAAGGAACAACTCTAGATCAGCACCTAACTTTCGATGGTCCCTTCGTTTTGCTTCTTCCAATCTGAATAGATGTTCGTCTAATTCTTTCTTGGTGGGAAAAGTGATTCCATAAATGCGTTGAAGCATTTTATTTTTTTCATCGCCACGCCAGTATGCGCCTGCAAGATTCAACAGCTTTATATATTTAATCTTACCCGTAGAAGGAATATGAGGACCGAAACATAAGTCAGTAAATTTCCCGATATCGTAAATTGAGATCTTTTCGCCTTTTAAATCTTCGAGGAGTTCTAATTTATAATTGTCTCCCTTTTTCTTAAATCGTTCGTATGCTTCATCCCACGAAATTTCTGAACGGATATATGGATAATCTTGTTGAATATACTCATTCATCTTTGCTTCGATCTTAGCAAAATCATCGGCTGTTAATGAATGATCGCCAAGGTCGATGTCGTAATAAAATCCATTTTCAATAGCGGGACCTATGCCGAATTTTGTTCCGGGAAATAACTCTTCAATTGCCTCAGCCATTAAGTGAGCGGAACTATGCCAATAGGTTTTTTTACCGGCATCGTCTTCCCACTTTAGAATTTTAACTTCTGCATCCTTACCAATCGGGCGAGACAGATCCCATACTTCACCATCGACTTCTATAGCAAGGGCATCTTTTGCTAAGTTTCTGCTGATGTTTTCTGCAATCTGCTTACCAGTGATGCCGTTATCAAATTCTTTAATTGTTGAATCCGGGAATGTTAGTTTAATTTTAGACATTAATTAATAAAAAAAAACGGAGTAACTCCGATTAAGTGCACCTTCAGAAATTATTATATATATTTTTTATGTTAAACAATTAGTGGGCCCTATAGGACTCGAACCTACGGCCTCTACCATGTCAAGGTAGCGCTCTAACCAACTGAGCTAAGAGCCCATTTATAAAGTGCCGGGGATCGGAATCGAACCGACATGGACCTTACGGCCCGCAGGATTTTAAGTCCTGTGCGTCTACCAGTTCCGCCACCCCGGCGATAAATAATGACAACAAACAAATGATTGATGACATTTGATTTGAGGCGCCGGACGGATTCGAACCGTCGCATAAAGGTTTTGCAGACCTCTCCCTTACCACTTGGGTACAGCGCCATGAAAAACTTCCACTAAAATAAAAAAATCCCCGCCACCTGGTGGGATTTGGGGGCGGCGGGGTCATTTCAGAGGAAGTTTTTAAAACGATCCCTTGACGGGATCAAGATAACTTGCGTTATCTCGAGCGGGAAACGGGACTTGAACCCGCGACATTCACCTTGGCAAGGTGACGCTCTACCAACTGAGCTATTCCCGCAAATTGACAGAAGAAATATACAAAACTTAAAATCTTTTTGCAAGCGAAATCTTAAATTACTCTTTAAACTTGACATATTAAATATATATGTCTATTTGTTAAAAGTCAAGTGCATGCACCGGTCGTTTAAACCATATCCCGATGTATTTTTGCTTATATTGTTAAAGATCTGCATAAGATTGAAGAAAAACCTTGTCGATCTCTGGGCTAAATGATGTTATCAGAAACTCTAACAATTGTGTTGTTTTGTCTGTGTCAGATTCATGGATTACTTCAAATTCTATGAATTTACCTAATTTTTCTACATCGTCTATATGTATTCGAGCATTCTTGTATGTATATACATCTCTTTCTTTAGAAACTATTACCCTTACCCCAATAGCTTTAGTTAATAACTCCTTTAGGGGCTTCAAAGCCTGGACTTCATATATTCCATAGTTACTCCATCTATCTAAAGCGTTTTCTTCCCTTTCATAATATATTAACTGAGCCTCACTATCATTAATTTCTCTTAATTTTAATCTCCCAGTGTTCGTGTTGAAGTAAGTATCAATTTGGTGTAAAGTTGTGAGATGAACTGCTCCGATGTTGATAGACCGGTCTTTTGCCCCCTGCAACGAAAAAATACTTGCTTTAAATTCTAAATTAATCAGCATAAGAAATTTATCTTGACAACTCAAGAATTTTGTATTCTAAATATCCGGCGGGAACCGGTATTTTAACTTCATCTCCTTGTTTTTTTCCGATTAATCCTTTACCGATAGGTGATGTGATGGATATTTTATTTTCTTCAAAATTGGATTCCTCTTGAGAGACAAGAGTATAGACCACTTCTTCACCGCTTTGTTTATCGAGTAATTTTACTCTTGAGAAAATATATATTTTATCATTCGGCAAGTCTTTACTCTCGATAACTTGTGCGTGAATCAATATCTGTTCGAGTTTATTAATTTTCAACTCAAGATGTTGTTGGGCTTCTTTCGCTGCGTCATATTCTGCGTTTTCGCTCAAATCACCATGAGCTCGAGCTTCAGCAATCTTCCCTGCCATCTCAACTCTGCCGTTACGCTTTAATTCGAGTAGCTCATTCTCAATTTTGAGTAATCGGTCACGAGTTAAATATACAGTTCCATTATTTTGGTTATCCATACTAATATTTCAGTTTGATAGTGTTAGGTTTATTATAAAATAAAAACTATAGCCACATTAGTGATTGCAGCTATAGTTTAAATTCCTCTGTAATTTATATGATTAGAATATTAAAATCAAGTATTATTTTTCATTTACTAAAATTAAATGGCCCAGTTTATCGCGTTTAGTCTTCAGATATTTTTCTGTGAGTTTATTGGGTGGAATTTCTATAGGAATTCGTTCTATGATTTCCAAGCCATAACCTTCAAGACCAATAACCTTTTTTGGATTATTAGTCATTAACCTGATTTTGCGAATACCTAGATCTCTTAGAATTTGTGCTCCAATGCCGTAATCGCGGAGGTCAGCCCTAAAGCCTAACTTTTCGTTCGCTTCAACAGTATCTAAGCCCTCATCCTGAAGTTTATAAGCTTGTATTTTGTTGGCTAATCCGATTCCCCTACCTTCTTGACGCATATACAGAACCACACCCGAGCCATTCTTTTCAATATATTTTAAACCCATTACAAGCTGGTCGTTACAATCACACCTTAGAGATCCAAGCACATCGCCCGTTAAACACTCTGAGTGAACTCTAACAACAATTGGTCTATCTGGTGAAATGTCTCCCTTGATGATAGCCACATGTTCTTTTTTATCCGTCTCACTGCGGTAAACTACCAACTGAAAATCTCCGTAACGAGTTGGTAAATGAGCAGACCCTACACGGTGAACCAAAGTTTCATTTGAAAGACGGTATTCAATTAGATCTTTAATCGTTATGATTTTAAGACGATATTGCTCAGCAATCTTAATTAAGTCTGGAACACGTGCCATTGTTCCATCATCATTCAAGATTTCGCAAAGAACACCTGCCGGATACAAATCTGCGAATCTACACAGGTCGATAACCGCTTCCGTGTGCCCCGCTCTTCTTAGAACTCCACCTTCGATTGCACGCAATGGAAAAATATGACCGGGTCTGGCTAAATCGCTAGGTTTAGTCGCCGGGTTTATTAATGCTTTGATAGTCGTAGCTCGGTCGTATGCTGAAACACCGGTTGTCGTTCCATGTATATAATCGACTGAAACTGTAAAAGGTGTTTCGTGAAGTGATGTATTGCTTTCAACCATAAGCCCCAGACCGAGGTCTTCAGCTCTTTTTGAAGTGATTGATGCACATATAATGCCCCTGCCGTATTTTGCCATAAAGTTAATGGTTTCGGCAGAGCACTTTTCTGCGGCAACTATGAAATCGCCTTCATCTTCCCGGTCTTCGTTGTCGACTACGATAACAATTTTTCCCGATCGGATATCTTCGATTGCGTCGCTAATTTTATTGAAAGTAAAATGGTTTCTTTCCATATGTATTTTTTCAACGGTTAATCTAATATCAACCAATTTTTGGAACTTCTTTGTCGCCCCTACCGTCTACACTTGAGATGGAACTTCGTTCGAATTTTACTTTTACATTATCAGCAATTTTTATTAATAAAGTTTTGTCCTCAACGCCTTCCACGATTCCATGCACTCCGCCGACAGTTATTACCTTATCTCCTTTTTGAACTGAATCTAAAAGTTTCTGGCGGTCTTTTTGGCGTTTTTGTTGTGGGCGTATAATTAGGAAATAAAATATTCCTATGATAACCGCGAACATGATTAGCGTCGAAAATATTCCGCCTCCTGAATCTCCACCTGCTGGTTGAGCCATTGCAATGATGTTAAGTAAGTTCAATTGTTTCTCCTTTTATTGTGTCTATTTTATTTAATTTACTAAGTTGATTTTGTTTCCATCCTGAAAAACGATTTTCTGAAATCGCCTTTCGTGCTTCACGAACTAACCACTGGTAAAAATACAGATTGTGGATAGTGGCAAGTTGTAGAGCAAGAATTTCGTGAACTTGAAACAAGTGCCTTAAATATGCACGCGAAAAATTTTTACAAGTATAGCAGCCGCACGCTTCATCCACAGGTAACGGGTCGTGCTTAAATTTTGCCGTTTTAATCGAAATGCTCCCGGATTGTGTAAATAGCATCGCATTTCTTCCGTTACGCGTTGGCATTACACAATCGAACATATCTACACCGCGCTCAATTGATTCTAAAATATTTTCCGGTGTTCCAACACCCATCAGATACCGTGGTTTATCTTTGGGTAAAATATCGGTGCATATTTTTGTAATCTCATACATCGTCTCTGCCGGTTCACCCACAGAAAGCCCACCTATCGCGTATCCATCAAAATCCAGTTCAGTTAACTCTCTAGCCGATTTTTGTCTGAGGTCGGGAAAAACACTTCCTTGCACTATCGCGAACAATGATTGTGAATGTCTGTAAAGGTTTTCCGTTTTTAAAAATTTCTGTTTGCATCTAAGAGCCCAGTTAAAAGTTAGCTCTCTTGACTTCTCAGCATACTCGTATGTAGTCGGGTACGGCGTGCATTCATCTAAAACCATCATAATATCGGATCCGAGGAAGCGCTGAATTTCCATAACGCTTTCCGGCGTAAAAAAATGTTGAGAGCCGTCGAGATGGGAGCTGAATCGTACTCCATCCTCAGAAATTTTATTTAATTCTGACAAACTAAAAACCTGATAACCACCGCTGTCTGTTAATATTGGTTTCGTCCAGCTTATGAATTTGTGCAGACCACCTAACCGATTTATTGTTTCGGTACCAGGACGCAAGTACAGGTGATATGTATTTCCAAGAATAATCTGAGCGCCAATTTCATCAAGCTCGCGTTGTTCAATCGCTTTAACAGAACCTTGAGTACCGACTGGCATAAAAACAGGAGTTTCTATTATTCCATGATCAGTTTTTAAAACTCCTGTACGGGCGTTAATATCTGTATTTATTAATGAAAACTTCAAATTCTACTTATAATTTAGTTAATTTTAGGTGAATAAACAAGCGTGGGATTAGGTCTTAATTTCAAGCTTCACCATTTCGACGTTTGTTGGGGTTGATTTTAATATTGTGATTATATATTTGCCTACCTGAATTACTTCATTTTTCTTCGGCACTCTACCGGATAATCCACTCAACAGTCCACCCACAGTAAGATAATCCTCAACTGGCAGGTCAAAGCCATAAATTTCGTTTATTACATCTATCTCAACACGTCCGCTAAGTATAAATGTATTTTCATCGATCATTTTATAAGACATTTTATTGGAATCGTATTCGCTCTCTATTTCGCCTATAACTTCTTCAAGAATATCATCTAATGCTACGATACCGGAGGTTCCGCCGAATTCATCTACAGCCACAGCAACCGATTGTCCGGAGAGAATAAACTGTTGTAGCAACTCAGTGCTCGATTTCGTTTCCGGTACGAAATTAACTTCTTTCATTATCGATTGGAGATTATCAGGATTAAAGAACAAATCTCTTATATTCACGACACCAAGTATGTTATCGATGGTTGTATCGTACACGAATATTTTCGAATGTTTTGTTTCGATGAATGTTTTATACAACTGATCGATGGAAAGGGTTTTCGGGACGGCACATATTTCTGTTCTATGAACCATTAATTCACGAACTGGAACTTCCTTTAACTCAAAAGCTTTTCTGAAGTAAGCCCCTGAATCTTCTTCTATCTTACCTGCTTTTTCGCTCTCTTGGAGGAGATGATAAACATCCTCAGGTGTAAGGTGGTATTTTTCAGGAGTTAAAGGCACCTTAAATAACAAAGTAATCCCTTTTGAAATTTGCATAGTTAGAAAAATAATCGGATACAAAACAAAGTTGCTGATAATAAGGAATAACGTAAAAAAAGGGAGAAACGAATCGGCATGCTCTCTAAAAAATGTTTTCGGTAATACCTCGCCAAATATTAAAACTGTCAATGTTGAGGCAATCAAGATTGATGTTCCAGTTAATCCAAAATAATGCGATAGTAAAACTGTTGTTAGGGATGAAAATGCAACGAGAGCCACATTATTTCCGACGAGTGAGATAGAAAAATAGGTTTGCGGGTTACTCATCATGGCTAAAGTTTTTACTCCAAAAAAAGATTTCCCCTTTGCCATTACTTCAGCTTTTAACCTATTAGCCACTACAAAAACGATTTCTGAGGCTGAGTATAATGCTGATAAAACCAAAAACAGAATAATTAGAATTATTATCAAGAACATATAAAATGCTTAATTATTCTCGACTTGTATTAATCTTTTAGACTTATAAAAATTATAAATTAATATTATTGGAATTGCTATCAACCCGCCGATAGTGTCGGCAATAAAATCGTAAATGTCTGGCGACCTGCCCGGGATAAATTGTTGATATGCTTCAGAAAAAAATCCAAAGAACATTACGCTAAATAGACTAAATAAAATAGACTGAATAGTGTTCAGATTTTTAAGTTGCCAATTTATTATCGACCGGTAAACTAATATTCCAAAAACTATGAATACTCCGATATGAGCGATTTTATCATAACCGAATATTCTTACTTTGGGAATGTATTCTGCAGGAATAGACATTGAGATAAGAATGATAATTGCCCAAAGTAACGGTGGTAAATGATAACGAATAGAACGAGATAATATTTTCAAATTAACCTTTCCGGTTTTCTAAATACTTTATTGCGTTGTGAATATTTTTTTGAATATCGAGAGCCATTAAACTTTTCGTGCCAAGTTTGTCCTTCGCAATATTGCCTGCCAAGCCGTGTAAATATACACCTGAATAAGCAGCCGAAAAGTCATCCATTCCCTGAGCCCACAACCCGCATATCATTCCTGCTAATACATCTCCTGAGCCAATTGTAGCCATTCCGGGATTTCCTGTGGAATTAATAAATACTCTTCCATCGGGACCCGCAGTAATTGTTGGCGCGCCTTTTAGCACTAAAACGAGTTTATTTTCTTTGGCGAACTCACGAGCGATATTTACTTTGTCGTTTTCAATTTCATCTGTGTTTAAATTAGTTAGACGAGAAAATTCACCGGAATGCGGTGTTAGTATTAAGTTTTTTGTTTTTCGTTTTTTTAGAAGCTTTTTATTTCTCGATAAAGCCGTCAAACCATCGGCATCAATCAGCATCGGAATATCAAAATCAGAGAGAACTTTCCAGACAACTTCGATAGTTTCTTCATTCAGAGATAAACCACAGCCGATAATGAGATGGTCAGCCCATTTAACAAATTTGGAAATCTTTTTAATAGCTTCTAAACTAATAGTCCCCTCATCCGTCGATTCGAGTGGATGAACGATAACTTCTGTTAGTTTTTTTGCAAGTATAGGATAAACTATGGAAGGAGTTCCTAACACTACGGCTCCTGCTCCCATCCTCATTGCGGATTGGGAAGCCATTGCTGCTGCTCCTGTATAACCTAACGAACCAGCTAGTACGAATATTTTACCAAGATTGTATTTATGTACATTTTTAAAACGCTTGGGTATGATTTTTTGAATATCTTGTCCCTCAACTTCAAATGTTTTAAAAACAGATTTTTCAGTTACATCACGTGGAATGCTAATATCTACCACCTTTACGTCATCGATGTAATTAACTGATTTTCCAATGAGTAAACCATTTTTTTTCAAGCCCATAGTCGCTACTAATTCAGCCCGCACTGCAACATTTTCAACCTGACCGCTATCAGCATTTATACCGGAAGGAATATCAATCGAGACTATCGGGATTCCTGATGCATTCATCCAATTAATTGCATCCTTATAAATTCCATCGACTTTTCCTGAAAATCCCGTCCCAAAAATAGCATCTACAATTAAATTGATTCCCTTAGATATATTTAAGGTTTTTATTCCGTTATATTCAATAAAATCTATCTGTTTTTTTTGTTTGATATAAAGAATTGACTTCCGTAATGCTTGAAAATTAATGGCAGCATCTCCTTTAAGCTCAGAAGCTTTCCCCAGCAGAACTACCTTAACGCGTGCTCCTCCGTTGTAAAGATGTCGTGCAACAACAAATCCGTCTCCCCCGTTATTTCCTTTACCACAAACTATTAAGAAAGATTTTTCCTTAGGACTTCCATATTTTTTTTCAATTTCATCAACAACACCGCGACCGGCATTTTCCATCAACACAATGCTCGGAATACCGAGGACATCGATAGCAATTCTATCGCATTCTCTCATCTCCTTCGATGTAACAACAGGTTGCATAATTAAAATAGCTTGCTTATTACGTCAAGCAATATTGATGGAAATATTCCTAATGTAACTATCGCTGCTGCTGATAACAGTAATACACCGTTGTTTACATTTGAAACTGAAACAGACATCGGCAATTCACTCTCACGGAAATACATAACGACAACCAGTCGCAAATAATAGTACGCCGATACAACCGACATCAGCACACCGATGATGACTAACCATGTGAGATTTGCCTGCACTGCCGCTGCGAAGATGTAATACTTACCTAAAAAGCCCGCGAACGGCGGGATACCCGTAAGCGAGAACATAAAAATTGCCATCAAAGTAGCGAGAAACGGATATTTTGTAGATAAACCCGCATAGTCATTGAATGTGAGATTTTTATCTTCCTCCTTCTCAATGATAGAAAGAATTCCGAATGCGCCTAAATTCATAAATGTGTATGCGGAAAGATAAAATAAAATTCCGCTTCTGCCGAGCTCGTTCGCGGCTGCCAATCCTACAAGCATATAGCCCGCGTGAGCAATGCTCGAATAGGCAAGCATTCTCTTGATGTTGGTTTGTGAGATCGCGATAATATTTCCAATAACCATTGAGGCGGTGGCTAAAATGGCAATAACGTCAGTCATCCTTTCGCTTCCTAAGAAACGATGAGAAAACAGGACCACCAAAGCTGAAAATGCCGCTGCTTTTGCTCCGGTTGCCATAAAAGCTGTAACTGTAGTGGGTGCGCCTTCGTAAACATCGGGAACCCACATATGGAATGGAACTGCGGCAACTTTAAACGCCAAACCAATAAGCAACAACCCTAAACCAACCCAAAACAATGGTATGTGCGTGTAAATGTTAAGATTACTCATGATTGTATTTATATTTGTGGTTGTTGAAACACCATAAATCAACGCCATTCCATAGAGTAAAAACCCAGTTGCGAATGCGCCTAAAAGAAAATACTTTAGTGCAGCTTCATTCGATTTCATTTTCTTACGCATAAATCCCACAAGAACATAGAGGCAAACCGACATCAACTCAATTCCTAAAAACACAATTATCAAATCGGCAGCCGATGCTATGAGCATCATACCTACTACTGCAAGGAGAATTAGGATATAATACTCACCGAAATTAATCGCTTGCTTAATTAAGTAATCTTTAGACAAGATTATGGTGATGAGCGCCGTTATCATAAACAGTATGCTGAAAAAGTTTGCATATCCGCCTACTGTAACCATTTGGAAGAAAGCTACACTTCTAACGTTTAAAGATTCAACGGCAAATCCGATTGAAACGATAAGCCCGATAATAGAAACGGTGTAGCTAATATTTGTGCTTTTTCGAATTAATGCCTCTATGAATATCAATACAAAAGCGGTAATGGTTACGCCTAACATAGGCGCTATAGCAATTAAATCTTTGATGTTAAATTCCATTTAAGATATCCTTTTTCATCAATTTGGATGTATGTATTCCTTTAAAACTTTTTTAAGATAAGAAATTTGTTAAGAATTAACAAAAATAAATTAGAGAAGGGAATTCTTGTGCACTCTCCAATGGAACTCTTCGTGACTTCGTGGCAAAATAAATGAATGCCACAAAATCTCAAAGGCACAAAGAATAATTACAAAACCAAATCTCTTTCAAAAATCGGAGGTTTATCTCAAACTATCACCACAGCAATTATAATCACGAACACCAAAAGTATCCCGCTTATTATAAACATCGTCGTTGGGCGTGAAATGTTTGGATCATAATCTATGTTTGTCGCAAATGGCTCCTGTAAATTTAAATACGCGATTGCATTACCCGGGTTCTTTACAAAATATATTAATGTATTTACAACCTTCATCAATATCCTATCTGTTATATCGAAAACATACAGAACACCATCCACCAACAACCGCTTGATGAAATTTTTAGTTCTTCTGTAGAACCAATCGAAGTCGAGTGAAATGAGCGGCTCGGCTGCAAGTTTCTTCCTGAAAATCCAGAATCCGAAAAATGTCAGCAGTAAAATTTGTGCAGTCTCAAACAAATGCGCCCCTGTGTACGGCTCATAACTAACCTGAGATGGCAAATATTGATACAGCAACGAAGGTGCAACTCCAAACAATACGCATAGAAAAGCCGTCAGCCCCATACCGATGTGCATATTTATCGGGATTGGATTTAATTTTATTTCGGTATCGGGTTTTTCTTTATTGAACCAAGCGAGGTATGGTAGTTTCAAAGTTGTGCTTAAAAAAGTTCCTACCATAGCAACGTTCATTAGAATCACAGCGAGGTAATTGTGTATTTCACCAGCCGCATAAACAACCATCGATTTGCTGATGAATCCATTAAACAGCGGGACGCCGGAAATCGAAAATCCACCCACCAAATATAGCACGAGTGTTATCGGTAAAAATTTTGCAAGCCCGCCAAGTTCAGAAAGTTTTGACCGACCTGTGGCGTGTATCAAAACTCCCGCACCCATAAACAGTAGTCCCTTATAAAGTATGTGCGAGAATGCATGGGCAGTCGAGCCGTTCACACCCATCATCGTTCCGATGCCGATGCCCGCAACCATATAGCCCACCTGACTAATGATATGATAGGATAAAAGCTCGCGTATATCGATCGATAAAACGGCGTAAATTACGCCATAGACGGTCATAATTGTGCCGAGTATAAGAAGCACCTCCCAGCCAGCAAAAACCCTTGCTAACGCATATACGGCGGTTTTAGTAGTAAGTGCGCTCAAGAACACAGCCCCTGTTACGGTAGCTTTCGGATAAGCATCAGGCAGCCAGGCATTTAATGGTGGGATTGCAGCATTTAAGCCAAAGCCTGCGATGATGAACCAATTAGCGACAGAATTTTTTGATAGAAGATGTTCGACTAATATCGAACCAGTTTCTGATACGTGTAAAATAATTCCTGCAAGCAACATACTTCCACCAAACAAATGCACGATAAGATATCGCATCCCGGCTTTTTCGGAGGCACTATCTTTTTTCGACCAAATCAAAACTAACGATGCTGCTGCCATCAACTCCCAAAAAACAAAGAGCGTAATAAAATCGCCCGCGAATGTAACACCAATTGCTGATGCACTGTAAAATAAAGCCGCTGTTTGCTGAAATGCATCTTTTAGGTGATACGCATAAACACCCCCCATAACAGTTATGATAGCAAAAATCGCAGCAAAGATTTTCGAGAGTGCATCGACCTTTAGTAAGATTAAATTGTTTCCTAAAAAACTTAAAGTAAGATAATTTCCTTCAGGAAGCGTCCATAAAATTATTAAACCGGCAAGTGATGCAATTATGAAAAATGCTGAACGAAAAACCTTTGGAAGCAACGGAAGAAAAATAGCCCCGGCGATCATCAATAACGAGGGATGGATTATGCTACCCATAATAATCTTCCCTTCTTTGGACTAATTTTTTGAAAATATATTTAGAAAAGAATATTAAAAATATACATCCTCCAAAACTGAACACTGCCCAGAAAAGCGGGATGCCGCTCCACCAAGCTGTTGAATGATTCGGGTCGTGTTCAATAAAGAATTCGCCAACAAGCGAAATTAAAGTTAGCACAATTAAAAATATCAACTGCCAGCGTTTCATAACCCACCTCCGATTAAATGCGAAGCAGCGCCGGCAACTTGGGTGCCTACGTTACCAGCTATTTCATATAAATGGAAGAAAAGATTTGGCGAAAGTCCGAACGCTATTGAGAGCAATGCAGTGATCACCAATGGCACAACCATAAAAGCAGATGCTTCGTTGTAGTGTGTGAATTGTTCCGATTTCTTAAAGAACGCACGATAAATTATCGGGAAAAAATAGCCGGCATTTAAAAGTCCGCTTATCAGGAACACACCCAACATAATCGGATGACCGGTATCCATCGCACCGCTGCCTAAAAAATATTTGCTAATGAAACCGTTCAGCGGAGGAATTCCAGCTAAACCGATTGCCCCGATTGCGAAAGCACCCATCGTGATTGGCATTTTGTAACCGATACCGTCGAGGTCGCTGATGTTTTCCAAATGAGTTTTTACATAGATAGCACCCGCAACGAAGAACAAAGTTATTTTCATAGTGGCGTGAGCGGCAAGATGCAGAATAGCGCCTGTATAAGCTAACGGATTCAATAGCGAGGCGCCAAGCACGATGTATGAAAGATGAGCAACAGTTGAATATGCCAGCCGCTTTTTTAGATTGTCCTGACTAAATGCAATCAACGATGCAACAATTATCGTCATTGCAGAGAAAGATGCTAATATCATCCAGAGGTTTGTTTCGTGAAGCAGGTCAAAACCGAAAACAAATCCGACAACTCGTAAAACTCCGAACACACCGGCTTTCACCACTGCTACCGCGTGAAGCAATGCGCTAACCGGAGTTGGTGCAACCATAGCCGCGGGCAACCAACTGTGGAGCGGAATGATTGCTGCTTTTACACCCGTTCCAATAATAAAAAGTATAAACAAAACTGTTAGGTGGCTTTGCGAGACATTGATTCCTTTTAACATACCACCCGCTTGGAAATCAACACTGCCGGTGATTGTGTATATCCATCCTATTGCGACGATGAGAATTACTCCTGCCGAAAGTGTAAAAGCTAAATACTTACGACCTGCTGAAATTGCTTCAGGAGTTTCTTTATGGATTACGAGCGGATATGTGGCAATAGTTAGAATTTCATAAAACAGGACAAATGTAACGAGGTTTGCTGCGAATGCGATGCCCATCGTGGCTGATAATGCGATTGCAAAGCTGGCGAAGTATCGGGTTTGCTTATGTTCGGACAAGCCGCGCATATATCCGATTGAGTAAAATGAAGTAAGTATCCACAGACCGCTTGCAACTATTGCGAAGTAAAGTCCCAAGCCATCAGCGCGGAAAGATAGACTTATCCCTGAAGCAATCGTGAATAAATCGCATTGAGCAACTTTACCATCTAAATAGTTTGAGAGCAAAGAAAGCACGAGTCCAAATTTGATAACCGCTGCTGCTATTGTCCAAAATTCGCGCAGGTTAGGTTTGCGTGAGCTGATTAAAATCAAAGCCGTTCCAACAAGTGAAACGAGAACAGCGTAGAATGGTATGTATGAGAAATATGTTTGCATTAAATATTATTTATATCTCTGTGTCTCTCCGTCCTTTCTTCGTGTAATAATATTTCACGAAGATACACAAAGGATGCACAGAGGGACATTAAGTATTTTTATAATCCTTTTGGCATTGCCAACTTAATTACGTTATCTACTATTACCGCATTCAACAAACCTAATACGATAACCGCGACGGCTAGTATTAAAACCGGAACCAACATCGAAACAGGCGCTTCTCTCATCTTTATTTCTTCTCCAGGACTTTCGGGTAAATTTTTTGTCTTAGAAATATACATCTTTTCTATAATTCTAAAAAAGTAAACTACGTTTAACAAACTCGATAAAGCAATTACAAAAACAAAAATCCAATTGCCCGCATCAATACTTCCCAAAACTAAATACCACTTACTGAAAAATCCTGCTGTAGGTGGAATTCCAATCATCGAGAGTGCCGCTATTACAAATGCAACCGAAGTAAACGGCATCATCTTACGAAGCTTATCATCAAACTTTGAAATTTCAGTAAAACCCAATCTATAAAAAATATTTCCACTCACTAAAAAGAGAGTGGCTTTCATTACGGCGTGGTTCATTATATGCAAAACCGCCCCGATAAATCCGAGCGGGTTTGCCAAGCCAATCCCCAATCCGATGTAGCCGATTTGGCTGACTGAACTGTAAGCAAGCATCCGCTTTAAATCTTTCTGGGCAATTGCCATAACCGACGCCCAAATTATTCCGACTGCGGAAAGCCAAGCAATAACTGTGGTAAACGAAAACTCATCACGCACAAAAGCAGGTTCAAAGACCGTAAATAAAATTCTAATTAGAACATAAGCCGAAACTTTCGTGGCAATCGGGGCGAGGTAGGCGCTACCTGCAGACGGTGCATAAGTATAAGCATCTGGAAGCCATAAGTGTAGCGGAAACATTGCCATCTTCAAGCCGATACCTACGACCATCAATGTAAGTGCGACGAGAACGAGTCCGTGTTCATTCAACAAGGGAATAATTCTCGCCGTATCGAGCATATTGAGTGAACCGGTAACAAGATAGAGATACCCCAAACCCAATAGGTAGAACGAGGCACCTATAGTACCTAATAAAAGATACCGAAACGCAGCGACGGGCGCTCGCTTCTCACCCACAGAAACAAGTGCATAAGCCGAAAGTGAGGCAATTTCTAAAAACACATACAAGTTGAACAAGTCGCCGGTTACAACCATTCCGCTTAAGCCAGCAAGAAAAAGTAAAGACACAGAATGAAACGGCACTTCTTTGTTTGGCAATTCTCTTTGGAGCGACCGGTGAGAATAAATCATGACTAAAAAACCAATGCCAACAACAATCACCGACACGAATGCTGAAAGTGCATCAACAACATATTCAATTCCGATTGGCGGCGCCCAACTTCCCAAATGATAATGATGCGTGCCAGTATTCATAACGAATATCAAACCAGAAACGGCAAAGAACAAAGAAACCAATGTCGCAAATAAAGCAATTGGATAAGCGAGGTCGCGTTTCCAAACTCCGAGTGGAGCCGCTATCATTGCACCTAAAAGTAAAGGTAGTGGAATTAAAATTGGGAAGTGTTCGAAAATCATTTCATCCGTTCCAGAAGTTCATCTTCGTTCAATGTTTTGAATCTCTTATATATTACAATCAACAAAGCCAATGCAACACCGGTAGTTGCGACACTAACGACAATTGCAGTAAGCATAAGTGTGTGTGGTAACGGATTGATATAATGGTTGGGATTAATAGCACCAAGACGCGGGTCTACAACCGGAACTGTAGCATTATACTTCGAAGCACTCGCAACATAAAAGATGATGATGGATGCTTGAAGTATATTCATACCGATTAACTTTTTCACAAGATTCTTTTTGAAAAGCATTCCCCACAGACCGATAACTAAGAGTGCAACAATGAAGACGTATGCGATATGTCCGATAAAAAAATCAGTCATAGAAATGTCCCTTTGCCAGGTCATCGAAGATAGCAATCATAGTAGCCATAACTCCGATGCCGACGCCTGTTTCAACGAGTAAAATCCCGAGTGAGCGAAGAGCAGCCGGTTCCATCCCGGCGATTGGCAGGTTAGCATAATCGAGGTAAACACCTCCGCCAATCATAGCAGCTACACCGACTGCGGCGTAAATGAACACTCCGAATCCACTCATTGGAGTTCCGTATTTTGTGTGGAAGACGAGATTGCTTGGTTGTTCGCCGACAGTAAGTCGTAAAAGTAAAACGCTTGCACCTAAAAGCGCGCCGCCCTGGAAGCCTCCACCCGGGCTATAATGTCCGTGGGCTATTACATACAGTGCAAATAGCTGTATGAGAGGCACCATAAACCTGCTAACGATACCAACTATTATGCTGTCAGACCTTTGAACCATCGCGCTGCCTTCTTAAAATTAAAAATACTACAATGCCTGCACAGAATATCACAGTCGTTTCACCGAGCGTATCATAACCGCGGTAATCGGCTAAAATTGTTGTAACAACATTTGGAGTGTGCATTTCTTTCTCTGCATTCCGAATGTAATGCGCTGATGCAGCGGGTGTTCCCGCCAACGATGTATCGCGGTTGATTGGATTATCGGGATGACCGCGTGTAGGCAACTCGTTTGCGGCATATATTAGTAATATGCCGAAAGTGATGAGGAGTATGTATGAGAGTAGTTTCAAATTATTAAAATTAAATTCCGAATAATGAACTTTGACTGTCGAATTACGAATCCTTCATCAAAATCCCGTAGGGATTTAATGTTTGTAGTAAATGTATTTATATCAATCAATAGATTTTCTGGTCGTATAATACAAAGCTGCTAAGAATAGTATACCTGTAATACCGGCGCCAACGACTGCTTCGGTGAAGCCGACATCAACTGCGCCTAAAATTGCAAATAAAAATGCAGAACCGAAACTGTACACCGACAACACTACAATCGCAGCCAACAAATCCTTGACTCGTAATGCAACAATAGCCGAGGCAATTAAAAGCAAATATATTATTAACTCAAGCTGCCAGATCATTTCGCTTCTTCTTCAATTTTGGCATCAGATTTTTGATCACCCAACAATGGTTTCAGTCCTAATCTGTAAGCAGCGCGAGCTATGGCGTGTGTGGCAGTTGGATTTGCAATGCCTATAAACACAGCGATCAAAACAAGCTTAACTGTGTTGAGTGTGCCGCCCTCATGAATCGCTAATCCAATTAAAACTAAAGCAAGTCCTAGTGTATCACACTTACCCGCAGCGTGGATGCGAGTGTAAAAATCGGGAAGGCGGATAATACCAACGCTCCCAATAAGCACAAACAAAGCTCCCACCAACAGAAAAACACTACCGATTATGTCGTGAAGTTCCATTACTTTTAAGCTTCTTTCTTTTCTAAATACTTTGCTATCGCCACCACACCAATAAAATTTAGTAGCGCATAAGCAAGCACGATGTCAACAAACATATCGAACCGGTTGAAGATAAAACCGACAAGCGATATTAAAACAATAGTCTTTGTTCCGATTACGCCTGAACCTAAAATACGGTCGTAAACCGTAGGTCCAACTGCTACACGATAAAACGGAATTATAAGTGCCGCCGCAAGTATGAATGTTGTTATTAAAAGAATGTTATGCATAAATTAGTGGTGGAAATTTATAAAATTATTTGATTATAAACAAAATGCCTCTAGTAAATTATAATGCTAAAAAGTTTGCAAAGTTTTTGCGTGTGATACTGTTGGTTTTGCTTTGAGGATATGAGTTGGTAAATGTTTTTGGAAACCTAACTTTTGTTTTTGGATTCCACTTAAACTCGAAAGCTGAAAGCTCTCCTTTCCTTTTTATGATAATTTGCGTTTATAATCGCAAAACAATATAATATCTTGCGATTTGAATCGCATATAGAGACTTATTCCGATTACACGTGAAAGGGTCAAACTGAATTTTTGTCTTTCAACATTTTCAATATATGCTTTGCGAGTGTTTCTTTAATTTCATTATGTCTCGGAACCGGCTGAGAAATCTTTGTTCTTGGATTTTGGTACCAATCATGTCTGGATCCATGGCGAATGAATATGCAATCCATTCGCTCAATTTTCTTAACGAGTTCTTTTCGTTTCATGCAACTTCAAGTTCAGCCGCTTTTCTGACATGTGGGATCGCTCCGTTAGTCAAATCCTTGTAGATGTCTGTTAAATTCTCTTTGAGTTCCTCCAGCGTTTCGCCTTGCGTCATATAATCAGGATATTCCTCAAGATATCCTACCCACATATCTTCGTCTTGCCAATAAATGTATCGTTTTTTTTCCATTTAGTTATCTCTAATATGTTCTATGTTTGTATAAAAGTAAAAAAAGAATAAACAAGATGCAATTATCCTAAAGGCAAGTATCATTATTTCAAATACTTAAAATCTTTTACTTCCTCTTTTATCTCTTTTGAGAATAACTTCATAATCCGGGATTGCATTTCGCCGTTTTCGAGGGAGCCGGCACTGCCGGGGACGAGTCCGTGAACCAAGAACTTATCTTTTTCAATATCTATCGTGAATGTTCCGGGTGTGATTGTAATCGAATTACCTAAAATTACTTTTGCCACTGCCGATGGTAATTTAGTGCGGAATGAAATCAATGTTGGCTTTATCGGCATCTTCGGGTGAACGACTAAATATGCTACCTGAATACTTGCGATAAATATTTCTTTCATCAACCATAAAATATAAACGGGTAGTTGAAATATTCTAATCGGGACGTTTGGCTCTCCCCTCTCTGGAAATAAATTCCACTTGGAGAGTTTGTAATTAATCAACACTACAATTGTAACGGCAATAATTCCAAACCCGATATGTGTTGCATCGTATTTGCCGCTGAATATCAGCCACAGTCCGAACAATATAACAACCTGAACGATTACCGATTTGAAGCTTCCCCTTTTTATCTGGTCAAACTCTAAAGGCGGGCGCGATTTTGGTTTTTCATCTCCCATTTGTTACCTGATTACCGCTTCTGAAATTTTCTATCTTTTCAATCAACTGCTTTGTTGATGCGGCCGATTTGTTCAAGAATGTTGAGGGATATATTCCGATCCAAACGATAAAAATAATTATCGGTACGAGAACCGCAATCTCGCGTTTGCTCAAATCAAGGAGAGTTTCATTATTAGTATTGGTAATTTTTCCGAACATAACGCGCTGATACATCCAGAGCATATAAACAGCAGCTAAGATAACCCCCGATGCAGCAAATATTGAATAAGCGTGATGATTCAAGAAATCCGATTTAAACGCTCCAATCAAGATAAGGAACTCGCCGATAAAACCGTTTAAACCCGGAAGTCCTATTGAGGACAACATCACAATCATAAATATTGCAGCAAACACGGGCATCACTTTAGATATACCACCGTATTCAGAAATCAAACGAGTATGTCGTCGTTCGTATAACATTCCAACAATAATAAACAATGCCCCTGTAGATAAACCGTGATTAATCATTTGTATGATGCCACCCTGCAAGCCTTCTTCTGTCAGTGCGAATATACCGAGAACCACAAAACCTAGATGACTTACGGAAGAGTAAGCGACCAGCTTTTTCATATCTGGCTGAACCATCGATACGAGTGCACCGTAAATTATTCCAATTATTCCCAGTATCGCTATGTAAGGCAAATATTCAAATGTAGCCGTTGGGAAAAGCGGAATTGAAAACCGGACCAGACCATACGTTCCCATTTTAAGCAGAACACCCGCAAGTATAACGCTGCCTGCTGTTGGCGCCTCAACGTGTGCGTCGGGTAACCATGTGTGGAATGGAAACATCGGAACTTTAATAGCAAAACTGAGTGTAAAGGCAAGGAACATCCAACCCTGTATTGCCGCTGGAATTGATGGCGCGATATTGTATAACTCAAGTAAATCAGTTGTAAATTTACCACCGGGTAATGTCGACGCGAAATACCCAAGCCAGATAATTGCAACGAGCATCAACAAACTACCGAACATTGTGTATATGAAAAACTTGATTGCGGCATATATTCTATTCTCGCCACCCCAAATACCGATAATAAAGTACATTGGAATTAGCATTGCTTCCCAAAATACATAAAACAGGAATAAATCAAGCGAAGAAAAAACGCCCAACATACCAACTTCCAAAAACAGCATCATCATTACATAATTCCGTATGCTCTTGTTGATTGAATTCCAAGAGGAGAGTAACGCGAGTGGTGTCAGGAAAGTTGTTAATACAACCAAAAGCATCGACATACCATCCACGCCAACGTGGTATGAAACGTTCAGTCCTTTTATCCAATCGTATTTTTCTACAAATTGCATATTGGGATTAGTTCCGTCAAGACCTACGAAAAGAAAAACCGAGATGACAAATGCTAAGAGACTGAAAGCTAAACCTATTGTTTTTATCAGGTTTGAATTTTCTCTGTTGATAAATAAAAGAAAAAGAGCGCCCGCGAGCGGTGTAAAGATGATGTAAGTGAGGATGTGTTCCATATACAATTCAAAAATATTTCATTAACGAATAATAAGTAAAGCTAAGATGATGATAATTCCAGCTACAAATATAGTTGCGTAACTTTGTGTTACACCGACTTGCATCCGCCTTGTGTAACTGCTGATTACGCCGATTAGTTTTGCAACGCCGTTCACTGCGCCGTCCACAATACCGATGTCGAAGATTTTCCAGAGTAGTTTATCGGAACCTTTAACAGTCGGATTAATTACAACCGCATCATAAATTTCGTCCACATAATACTTGTTCCAAAGTAGTTTGTGGATACCGCTATATGTATCGGTTAATTTTTCAGCAAGCTCTTTACGATGTATGTAGATATAGCGTGCGAAGAAAATTCCACCTACAGCCACTAAAACTGATAACACCATGAGTAAATATTCAGTCGGTTCAACACCGTGATGACCTGCTGCAAGAATAACATTAGCCCGCTCGAAAATTGGGTCGAGAAAGTGTTCGATTGCATTTCCGCCGCCAAGACTTGCGGGTATTCCAATGAATCCACCAATTACAGAAAGAATTGCTAAAATTATTAATGGAACAGTCATTAGTTTTGGCGCTTCGTGCGGGTGCTTTCCTTTTTCCCAGCGCGGCGTGCCTTCAAATGTCAATATCAGAAGTCTGAACATATAAAAAGCTGTCAGTCCGGCACCGATCAAAACTAAAATCCATAGGGGCCAATAGCCGTGAGCGAATGTTTTCCAGAGTATTTCATCCTTGCTGAAAAAACCAGAGAGTGGTGGAATGCCTGATATTGCCAGTGTAGCCACAAGAAATGTTTTGTAAGTCGTGGGCAATTTTTCTTTTAACCCGCCCATCTTCTGTATATCTTCTTCGTCGTGCATTGCGTGTATAACTGCGCCGGCGCCAAGGAAGAGCAAAGCTTTGAAAAATGCGTGAGTAACAACGTGGAAAATTCCTGCCGCGAATGAACCCACGCCAAGCGCTAAAAACATATAACCAAGCTGGCTGATTGTTGAGTATGCTAAAATTTTCTTTATTCCGTTTTGTACAAGTCCTATGCTTGCGGCAAACACGGCGGTAACCGCACCTATTATTGCTACGATTGTCATAACACTCGGAGCTAAAGCAAACAGTACAGACGCACGCGCGACCATGTAAACGCCAGCTGTTACCATTGTCGCAGCGTGGATTAACGCGCTAACCGGAGTTGGTCCAGCCATAGCATCGGGAAGCCAGACGAATAACGGAATCTGTGCCGATTTACCCGTAGCGCCAACAAATAGCAGCAACGCAATCCAGAACATGGTTGTGTCGCCGATTGATAATGCAGAGGCACGGGCAAACACAGTATCGAACTTCAAACTTTCAAAAGTAACGAAGATTAAAAACATTGCAATCAGAAACCCGAAGTCGCCGATACGGTTAACAACGAATGCTTTCTTAGCGGCATCGCCGGTTGTACCTTTCTCAAACTTTTTATCATACCAAAATCCAATTAAAAGATAAGAGCAAAGCCCGACTCCTTCCCATCCTAAAAACATTAATAGGAAGTTATCAGCTAACACTAAATTCAGCATCATAAAGATAAAGAGATTGAGGTAAGCAAAAAATCTCCAGAACCCTGTGTCGCCGTGCATATACCCGATTGCGTAAACGTGTATCAGGAACCCTACTCCCGTTACAACTAATGTCATGAGTATTGATAACTGATCGACCTGATATGCGACATTAATCGAAAGAGAGCCGACAGTCATCCAATTAAAGATATTGATGATATGCGAACGGTCTGCAACTGGTTGACCAAGCATCTGAAATAATATAGCTGTCGCAACTGCAAACGACAGACCGACTACACCACTTCCGATAATACCGATTAGTTTTTCTGATTTGATTTTAGACCCAAACAAACCGTTTATTAGAAAGCCGAGAAGCGGGAAAAGTATTATCAAGCCGACATATTCGTGTATCAATTAATAATCTCCGTCATAAAAATATTACCATTTCATTATGTTGATTTCGTCGATGTTGACAGTCATCTTATTCCTAAATAGTGCGATGATGATTGCAAGTCCGACGGCTGCTTCTGCTGCAGCTACCGTTAAAACAAAGAACACAAACATCTGTCCTGTTGCGTTTCCCAAGTAAGACGAGAAGGCGACCAATGTAAGATTAACCGAGTTGAGCATTAACTCGATACTCATAAAAACAATGATTGCATTCCGGCGTGTTAGAACTCCGACCACACCGATTGAGAATAATATTGCGCTTAATGCGAGATAGTAGTTTAGTGGAACCATAAAAATAATTAAAAATTAAAAATGATAAATTTCCGCCAGAGGTGGATGCGCCTTTGGCGCAAAAAAGTATAAATGTAAAATGTTTTTTATATTAACCGCCTGTCCTGCGCTTTGCTAAAACAACAGCGCCGATAATCGCAGCTAAGAGTAATATGGATGTAATTTCAAATGGGAACAAATAATCAGTAAAAAGAACCATGCCGATATTTTCTACAGTTCCCATTTGCGCCGCAGTAACAGAGAGTTGGTTCGGATGTTCACCGAAGCTCATCGTCAGTCCCGCTATGATTTGGATAAGCATAACTGTAGCAAGACCGGCTGCAATCCGTTTTTTGTATGTAATTTTTTCTGTCAGCATTTCTTCCTTACCTAAATTAAGCAGCATTACCACGAACAGGAAGAGAACCATTATTGCACCCGCATAAACTACAACTTGAATAACAGCAATAAATTGAGCTTGAAGAGTGAGGTAGATAATGGCGAGAATAATAAAATTTAGGACAAGAAAAATCACGCTCATCATCGGACTACGGCGTGTAACCACGATGATAGCAGAGATTATTGAAGTAACTGCAAGTATGAAAAAGAGTATCGTATCGATAGACATTTGCTCAGAATTAGTTGTTTAAAAAATCGTTCTCAATATAATAAAAATAGGCTTTACAATCAATTATAACTAAAAAAAACTTAAAACAAAGGATTTATACATAATTTCGCATTATTAATGCTTCAAGATACCTTGACTTCATCTGTTTGCTTGCCATTACTTGTTTTATAGGTGGTAATTTGAGTATGGTTCCCAAAACCACTGACATAATACGATGACTTAACAATGCTTGATTATCAAAAAGCAAGTTTTGGAGCTTACCTCTCTCTATTGCCATCACAACAGTTTTATGGACGCCGTTGAGTGGGGGAATAATCCTCATTTCTCTCTGTTTTAATTTTATACTTTTGTGGGAACAAACTCGATGGCAGACTCCGCATCCAAGACAAACTTCCTCATCCAATTTCGCTCTTTTCATTTTCGGCTTGTGCGGATTGTTTGCTGATATTAAAGTCATTGCCTCCACCGGACACACATTCACGCACTTACCACAACCATTACAAGTTGCATCGTCAATCTGTGGGATGAAATTAGTTGTGTGCACTGGGTTAAGCATCCCGAATCTACGCGCTGCAATCATCGCCTCACAGCAGCAGCCACAGCAATTACAAATAAAGTTTACATCCTGGCGGACATTCTCACCAAACTGAACCAGATTGTACTCATAAGCTTTATTCAATAAGTCCAAACACTCAGATGCTTCAATTTTGCGGGCAACACCGTGCTTCGTTAAAGATTTGGCAGTTGAGTTATAAGTCATGCATATATCCATAGGTGCATCGCAAGCTTTATCGAGGTGTTTCATCTTATGTCTGCAGTAACATATTCCAACGCCTATGCATTTAGCTGACCTGATAACTTCTGTCGCTCTTTCATAGTCGAGAACATAAAGATTAATTTCACCAGAGATAGCAGACTCATTAACAAACACTCTACCTAACTGCGTTTCACCTTGTGTGAATAGAGCTTTGATAAAATCTTCCTCGACGTTCAGATACTTATAGAATAGCTCGCTTAACAATTTTTGGTCGATGTCGTTTCTGACACGCATCATTGAGAATTCAAAGAATCCAGCCATCGGCGGCGGCAGTGAATATACAGATTCTCCGGCATTTTCGATGTCGAGAAGAATAGCTCTACCGGCAAGCTCGTCAAGAATTTTCTGAGTTTTAACTAAATTTATTTTCCAGATGCGACTCGCATCCTTTGCTTTGAACGGTTTAATCGGGAGAAGAGAAACAAGTTCAGCTTCTCTTTGACTAAAGAGCATTTCAAGAATTTTAAAGAGTAGTTCAGAAGGTGGGGCGCCCTGTGGAAATCTGTTAATCCGACTAACTAACTTCTGATATTCTTGTCTTACAGTATTGTGTGCCATATTTGATTATTATCTTACAAAATGCGGCATTTCAGATGGAATCTCCAAAGATAATTCAACTAATCCGGCGTACTCTCCATCCTTATACCAAGGCGATTGGTAAATTAATTTCTTCACGCCATTCTTTTCGATTGTGTAAACGTTCGTCTGGCGATTATCAAGAAGTTGTTTTAGTTTTGTTCGAGCCGGTTCTGGGTGGCAATCGAGTAAATTCTTTCCGATTAAGTTGTAGCCCCCGTCTTCCATAAAAGTTTGAGCAGCTCTATCGTTCATTTCCAGGATTAACCCTTCTTTGTCGCAGACTGTGACTGAGCCAGAAAATGCTTTTAGCCAAGTATTTTTTTCCATATTATCTTATGTACACCATATTTGAGTATGATTAACTACATCTCCGAACCGTTTCAAAAAAATAATCTCCAATTGATCAATTGGTCTTAGGCGCAGAGGTTAAATTTTGTAATTCCGCCATCTGTTAATTACCGGAGTAATACGACGCATTCAGGAAAAGCCCTAACATAGATGGATTAAAATCCTTTCCTGTAGAGTTGGAAAAAGGGTTTTGTTTCCAACTCGCAAAACCGAAAGCCCCTGTAGCTTCGATTGAGATACCGATATTTTGATTTATCATATAGTTAACTCCGGCTCCTCCTCCGAAATTGAACCCAATAAGGTTTAATGTTCCCAAAGATTCATCACTGCTACTCTTCATCGTTCCGCTGACAAGATTTAGCAACAAAAAACCATACGGTTGGAGTTTTCCTTTAGAGAAATAATACTTACCTCCGATTCCTATGTTGAACAACGAAATATCAAATTCGGTTTCGAGCATGCGTCCGTCAGCAGTAATTACAATATATTTAGGAGTCGAGGCAACGAATCCGTAGAGTCGAAAACAAAGGGCAATATCCTCTGTGTGGTGATAGTAATACCCAAAATTAATTGCAACATCGGGTGAGACTTCAGTTTCACCACTCGTTAGATTGAAAGGATTCTTCTCGAAAGATTTTGCTCCTCCTAAACCGAATTCTACCTGATGTATTTTAAATTCATCAGTCGTCTGTGAAAATAAAATAAACGGGAAAATGCCTATACAAATTAATGATAATATAATCTTATGCATAAAAATGTCTTTCACTCTTTAAAAGTCAAAAGAAATAATAATGAATACCCACCTGCGGCAAGGGTAGAATCTGTCCGTTGGTGAAGTACGTGAAGTATAAACTTCCTGAAAGATGTAAAGCATCGCGAGCTTTCGTTTCTAAACCGATTCCGCCAGCAATTCTGAACGGACCTTTAAGTTCGTTCACACCGTCGCCGTTGTAAAAATATCCCATCCCACCACCGGCGTAGAAACGTGATTTTTCGCCGCGGACTAAATCAAATTGTAACTCTACACCTATATCCCAGATCAATTTTCTAGTATCCTTTATTATGCCCGCTGTGATCTGGTAAGAAGTAGTTGAAGGTAAATGGTGACGGAAACTTAAACCAATTCCCGTCCCGACACTCGCTGAAAATCCTAGTCCGAACACTCCTTGCTCAAGTCCGGTCGGTCGGTCTTTATCCGGAACAACAACTTGAGAGAAAACTGGAATATACGACAAAGCAATAATTATGAATAATGCAAAAACCTTTTTCATATTAAACTCCTTTATTTTGTTTTTAATAATGAAAGAATTTCTTTGATAGATGGACGTTTACCATAAGCCAGAATTGCAGTGCGGAATATTTTTGCCGCTGCCCACATTGCAAATACTGTTGATAAACCAAGGACAAGTATGCTGGCAATTATCTCGACCTCTGACGGCATCTGAATCGGAATACGAAGCGCCATCATAGTAGGTGTTAAAAATGGTATGAAAGTCAGCACAGTAACCATTAATGAATTTGGATCCTGCATAACCGGCATAGCAATGATTAACGGAATAATAAATACCAGCACTAGATAGCTTGTCGCCTGTTGAGCCTCTTGCTCAGTAGATAGTGGCGAACCCACAGCTACAAAAATTGCAGCATAGAATAAATAACCGAGCACAAAAAATATTAACAATAGCAAAGCATGAGAAATAGAAATCAAAGTTATGCTAAATTTCAATGCAAGAGTAATTCCTATCAAAGCCCAAAAGCCAATCTGTGTAAACCCAAGTCCGCTTAAACCCAATATCTTACCGACCATTAAATCCTTTGCTGAACACGAAGACATCAGCACTTCTACGATCCTGTTCGATTTTTCTTCGACCATACTGCGAACTAAAAGCTGACCCGAAGTCATTACCAAAAACATCATCATCATTATGAATATATAGGCGCTGAAGAATACTTTTTCAAATCCTCCTTCTTCTTCCTCGCCGCTTTTTGATATTTTGACCGGACTGATATCAATTTCAGACGTAAGTTTTTTAACGAATTCAGGGTCAAGTCCTTCGGCTCTCAATTTATTCTCGACGATAATATCCCTTAATGTCCGATTTATACGTTCAGTTAACTTGAAGTTACCCACATTCTGTGAACGATATTCGAACGTTGAGTCATTATATATTGTTGACCTTAAAATGACGTATCCCTCAATCTCCTCGTTAATTACAAGTTCATCCCCTATTTTCTTAGCTTCTGAAATATCCAGATGTTTTCTTTCATCGATGCTTCGGAATAAATAGTTAGGTCTGCCATCTGGCAATTTATACTTTTCCTCAAACTTCTCTGACAGTAATTTTAGCAACCCACCTTTCTCGTCAATCACTCCGATAACTCGCGGTTCTGTATCCGCACGGGTTGCCAATAATGTCGGTATAACACCCATCGCCACCATAATAAAGGGCATTATGAATAACGAGATTAAAAATGCTTTCGATTTTATTTTCTCTACATATTCCCAGCGAGCTACTGCTAACGCTTTGTTCATTGGGCTGCCCTCCCTCCTATCTGAGTAAGTTTATCTTCACCAACTAATTCCAGGAAGATTGAATGTAGAGAAGGCTCAACTAATTCATATTTTTTTATCCTTAATTTTTGGAACAAATCCGTCATTAAAATCTGATTGCTTAGATGGTCTGTTATTTCAAACTCGGCTGTGTTTTCATAGAGAAGTAATTTATTTATTCGTACATCCTTTTTTAGTATCGTACCGTCGCCATCGAATTCGATATGAACGGTATTCTTACCAAACCTCGATTTGACTTCATGAATATCGCCATCTATAACGACCTTACCTTTATTTATTAAGCAGATTTTATCGGATAATTTTTCAGCTTGTTCCATCATGTGCGTGGAGAAGATAATTGCTTTTCCCTTCTGCTTTAAATCCATAAATATATCCTTTAGAACGATTTGATTTACAGGGTCGAGCCCTGAGAAAGGTTCATCAAGTATAACAAGCGTTGGATCGTGTATAATCGAGATTATGAATTGAACTTTCTGCTGGTTGCCTTTTGAAAGCTCTTCTACTTTTTTGTCGGCATATGTGATTAAGTCGAAGCGTTTCAGCCATTCTATTCCTCTTTTTTTTGCCTCAAGAGCCGGAATACCCTTCAAAGTAGCGAAGTATATTATCGTATTTAAAAGTTTATTTTTACGATATAAACCACGTTCCTCAGGAAGATAACCGATTTTATTTTGGATTGCTCCGTTAAACGGGAACCCATCGAATAGAATCTCCCCTGAATCCGGTTTTATAACGTTTAATATCGCTCTAATCGTTGTGGTCTTTCCAGCACCATTTGGACCGATAAGTCCGAATATCTCACCGCGCTTAACTTCGAGTGAGACGTTATCAACGGCAACAACCGTTGAATATTCTTTGCGAATATTTTTAACACTAAGCATAAGTAATATCCATTGAGTCTAAATTCAAAATATAATACCTTAACAACTAAACAAATCCAAAGCAAAAATTATATTAGAGTTTAGAAATTAGTGCTTCGATTTTTTTTTTATTATGGTGTTAAGCGATAAATCATTCTTGGAAACGGGCTTGTTTCACGAATATGTTCTAGACCACAAATCCATGCAACAGTTCTTTCGACTCCTAAACCAAAACCAGAATGAGGTACGGAACCATACCTTCGTAAGTCGAGATACCATTCAAAAGCTTCGACCGGTAATTTGTGTTGGTTGATTCTCGAAAGCAGCGTATCGTAATCGTCTTCGCGTTGGCTGCCGCCTACAATTTCGCCATAACCTTCTGGTGCAAGCACGTCCATAGCTAAAGCCACTTTTGGATTTTGAGGATCACGCTTCATATAGAACGCTTTCACTTCAGATGGATATCGATGGACAATAACCGGTCTATCGAACTGGTTGGAAATTATAGTTTCGTCCGTTCCGCCAAAATCATTTCCCCATTCAAAAGGAATTCCGTTTTTCTTAAGAATCTCAACAGCATCATCATAACTGACACGTGGAAATGGTTTCTTAACTTTTTCCAAGAACTCTGTCTTTCGTTCTAATGCTTTTAATTCGTTAGCACGATTCTTCAAGACTGATGTAACAATGTGTTCGAGAAATTCTTCTACGAGTTCCATGTTGTCATTCAAATCATTCCAGGCTACTTCAGGTTCAACCATCCAAAACTCAGTAAGATGCCGCCGGGTTTTTGACTTCTCAGCACGAAACGTAGGACCGAAAACATAAACTTTTCCGAATGCCATCGCTCCCGCTTCACCATAAAGCTGGCCTGATTGAGTAAGATATGCTTTACCAAGGTCGAAATATTCTGTTTCAAAAAGCGTAGAAGTTCCTTCACATGCTGCCGGTGTAAAGATTGGTGCATCGAGTAACAAGAATCCACGATTATCGAAGAATTCTCTTATCGACTTTATTATCTCATGTCTAACGCGCATAATAGCTTGTTGACGCGAAGATCGTAGCCAGAGGTGCCGAATATCAGCAAGGAACTCTACACCGTGTTCTTTTGGAGTTATCGGATATTCTTTTGCAATATTAACAATCTTGATATCGTTGAGGTCAATTTCGTATCCGCCCGGCGCACGGTCTTCCTTACGGACTATACCCTTAATAGTTAGGGACGATTCCTGTGTCAATTGGTCGAAGGCGTTGAATACTTCTTCGCTAACATTGTTTTTAACGATTACGCATTGCACAATTCCGGTTCCATCGCGGACGATGATAAACCTAATTTTTCCGCTTGAGCGTTTGTTATAGAGCCATCCTTTAATTTCGACTTCTTCGCCGACGTATTTTGATAAATCTTCAATATAATACCGAATCATGAACTATTTTTTCCTTTTGCATTTATAATTTTTTGCACCGAAGGTGCATCCGCCTATGGCGGAAATTTTATAGTTTGAATATACAAAACAATTAGATGAGGTTCAAACCAAACGAATGAGTGAAGAATTTATAGTATAATGGATTGTTGGAGTAATGGAAAATTGGAGAAATGGATAGGTTAAATGGGTTTTATGCCGACATCTCAAGCATCCTCTGGATTGGGATCAATGCACGTTGTCGGAGGTTTTCATCAATAATAATTTCGGGAGATCTGTTTTTCATGCAAAGATAAAGTTTCTCCATCGTGTTTAGCTTCATGTACGGACATTCGTTGCATGAACAACTTGCATCGTTTGGCGGGGCGGGAATGAATAACTTATTAGGGCAATATTTTTCCATCTGGTGTATAATACCCACTTCAGTCGCCACAATAAATTCCGTATCGCTGCTTTCGCAAGCATGCTTCAATAAGCCGCTTGTTGAGCCAATAAAATCAGCTTGCGATAAAAGTGATTCTTCACACTCAGGATGTGCGATGAGTTTTGCTTTAGGATGTTGGGCTTTCAATTCTATTATTTTTCTCTCATTGAAAGTTTCGTGAACAATGCAGCTTCCCTGCCAAAGCACCATATCTCTTCCGGTCTTTTTAATTAAATATTTCCCCAAATTTCTATCGGGGGAGAAGATGATTGGTTGTTTTTTTGGAATCTTATTTATGATTTTTTCTGCGCTGCTCGATGTGCAAATAATATCGCTCAAAGCTTTTACTTCAGCGGTTGAATTGATATAAGTAATGGCAACATGGTTTGGATGCTCTTCTCTAAACAGTCTAAAAGCATCGGCAGGGCATCCTTCAGCAAGAGAGCAGCCCGCTTCTAAATCTGGAAGTAGTACTTGCTTGTAGGGACTTAATATTTTAGCAGTCTCAGCCATAAAATGAACTCCCGCAAAAACAATAACCTGAGCATTTGTAGCTGCTGCTTTACGAGATAATTCGAGGCTGTCGCCAACAAAATCCGCAATATCTTGAATTTCAGAGAACTGATAGTAATGAGCTAAAATGACTGCATTCAATTCCTCTTTTAGTCTAAGGATTTCTTTTTCGAGATTTACGGGAATATTTTCTTTGATTGTGGTATTCACTTTTGTTTCATAATCATTAACAAATTTATAAGTCAGGAGGTTCAGTATTTAAGAATATTACGCAAACATTCACTTTCACAAAGTTCTATTTCAAGTAATTTCGTACAAACGAACTCTACACCTATCAAAGATAGTTTTAATTCCTAGGAAAGTCGGTTTTGTCCGACCCATTCTCCTTCTTTTCTGGTGTAATGTCTTCGAACTCTGCTTCTTCGATGTTCTTAAGCTGATCTTTCATGTATGGCGAGCCGGTCGTAAATTTATCTTTACTTTTCAGCATTCGGAATATAATTTTTATGAACCTCAACAAGAAAAAGATGAGGAACAAAATTAATATTGTTCTAAAAAAAGACATACGTACTTATTTCTTTATAGGGTTATAGTACTCAACGGGCGCTTTGTTAGTACGGAATATCTCAGTAACCAATTCTTCAAAATCCTGTTCGTTATTCACAAAATCTATCGCCGTTGCATTTACGATTAGAAGCGGTGCGGCTTTGTAGCGGAAGAAAAAGTAATTATATGCTTCATTCAAATCGCGGATATATTCAACCGACATATTTTTTTCTATATCCCTGCTGCGTCTCTTTATGTTCGTCATCAGCCGGTCAACACTTGATTGGATATAAACAACTAAATCCGGTGCGGGTATGTTATGTTCCATACTGCTTATTAATGATTCATAAAGTTTTAGCTCGTCGTCGGCAAGGTTCAGGTATGCAAATATTTTATCCTTTTCAAAAATATAATCGGTTACCAGGAACTGATGGAATAAGTCAGCCTGAAACAACTCCTGCTGTTGCTTATAGCGGCTCAGGAGAAAAAATATCTGTGTTTGAAAAGCAAAGTGAACAGGGTCTTCATAGAATTTTGAAAGGAAAGGGTTTTCCTCGAATCTTTCAAGAACTACTTTTGCATTCAACATACTGCTTAATTTATTCGCCAAACTTGTTTTACCGGCTCCAATTACACCTTCAATGGCAATATGGCGAATATCCGTCTTCTCTGTCAGTGATTTGATGTTAAGCAATTGATAATCCTTCCGTTATTTTAATATTTCTTTTAATGTGTATGGAGTTCTCATAACTAAATTTCTGTCGCGGCAATGACGTAACAGAGAAATCATAGTTTTACCTAATATTGGATGCACTGCCATCGGAGCAATTTCGCTCAAGGGTTCAAGGACAAAGCGGCGGCGTTCCAGTTCTGGGTGAGGTATTGATACAATATTATTCTCGAATGACCAGCCGTGATACAACAAAATATCTATGTCCATCGTCCGGGGCTCCATGTGTGTTATTTTTTTTCGACCAAGTTTTGATTCTGTCTGTTGAAGTTTTTCGAGTAATTCTAATGGATATAACATGGTTTCAATTCCAAGGACCACATTGAGATAACGGTTCTGATTCTCAACACCCCACGGTTCTGTTTCATAGACTGAAGAGATTGATTTTATCAATACGATTTTCTCAAGTTCTTTGATGGCTTTACTCAAAAAACTAAACCTGTCGCCGATATTTGAACCCAGTCCGAGATAAACTAAAAACATGATTATTTTCGATTCCGAGTTACTTCAACTTCAACATAATCGACAACCCCTTTAACCGGCGGATGCGGTTTCCTGAGACAAACAGTTACTTCGTTAACATTTGTATACTTTTCTAACACACCCTTTGCAATTGTTTCTGCTAGAGTTTCTATTAAAAAATATTTCTTTTCATTAACGAGCGTTTTGAGTAATGAGTACACATCCTCATAATTTATCGTTTGCTTCAAATTGTCGCTTACAACGGCGGCTGAAAAATCTGTTTTAAATTCAATATCGACCTCGAACTTACCGCCAAGGTTTTGTTCATCTTTACCTACGCCATGATAAGCATAAAACACTGCATTTTTAATCCGAATTACTCCATGGTTTGTCATTACCAGTTCCTAACTTTGCAAAATATATTATTTTCTTGGCTGATAATCAAGAGAAATTACTAAGATGACTTCTCAATTTTTGCCCATGTATCACGCAATGATACAGTTCTGTTAAATATTAATTTCCCGGGTTTGGAATCATAATCCACACTGAAATATCCAATTCTTTCAAATTGGAACCGGTCACTCGGCTTTGCATTCGAAAGACTCGGTTCGAGTTTACTGTTAGTAATCACCTCGAGTGAATTTGGATTAATAAAGCTTTTCCATTCATCACCTCCGGGGTCTTCAACTGTAAAGAGCCGGTCGTATAATCTCACTTCAGCATCTACAGCATGTTTTTCTGAAACCCAATGGATTGTGCCTTTAACTTTCCGTTGACTTTGTGATGATCCACTCTTCGTCTCCGGGTCATAAGTACAATGAATTTCTATTATCTCCCCCGTCTTTTCATCTTTTATGACATCAGTGCATTTAATTATATATGCGTATCTAAGGCGGACTTCAGTTCCCGGAGATAAGCGGTGAAACTTTTTAGGCGGAATTTCACGAAAATCATCTTGCTCAATAAATAATGTTTTTGAGAAAGGAATTATTCGAGAACCCATTCCCGGGTCTTCGGGATTATTGATTGCGTCGAGTTCCTCAACTTTACCGTCGGGGTAATTTTCGATGACAATTTTTAGGGGACGATGTACAGCCATTACACGCTTAGCATTTTTATTTAAGTCTTCACGCAAACTATCTTCGAGTAAGGCTACATCAATTGTATTTTCCCTTTTTGCTACACCGATGCGGTCAGCAAAATTTCTTAATGATTCCGGTGTAAATCCTCGGCGACGAAATCCTGAAATTGTTGGCATACGGGGATCATCCCAGCCATTAACATACCCCTCCTCTACAAGCTGCAACAACCTTCTTTTACTCATTACAGTATATGTTAAATTAAGCCTCGCAAATTCAATTTGTTGAGGATGGTGAATTCCAAGTTCAGTAATATACCAGTCATAAAGGGGTCGATGGTCTTCAAATTCAAGCGTGCAGATCGAATGCGTAATTCCTTCGATTGAGTCAGATTGGCCATGAGCCCAGTCGTACATTGGGTAGATACACCATTTGTCGCCTGTCCGATGATGTGTTGATCTTAATATTCTGTATAAAATTGGGTCGCGCAAATTGATGTTGGGTGATGCCATGTCGATTTTAGCGCGAAGAGTTCGAGAGCCATCTGGGAATTCGCCTTTACGCATCTTTTCAAATAAATCCAGATTCTCTTCGACAGGACGATTTCTGTACGGACTATCTTTGCCTGGTTCAGTAAGTGTTCCGCGATAATCGCGTATTTCATCCGCAGTTAAATCGCAGATGTAAGCTTTTCCTTTTTTAATCAGGTGAATCGCGTACTCATAAAGTTGTTCGAAGTAATCGGAGGCATAGTATTCTCTATTTTCCCAATCGAATCCGAGCCACAGAACATCTTCTTTAATCGAATCGACATACTCTTGTTCTTCCTTCGTCGGATTTGTATCATCGAACCTAAGGTTGCATTTACCGTTATAGTCTCTTGCGATACCGAAATTCAAACAGATGGATTTTGCATGTCCAATGTGTAAATATCCATTGGGTTCAGGGGGGAAACGTGTATTCACCTTTCCTTGATATTTACCTGTCCTTAAATGTTCATCTATGATATCACGGATGAAGTTAGATGTTTTTGGAGTTTCTTCGCTCTTGTTCTTGTCTATATTGTTTGTATCCGGTTTTTCCATAATGTGGTAATAATTCTATATTGGTTTTATATTTTCGCTTGCTATGTTAATTCTTCTTATGTTTTCTTCTTTGCCGAGTAAATATAAAATATCGTATAGTCCCGGTCCACCGCCGACGCCTGAAATAGCCAATCTAACAGCATGAATGAGCTTGCCGTTTCCGATGTGGAGCGTCTCAGCAGCTCTGTGTAACGCGGTTTCGTAATTTTCTTTACTGGGATTTTCTAATTTCGAAAATTCTTCCACTAACACTTTCATTTGCTGCGGCGTGTCTTCCTTCCATCTTTTTTTTATGACTTCGACATCGTATTGTGCTGGCGGCTCAAAAAAGTACGGACTGTTTTCAATAAATTCTTTCACGAATGTTACTCTGGGTCTCATGGCTTCAATCACTCCGAGTAAAATCTTATCGTCGTAATGAAATTGCTTGTACTTAGACTGACTTAATTCTTCTTTCAGCATTTGTAGGACTTCTGTATCAGATTTATTTCGAAGATATTCAAAGTTCAACCACTTCAGTTTATCGATGTTGAAGACTGCACCGGCTTTGTTGACAGTTTCTAATGTGAAATGGTCGATTAATTCCTGCATCGAAAATATTTCTTGTTCGGTTCCCGGATTCCAGCCAAGAAATGCAACGAAATTTATGAGTGCCTCCTTTAAATAACCTTTTGCTCTGTAGTCCTCGACGGCAACATCGCCCTGGCGTTTACTTAGTTTGCTTTTATCGGGGTTTAACAGCAAAGGAAGATGTGCGAGTTTTGGAACTTCCCAACCGAAGTATTCATAAAGTAAAATATGTTTTGGAACACTCGGAAGCCACTCTTCACCACGTATAATATGCGTTATATCCATCAAGTGATCGTCAACTACATTTGCGAGGTGATACGTTGGGTAACCGTCAGATTTAATGAGAACCTGATCGTCTAAGATATCGCTAGATATTTCAACATCTTTTCTGATAATGTCATGGAATTTTACAAGCCGACCATCTGGAATTTTCATTCGGATAACATACGGAGTTTTAGATGCAAGCTTTTCGTCGACCTCTGCTTTAGTTAGTCTCAAACATATTCTATCATATTTAGGGAATACTTTCATTTTCTCGAGTGATTTTCGCATCTCATCGAGTCGTTCTGAAGTACAGAAGCACCGATATGCGTTTCCATCCTGAAGAAGTTTTTCAGCGTGTTGACGATAAATATCGCGGCGTTCCGATTGTACATAAGGTCCACAATTACCGCCTTTAAGCAGTCCTTCATCATAATCTAAACCAGCCCAATTCAATGTTGCGATAAGATTTTCGACAGCACCTTCTACATAACGTGTGCGGTCAGTATCTTCGATCCGTAAAATAAACACACCGTTGTGTTTACGAGCAAAGAGGTAATTGTATAATGCTGTTCGGAGCCCACCGACGTGGAGATAACCGGTAGGACTTGGAGCAAAGCGGACACGTACAGTTTTATATTGCATTCGTATGAAAACTACTTTCTTCTAATAAATAAAATTATTTCAAAAATACGATTAAATTGGGAGAGAATCAAATAAAAAAGCTCTTGTGTTATCAAGAGCTTTAAGCGGAGAGGGAGAGATTCGAACTCTCGATAGCAGTTAACCCACTATGACGGTTTAGCAAACCGTTGCCTTCAGCCACTCGGCCACCTCTCCAGGTGGAATATATGCTGAACTATTTGAACTCAATAAATATACTAATTATAATTTTCTTAATCAATTATTATTGATAAAGAAAATAAAAAACCTCTTCAGTTTTTAATCGTCGAAGAGGTTTAATAATATATTAAACGAGGTTACTTATCAGTCGATAAACGGAAACGCCGGACTAGATTATTTCCGCTGTCTGTAATATAAAGCGTTTTTGTGCCAACGTAGTAAGCAACTCCTTTTGGATTTTTTAGAAAAGGGCGGCCCAAATCGGCTAGAAATTTATTACCGAACGATTCCGGTTTATAATTACCTCTCCTATCAAATTTTACTAAAGAATCAAGCTCGCTGTCGATAATGAAAATATCTAACCGAGATCCGTCAACTGCCGCCGCCGATGCTTCCACGAAGCGGTTAGGTTTTATAAAATCTCTATTCCTTTCTTCAGGTTTTCGGGGGTCAAATTTGGGGAGCCAACCTTCAAAGTCGGGTTGGTTATAATAAACCATCCAAAGGGCGCCATATATCATCGTTCCGCCTACCGAACTTTGTGTTAAAACAAAATCATTACTATTAGGGAATGTTGCAATACCTGTAGGCCTTAGTATATCTGTGAGTCCTTGTCCTTGGCGTGTCGCTAAATCTCCTAAAGGTGTTATCATTTTATCAATAATCGTATCTTTTACACCAATGCTATCATTATTAACATCTCTAATAATATCTTTTCGTGTTTTTGCATCAAACCACAACACACGACTATCAGGGTCAATAAAGCTTGAATTGTCAGGTCCATCACGCACAATTAAATACTGGTTGTCCTTCAGCATCGCTATTCCTTTGAACCGGCGTTTTGGTTTTGTCGGCTCTTTGTAAATAGTGTCTATACGAGCAATGGCAAGATGGTGTTCTGTTTCATATAAATGTACCCTAAAAATCGCTGGAATAGAATCAGACATAGCTGAACGATATATCAACCCGGAAACAAGAAGGTCAAGTCGTAAATCTTGTGTCATAGCAATCGGTTGTAGAATCTCTCTTGTTTCTAAAACAACCCCCGCCTGATTCATTTGTATAATTTTATTGTTATCTGTGTCCGCAATGTAGAGAATGCCGTCGTTTCCCGCAAGAATTGCTGTTGGATTATTGAAACCGCCCCATGCAGGATAGATTTCTATATAAGTAGTGTCCCCGGAATTTAATACGTCAATAGTGAGATTCTCTCCTAAAATATCCTGAAGACTTTGTTGTTTATCGCAGCTGGTCAGAAATAATGTTAAAGCTAAAATTAAAGTTGAAATTTTTAAATTCATAATCATCAATATGTAAGTTGTAGAGAAATTCTGTGAACACCGCCTAAACGATTGAAGTTTGCGAAGGCATAGTCGACGTTAATTTTTGCAAAACTAAGCGGTACCTTAACACCCGCACCTAAAGTAATATCTTGTTCCGATGCCGCATCTTTTCCGAATAACTGTTCGCCGAGTGTCCGTCTGATACCCACGCGTGCCGCAAACATGTCATTCCAAATGTACTCTGCGCCTATTAGAATATTTTCGACGTTATCGTTTGGGTGATTTAATTGAATAGAAGTTGTAATTTTTTGTGATTCTGTTTGTAAGGGTTCAAAAGCCAACCCGAATTTAAAAATTGTTGGCGGAGAAAAAGATTGAAAATTATCCACTTTAGTGCCGTCGTATAAATCCACTGAACCAGTAGGAGAAACGTCATTCCCAAAATTTGAAACTACTACTGCAAAACGAACTGTGCCGAGACCGGTCCAGTAATAGGTACCTAGGTCAACCAGGACTGTACGTATTTTTATTATGTCTAAAGTCTCCTCAACATATTTAACTGTTGCGCCAAAGCTGAATTGACTTGTCATTTGTCGCGCGTAGGTTAAACCTACTGCGAGGTCGCTATATTTGAACATCCTGCCATTGCCGTAAGGATTTGTTTCATCAGTAACTGGCATATCGTCAGTTGAAAGAGATATTAAACTCAAACCGACTACATCCGATGAAGATAGTTTATAGAAACCTCCTACAAAATCGTGGCTGATGTCAGCGACATAGCTTGTATGAGATAAAAACACTTGATTTCCTTCTGTATTTATTAAGCCCGCTGGATTCCAAAAAAGAGCCGACGCATCGTCAGAAATCGCTACAAAGGATTCGCCTAATGCTGTGGCTCTCGCCCCTACACCGATTTTCAAAAATTGTAGAGCGGAAATTCCAACCCGCTGACCACCTAGGTTCGGAATTAATTGCGTTTTAGCTGGTTGCTGAAAAATGAAAAGTACAGCCAGACTCATTAAAATAATTTTTGGACGATATAATTTTGTAAACATTCTTTTTAATCTCATTAATGATTATTTTTTAAGCATAAATCTTAAAACCTGAACGACAACCCGAACTTGTAAGTTCTTGGATTCATATACCGAGCTGCATTGTATGGATAGGGTTCAATCGGTGCCGTTAAGTCGGGATATACCGGGTCGTTCCAATCAACAGGTGTAACGTCCCCATATTCATATGCTTCTCCTGTTATCGGATTTAGAATTTGAGGATTCTTATTGTTTAAAACATTTTGGACTTCAAATGATAAAACAAATTTACCCAAACTAAAGTTAATATATTTTTCGAAATTCAAATCAATATAGAACCAATCGCCACCGACTTCAGAATATGGGTTTGCCCTATCACTTCTATATTCGGGACGGCCGGTAGTTGGATTATAGCGATAGAAAATCTGTGGTGTATATCTTTTTCCTGATTGGTAAAACATTCGTAGATAAATGTTGTAATCATCCAAAATACCCTCGCCAAACCCGAACAGTGGGTCGTTCTTTGCGACATAAAAATTAATATTAGCTGAACCCTGCCAAGGGCGATCCCAGATTACATAAGTTTCTTTTAAATTTTCTTCTAAGCCCTGTTGTATGTTATAAGCAGTTTCATTTGCCGACGAACTTTTTCCTGTTGCGACGCTGTAAGAACCGGATAGTGTCGCTCTCAACATTTTACCTATACGTGTTTTATACTCTACCTCTAAGCCGCGTATGCGTGCATAATCCTGATTTATGTATATCGTATAAGTGCCGCGTGTAGTTCCAGAAATTATCGCACGGAATTGTTTTGCGGTTATATAATCGAATATATCCTTATAATAAGCTGTTAAAGTGAACACATCGTTTTCTGTAAGCTGATTTCTTAAACCCAATTCATAAGCAACGGTGGTTTCGGGATTAAGATTCGGGTTTCCGATTGTCTGGAAAGAAGAACGGGATTTTGAACCTCCGAGTTTAGCATAAACAAACTGCGGTCGGGGTAATTTTGAGAAATGCCCGTACGAAAAGAATAATGTTTGATTATCAGTTACCGGATGAGAGATGCCGAGCCTTGGACTTATTCTTGCTTTCCATCTGCTTCCGAATAATGTATAACTTTCTTCTTTGTAAGCGTTGCGTATCTGCTCAGGAACCAATACAGCTCTTCCTTCGTCAATCGCATCGTCAACATACTTGCCGGGGAACCAGTAATCAAGCCGGAGTCCAAAATTTAAAATCATACCACTCATTGTCAAACCGTCCTGAGCATATAAAGCCCCGAAAGCCGGATAGACTTTATATATGTCGTTATCGAAACCTAGGGGCCTAATCCAAGGTTGAATAATATCAATCAGTTGTATTTCTTGGAATCGTGTTTCGATACCGGCTTTAAATTTATGGTTTTCTGTTGGATTGCTTGTCAAATCAAATTTGAAAGTGAACTCGTTAATATGATGGTCGCGCCACGATGTCGGGCTTCCATACTCATAAAATCCATCACCGGGAATAACAAATATCGTATCCCTTCCGTCGTTAGGATAGAAATATTCTACGGGATAGGTAACTATATCCTTTGGCTCTTGATACTCTTCCCACTTCCTTCCGTTTGCATCGCCGCGAACGTGCGCAGAATAAAAACTTAATTTGACTTCATAGAACGTTTTTGTATTAAGTGTGTGTGTCAAGCTTAAACTATGTTGTTGATTAAGTTGTGTATATGTATTTGCACTATCGGGAATTTTTTGAAATAAGAACTGATAACCGGGGTTCGGTTCAACGCGGTCTAAAGTTGCCTGTACTGTTTGTGAGTTCTGGTCTATTTGAATTGACTGACTGAATGTATATCCGAGTTTGACTGTTGCTTGCGGTCTCCATGTCAATTTTGCTAATCCCGAGTATGAATTACTCCTCCGGGGTGCGAACTTGGTGCCGTAGAAAATTGATGAGTATAGACCTTTTGGAGCTAACATAACATAACCTGAGGGTTTTCCACTAACAATATTTTCTACCCATCTTGTATATCCGTCAGTAAGGTTTGCGTAAAAATTAGTAAAGAAGCTTACATTACCAGGGATTGTTAAACCAGCCAGTGGAAGTAAAAAAGTTGTTATTGGTTCGGGACCGCTGAGGTTGAATTCATAAATATCCGTATTTGCATTAGAAACGTTGTTATTATTAAATCCGAAATGATCGCGTTTATATCCTATTGAACCGGAGAAATTTTTCGACCCTTCTTTTGTCGTAATATTAACTACGCCCGAAGTTGCCTGTCCATATTCTGCATTATAACCTCCTGTAAGTACCTCAACTTCAGCAATTGCTTGGGGGGCAATCTGTAGACCGAAGCCGCGTCCGGCGAGCGGATCTTGTACGGAAATGCCATCTATCATATAAGCATTTTCGTAACTGCGGCCTCCGCGTATATGAATTTCATTATCGGATTGAACAACGCCGGTTTGTAATGAAACTACATCCCGGACATCTTTCACAACCGCCATCTGAATTTCTTCACTCGTTATAGAACGCCGGCTACCCGTTTCTTCGATATTAAAAAGTGGTTTCTCGCCTATGATAACAACTTCTTGTCCCATTGTTAACACAGTTTCTTCCATTTTAATATTTAGCGGTGTTGTTTCTCCTCCGGCTACTTTCACGCCCGTGAATTGCATTGTCTTATATCCTAACAATGTTGCTTCAATTGTATAAGAACCGGGGTTGATATTTGAAATTGTAAATTTGCCGTCAAAGTCCGACGCGGCTCCGTAGTAAGTACCCTTAATAATTACGTTCACGCTTGGAAGCGATTCGCCTGTGAGTTTATCAACTACGGTTCCAGAAATGGTTCCCTTCGATTGAGCGAAAATAAGTTGACTAAATAAAACCAAGCAAAATATAGAAACAAATCTTTTCATAATATTATTAAATTAATTTTCAAATAATTTTTAACCGCCAAATTCATCTATAAAGACACGCTTAAGAAATGCTGGCACACCCTTACCGTCTCCGGGAGGTTTGACGTCGGGCCAAACGGGTAGGGTACCATTCATTAAATGTAAAGGCATGCTTAAAAATACAAAACGTCTATCAATATCTATTACACCTATATGCACAGAGTCGGGCCAACCGCGATTAGGAACAAAAATAGAATACAAATATTCTGCGCCCGATCTTTTCGTAATGCTTCGCACGAATAATGAATGTGCCCCCCCAGATGTAGCTGTTGCGTTGAACCTAAGTGCCGGGAATGGTGTCGGTGTAACATCCTGCTTAGGAACTACAGGCCAGTCGTTTGGAACGCGCGTATCGATTAATGCTGTTCCGACCGAATCGACCGGTGCGAAATCAACCAACGACCCTCTTGGGTCTCCTAAATAATACCCGAAGCGGGTTGAGTATAGAACCTTACCACCTGAGCCGCCATAAAGATATAAGGGAAACTGCGCTATGGCGTGAACGTGCGTCCAAGTGTCTGGAATTAAATCTGTAAACCAGAATACGAAATCGTATAGTTTTAAAGTACGTACGAATGCAGGGTTCAATATAGGTGGTACAAGAACGCCAACAGTTGTGCTTGTTGTACCCCGCCTAATATCAATTATATCGAAGTCGCCTAGTTTTCTATTTGAACCAGTTATTGTATCGATAGCATTAAACGCCCATTGATAAAAACTGATTACTGAGTTAAGATCTCCGGCACCGTAATTTACTACTGTCAACAATTTACTCTTCGGTTTTTTTACAAACCACTTCTTTGTTCCTTCGGGTAGTGAAACAGCCGGACTGTAGTCGCCTGCTATATCTTTTGCCTGTAAATAAATCCTGTTTGTATCGTCTAATCTTAAGCCGGGAACCGTTCCGATTAAACGCATCGTAGGGAAAATGCCGGTGTAAACATCAGCATCAACTGTTCCGGCAACATTATCTGTCCGTGAGCGTGGCGCTTCTAAAGTGACCATTGTATTGAAAGCCGAGAATTCAAACCATGCACTCGAATCGTTCGGCGTATTCAAGCAGATGCGATAATTTCTTAGTGTATTGTCGCCGTCAAGGTCGGTTCCTATCCACGAAAACGTTGCTACAGTATATGTTGTATCCGGTTGTTGTATGGTCTTTAACGGGTCAAGAGGGTCTTTAGCGAACCAAACTTGCGGGGGTGTATTTTTTATAGGAAATATTTGCTTAGCACCTACAGGGTCCATCGCACTCAGCAAGCCTGGCAGTTGTTGATCAGTACTATCAAATATACCGTTTCCATTTTTATCCCAATAAGGGTTAGAATTTATACGCACAACAGCGCCCACTTCTAAATATTCTCTGGATGAATTATCGACTGCTTTTACAACTACAGTGAACCGTTCGCGTGCCGAGAGCAACGGGAAAGCAACCAAGCTGTCGTTCTTCACGACCCACGAATATCCGAGTGTATCGGAGACTTTGCCAGCATCTACGCTATCGGTTTTAAAATATGCAAAGAGATAACCTTTTATGAAGCCGTCCTGGTCTTCACCCCACCAGCGCATAATTTGCCGGCTGATTTGAGGGGCAAGAACTGTTGATGTATCTGTATGAATCCACAAAAAAGTTTTTGGCGGAACATTAGCATTCGGTTTTGAAACGTTGTCCTTTTTACAGCTCAGGAATATTAATCCGAATGCTAATAACGCAAACGATAATTTGAGTACTTTAAACATTTATTTCACCAGTAACATTTTTTTAACTTGATTAAATCCGCTTGTTTGAAGTCTGTAGAAGTAAACACCGGTGGCAAGCTTTGCACCGTCGAAACTAACACGGTAGGTACCGGCTTTTTGAATTTCATTCTTCAAAGTTGCAACCTCTTGTCCGATTACGTTATATATTTTTAATGAAACTTTGTCTTCTCTCGGAAGCGCATACTCGATAACAGTAGTTGGGTTGAACGGATTCGGATAGTTATTCGAGAGTTGGTATTGAGTTGGAATTGGTCCATCAATTCGATCACTCACACTAAGAGGGATATAAGTTCCAAAATCGGCATTTGTTCTAGGAACGATTTTATAACGATTGAAACTGTAAAAAACTATACCGCGAAGTTTAGAAAATTTATCACCAACTTTGATTATGGTTGTACCCGGATAGATAGTATCCCCTACAACGTTCGAATAAGTATTCATACCATCTCTTCTTACGATGATTTCTCCAGTGCCATCGTCAACGGTGTATTCTGTCGGGTCAGAAAATGTAGGCCAGACATTTATAACAGTTACAGTATCAAATTCAACAAGCATACCTTCCCAAGGTTCCGCATCCAAATCTCCGTTGCCTGCGCCTGGGCCAAAAATTCCAGTTGTTAACATTACAGGTTCTGGTATTGGATTATCAACTGAAAGTATGAAAGCATCCGATACGTAGCCTATCCTTGTAACATCAAACTGTTCTTGAATAGTACCCGCAATAGCAACACTATCACCATTTTTTAACGATTGAAGTGCAGATATTGTACCATTGAACCATATACCTGATGCTAAATTGGTTCCTGATTGCATGTACCATGATGATGTACCGCCAGCATTTCTTGCGGTCAAACCGATTTCACTTGTATCGGCTGTAACGATACCACGTATAGTTGTAACACCTCCAACATAGGCGCTTCTACCATTAAGGTAAGGAGTATATTGAACATCATGGATAGTTAAATTACCGTCCGTAACTTTGTAGAAATAAAAACCCTTTGATGTGTCAGAACCCATCCCGCTTCCGGCGCCATTTGCCGAAATGCTCACTTGATTACTATCATCGACTACTTTAATAAAATATTTGATAGTAGTTCCCACAGGTTCTATGGGAATATAACTCCGAAAAAGAGTGTCCCCCGAAACCATCTGCATCGTCTCTTCAACAAACGGTTCGTCATTAACGCTATAATACAGCATCCGGTTAATTATATTTCCACCATTTGGCAGTGAACTAATGACAGCTTCTACTATTGTAGAGCTATCTGGATTGACTATAACAGGATATCTGCGGACACGTGAAATCGATGGTTTTGGGATTCCATAGACTATATCTCCAGTATAAATTGGTGTGATTAGATATCCTTTTGAATTGTTAGATCCTGAAACTGAAGTTATATAACCTCTAATTGTATCTATCCTAGCGAACAGGTCCCCAGGTTGAAATGTTGAACTTGGGTCTCTGTGTCCTCTCATTGTAAACCATCTTGAATGATCAGCAACAGATATCATGTTACCATAATCATCAACCAAATCCATCGTAACATTGCTAGTAGTACTTATATTTCTACCAACTACAGTAAGGTTAGTTAGATACACATACTCACTTTCGTATGGTTCTCCAGTTGTATATATTATTTTGCCTGGCTGTATTCCTTCATAAAAATAATTCACAAATACTTCACGTTTATACGGTAATTCAGATTTATCTAATAGAATAAAATTTGGGTCTCTTAGTGGAACGATTTGAGTGTATGTATTCATACTAGTTTGTGGAATAGTTATTGGAAATTCTGAAATGTAACCCGTTACCTCAACGATATCACCTTCTTCGACATTATACATGTTAGTATAAGATTGAGTATCTCCCACCGCGATACTTGCACGAACAAAAATGTGATTAAATTCATTTTGCGCTCCTGTATCGGCAAGAATCATCGTATAACCACCCGCAGTAAAATTAATTACCCGTGTAGGTACTATACACACTCCTATTATCCTCACAGTATCACCGACCATGCTTGAAGCTTGCAATGTATAACGAGCAGGTTGTGCATTTTGTAAAATTTCTGCATTAGCCAATGAATCAATCGAACAATATTGAATTTCTTGAATCGTCTTATAAGGATACTGGCTTTGAGCCTCAGCTACTGTACTCAAAGCAAAAGTTATTACAAAAACCTTTGTTAAAAATTTCATTTTCTCATCTCCTATTATATTATTTTATAATTAAAAACTTACCCGTGCGGATATCACCCGTAGCGTTGTCCTTTACAGTAAACAAATATAAACCTGTAGCAATTGCCTGGTCGCTTTTTGTAATTAAATCCCATGCGTGTTCACCGCCAGAAAATTGTGGCGTTTCTCTTAGTGTCTCAAACTTCCTAAACCATTCGATATCGGAACCGGTATATGTTGCGGCATCGTGGTCAATAATCGTTACTATATCGCCGGCTAAAGTGTATACTCTAATCTCACACCGAGCGGGTAAATTGTAGAAAATAATTTTTCTGTTTCGTTCACCGCCGCCGGCGCCTTCCCAATACGCCTTAGTATAATATGGGTTCGGATAAACACCTACTTCTTTAGATTTATCCGATGTAGAAGGCGTTCCGGCAATAACACGCTTCAGAACTTTTGCACTTTCTAAACTCGGCAATTTGTTTGCAGAATCTCCCTTGTCGAAAGCACTTATGCCATAGAGATACTGCCAACCGTTAAGGTGGGTGAGGTTAAGCTCAGCCGGAGGAAATCGATACCAGTAATCAACAGTATCTCCGGGGAAACGCTTAGGTTCAGCTAAGAGTATTTTAGAAAAACCTATATCGAAACCTATAGAATCGCCCGGTATATCGAACTCTCCAACCAGCGCCATATTAGCAATCAAGTCCTCAGGAGCAGAAATATCTGCGCCTGCATTGCTACGATATATACGGTATCCTTCGAAATCTTTGAGTTGCGTTATAGGGTCTAAGGATTCTTCCGCAGTTGATTTATCCCAATAAATTGTTACATTGTTATCACTTAGTTCAGCAGCGACTTTAGGTCGTCTTGGAGGTTTAGGTAAGCTGTATCGAGTGAGCATTCCGTCGCCGTCAAAATCTTCGCCTTCGTCTAAAATATTATTTCCGTTAGCGTCCTCACCATTGTAAGTTTTTTGAGCCCAGCTAAGATTATTGTATAAAATGGAACGTTGTTCACGTGTATCATACCTTGCATGATCTTGTCCGAATTTTTTTGCGGTAACAATTCCAAAAACAACCGTTAAACTGTCTCCGGGGTACATTGTTACAAAAGGACCACTCGATAACAGTAAGGTAACATTTGTCGGTGCCAGGCGCAAGGTTGCAATCTTACTTTCTGGGATAGAACTAGTCATGCGCGCATATCGGCTTTTGTATCTATCCGGGTCCTCGTCCTCAAGGACTGGTGAGAAAAACGTGTTATCGCCATCGCCGAGACGGTATTTCCAGGCATTAAAATAAGCTTTTGTGGAGAGGTCGAGCAATGAATCGACAGTTCTTGGAAAGGGTGTTGCACCGAGTAGCTTCATCGCGATATAGCTGCTTGCTGGCGGTCCTTGGTTATTACCATCAAAATCGAAAGCGTATGCCATTCTTTCAGCCGAATCGTAACCCGCAGCTACGTTAAAGTATCCAGTTGTGCCGGGGCGAACAAAGTTAGTGTTACGGACGACAAAGTTACTCCACAAACCTACGTAAACTGAGTCGAGTGTGTCCACAACAGTTTTTTGAGTAACAGGGTCACGATACCCTGTATTGTAAAAAGTATAACTTACAATTACGAAGTAATCTGCTGTCGGTAAATTCCATGCGTAGCTTTCCTGGTGTACATTTATACCTAGCGGTAGATGGTATGCGATTGTATCTCCCGTTACCGGGTCGCGTGTATATTTATCTGTATAATCACAAACAAAATCGAGGTCGCTTATTGCCCCTTCAGTCTGAAAACCTGAAAATGGATCGATTGACCTTTTAGTAATCTGTGCGTCGGGTTCGGATGAAAATTCATAGTGAGTTCCCGTTACTCCGCTTCCGGATCTATCTGAGCAGCCAGTCGAAACACCGGCTCTTCCACGGGATCTTGAAACAGCTCCGAAATAGATACCGCCTTGGTACAAGTGTTCGATTCTCGAACCACGCGGATACTCTGCGGAAAATTGCTGGGGCCAGAAGGCATTGCGTGCACCAAGAACACCATAATTCGTAACAGTAAGTTGTAAGCTGCCTACATTAACAACCTGGCGCTGGTCTTTATCTGTTGGTTTTTGGAGTGGTGTGATTTCTGTGGGATTTTCTTGAGCAATTAGAACGTTGATTATGCCCATTAGAGATAATAATAGTATCGTTTTGCGCATTCATTTACTTTATAATGTGTATAAAATTGTTAAAATTGTAGAAAAATATAAATAATTATAAGATTTAAAACAAATAGATTTAGAGGTTTCAAGTTTCCTCTTGTGAAAATATTCTTATTATCTGTCCTATTTTTATTTTGTTTTTCTTAAAATTATTCCAAGCTTTAATCTTATCGACGGTGACATTGTGCTTGTTCGCTATGTCGTAAAGTGTGTCACCTTTTTTAACTCTATATTCAATGAGTTTTTTTGAAGAAGAATTGTTCAGGGTTACTTCCGGAACTATGTAAATTTCTAATTCTTGTTTTTGTGCAATTTTATCTTCCCGGAATCCATTCCAGCTTTTTATATCCTGAACCGTTACACCATACAGTTGGGCTATCTTTCCGAGAGTTTCGCCTTTCTTAACAACGTGCGTAGTCCAAGAGGATTTTTTAAGGACTGTCTTTGTTTTTTCGCCTTCTTTGATTGTTATTGATTTTTCTTCTAACTTGGAACTATCCTTTAAATAGTTTTCAGCTTTGGTGGATGAGGCATATACATCAATAGTCGAATTAGCTTTGAGATGTTTATTATAAGGAATATCATTCCAGATTCTAAGGTCGCTCACACGCACGTTGAACATCTCTGCAATTTTCCCGAGTGTATCACCCTTTTTTACCAAGTAAGAAACTCTAGACTTACCGACAGTGTCAGTTTTTCTCTGAACAGATTTTCTTTTTTTATTTTGTTTACTTGGTTCTGTGAAAGTTTGAGAAATATTTTCAGAAACCACTTTTGACGATACCGGAATAATTATATTTCTGCCTGCCTTTAACGTTTTATTAGTCGTTATGTTATTCGCTTCCGCGAGTATAGCTTTTGATATTCCATAATGTTTTGCAATTTTCGATAACGACTCACCCTTTTTCACGATATGGACAGCCCAATCTCTTTTTTGATTATCCGGAACTTGAGCATATTTTTCGAGAAACAGCGCCGACTTTCCATATGGAATTTTCAATTTATAGTCCTTGTAACCGGGTGGCGTACATTTCTGTATCAATTCAGGATTTATATCTATCAGAGTTGCGAGTGACGTTTCTGCACATTCGGCAAGGACTTTCAAGTCAACACATTCGTTTACGCTTACAACATCATAAGCCGGTGCGGACGAAGGTATGTAGCTGAAACCATATTTTTCGTGGTTGAGAGCTACTATAGCTGCTGCAATATATTGGGGTACATAATTTCGAGTTTCGCGAGGTAAGTGTTTTCGCATAAACCAAAATACAGTTGTACCCGACTTGCGAATCGCCCTTTTGACGTTCCCGGCACCGGAATTATATGCTGCAAGTGCGAGGTGCCAATCTTCAAACTGATTGTATAAGTCGCGAAGGTGCTGAGCCGCCGCTCGGGATGATTTCTCTACATCTCTCCTCTCATCGTACCACCAGTTTCCGTCTAAGCCATACAGCTTGCCGGTACCTTTAATAAATTGCCAGATGCCGACGGCTTTTGCCCAAGAGCGTGCGCGCGGGTTAAGACCGCTTTCGATCATGGACAGATATATTAGTTCTTCAGGAACATTTTCTTCGGCGAAGATTTTTTTCATTATCGGAAAATAAATAGAGGCACGTTCCATCCAGCGCTCCATGTGGTGGCGGCCCTTTCCAATTAAGTAATTTATGTTCATTTCAACTAATCCGTTTATGACAAGAGGAACGGACAAACCTTTCACGACTTCACGGGGCGTATATTGTTCAGGTGTCTCTGTCGATTCCAGTAATTGGTTTAATTTTTCGCGTAACGCGAATATCGATGACTGATCACCCAATGAGTCAATATTTGTAATGTATGTTTCGTAATCTTCGATTATACTTCGGCTTAAGTCGTTGAAATCCTGGTTTTTTTCAATTCCCGGATAATAACCAAGCTCATTCAAGATCGCGATTGCATATTCGAATTCTGTTGCACTCTTCAAAGAATCTTCATTCGTATCAGCTTCAAGAGCAGCCATGTAATGATTGCGTGCACTCTCTAATGATTGATTAATAACAGCATCGGATCCGTTTTCTCCATTTGTTGTGTCGTTTGGACTCTCCAATACCAGCGTGTCCGACACTAAAAACTCATTCGAAGATTGAACAATTGTCGAATCAGATAAAACCGGAGGATAAACATGTGGTGGTGGTTTTACAGACTCTATTGCTGTACAGCCGATTAGAAATATTAATAGAAATAAAATTTTATATGAGAATCTCAATATTCAAACCATTTTAAATTTAAGTTGGTTAAAATATAGGTGATTATATAAAAAAAGTCAAGGGATTTTTTAAACTTTCTTCAGAATTCTCATATATACCTATGAGTTATCATAGGGGAATGTTGCCATGTTTCTTCTTAGGGTTGCCATCCACTTTGTTTTCTAAAATTTTTAGCGTTTTATATAAGCGTGATCTGGTTTCGCTCGGTTCTATAACATCATCGAGATAGCCCCTCGCAGCGGCAATATAAGGGTTAGCAAATTTTTCTCTGAATTCCTCTTCGTGTTGTTTTGTGGCAAGTTCCTTATTCTCAGCTTTTTCAATTTCTTTTTTAAAAATGATTTCGACAGCACCTTTTGGACCCATCACGGCTATCTCTGCTGTGGGCCAAGCAAAGTTAAAATCTCCCCTTATGTGTTTTGAGTTCATAACGTCGTAAGCCCCACCATAAGCTTTTCTTGTAATGACAGTAATTTTAGGAACGGTTGCTTCACAAAAGGCATATAATAGCTTGGCTCCATTTTTAATAATGCCTCTCCATTCTTGGTCAGTACCCGGTAAAAACCCCGGTACATCTTCAAATACTATAAGCGGAATATTAAACGCATCGCAAAACCGGACAAACCTTGCCCCCTTTATTGAGGAATCAATATCTAATACTCCTGCAAGAACTGCCGGTTGGTTTGCTACGATTCCGACTGAAATTCCACCGATACGTGCAAAACCGATGATAATATTTTGAGCATAAAGCTCGTGTACTTCAAAAAAATCGCCGTCGTCCATTATAAGCTTGATGACATCTTTCATATCGTAAGGCTTGTTTGGATTATCCGGGATAACTTTGTTCAGCTTATCTTCTTTCCGGAAAGGATCATCCTTAGGTACACTTAACGGTGGGTCGTCCATATTATTTGAAGGGATAAAACTATAAAGCTTTTGAATTTTTTTTATGCAATCAATTTCGTTATCACAAGCGAAATGTGCTACACCGCTTTTTGTCGCGTGAGTTATTGCTCCACCGAGTTCTTCAGATGTTACGTCTTCATGAGTAACAGTTTTAACTACATTGGGTCCGGTGACGAACATGTAACTTGTTTGTTTTACCATAAATATAAAATCAGTGATTGCAGGAGAATAAACCGCACCGCCCGCACAAGGTCCCATTACAGCAGATATTTGCGGCACTACACCCGAAGCGAGAGTATTACGAAGGAAAATATCAGCATAGCCACCAAGACTTACAACACCTTCTTGGATACGTGCGCCCCCGGAATCATTCAAGCCGATGACAGGCGAACCCACTTTCATTGCCATATCCATTATCTTGCAAATTTTTTCCGCGTGTGCTTCCGATAGGGACCCTCCGAATACGGTAAAATCCTGACTGAATACAAAAACCTGACGTCCATCTATCGTTCCGGTTCCTGTTATAACGCCGTCGCCTAAATACTTCTGCTTTTCCAGACCAAAATCATGCGAGCGGTGCTCAACAAAAGCATCGATCTCTACGAAGCTGTTTCGGTCTAATAGTAGCTCGATTCGTTCGCGCGCAGTTAGCTTCCCTTTTTTGTGTTGCTCATCTATGCGGTGCTGCCCACCGCCGAGTTTGGTTTTCTCTTTCAAATCTTTTAAATGTTGTATCTTATCTTTAGACATTTTGTAACTCCTTTTTAACCTAAATAACTAAATTACAACTCTCTCAATCACACCACCGCCAACTAAATCGTTTCCATCGTACATTACAACTGATTGGCCCGCTGTGATGGCGCGCTTTGGTTTATCAAATGTAACTTTAATTCTATCTGTATCATAATAATTTATAATGGCTGCAGAACCTTCGTCTTTATAACGTACCTTAGCTATAACTCCAAGGTCTTCTGTGAGTTTCGCGACTGAAATTAAATTTACTTGTGTTGCAATCAGCTCTGTATGGAATAAATCATTTTCACGCCCTAATGTTACAGTATTAGTAACAGCGTCGATTTCAGTTACATAAACAGGTTCACCGAAAGCAGTGCCTATCCCCTTGCGCTGGCCGATAGTATAAAAAGGATATCCACGATGTTTAGCAACCACTTTTTGATTAAAAACAAGATCACCGTCGGCTACTTTTTTCGCCAACTCCGGAATTTGCTCTTTTAAGAATCTTTCGTAATTATTATCGGCTATGAAACATATTTCAAAGCTTTCTGACTTTGACGCATTCTTAAGACCAAACTTTTTGGCAAGCTCGCGCACTTCGACTTTTGTTAAATCGCCTAGCGGAAACAAAGTCCGGCTCAACATCTCTTGCGTTAATCCCCATAGTGCATAAGATTGATCCTTGCTATTGTCTTTGCCTCTCGAGAGAATAAATCTCTTTTTCTCTTCATCATATCTAATTTTTGCGAAATGCCCAGTAGCGATTTGACTCGCACCTAACAACAAAGCTTTTCGTATCAACTCTTCCCACTTAATCTTTCGGTTACAAATTACACAAGGATTAGGTGTTCTGCCAGCGAGGTATTCACTTTTAAAATTATCGATTACCTCTTTCTGGAACGGTTCAGTAAAATCAAGAACGTAATGTGGAAATCCCAATTGGGATGCTACGAGACGAGCATCGTTTATTCCCTCCAGTGAGCAACAACTCGATTCGTTGAGGGCATTACCACCAACATCATCGTAATTGTAGGTTTTAATTGTAACCCCGACTACATCGTAACCTTGTTCAATGAGCAGTGCAGCGGCAACCGATGAGTCGACACCGCCACTCATCGCAACGACTACTCTATTTGGTGTTGCCTGTTGTTTTTCAGCTATCGACATGTTAAAAATATAGAAAAAGTTGGAGAGTTTTCAAATTCTCAAAATTCATAAATAATCTGCGATAACACGATCGTACTCCTCTGACATCAAATGTGAAGAAATCATGAAGTCAGCGGAGGAGCGATTGCATGCCGTGGGTATGTTGTAGACGACTGCGATCCGCAGTAAAGCTTTAACGTCCACGTCGTGAGGTTGTTGTTCGAGAGGATCCCAAAAGAAAATCAGAAAATCAATTTTACCTTCGACTATTTGTGCACCGACCTGCTGGTCGCCCCCCAAAGGTCCGCTTTTAAATTTATGAATATCAAGTCCGAGTTCATCTATTATAAGCTGACCGGTAGTGCCTGTTGCATATAATTCATGTTTAGAAAGTGATCCCTTATTATATCGAGCCCATTCCAATAAATCGTTTTTCTTATTGTCGTGTGCTATGAGGGCAATCTTCTTCCTTTCATTCATTTCTATTATTTTAAAATCCATCTTTTTACCTGTTGTATGATTAGTATTTTCAATATAGGAAAATTAAAAGTAATATGACATAACGGCTTCACAGGCGCATTGCCTCATAAAAAAGGTAACCGAAGGGCATTTGAAAATGATTCGTTTCCTCATAATTTAGGTAACCGAACAAAAAGAGCAAAAGACATGAGAAATGAATCCAAACGAGAATACTTAAAAGAGATCCGGGAACGCTATTTTGACGCATCGAGAACTGCGAAGGCTCACATATTAAATGAGTTTTGCAAGGTCTGTGGCTACAACCGTAAATACGCTATCCGGCTCTTGAACTCAACATCTAAAAAAAATAATTTCTTGCCATCAAAGAGTAGAGGTAGACCAAAGATGTACGACGATTTAGGTTTATTCGAGTTTTTAAAAACATTGTGGGAAAGCACAAATTACATTTGCTCAAAAAGACTAAAAGCTTCAATACCATTTTGGTTGCCACACTACGAAGTAACTTTCAACGTGGAACTGTCTGAAAAAACAAAATATCATTTACTGAATATATCTCATTCAACGATTGAGAGATTGCTGGCACCATTACGGTCTAAGTTTATGAAAATTGGTTTATCGACTACAAAGCCAGGCACAATACTTAAAAAACAAATCCCCATCAAAACCGACCAGTGGGATGAAACTGTTCCGGGTTATCTTGAAGCCGATACTGTAGCTCATTGTGGTAGTTCTGTTGTTGGAATGTATGTCCATAGTGTAAATACTGTAGATATTGCCACAGGCTGGACTGAGCAACGAGCTGTATGGGGAAAAGGTGAAACTGGCGTTTTGGAGGCAATTAAACACATTGAACAATCACTTCCATTTAAACTGAAAGGCTTCGACTCAGACAACGGAGGCGAGTTTCTTAATTGGCATCTTTTAAAATATCTTCAGAAAAGAAAACGACCAGTTCAATATACACGCTCCAGAGAATATCACAAAAATGATAATGCCCACATCGAAGGAAAGAACTGGACCCATATACGACAATATCTCGGCTACCATCGCTTCGATGATTTCTCTTATGTAGAATTACTCAATGCTCTGTACACAACTGAATGGAGGCTCTACTTCAACTTCTTTATCCCGTCGGTTAAACTCTTAGAGAAAATACGTGTTGGCTCTTCAATCAAGAAAAAACACGATTTACCGAAGACTCCTTTCAAACGCGTTCTCGAAGCTGCGGCTACATCTCGTAACGTCAAACAACAACTCCATAACCAATACCAGAACCTAAATCCTTTCTTCCTACTGCGTGAGATGAAAAAGAAAATTAACTCCGTTACGCATTACCGTTTGAATCAGAATCTATTAAAATCCAAGAACATAAAAACTTATTATCTATTTGACAACCTTAACCGATCCATTAATTTTGAAAACAATAAATCAAAATTACTCCCTAAAAACACTAATAATATAAAGGTCAATATATGAACGATTTACCCATCAAATTTATCAATAATTTTGTTTTTCTCTCTACTGTCCTTATCTTTTCTCAGGGTTACTTTTTTTATGAGGAAACTGGCTTTTATCTAACTCATTAGATTTTCTGAGTATTGCTTGCCAATTGAGTCAAATTTTATTCTAAAGTAACAAGTAAACGGGTAACATCTAATGATGTTATATAACATGAGTATAAAACCATAAGTTCCAACGATACCATATAACCTTTATCATTTTTCCAAACTTTGCCTTTTGTTTCATATTAATCAGTTTCTCTGAAAAAGCAGCAAACTAATAGAATTACTATTTTAACAATAAAAATTTCTTAACCGACACAAATTCACCGGCAACCAATTTGTAAAAATATACGCCGCTTGCTAATTTAGTCGAGTTAAAATCTACCTGATGTTTCCCCGCAGGTTTTTCTTCATTAATTAGTACTGCAACTTCTTGCCCGAGAATATTAAAGACCTTCATCACAACATGAGAAGCTGTCGGCAAATCGTACCTTATCGTTGTGGTTGGATTAAACGGATTCGGATAATTTTGATACAGCTCAAAATGAGTTGGCATTTCCGGTCCTTCTTGGACACCGACCATTACACTACGGAAGAGAGTATCGACAAGAAATCCGCACTCGATAAAATTATTACTGAATTTCGTATTGCCCACAAACGACTGTCCTGCTATGGATTTCAGCGTTGTGTTTGATGTAGTTGAACTTGCATATCCCATATTGAATGACGACCAAGTAACTTGTGAGTTTTGTGCATTAATTTGCAAAGTTATGAATAGCATAATTAGAAAATATTTTATTCTCACATTAAATTCTCCTTTCAAGTTAATGTGTTCCATCAAAGCTGTAATCTTTTAGATTATTTTTTTCAAGTACTTGTAATCTTTTTTCGAGATCGGTCAAACGCAATTTCAATTCCTGATTTTCTTGATAGATTGCTTTGATAGCGGCAAGTGCAACGCCGGCAGGGTCAATTGTCGAAATTGTTTTATCACTTTCACCAAGCCCGAAGAGCGAATAAAAGTCCTGTGCCATTGGACCGATATGTTCGATGCGTGCGTCTTGTGAAAGATAACTCCATCGATTGATGGGAAGGCGGAGGAGTTTTTCTAAAATTTCATCTCCATCGACTATGCGGATGTTACGTTTAAGCAGGCTGTCCGAAACAACACTCCATGTTGATGAACCTGCGGATAGGGTTACGCCGGAAGTTAAACTGGCATTAGTGTAAATACGCACACCGCCAGATGCACGTAAGTTAAACTGATTATCCGCAGTAGAAATAAAATCTGCGTTAGTCGTGTCAGCCCATACAAACGCCCCGTCATGATCCGCTTTTGCTCTTCGTCCAGATGCAAGGGAATGTTGACCTGTTGCACGATTTGAGCGACCTCCGGGAATAACTGAAAAACTACCTATTGCAGAATTGGAATCGGAAGTGTACCATCCACCACCTCCACTGACAACAGCGTAATTTCCGTGTGATCTGTTAGTACTGCCACCACTAACTGTTGATGCGATTCCTACCGCTTTATTTGAATTACCACCACCTACACTAGAGTAATTTCCAATTGCCAAGTTACCACCGCCACCAGCTGCGATTGCGTAGTTACCATTTGCCTTATTATAAGCTCCTCCACCTATGGTAGCATTGTCGCCACTGGTTATGTTCGCATATCCACCGCCAACTGTAGTGTATACCCCGCTCGCAGTATCCTCTGTACCGCCTCCGATTGTAGCGTAATTACCGCTAGCAACATTGAATCTCCCACCTACGACAATAGCATTTGTGCCACTTGCCGTATTTACATAACCTCCGCCAACAATTGCATTACCACCACTTGCTATATTTCTATAACCACCGGCAATTGTTGCTTCTGTGGCAATCGCTGTATTTCTTCTGCCTCCACTCACAGTGGAATAAGTTCCTATTGTCGCGTTTGAATCAAACAGATCGTAACCACCGCCTCCTGCGACAACAGAGTAATCTCCACGTGCGCGATTATTACGCCCAGCAACGAATGCATCAATACCTGTATTAATACTGTTCGTCCCGAAATTTCCTTTCCCCATTGTGATAGGCGGATTATAAGTGCTCGTGATTGGACCCGTCATCATCCCGCCGGTAAGAGGAAGATATATACCGGTTCCTGTTCCTTCGTTTGCCGCAATCCATGCTGTGCCGTTCCATTTTATTACTTGATTTGTTGTTGCGCCATTCTGAGCGATTTTTATAAATGTAATTGAACCATCTGCAATTTTTGAACCGGTTATAATATTATCAGGTATCGTCCCGGCGCTACGTGCACTGTCAGCATAAATTGCCTTATCTGCTTTCAAAGAGTTCAAACTGTAACCGACAGATGACAGTGGAATACGTTGGGGTAATTCCGGTTCAGCACCAGGTTTTATCCCAAGCCAATATTGCTTCTCAAAATTTATGTTAGGTTCGAAAGAAACTTGATCCCCTAGAATTGTTGAAAAAAGACCACGCTCTATATTAACATCTTTAATTTCAGTCCAAATAGCGTTACCTCCTGAACTCGTATCATACAGTCTAAAAGTAAATGTATATACACCGTCAGGTTTTGGATTTCCTGAACTGTCTGTCAGCACACCTTGGTATGAAAGTGTGCGAGGAATTTGTGCATTAACTACAGATACAAAAAGAATCGTTATTGAGATCAAACCAATAATTCGTATAAACATAATTTTCTCCTCAAGATTGAATGTTTATTTTTGTTTTTTGTTTATTCACACGTTGCAGCTTTTTCATAAGCATATTTTATGTTGTTAAAATAGATACAACCGTCCCCGCAAACCTGATAATTAACAATATCTGTATTACCGTTTGAATATGTAAGTACTATACTTCCTGAAGTTTTACTGCCTTTAATACTCCAAGTTCCGGCTTCACCCGATTGGCTCGCAACACCCCACGCTCCACTAGTACCGGCACCACCGGAATATCCGGACTCACTGCTAAAATAAAATTGTCCGTTAGAACATATAACGAACCTTCGTTCAGTACCGCCGCTCGTTACACCGCCGCCGGTAAAGCTGTAATATGTACCAGCAAAATATCGTAATAGGTCAGTACTACCGTTTTGGGTTTTTAGTTGACTATCGGTCGCAGCAACTGACTCCTTCTTATCATAATATTTCATTCCTTTTGCGATTGAAACCGCTGCTTTTGTAAGTTCGCTGCTAAACATGTCGGGCGAGTCCAGCGCTAATATATATGCGCCGCTACCATATTTTGAATGTGAGCCGATTATGTATGCTTTCACTTCTTGATATTCATAAATTCCCGAATATTCGCCTGCAATAATATAATCCGCTAATGGTTTCAGTTCACCGGTAAGTGTAAGAACGGTACCTTCTTCTTCTAAACCAACTGACATCTGATCCTTTACTCCATCAAAGCTTTCGGCTTCGGTGGGTATCACTAAAATTGCACCTGAGATTTTTTCGTGACCTAACAGCACGCTGGAATCATCTTTTTGATATTTCCAGTTCTTTGGGGCTTGAAACTTATATCCCCATTGAGAATTGGTTATCCAATCGTCGGTTTCATTTTGGCAAAATGTCCAAAACGGTAAAATAATTAGCAATGCAATAATTACGAATTTCGTTTTCATGAAATGCCTCATTTATTTGATTAATAGCATTTTGTTCACCTCGATGCGAACTTTGCTTTGTTCTTGTGCATCAATGACTTCAATGCGATAGTGATAAACACCGCTTGCTACTGAGCACCCCATATCGTTAGTGCCATTCCATAAAACCTGGTAAGTTCCCGATTCCTGTTTGTTGTTAACTAGCTCATTTACTTTTCTTCCGTTAATATCAAAAATTTCGAGCTTAACAAGTGAAGTGTTAGGAAGTCCATACTTGATAGATGTACTTGGATTAAATGGATTGGGATAGTTTTGCGAGATACTAAATTTTTCAGGAACCCTTGTGTCAATTTCTATGACACTTGTTAATGTTACAACTGTTGCACGCATGAATAGTGTATAATCATCGGGCGAATTTAATTTAGACCAACTTGAAGAATTATACTCATAAGCTCTTTGATTCCCTGGCGGTAAATCCGCACCGATTAGCGGTTGATTAGTGCCGTCGTAAAGTAAACTTACATAAAAATCACCGTTTGGATTTACGTTTGTTAAATCAAAAACCTGCCAACCGGTAACACTCGGTGTATAAGAATAAGGTGATATAAGCTGAGTTCCGGGTAAACTATTTGTCCCGTCTGCATTGTACATTTTCAGTGTGAAATGCCCATTCCCATAATAATTATTATCGCCTACTATTGAAACTTTTACCTGAGTAACTTTAACATTCGATACCGGTGGTGAAAATATTACTGCAAGTTCCCAATTAGCATCTGGTTCATATACACCCGTGTACGGATCGTTATCGTCATATGTTAAACTATATGTTTGTCCTCCACTACTCTCGAGACCAACAGCACTAAACCCGCTTGCAACCGTGTTGTATTCTGTTGAACCATCGCCGTATAAATCTTTAGCAGAATTAAGACAAGCATTTCGCAAATCTATAAATTGAGAATTATTGGTAAGGTAAGTTGTCAGAGATCTGTACCAAATCCATCCGGCTTTTGAATGACCGATGACTGAAGCAACATTATAAAATGCTTTATTTAGGATTCCACAATTGATATGAACACCGCCATAGTCATTTGCAGGATCATTAGGCAATTCTACATATTCATTCATGTGAGCAGGAAGCCAATTCGGATGTCCCTGCGTATAACCGTTATGAGGATCTTGCATACTCCTGAGTGCATCGCCGGGTATTCCTGGTGTAAACACATCTTCACCTACAAGCCAATCTGCACTATCAGCTATGACCCCGAAGACGTCAGACATAGATTCATTCATAGCTCCGGATTGAAGCTCGTATATTAAATCTGCAGTTTTAGATGTTACACCATGAGTAATTTCGTGTGCTATTACATCAAATGCACCCGCGAGGTTCGAGAATGTTACTCCATCGCCATCCCCATAAGTCATAAACGATCCGTTCCAGTACGCATTATTGAGATTTATGCCATAGTGAACTACATTCAACATAGTCATTCCACCGTTATCAATACTATTTCTATTGAACCGGGATTTATACGTTTGATATGTTTCCCGTGTAAGATAATGAGCGCTTACGGCAGCTTTCATTCTCTCGGTATCGTTAAAGTTATTGTCATTATTTGGGTCAATTACAACAACTGCGCTCTGATACCCGTTACCGGTGGTATCATTTTGTGCGTCGAATGTCCTTATTACACCTTTTAAACTATCGATAGGGGGAACATACATAAGTAAGTTTGCATCTATCATATAATATTTTCCTCCATAGAGATAGGAATTGACTGTTTTAACAGTCCCATCCAGAGCTATACCTGAGCCAACAGCCGGACCATCATAACGAATACCATCATCGATTTTAATTACTTCGCCATTTAACGCATCAACAAATACCGTCATCATCGGATTTGAATAAGAAGGGAGAGTGACTGCATATACCAGAAGTAATCTCGGTCCCTGAGCGTATATGTTCAACTCTCCCGATTCATCAATAGATCGATACGAACCTAATTTATCTTTCGCTTTTTGGATGGCAGTTTGAATATCTATGGTGGGTATGGTATTCATATCCGGGGTTGGGTAATACCTGCCATTAGCACTCTCAACCGACCCATCAGAATTGAAGTGAACAATTAATTGTCCATGAAATACTTTTACACCGTTTACCTTTTGCTGATATTTAACATGTGTCATTCCCAAATCATCCGTGATATTGGATATTACATTTAATTCCTTTTCCGGTTCTTTTAACCCAAATAAGTCCTTGTTTTCTGAAAGGAACCTAATTCCGTCAACCGATATATCAGCGCTGTTCGAATAACCGGCTTGTGTTAATTTTCCCGAAACAAATGTCGGTGTGGAGTTATTTTCGCTCCACTCGATTTGAATCTTATGACCAACCTTTGATTCTAATGCTCTTGAACCGTTCTCCGTATTATGATTATAAAACTTAACGCTCAGGTTTGACGATAGGATTCCAGGATTTGAATTAATAAAGCCTAGAAATGGAATCAGCATCATCAGAAATATTTTGTAATAAAATTTCATAACCTTCTCCTTTAATTTGATTGTTTGTTTATAGTATCATTAATAATTTTTCTCAACTTCGAATGAAACTCTCTAATATTCTGTGGCACAACCTCTTCTTCCGGCTCGACCCCTGACCATGAAACTGAATGCTTAAAATTATTCTTGCTCAATTGAAAAAACGAAGATGTATTCCCTGAATTTTTATAGTTTGTACCCAGTATATCATTATCTAACAACGCTTCATCGATTTTGTCGAGTTGCTCACGACTGAGTGTTGTAATATGCTTTAAACTTGTATCCGAAAATATTCTGCCTTCCCAACTGCTAATATTACCCAGAGTATCAATATAATAGCCGCTATAAATGCCTGTAAATCCGCCTCCCGCTCCAATTACAATATTGTATTTCGTTTTTTGTGTTGTTGCTTGTTCTCTAAGTTGATCTTTTGTAGAACAACAGCCCATCAAAGTAATCAGGATAATTGATATAACGATAAAATCGATATATTTCATTTCGCTTCTCCTATCTCAACAAAATCATTTTGTTTGTGGCAGAAAAACCCTTCGAGATTAATTTATAAAAATAAATACCGCTTGCATGATTTTTACTATCCCAGGTAACGTCATAAAATCCGGGATGTACAAATTCATCAACTAAAGTTTCCACTTCTCTACCGATAGGATCGTAGATTTTTAAAATTACATATTCACCTTTTGGTATTTGAAATCTTATTACGGTGCTTGGGTTAAACGGATTAGGGTAATTCTGTTTCAAATCAAATTGTATCGGAATTTGACTGGAAACCAAATCAACATCCGTCATCCACCACTGAAGTAATGGATGAAGCAAGTAAGTCTGGCTTGAAACTGTTTGTAGAACCAGAAGAGGTCCGTTTGTGCCAAACACAACTTGCCTGTCGAAGATAATATTACCAAAATGCGTTTCATTTTTAATCATGGAGCCTGATGCTACCCAATAAGTAGGTTCCAACACCTGATTATAGATACCGGCTCGGGCAGAATCTGCAAATTGAGTTCCGGCTTCCCATTTTACATAACCATTTTGGAATTTATATGTACTCCCGCCAAAGTTAACTGAGCTATTGTTAGTAATTTCTTTGTTGATTACAAATTGGCTTGTATTGCTGTTATGTATAAGATGAGACCAGTATGTTTCATTAATAGAATATGTGGCTGTTATTGAGTTTGAATTTCCTGTACATTGTTCATCATAAATATATGAGGCGTACCCACTGCTAATCTCCCATGCTTTCGATCCGTTATGAGATATACTAATTGTAGTATTATCATTTTCATAAACAACTGTACCTGAAAAGTGTCGCTGCCATGTAACTTTATTTAAATATTGATCAGGAACTGTTAGGCTTTGAATATTTAGGTCTACATAATTTACAATCTTGATTGTAAAATTTAATTTGTGAGAATCTACAAATTTTTCCCAAGTATCATCAATATATCCTTCAAAAGTTGTAAACTTTATTTCTATGGTTGGTCCGCCGCTGTAAGCCACAACAAGCTTATCAGTAGGGGAGGAAGAATACGTCCAAACATCCGAACCTGGAGCCGACTGAGTCAAGGTTCCAGTAAGTGTTACAATATTGCCATTCAACTCACTTGCGCCCCATACTGCTTCTGCGGCTGTAGCAATAGCATTTTTCCCTAATTCTGTAAATTCATTCGAAGAATGGAACAGCCGATAACAAATCGTTCCTTCACTTTGAGCCAGCAAGGTAACATTCATCATTAATACTATAGAAATGATAGATAATATTTTTTTCATGACTTGTTTCCTTAAAATATTTATTCTCAAAAAATTTATCATTAAACCAGTATTCATTCCATTAGGTATTCGCCGCTTCGTTAATAATCAAATATACCAACAGCCGCCATATTTCATTAAAGTTCTGCTGGTATATTAGAAATTAAATTTATCATATCATCTAAATTGTCTTTTTGTATGTACTCACTTATTCCTATAGATTTTGCAGTATCACGATATGATGCATCACAGTACTGCGATACGATTGCTATTTTTGCATCCGGATTTTCATTTTTAATTCTACGCGATGCTTCAAGTCCATCTATAATTGGTAACTTTATATCCATTAGTACCCAATCCGGTTTTAACACGCGAAACATTAATATAGCAGTAGCACCATCTTCACACTCGTATATCCCCTCAAGGTTATGCACAGAGGTTAGAAGCATTTTTTTTACGAATGCCCGAAATTTGCGATTATCATCGACCAGAAGTATAGTCACTTGATCAAGGGTTTCTTTTTGTGTAAAATTAATACTTTTTATTGCTACTAATCAATAGAAATAAATACTCATATTTGATGAGTAACTGTACTCAATTTGAGGGAAGCATCTGCAGAATTACTGATGTTCCGCAGCCATTTATGGTTCGCGCATTGTATAATATTGGATTATAAAATTTCTCCCTGCAGTCGAAATGACAGTTTATTTTTTTTGGGGGGGGGCCGGCACCGGAATATCGGTAACACTATGAAATGCGCGACTCACTTCCTACCAGAACCTACTTTAATATCTAAAGTAGATGTTTATGTTCGAGGGCGAACTGAAGAAGTTTGTTGTAACCCTCTAAAACAAGCTTCTCACATATCTTTGTACGGTGGTTTTGAACAGTTCTATAACTGATGTGTAATTCTTCGCCAATTTCTTTGCTCGTTTTATTCTCAGAAATAAATTTTAGAACTTTCAATTCCATCGGAGTAAGTAACTTTAAGGAAGGTTTCTGATTGAGTAAATTATCTGCGGCGTGGGATTTTTTAACAAGGTAATGGGAAAGTTCAGAGCTAATATAATAATTACCGCGAGAAACTTCTTCCAAACATTTTAAGAACTCTGTTCCTGTGCATTCTTTTAGTATAAATCCTTTTACGTCTAAATCGAATGCTTCGTCGAAATATTCTTCTTCTTTATACATAGTCAGCACAATAAACTCTTTTTGGTAAGGTTCCTTCATCAATATTCGAATCAATTCAAATCCGTTCATCATCGGTAAGGAAATATCAACTACGATTATATCGGGCTTCAGTTCTTCGATAAATTTTAACGCTTGAATTCCATCATCTGCTTCACCCACTAGCTTATAGTCGGTTTTTTCTTCGATCAATTTTCTTAACCCTTGTCGAACTATAGGGTGGTCGTCAACGATAAAAATTCTTTTACTCATAGTCTATTCTTGTTTTTAATAGGTATCGAAACAGATATAGTGGTTCCATTGCCGGAAGAAGATTGGATCTTCAGTTCTCCTTTAATAATTTTTACTCTTTCAGTAATATTTGAGACTCCAAAACCTTTTATAGTTTCGTAAGTCGAAGAATAATTATCGACATCAAAACCTTTCCCGTTATCAATGACCTGGATATTTACACTATACTCTTGATTTTTAACAATAACTTTACACTCAGAGGCATCTGAGTGTTTTAATACATTATTTAATGCTTCTTGAATAATCCTAAATATGTGTATTTCTTCTATTGGTGTAAATAGGTTATTAATTTCGTCAATGTCGGAAATGATTTTTACCTGAGATACCTGCGAAAATTTATTAATGTTCGATTGAATTCCTTTTTGCAAACCGAGCCGGTCGAGCGTATGAGGATGAAGGTCGTATGATATTTCTCTTACTTCATCAATTGCTTCTTGTGCAAGTTCTGATATTTCAGAGAGTTCTCCTGATATAATATTCTCACCAGAGACTTTCCCCTCGCATCGACGAAGAGAATTTTTGATGATTAATAAGTTTTGTCCGAGACTGTCGTGCAATTCGCTTGCAATACGCTGCCTTTCTTTTTCCTGAAATTCAATAAACCGCCTTGATAATTCTTGTTGAGTCAATTTCTCTTTCTTCAATCTGCCAATCCGGATCTGAATAATCATAAAGCTAAAAGTAGCCACAATTAGAGTCGCAATAGTTCGAAACCACCAGGTTTTCCAGAAAGGAGGTACAATAATAATTTTTACTGATCTGCCCTCAGTATTCCAAATCCCGTCGTTGTTACTCGCTTTTACGCGAAAAACATAATTACCTCCATCGAGATTAGTATAAGCTGCATAGCGCCTCGTTCCTGATTGTATCCAATATTTATCATATCCCTCTAAAATGTACATGTATTGATTTTTCTCCGGTATAGAATAATCTAACGCGGCAAATTCGAATGAAAAAAAATTTTGTGTATACGAGAGTTGGATTTCGCTTACTGTTTCTAGTGCTTCGTTCAGAAGAATATTTTTATCAAAAACTTTAAAATCAGTTAAAACGATTTGGGGAATATTTTTATTCATACTTATTTTTTCGGGATAGAAAGAATTGAAGCCATTTATTCCGCCAAAATAGAACTCACCGTTTTTATTTTTTGAATATGCACCCTGATTGAATTCGTTGTTTTGCAGACCGTCGCGAATATCATAATTCTTGAAGTTCCGCGTTCCTAGATTGAAACAAGATAATCCTTTATTCGTGCTCAGCCACAAATTTCCATTTGCATCTTCTAAAACTCCATACACTACATTATTCGGCAATCCATCTTTTTCTGTGAAGTGTGTGAATGTTTCAGTTTCACGGTCGAAGCGATTCAAGCCACCGCCGTTTGTACCAAGCCAGATGTTCCCAAGATTGTCTTCATAGATAGATAAGACAGTATTGTTGTTAAGAGTTTTTGGATTAGTGGGATCGTAGCGATAAATCTTATTCTTATTTGTTTCCGGATAAAATCGATTCAGCCCAGCTCCCCATGTTCCAATCCACAGTTCACGCTGCTTGTCTTCTATAACTGACCAAATATAATTGCCGCTTAACTCATTCTGTTTTTTACCCAATCTCTTATGAACGAAAAACTTATTATTTGCCCGGTCATAACGGTTAAGACCGCCTCCAGCAGTACCAATCCAAAGATTCCCGCTGAGGTCTTCATAAATTACCATTACATAATTACTACTAATGCTGTTTGTATCTTTTGGATTACTTCGATGATGAATAAAACGATTATTACGACGATCATATAAATCCAATCCACCGCCGTCGGTACCTACCCAGAGATTCCCCCGACTATCTTCAAGTAGAGCCAACACGGAATTATGACTGATACTGTTTTCATCATCAACATTGTGTTTAAAAAACACATAAGATTTGTTTTTTCTATTATAAAGATTTAAACCACCTCCATCAGTTCCTATCCAAATATCACCGTTGCTACCTTCACATATAGCCCTTATCATAGGATTATTTAAGCGGTTCGGGTTGTTTATCTCGGAATTATATCGAGTAAATTTATACCTTTGAGGGTTGTAATAATTAACGCCTCCTCCAGTTGTCCCCATCCATATTCCTCCCATGCGGTCGCAATAAACAGAGTAAACGACCTTATCACTTGAGTAGTTTAAATCATACTCCGGAGATTTGAAAGTAGTGAATGTTCCTTCATTAACATCAAACCGATTTAAGCTGCCGCCACGAGTCGATATTAACAGGTTCCCGTCAGCATACTCAGCTATTTGACCTACTTGATTGCTGCTAAGGCTATTAAAATTCTTTTCACTATGGGTATATTTAATAAATTCGTTCGTTGCGGGGACAAAATTATTTAGTCCCTCACCAAAAGTACTTATCCAGATATTATTGTTTTGATCTTCAAATATACCAACTATACGATTACCGCTTATGCTTTTAGAGTTTTTAGGGTCGTGTTTGTAATGCGTAAACTGATCGGTTACCGGATTATAAACATTTAATCCATCCCAAGTACCAATCCATAATAATCCCTTACTATCAACTATCATACATCGGATATTACTGCTGCTCAAACCGCCGGAAGATTTTGAATCTATCCCGATGCGAATAAACTTATTAGAACTTCTATCAAAACGATTTAAACCACCGCCCCAAGTCCCAATCCAAATTATTCCTTGCTTATCTTCAACAATACATGTTACATTATTCGCACCAATGCTAACTGAATCAAAAGTATTAGTCCGATAATTTCTAAATTCATTTTTATTCCTGTCAAATCGGTTTACTCCGCCGTTGTAAGTACCAATCCACATTTCACCGAACCGATCTTCAAATATGCACCAAACCCAGTTATCAGAAATTGATGTAGAGTCATTAATATCGTTTCTATAGATAACAAAATCGTAGCCGTCGTACCTATTCAAACCGTCCTGGGTTCCAAACCACATATATCCATATCGATCCTGAAAAATAGCATTAACTGTTGATTGAGATAAACCATCATTAACAGTAAGGCGGTCAAAATTTACCTCTTCAATTTGACAAATTGTGGCTTGAAACGTAAACAAATAAATAGATAAGAAAACTATGTTTTTCCACGGATGCATATTATTCGATTATTGTTTTTGCCTAAACTATAAAAGATTTTGGAAATAATCAAATATTTGCTAACATATTGATGTGAAGTGATAAAAATGAAACCCCGACGTTTATGTGCCGGGGTTTATTTGAACAAACCATCTTATAATCTATTTCTTTGTTGGTGGTACAAGTAAAAAACCAAGTTGTTTAACCCATGTCAAATCACTAAATGCTATCCACTCGCCAGTAAGTTTACTGTCGCTAAAATAAATTACACTGAAACCGGAAATATCTATTTTACTGCCTGTGGGTGGTAAGTCACTTTCACCTTTATAAGTTCCTGTCAAATTCCAGCAGAGTATAACAGCAGTATCGCTTATAAAAAGCTTTTCGGTTTCTTTTAAAAAGAAATCAGGTACAACGGTGCGGCTGCCAACTATGTAGTCCTCCAAATATTTAATTCCGCGCATAGGTTTGAAATCCGGAATTTTTCTGATTTCAAAAGAAGAATCAACAACACCACTTAATAGAGAAAGATTGCCTGTATTCCATGCTTCAACATATTTATCTAGAAGTGGATTTATTTTTTCTGAATAGTTCTGCTTAGCACAAGAAAGAAATAGTGATAAGGCAATCGGCATCAATAAGATTAAAAATATCTTTTTCATAACTGCTCCTGATAAAATGATTATTAAATTATCAGGGTGTCAAAACGTTGGAGTATTCTTTCTGCTTGAACACCCTGGGTTAATTATTTATTTAAGTAAAACCTGTCCTCCGTGCTAACTTTTATTGGGATTAATTGAGGAGGAACATTTCAGTAATAAAAATTTCTTAGGCGATAAATAATCTCCGGCAACTAATCTGTAGAAGTACACAACACCGCTGGCCAGGATTGAGACTTTACTGACTCTTTCCAATCATCTTTTGGATGCTGATGACGGTTTTTGCATCACCTCCAAACATCATGTTTGGTTGAATAGAAATACCTTCATCCGGCATTGGCATTTTTCCTTTCAATGGAATCATGTATTGGTCCTTTCCCACTTCTACCGGCTTGATCTTTAGTTGTTGTTCATAGAAGGCAGCAACTTTTGACGGTTGATCTATTGTGAGATAAATGTATATTGCATAATCGTTGCCTGCAGACATACCGGCGGTAGCATCCGCATCAAATTTTGAGCCGGGGTAAACAGGCACGCCAAGTTCTTTCTCTGTTGGCGGTTTACTTCTGAGGGACTTAGATAATTCAGAGGTCTGCTTTTCCATTTCCTCTTCATTTTCTTCCCGCATTGCTTGTTCTGATTTACCTGTGGATGCCAGAATTTGGATTTCCGTACTGGTTTTATATTTTTTTTCTGTTTGTTCACCAAAACTCTCATCATGTATAATTATGTAAAACTCGGTGAGATCATTACTGCTTTCCATTTTATACCAATTAAAAAAAGCATGCACAATCCATTTGCCGGGGGTGTGTGGTTTTCGATTCTCTATAAGTTTCTGTTTCATCCATTTACCGGGATGCATTACATCCCGTTCGATAAAGTAATCTGTAAATTCTTCATCCTTGTAATACTCAACTGTGTACCATACCTGTGATACTGCACCCGGTTTTATTCCCATAGGATCTATATCCATCATTCCTTCTTTTCCACCAATCTTCTGCAGATAAAAGTTGAACACGTCTTCAGTTGATACACCTACCCTGTAAACTTTCCGTCCATCACTTCCAAGACTTTCTAATTCAGTCTCTCTATTAGCATCACGTTTTGCACCTGAATAAATTGGAATTTCTTTTTCGGATTTTGGGGTTTGTGCAATGAGAATAGATTGGCTACCTATAAATACTAAGAGCATACTGAAAGAAATTATGCTAATTAAAATTTTATTTGTATTCATTTTCTTCTCCTTCGACTTTTATTCAACTTTATATTCTTTAGGAATCATAAATTTCTCAGTTGGAACTTTAACATTTTGCTCTATCTTCAAAGCACGCTGGATAGATTCCATATCTTTTGATTTCATTTCCATATACAATAAGATTTTATTCCAGCCGCCGTACTGAGTTACGATTCCTTTTCCATCATTGTATTCGAACATCTCGCAATTTTTTCCGGCAAATTTCTGGGACGGAAGCTTTTTATATTTTCCTGATTTTCTGTCCTGTTCAGTTCCAAATTCCGACCACTCTACGCGCAGTTCGGTACCTCGTGATGCAGTGCCCCGCTTGAAAGCAGTTTTGCCATTATATTTTACCGAATATAAATTCTTCCCATCGCTGAAAAAACTTTCTTCAAGTTTGTCTCCGGAATAAGTATCCTTGCACTCCTTCATTCCGTACTCATCGAAAGAAACGACTATTTTATTTTTAATTTCAAAATCTCCCATTTTCATAATCATTTCATACGTAACAATGCCGGATTTTATATCATATTTTTTCACGGGAGTTTGAGCGGTAGCCATTACCACAAATAGGATTACAGCCGATAAGAACAACAATATATTTCTTTTCATCACTTTACCCTCCTTTTGGTAAAATTGTTTTAATAGACCTTTAAAATATTTTGATAAGCTTTTAATTTTATTCTATTTTGTTAAGTCAGACTTTTTCACAAGCTCAACTCTGCGGTTCTTTGCTCTTCCTTCATCTGTTTTATTGTCAGCTATTGGTTTATCTTGTCCATGACCTACAGAACTTAAGCGTTTGATATCAATCCCATCAGATACGATTGCAGTAACAACCGACTTTGCCCTTTCTTCAGCTAGAGTCTTATTCGATTTCGGTTTTCCAACATTATCCGTGTGTCCTTCTACACTAAGTTTAAGGTCAGGATTTGTCTTCATCATCTCCACAATTTGCGCTATAATCGGTTTTGATTCGGGTTTGATAGTTGACTTGCCTGTATCGAAATTTATGTAGAGAGCGATATATCCCTTACGATTCAGAGAGTCGAGCATTGCGCTCGCTGTTACATCCTGCTTCATTTCTTCCTTTACTACTATGGTGAGATAGTAGTCGTTGCCATCATTGAAGGGCACCACTTCGATCCACATTTCATTGTTGTCTTTAAAAACTTTTCCAATCATCATTTGATAGCCGCAGTTCTCGGCACAATTGGCGCCCTCGCACACCCCCTCGAATACCACTGTTCCACCCATGTTCCTAACAGCAGTCTTATAGTTGCGAGAAATCTGGAGATCGCTGGATTGCTTTGCTTCTTCCTTTAAAGTATAACTCCTAGAGAATCTCTTCCCTTCGACTGTTGTGCAATTTTTACCATTAAAGAAATTATAACTATCGAATTCTTTGTCCGAGGCATCATTTATTTTGTAGCTCGGCATTCCTGAGAAATAGGGAGTGTCTTTAAACTCCGACTCTTGAGCTTTTAGTATCGCGGAAAATAAAAGCAAGCACATGATAAACATCATTGGTGAATATTTCATAATTTCCTCCTTTCAAGGAAAAAGTTAATAGATAAATAATTATGTATAAAAAATCCTTTGTCAATTTCAGATAAATACGGGAATATTACTATTGCTTTGATATACTACCTATCTGAGAAGAATAAATTTTTTCGTCTCGATATAATTCACAGCAATCAAGCGATAGAAATACACACCGCTTGCCAATCTCGCACCATCAAATTCTACTTCGTATCTTCCTATCTTCTTATTTTCATTTATCAGAGTCACTACTTCACATCCAAGTACATTGTACACCTTAATCGTTACCCAACTGTCAATTGGCAATTGTCCGTCCCGACTAGTCGGTACGAGATCTCGTTCCGCAGAAAGCGGAACGGAATAATTGATAATTGTTGAAGGGTTGAAGGGGTTGGGATAGTTTTGGAATAAATTAAATTCAAGTGGTAACTCAGCCGTGAAGTCGGCATCAAGTATATCCGGTTTATAGTCAGTATCCAGATGAGTAAAAGAACCCAGACCACCTAAGATTTCTACCATTCCGGTACCTCCATAGTCGATTCTTTTAACATTGTATTGGTAATAATCAGTCCAATAAATTTTATTGTTTGTTCCGTCAATTGCCAATCCATTAAGACGAGCTGTGCTATCTAAAGTTATCATGCCGCTAGCGTCTGTATTTGCACATTGAAGTCCATCTGCATCTCCCCAAAAGATTTTGTTATTGAAGTATTCGATATCGTGCGGATTGCAGACAGGATTTTTTAAAATAGTAACGCCACTACCAGAACAATTCATTCTGCGGATGCAGCTGTTGTAACAAGTGCTTCCGCGTTCGGTGATCCAGAGTTTTTGGTTGGTTACGTCTATCGCAAGTCCCCACAAGTCTCTGGCGGCAGTAGTAGTTGCGTATATCTGAGTGATATTTGAATTTAATCCATCCATATCAGCATTAAATACCCGGTCGTCGGAATATGTATTCTGAAGCCAGTATATTTTTCTGTTTGATAGGTCTAGTTCAATATCATTTATACCTATAAGATCAGTTAGTACATCCTCCTGGTTGGTTCCATCTACGTTGCATCTTATAATTTTATCACTGCCGGAAGATGGTACAAGCCCGACATACATTTTATGAGGCGAACTACTCCAATCAATTGCAATACATTTTGGTCTGAGCGGCATAGTTATTGAATTAATTCCGGTTCCATCAAGATTGGCGGAATAGACAAAACATGTCGCATCATTATAACTAGCGCAAAATATTTTTGAAGCCGGCTGCGAATAAGAAATATGAATGAAACAAATAATGATCAGTGCGATAGATAAAATTATGGATTTCATTTATTCCTCACTTAAAGTTTATTTTATATCAAAGTGCGCCTCGTCTTAAACGGAGCTTTGCACAAGCGGTATGCAAGTAAGTCGTACTCGGTTAGTTGCATAATGAAGTATCATTTGATACTATTTCAGCAATACAAATTTTTTAGTAGAAACAAAGTCGCCCGCGATCAATCGGTAGAAATAAACACCACTGGAATATTCGAAATTCGAAATCCGAAATTCGACATTATATCTTCCCACTTCTCGTTTCTCGTTCACCAGTGTTGCTACTTCTTGCCCAAGCATGTTGTACACTTTGAGTGTAACATGCGATTCCTTCGGCAGCTCGAAGTGGATTGTTGTACTTGGGTTGAAGGGATTGGGATAATTCTGCGAGAGCGAGTAGGAGGCAGGCAGTTGTTCCTGATTCTTTACATCAACAACTGTGGACCTAAATAAAGTATCAGCGAGGAAGCCGCTGATGATTTGAATGTTGGATTGTTGTGTTGTGCCGACAAAGTTTTGTCCTACAACTGATTTTATCATCGTGTTCATTGATTTTGGTTCGGCGTATCCCATGTTGAAGGACGACCACGCTACTTTCGGAGTCTGTCCAATGCACACGTTATACAGACCGATGATCAACAAGAAACCTCTGATTGACATTGTTCGAAGTTTCATATTACCTCCTTTAACATTAAGGTGCTGGAATAAACAGTGCCGAAAATGAGCCATCCTTTAGATGCACCACATCCTCTTCTCCCGAGGTTCCCCAGTGATAACTGACAATATAAAACGTTCTGGAACCGGCTGCAGGGACCGTAGCAACCGTGTTAACCGCGCAAGGAGACTGGTAAAATCCCCCGATAAGCTGATGTTCAAAGTCCCACCAAACCTGTGCCAAAACCCCGCCTGTAGGACTAGTTGAAATGCCCACACCGACCCAGGTACCTTCCAGATACGTGTGATTAGTGTATAGTGTACCTGAAAAGTTCAGCATCACAAAACCCGGTCCCGGGACATCCACAGTTATGGTATCCATTGGGCCCCATGAGTTAATAGTTGAAATGGTTCTAGCCAACGAAAAAGTCACATAAACCACCCTTGGGCTGTTTGCTGTTTTCACAACCTCCGCAATTAGCGTGTCTCTAACCTCTGCATTTCCTTTTACATAGAATTTACCGCCTTCAAAATATCCCGAATATCCATCAGCAGATGTGACTTTGCCGTAAACACCCTTCCCGGTTGTTGAAGATGAAAAGCCGTATATCCCCTGGTTGTACCCTTCCCCCCATACTCCCGTGCTGTTGGTATTTGTGGCAATTCCCTGTACACCAATACTGGCAGTGTTTGTCGCTTCGCCCAACATACCACGTCCTTGTGTTCCTGTTGCCAGGCCATAGCTCCCATACTTTGGCGATTTGCCATATAATCCATATCCTGTCGAGGACATCGATTCCCCGTAAACTCCGTTGTTTGAGACAGTCGTTGGAGTTGCCACACCCTTTATTGCGGATAATCCTACAGTGGCAACATTTTGTACCACATGCAGCTTGTCTGTCGGTGTAAGTGTCCCAATGCCCACTCTTTTATTCGCGTTGTCAAATTTTATCCATGTCTCATCAAGGTAATGACCGAATGTTATATCATTACTCGTCAGCATGCTCAGATCTTCTGATACAAATCGCATGTCACCGCTGTTGGCAGTAATACGATTATCTTCACTGCCGAATTTCACACTACCAAGCGAGTTCAATGCAATATCTCCACTTATGTTTAGCTTACCAAGTCGGGACGAAGTATTTATTGCCACAGTGTCGCTTACTGTTGTAAGCCCGACAACGGTTCCGTTATCAGTCCATCCACTGGTATTGGTGCCCATGTTGTCTGCGTCTGCAGTCCATGCAGTACCGTTCCATTTTATGACCTCACCATTGGTGGCACTATTTTGTCCGATGTCTGTAAACTGAATTGTACCGTTTAGAATCTTTGCACTCGTGACTGCATTATTAGCAATCTGAGTTGCACCGATACTTGCATCTTTCACGTTGACGGTCACAGTAGGTCCATTTGGATTAACAACGTCGAGTGTGTTGTTTGTATTTTGAATACCTTGAACTCCAGTACCACCTCCTCCGCTGCCGGCGTTAATGATTATGGTGTCACCATTAGATGTGATTGTTGCTCCACCTTCTGCGGTTAGCACGACGTTGTCCTTCACCTGGTTGATGCTTCGAACGATCTGTGTATTCTGAATCTTCTCTCCACTGATTGCAGCATCGGCAATGTGTGTGTTGGTAATTGAACCATTAGGAACTGTTCCTGCTATCCTCGCACTATCGACAAGTGCTTGTGTCGGTGCGGAAATGGCAAACTTTGCCGTGTCTGCTTTTAGTGAGTTGATGCTGTAAGCAACAGAGGTAAACGGAATCCTTGGAGATAATTCAGGATCACTACCGGGTTTTATCCCTAAGAAATATTGTTTGTCGAACTTAATTCCCGCGTCAAATGGAGTTACATCTCCTAAATTTGTAGAGAATAATCCGCGTTTTACCTGCAAATCTTTTATCTCTGTCCAGAAAGGAGTTCCTCCGGTACTAACATCATATAACCGGAATGTGAATGTATAACTACCATCCGGTTTCGGATTTCCCAAACTATCCGTCAATACACCTTGATATGAAAGTGTGCGGGGTATTTGTGCGTTCATTAGCCCAACGCAGAGAGCTAAGAGCAATGTGAGTAAAAGAATGTTTTGTTTTTTCATGACTTTCTCCTTAATTATTTTTTAAATGATAATTTGCTTTCAAAAAATCTAAATCATCCCGAAGTTTACATCCTCAATACTCTAAACCTTCGGGTAGTTAATGTGAATCATCTGATTAAAACTAATTTCTTTGTTTCAACATAGTTGCCAGCGCGTATGCGGTAGAAGTACACACCGCTTGTCAATCCGCCGGAGGCGGAAGAACCATTAAATTCAACTTGATATCTTCCCGCTTCTCGTTTCTCGTCCACCAGTATTGCCACTTCTTGACCAAGCACGTTGTACACTTTTAGAGTAACAAAAGAAGCTTTCGGTATATCAAACTGGATTGTTGTCGATGGATTGAACGGGTTGGGATAATTTTGATACAATGCAAAATCTTTTGGAATTGTTTCGTCTGTTTGTTCTACTGCATTCGGTCCTTGAATATATTTTACAGTTACAAAGTAATACAAATCAGTTCCTGAACCGCTTCCGGTTACAACAACATTTTCATTTTTATCCAATGTCATCGCACAAGGTTCATCGGAATTACCACCACATGAGCCGTTCGTTGCCATCCACTCTACCACACCTGCCGGATTATATTTTATTGTACCAAAATCATATCCTGCCGAAGTACTGTAAGTTTTTCCGGTTACATAGATATAACCGAGGTTGTCAATCATAATACCGGTTGCCATATCATCAGAATTTGTTGAACCGTTGTAACGGCGTGTCCAGACTGTATCGCCAGCGCTGTTATATTTAATTGTCATATAATCGAAGTTTGCAGATCCCCGACTTTGCCCAGTCACATAGACATTCCCGGAAACATCTACCACAACACCTTTCGAGAGATCATCTTGATTACCGGTGCCATTATACCGTTTTGCCCACTGCTCAACACCGTCTCTGTTGTATTTAACCGTTGCATAATCGGTGTACGTGCCCACTCCATAACTGGAACCTGTTACGAATACATTTCCGTTTTCATCAACCGCGAGGGCAGTGGGTGAATCTTGTGAATTTGCGGGACCATTATATCTCCTTATCCATGATGAATCACCGTCGCTGTTGTATTTTATTGTGGTATAGTCATAAGATGTAGTCAGTGTACGGCTCGTTCCAGTCACATAGACATTACATGAATCATCAAGCGCAATAGCATTACCGCAATCTCCCCCGCCAATGCTACTGTATGCTTTATCCCACTGCATATCTCCGGAGCTATCATATTTAATAGTTATAAAATCATCATACGTACCAATATTATTGCACTGGCCTGTGATGTAAATACTTCCCGATTCATCAACAGTAAGTGCGAATGGTTCGTCGTATGAATTTGAAGAACCGTTGTAATGTCGAGTCCAAATTGAATCGCCAGAACTGTTATACTTTATCGTTGTAATATCATTACGTCTACCAGTTTCATCACTCTTTCCGGTTACAAGTACATTTCCCCATCTATCAACAGCTATTGCCACCGGCTCGTCGGTATCATTATCCGTACCATTATACCGTTCAGCCCACTGAATATCACCTAATTCATTGTATTTGATTGTAAGATAATCATAATCTGAAGTTAATGATTTGCTTCTTCCAGCCACATATATATTACCAGAATCATCAGTTGCGACACCTACCCCTTCGTCTTCACTGAGTCCGGGTCCATCATAAAGCGCAGCCCATTCTTGAGAACCGCTTTGATTGTACTTAATTGTAAGAAAATCTTTTGTAGTGATCTCGCTAATCCCTGTTACATAAACATTCCCGAAGTCATCAACATCCATCGCATATGGTTCGTCTCTGTTATTTGCTCCATCATAAGTTATTCTCCATTGTTCGACGCCATCATTATTGTATTTAAGTGTTGCAACATCGTATCCGGCACTTAAAGTTGAAGTCCACCCGGTGATGTAAACATTACCTACGGTGTCAATGCTGATAGCTTTAGCAACAGCACTGTATGTACTGCCACTATCTACTCGCACAGACCATTGCTTAACGCCGGCACTATTATATTTTAATGTAAAAATATTACCACTGTACAGAGTACCGTAACTGTAACCTGTTACGAAAACATTTTCCGATTTATCGCACCCAATATCGTAGGGACTATCATACATATTCACAGGTCCATTATAAGGTGCTACCCATTGTTGCACGCCGCTGCTGTTATATTTTACTGTTGCAATGTCAGGATACCCGGATGCAGTAGTAGTTGCACCCGTGACATATACATTTCCGGTACTATCAACGGCAACCGCAATTGGACGATCATCACCGTTTGTTGCGCTATTATTGTACCGAGAAGCCCATTGTTGGGCTCCAGCGTTATTATATTTAATTGTTACGTAATCATAGTTAGTCGTTGAACCCGTGCTCGAACCAATTACATACACATTGCCGGAACGATCCACCGTAAGTTTACGGCAATAATCCGATTGATTTGCCGGACCGTTATATCGTCTTGTCCAAACGGTATCACCTGAACTATTATATTTTATCGTTCCGATATCGGAGTAGTAGCTGGCGTTGAAAACATCACCAGTTACGAAAATATTTCCAGTATTATCTAGTGCTATATCGAGTGCATAACATCCAAAGGTAGAAAGAAAACTAAAGTGTTTTACCCACAGTTGCTCCCCTGCGCTGTTGTATTTAATAGTGGAGAACTGAGAATTGCCGTTTATATCGTAGCTTCCACCGGTGATGATTATATTATTAAATTTATCAACCGCGATTGCCCTCGCATCATCATCTCTATTTCCGGGACCGTTGTAAGTTCTTACCCAAACCAGATTCCCTGATCGGTCATATTTTATTGTGCAGAAATCTTTTCCATTTTGCAGGTTATAAATATTACCTGTTACGTAGGTATTCCCGGAATCATCTACCGCTATGTCATACGCTTCATCGTCTTGTGCTAAGAGACCAGAAACGTACGTTCTCATCCATGCAGTATCTACGCTGCCAAGCGGATTATGAAATTGTGTTTGAGGAAAAACATAGCTTGCCATCGAGATAAAGATGATGATCGAAAAAACATTAATAATGGTTTTCATGACAAATCCTTTCTTTAATGTTGTTTTGTTATTATCATTTGATACTATTTAAGCAATACAAACTTTTTAGTAGAAACATAATCACCCGCAATCAAACGGTAGGAGTAAACACTGCTTGCGAGTTGAGTCCCATCTATCCTCAAATCATATCTTCCCGCAACTTTATTCTCATCCAAAACAGTCAGCACTTCTTGTCCAAGCATGCTGTAAACTTTTAAGGTTACCCAATTGTCAATTGTCCTTCCTGACCAGTTGGGATGAGATCTCGTTGTGCAGTAAGCGGAACGGAATAACTGATAATTATTGTCGGTCAGAAAAATATTATTGGTGTCGAACATGACTCTGGAGTCATTATAGCTGGGGGGACAGTTTTCCTTAATATCCACGTTCCAAATCGTAACAGTTATTAAAATAAGTTCTGTTCTCATTTTAACATCTTTTTATGGAATAAATAAAATTTATCAGGTTATTAATAAAAATTATTTTAAGGAAGAGAATAATCAGTATTGTAGATTATTCATTCAAGATTCAGCATTCCCTTCCATGAACGCTTTACCTGTTTTGTTGATAAATATTAAGAAATAAATATCACAATGTCAAATTTGGTTCATCTAAGAAATAGTTGATAAGATTTGGTCAAGTAAAGAAATTGAATTGAGACATCTGAAATATTATTATACAACGGATTCTAAAACTGTTGAAACAGTTTATATTCTTCTATTTTTATCGGTAACGTGCGACTTAAGAGACTGTGTTATAATGCCGAACTCACCCTAAATGTGGCTGTCTAAAAACATGTTTCGACTTCGTTCCTCCCGACAAGTCGGGATTCACTAAGCTCAACATGACGAATTTAGCTGGATTTTCGTCACTCTGAGCGACCGTAGGGAATCGAAGAGTGTTATTTTTGAACTTTTTAGACAGCCCCACTTGCTGAATCTGTACCCAATTCTTCCCCGCTCTTTTTAAGAGACGGGGCAGGGGATGAGTTCCGACAGTTATCACACGACGTCTTAAGTCGTGGGTTAACTAAAAACCTCTACACCTTGAAACCGTTTCAACGGTTTATAAACAATTTTTCAGAGGTCTCTTATTAGTATTTTCCCCTGCATAATACATTTTCATTTTGTTTTTTACGTTTTAATTTTTACTTTTGATAGTGAGAAAGTTAACACACTCAGAAATAGCGAAGTTTAGATATACAAAACAGCAACTTCAAAACGAACCGCGGTTCCCTATTTACGTGCTGCTCGATAATATCAGAAGTCTCTACAATGTCGGCTCGATATTTAGAACCTCGGATGGTGCTCGGATTAGTAAACTAATCTTAACCGGTTATACTCCCTATCCACCGAGAAAAGAAATTACTAAAACTGCCCTGGACGCGACAGAAACTGTTCCGTGGGAGTATCACAAAAACCCTATCGAAGCTATCGATAAATTAAAAAATGAAAATATTAAAATTTGCTTACTCGAACAAACAACCAAGAGTCAGCCATATTTTAACGTATCTAACAATGACTTCCCTCTTTGTTTGATTGTCGGGAATGAAATTACAGGAGTATCAAAAGAAATAATCGAACTTGCCGATATGGCAATCGACATACCGATGTTTGGTTTGAAGCAAAGTTTAAATGCAGCAGTGGCTTACGGAATTGCGGTGTTTGAACTTATCAAAATACTGAAGGAAGGCGGAACTTAGTACTTTACATCGTATGCGAGTGTGAAATATTCATTTTTTTCGTGTGTGTGGATCCTAAGTACACCCGCGCGGACTAACCGGACTAAAATTCTTGAAGCCCGTCTATCGCTTATGTTTACTAATCTCCCAAATTCCCTTAAATTTATTCTCTCTTTTGACTCCAGATATTTGAACAGTGTCCTTTCTTTCTCTCCAATTCCGAGTTTTAGTGGTGGGGCGTTTGGGTTTTCATCTTGCAATATTTTAACAACCTCCCGACTCGCCATCATAGTTTTATCATTAACTCGAATGTAAACACGCGTATTTTCCTTTTCAACACTATGATTCTCTCCAAGGTAGTAATGCGGTTTGGTGTCGCTTTCTTCGATATAACAAACAATAACATCGCGACCATCGAATGGAACAATATCAATATGCGGGGTTATGGGTGGGTCGATATAATCTTTTGCCGCAATTTCTATCAATTCAACTTCCGACTTTTCGCTCTCAACTCCAACAATTTTACCATCGTCATCTACACCGAATAGTATATTGCCGCCTTTTGTGTTAGCAAGCGAAATAATTGTCCTCGCAATTTTTTCCGAAGAGGAAATACGTCGTTTGAATTCAAGTTGAAAACCTTCTCCCTCCTCGATTAATATTTTTACGTCATGCAAATTCATTCTACCAACCTCTCGCTTCCATCCGCGACAATATTCTGTTAGTCCTGTTATTCACCCAGCGGGATGTATCTAAGGGTCGGTGCTTGAGTGGGCTTGGCACTACCGCGGCGAGCCGGGCAGCTTCCATTCTATCGAGCGAATTGGCTGATTTGCCAAAGTATTTCTGTGCGGCGGCTTCGACTCCGAAAGTACCATTTCCAAATTCAATAAGATTTAAATACAGTTCCAAGATTCGTTGTTTCTTGAGAATTCGTTCCATACGTAAAGTGATAATTAACTCTTTCAGCTTCCTTAACGGATCGCGCGAAGTGGAAAGATATAAATTTTTTGCAAGTTGTTGAGTAATTGTGCTCGCACCTCTAAGCGGTTTATCATCTTCAAGGTTCCTTTCGATTGACGCCTGCACTTCATACCAATCGATACCGCCATGTTCATAAAAGGCACCATCCTCAGCAACGATAATCGCATGAATCATATTAAGAGAAATTTTTGAAATCGGAACCCATTTCTGAACTATTTTATATTTTTTGTCACTATTCTCATCCAATCGTTGTTCCATGACCGCAGTGACTTTTGGAAATTCCTTTACCAACTTTTTAATATTGTAACCCGGCAAAGTAAAATATTCTACGGCTGCAATTGTTAATATTCCAAAAAGGATGCTTTTTACTTTATGTTCTTTTATCCATTTGAAAACGGATTCGAGTATGGTTGTGTAACTCACTTCGGAATGCCTGTATATATTTAAACGGATTTAGGATGGCTGTCTAAATAACTCTGCAATATCAAAGCTGCTGCCATCTCATCAATTTTTGATTTGTCCTGACGGTGTTTTTTCTTCACACCCATCTGAATTTGTGTTTCATGCGCCATGGAAGATGTGTACCGTTCGTCCCACTCTACGATGTCAATATTGATGTGTTGTTTTAATTCTCTGATAAATTCTTCGACTTCTTTTGCTTTTGTAGATTTTTCCCCTTTCAGATTATAGGGCATACCAATAATTACGGCTTCAACATCATAATCTTGAATCATTTTTTTTATCGTCAGGAAGAATACCGGAGAGTTAGGGACAGTCTGACGTGGACTAGCAATGATTTTGAGTGGGTCGCTCATAGCAATTCCTATTCTTTTCGACCCATAATCGATTCCAATTAAACGTTTCAAATCATTAGCCCTTCAAAATTTAATGTTCTAACCTTATTGCATGGATAACACCTTTAATTCTACGCAGTTTTTCCATTAGCCGTGTTAAATGGTCTAAATTACGGACACTCACTATAATCGTTCCCTCAAACATTTTATCATGCGTAATCAGATCAACACCGCGGATATTTGTATTTTGAAATGTTGTAACCACATTCGTAATATCGCTTAACAGCGCATGTCTATCCTCACCCGCTATTTTTATTGCTGCTGCAAACTCTACGCCTTCTGCTTTGGGCCAATCGACATTGACTATTCGGTTAGGTTCAGCACTACTAATGTTCAACAAATTACCGCAATTCTTTCTGTGTATCTTTATTCCCTCGCCGGTTGTAACATACCCTACTATTTCATCTCCGGGAATCGGGCTACAACATTTTGCAAAAGAGTGAAGATAATTATCCTGTGTACCGAAGAGTTTTATCCCGCTTGTAATGCTACGAGCAGTCTCGATAAATTTTTCAAAAACATTTTCTTGAAGCCGTTCTTTTGTATCTGTCGGGGCAGGGTGTTTAATACGCTCAGTTATCTCGTGCGCTATTGTATCAGGGTTGATATCGAGTTTATGTATTGCAATGTAAAAATCCTGAAGATTTTTTACGTTAGTTATCTCTTGGACGTGTTTTAACAATTCTTCGTCGTTTACATGGAGTTTATATTTTTTTACACGTTTCTCCCATATTTCCGAACCGTCAGTCATCTCTTTTCTTTGCTCTTCTTTGAACCACTTCCTAATATGAGATTTAGCTTTATTCGTTACTACAAATTTTTCCCAGCTGATATTCGGGGTTTGGTTCTTCGAAGTAATAATTTCGATCTGGTCGCCACTCTTAATTTTGGCGTCAAGAGGCACTATTTTTCCATTAACTTTTGCTCCGATACAATGAAAGCCGATATTAGAATGGACATCAAAAGCAAAATCGATTGGTGTAGCCCCCTTGGGAAGGATTCTTAAATCCCCTTTTGGGGTAAACACATAAATTTCATCCTGGTAAAGATTAAGTTTGAAACTTTCGATCAATTGTTTGGGAGTAGATTCTTCGGCTGCCTGTTCAAACATTTCCCTTATCCAATTAATCCAGTTGTCCATATTGCTTTCGAGCTGTTGTGTGCCCTCCTTATACTTCCAGTGTGCAGCCACACCGCGTTCTGCTACTTCGTGCATCGAACGCGTTCGAATCTGTACCTCTACTCGTTTCCCTTCCGGTCCTATAACTGTTGTATGAATAGACCTGTAACCGTTTGTCTTCGGAAGTGAGATGTAGTTTTTAAATCGTTCCGGTATAGGCATATATTCTTCGGATAATATTCCATACACAGCAAAGCATTCGTTCACGTTATCGGTATCTAGAATTATACGAACCGCGAAAAGGTCATAAAGCTCATCGATAGTTTTACCCTGCTTTTTAATTTTATTTGCGATGCTGTAAATATGCTTAGGTCTGCCCTCTATCTCAAAAACAAATCCCTCTGATTTCAATTTACTCTTGATGGGTTCAATAAATTTCTTTATATAATGCTCTCTCTCTCTGCGTTTAGCTTTCAAGGCACGAGAAATATCTTCGTAGTCGTTTGAGAATAAATATTTGAATGCGAGGTCTTCGAATTCCCACTTGATCTTGGCTAAGCCAAATCTGTGGGCGAATGGAGCGTAGATATCGATTGTCTCTTGTGCTATCCTGCCGCGTTTTTCTTGCGGTAAATATTCAAGAGTTCGCATATTGTGGAGGCGGTCGGCAAATTTTATTAACATCACACGTATATCGTTCACCATCGAGAGAAGCATTTTACGCCAGCTTTCAGCTTTTGTAACTTCGTGGCTTTGAAATAAATCAGTAATCTTGGTAGCGCCGTCAACAATGTCAGCGATTGTTGCGCCGAATTCCTGTTTAATATCTTTTATCTCGTAATCGGTATCTTCAACTACATCGTGCAATAAAGCAGCGGCAACGGAGATATCATCGAGTGGAATTTCTTTTGCAACAATAATGGCGACTTCATATGGGTGGTTAAAGAAAGGCTCTCCCGACGCGCGCAAATCCTGTTTATGCGCGGATAAACTAAAATCAAACGCTCGTTTTAGTAAGTTTTCATCTACCGTTTTTAGATTTTTATGGCAAACAGCCAGTAATTCTTCTAATTTCTTTTTATTTTGACCATCACGCATATAATTAATATAATCGGGTGAATTGTTAATGTCAAATTATTTGAAATAAAAAAGGAGACCGATTGAGATGCCCTTTTGATTAATAAAAATCGTGTAGTGGTTCTATAACCAACCTCTGATACTTTTTTGGTTAAAATGCTTGGGGGACTTTTTTGATCGGGGGCGGGTGTACTAAATATCAGAACACACAATACACTTTTACCTCATCGGTCACTATCGC
>CAZOQB010000011.1:36114-116641 GCA_964581995.1 uncultured Ignavibacteriaceae bacterium | reverse complement strand
TTAATGCATTCCATTTCAATTTCAAAGAGTTTCTAGGTTTTTAAGGGTCAACTAAGTAATGAGCCGATTTCTTGATAGGAGGAATCGGCTTTTTTTATCACGTCTAATATCATTTTCTTTACGGCTGTTTTATTGTTTTTTAAGTAATTTCTGCTTAAATTGAACAGAATTTAATAATCTTGAGAATAATCTATGTGCGGAATTGTTGGTTATATAGGCTACAAAGACTCAATCCCTATCTTAATTGAAGGTTTAAGACGGCTCGAATATCGCGGTTATGATTCTGCCGGTATCGCTACGATTACTAAAAATGGAATGCAGGTTTATAAGAAAGCCGGCAAAGTAGCCGAGCTTGCTAACTTCATCCACGAGAGTAATATCTCATCCCAAATGGGAATCGGTCACACGCGCTGGGCAACACACGGTGAACCGAACGACGTTAACGCTCATCCGCATTACGATTGTACCGAAACCATTTCCGTAATACATAACGGCATCATTGAAAATTATAATACACTCAAGAAAAAACTCGAACAAAATGGTCATGTTTTCCGAACCGAAACAGATACCGAAACACTCGCGCACCTCATCGAAGAAATGCTTAAACATACAAATGATTTGTTTACAGCAGTGCGGCTTGCTTTGCACGAAGTCGAGGGAACTTATGGAATTGCCGTAATCTCAAAAAGCGAACCCGATAAAATTATTGCAGCACGTAAAGGGAGTCCGCTCGTGATCGGAGTCGGTGAGAATGAAAATTTACTCGCGTCCGACCCTGCCGCACTAATTGACCACACACGCCAGGTAATTTATTTAGAAGACGGGGAAGTCGCTTCAATTACTAAATCCGGTTACACGATAAAGACGATCGACGACGAAGAAATTAAAAAGCAGGTAGAAGAAATAACATTCGACCTCGAGCATATAGAAAAAGGTGGCTTCGACCACTTTATGCTAAAAGAGATACACGAACAGCCGGAAACTTTACGAAATGCAATTCGCGGGAGAATTTTAATCGATGAAGGAACTGCAAAGTTAGGCGGTCTTACAGATGTAACAGATTTGATGATGAAAGCCCGACGGTTCATTATAACTGCTTGCGGAACCTCATGGCATGCCGCATTAGTAGGAAAATATATGTTGGAGCAGTACGCTCGCGTGCCGGTTGATGTCGAATACGCATCAGAGTTTAGGTATCGAGATCCGGTTTTATTTCCCGATGATGCTGTGTTTTTAATTTCTCAAAGCGGTGAGACTGCCGATACTTTAGCTGCTTTAAAGAAAGCCAAATCGTCCGGCTCGCATGTTATAGGAATTGTGAATGTCGTAGGCAGTTCGATTGCACGCGATAGTCATGCGGGTGTCTATATACACGCGGGACCGGAAATTGGAGTTGCTTCCACAAAAGCGTTTACCTCTCAGTTGGCTGTACTATCTCTCATAACATTAATGATCGCGCGACAGAGAGGGATGAGCCAGGCAGAGGGAAGACAGGTTGTGCGTGAATTATTGAAACTTCCCGAGAAAGTAGAAAATATTCTCAAAGATACAAAGCAAATACAGGAAATAGCTGGTATCTTCTATGCACACGGTAACTTTCTATATTTAGGAAGGGGTTATAATTTCCCTGTTGCACTTGAGGGAGCTTTAAAATTAAAAGAAATTTCTTATATCCACGCCGAAGGTTACCCGGCTGCCGAGATGAAGCATGGTCCGATCGCATTGATTGATGCTGAAATGCCGGTTGTCGTTATTGCAACGAAGGACAGCACCTACGAAAAAATTATCAGCAATATACAGGAAGTTCGTGCGCGCAGGGGACGTGTTATTGCAATAGTCAATGAGGATGACACACAGATAGAAAAATTAGCCGAACACGTAATCCGAATCCCTCACACGCTTGATTTTCTTATGCCGATTTTATCAATAATCCCGTTGCAGCTACTTGCATATTACATTGCCGTTAAGCGTGATTGCGACGTTGACCAACCGCGCAACCTAGCAAAAAGTGTCACGGTTGAATAGGTAATTTTTTAATAATCGCTCATCATAAACCAAGAAAATAATCTGTAATCTAAAATTAAAACTGAAATTAAAAGGAATATTATGTCAAAAATTAAAGTAATCATTATGGGGGCTGCCGGGCGCGATTTCCATAATTTCAATACTGTATTTCGTGATAATGAAGTTTACGATGTAGTCGCATTCACGGCAACACAAATCCCAAATATCGATGGCAGGAAATATCCCGCGGAGTTAGCAGGTAAGTTATATCCAAACGGAATCCCAATCTATCCTGAAAGCGACCTCGTGGAGCTGATAAAAAAACATAGTGTTGACCAGGTTGTTTTCTCTTACTCGGATGTGAATTTTAAATATGTTATGGAAAGGGCATCAATTTCGATGGCTGCGGGTGCTGACTTCACTGTTTTAGGAACACGCCATACAATGATAAAGAGTAAACTACCGGTTATTGCTGTAGTAGCAATAAGAACCGGGGCCGGCAAAAGTCAAACCTCACGTAAGGTATGCCGGCTTTTACGTAGCATGGGAAAACGTGTGGTTGCTATTCGTCATCCTATGCCTTACGGCGATTTAGTCAAACAGAAAGTCCAAAGATATGCTACCATCGAAGATATGAAACGACACAACTGCACTATCGAAGAGATGGAAGAGTATGAGCCACACATTGCCGCCGGCACAATAATTTATGCCGGTGTTGACTATGAGGCAATTATTAGAGAAGCTGAAAAAGAAGCCGATGTCATCGTCTGGGATGGCGGTAACAACGATATGTCGTTCTATAAATCTGACCTGACAATTACTGTTACAGATCCGCATAGACCGGGACATGAATTGTCATATTATCCTGGTGAAACAAATCTAAGACTTGCTGATGTTGTGGTGATAAACAAAGTCGAAACGGCACTGCCCGAAAATATCATAACAGTTCGTAATAATATTCGTTCAATTAATCCCGATGCAACTATCGTGGAAGCCGCGTCGCCGATAACTGTCGAGGATGTTTCTGTAATTTTGAATAAGCGAGTTTTAGTTATTGAGGACGGACCAACACTCACTCATGGTGAAATGTCGTATGGTGCGGGTGTTGTTGCAGCGGAGAAGTTCGGCGCATCGGAAATAGTAGACCCTCGTCCTTATGCCGTCAAAACGATTGCCGATACTTTTAAAAAATATCCAAAGACAGGAGCGTTGCTTCCTGCAATGGGATATGGCGACGAACAGTTGAAAGATTTGGAAGAGACTATTAGAAGAACACCGTGCGACACAGTAATAATAGGGACACCTATTGATTTGCGGCGAGTGATCAAAATCGACAAACCATCGACGCGCGTCCGCTACGAGTTGGATGAGATTACACAACCCGATTTAAAAGAGATACTAATGAACTTTTTGAAAAAATTCTAAGAGGAAAATAAATGGCTAAGAAAAATAAATTTGCGGGCAGAGATTTTATATCATTATTCGATTTTTCATCAAAAGAAATTTGGGATATTTTCTACCTTGCGAAAGCGATGAAGGCAAAACCAAAAAAATACCAGAAGTCGCTGAATGGAAAAATTATGGCTTTAATTTTCGAAAAGCCATCTCTCCGAACTCGTGTTACATTTGACGCGGGGATAAAGCAGTTAGGCGGCGATTCAATTTATCTTTCACCGTTGGAAATAAATTTAGGCAAACGTGAGTCTGTTTATGATGTAGCCAAAAATCTTGAACGGATGGTCGATGGTATAATGATCAGAACCTTTGGACACGATATCGCAACGGGTCTTGCTGAAAACGCATCTATACCAATCATCAACGGCTTAACCGACCTTGAACATCCGTGTCAAGCAATGGCAGATTATTTTACTATATGGGAATATCATAAGAAATTAGAAAAAGTAAAATTAGCTTATGTGGGCGACGGAAACAATGTGGCGCATTCATTAATGTTGGGTGCGGCAAGAATTGGTTTAACAATTAGTGTCGGAACACCAAGCGGTTTCGAGCCGAAGCAAGAAATTTTTGAACAGGCAAAAGATGTAGCAAAGAAAACAGGCGCAAAGATTATTGTAACGAACGACCCCGTTGAAGCAGTAAAGAATGCAGATGCAGTTTATACGGACGTGTGGGCAAGTATGGGGCAGGAGAAAGAAGCCGAAGAACGAAAGAGAATCTTCTTACCTTATCAGGTGAATTCCCAGTTAATGAAGAATGCGAAGAAAAATGCTTTGTTTATGCACTGCTTACCGGCTCATAGGGGCGATGAGGTGACGGATGATGTTATAGACAGCAAAACATCTGTCGTTTTCCAAGAAGCGGAAAACCGTTTACATGTCCAGAAAGCAATCATGCACGAATTGTTGAGGGGTTGATGAAGAAAGTTGCTTTAATTGCTATAGGTGGTAACTCAATAATTCGTGCAGGTCAGCGTGGAACTATTCCCGAACAATTTGAGAATGTGGTAAAAACATCCGAGCAGATTGTCCAACTCTACAAGCTTGATTACGATGTCATAATTACACACGGCAACGGTCCTCAGGTGGGGGCAACACTTTTGCGATCCGAACTTGCGAGTGCACAAGTTTACACAGAGCCGCTCGATGTATGTGTTGCCGATACGCAAGGTTCTATGGGTTATATGATCCAACACGGAATTCAAAACGTAATGGCTCATCATAATATAAAAGTGGGCGTGGCTACAATTGTTACACAGGTTGTTGTCGATAAGTCTGACCCCGGTTTTCAGAAACCGAATAAACCAATAGGTCCATTTTATTCAAAGGATGAATCTGAAAAGAAGGTAATTGAGCTTGGGTGGAAAATGGTTGAAGACGCCGCTCGTGGATACAGGCGCGTTGTTCCATCGCCGATTCCTCTTGAGATTGTAGAAGAAGAATTTATCAAATCCTGCATCGAAAAAGATTTAATCGTCATTGCAGTTGGCGGTGGCGGTATCCCTGTAGTTAGAGAAAATGGAAAATTAGTTGGTGTAGAAGCCGTTATCGACAAAGACCGTGCTTCGAGTTTGCTCGCAAGCAGAATAGGCGCAAATGTTTTTATAATTTCAACGGACGCAGAACACGTTTGTCTGAATTATAAAAAGCCGAATCAGGTCAATCTTGGCAAAATTTCTCTCCAAGAAGTTAAGCAATATTACTCAGAAGGACATTTTCCAGCGGGCAACATGGGACCAAAGATTGAGGCAGCAATAAATTTTTTAGAAAACGGTGGTAATGAAGTAATAATAACGACTCCTGAAAAATTGGTTGAAGCAATTCAGGGGAAGACCGGCACCCATATCAGTAGGTAGTAAAAAATAATGGCAAAATGCTTATGAAACCAAAACATATAATCAAATCTCAGCAGTTCAATGTTCCATCTATTATGGAATTGTTTTCCGTTGCTCAACAGATGGAAAAAATAGCTGCTCGCGGTGGCACGCAGGACTATAATAACAAAATCATGGCGTCGTTGTTTTACGAGCCATCCACACGGACACGTTTTTCGTTTGAAACTGCGATGCACCGTCTCGGTGGTAGAATACTCTCGACTGAGAACGCAAAAGAATTCTCTTCAGCCATCAGCGGAGAAAGTCTGGAAGATACTATAAAAGTTATCAGCCAATTTGTCGATGTAATTGTTCTAAGACATAATGAAATTGGTGGCGCAGAGAGAGCATCTGATGTTTCGAGTGTCCCTATCATAAACGCAGGCGACGGAAAGGGCGGTCAACATCCCACTCAAGCACTTACTGACCTATATACGATCTTTAAGGAAATCAAAACTATTGATGGATTGAACATCGCTTTGGTTGGAGATTTGGCACAGGGTCGTACTGTTAGATCGCTTGCATATTTATTGAGTAAATTCGAACGAGTTAAGATATATTTTGTAGCACCTGAAAAGTTACAGATACACGATGACATATTAAATCATCTCGAAGAAAACGATGTTTGGTTCACAAAAGAGTCTGATTTGAGAAAAATCATCGACGAAGTTGATGTAGTCTATCAAACGAGAATAGGCAAAGATCAATTAAAGATTGATGATGCCGGATATGAAAATATAATGGAATCATTCTTCATAAACTCAATGATGATGCAGAAAATGAAATCGAATGGGATAGTGATGCACCCGCTTCCGAGGTTGAAAGAAATTTCACAGGAAGTTGATGGGGATAAACGTGCTGCTTATTTTAGACAGGCACAAAACTCGATATTCGTCCGTATGGCATTATTAACGAGTGTTTTGGGGACTTAACATTATCCTTGCTTTTCTGCTTAAAATTTATAACTTTATGCAATCAAAATAACAATTATTGGAAAAAATATGCGTTCTTTATCTCATAAAAAATCCGCAACACCTTGGGCATTAATACTCGGTGCATCGAGCGGTTTTGGAGGTGCAACGGCTATTGAGCTTGCAAAAAATGGATATAACATCTTTGGTGTCCATCTCGACAGGCAGGTAAATATGCCGCAAGTTAAGCACATTGTAAAAGAGATTGAAAAACATGGTCAGCATGCCGTGTTTTTCAATATCAACGCCGCTGATTCTATCAAGCGTTCGGAGACTCTCGATGAAATTAATGAAAGGTTATCCGTTGGCGATGAGGGATTGGTAAAAGTTTTAGTCCATTCATTAGCATTCGGAACTCTAAAACCATTTATTTCAAAATCACCGAATGATGGAATAACTCAAGCGCAGATGGAAATGACGATTGATGTTATGGCGAATAGCCTGGTGTATTGGACTCAAGGTTTAATCGTACGTGGACTGTTTGCAGATGGCGGAAGAATTTTTGGTTTAACCAGTGCAGGTTCTCAAGCGGTGATTCCAAACTATGGAGCCGTGTCGGCAGCCAAAGCAGCATTAGAATCGCATATACGACAGCTTGCATTCGAGCTGGGCCCAATGGGAATAACCGCTAATGCGATTATGGCAGGGGTTACCGATACACCTGCTCTACAGAAAATTCCCGGAGCTCAAAAAATGTTAGAGTTAGCAAAGTTAAAAAATCCAAGAGGCAGAGCCACATTGCCGATTGATGTAGCCCATGCGATAGTGATGCTCACTAAAGACGAATCACACTGGATATCCGGGAATGTAATCGGAGTTGACGGTGGGGAAAACATTGTAAGCTTTATTGGTGAGAAAAGTTTTCATCCGATTAAGTAGTGAATGTGAACCTGCGACACCAGTAATAGATAATCAAATTATTTTCACCACAACAAAAGGAGTTATAACAGCGTAATGTTCGAATTAAAATTTACAGAAGAGCAAGAGATGTTGCGCCAGATGGTGCGGGAATTTACAAATAACGAAATCAAACCGATAGCTGCAAAGATTGATAACGATGAAAAAATTCCGGAAGAATTAATTAAAAAAATAGGTGAACTCGGTTTATTAGGTGCAGCATTCCCGACAGAATACGGCGGCGGTGGTTTCGGCGAGGTCGGTTATTGTATTATACAGGAGGAAATTGCTCGCGGTTGTTTATCAACTGCCACATTTATAGGCGCTCATCAGTCGATTGGTACTAACGCAATCTATTTAGGCGGGAGTGAAGAGTTGAAGAAAAAATATATTCCACCCCTCGCAGAGGGCAAAATGATAGGTGCTTTTGGATTGACAGAGTCTAAAGCCGGCTCTGACTCATTCAATGTTCGAACAAAAGCAGTTCTTGACAACGACGAATGGGTTATCAATGGTGAAAAACTATGGATTACTAATGGAGGCATTGCAGACGTTATCTCATTATTTGCCCGGACAGAAAGAGGTGTAACAGCATTTGTGGTGGAAACTAAAACACCCGGTTTTCACGCTCATCCCCATGAAAAAAAGATGGGAATACGAGGTAGCATGACGAATGCTCTAACTTTCGAGAATGTACGAATACCAAAAGAAAATATTATTGGTCAAGAGGGGCGTGGTTTCTTAGTAGCTATGAAAACTCTTGATGCTGGTCGGCTTGGACTTGGTGCTGCTTGCCTTGGCGCTGCAAAAGAGATGCTGGAGTTATCTACCATTTATGCAAAGGACAGAATTCAATTCGACCAACCGATTGCAAATTTTCAGGCAGTTCAAATTATGCTTGCCGAGATGGCTACAATGATTTATGCTATGGAGTCGATCGTCTATCGAACAGCGACTGATTATGACTTGAAAAAGAATATAAGTAGGGAGTCAGCTATAGTTAAACTGTTTTGCTCTGATTCGTTAGATAAGGTTGTTGACCATGCTGTTCAAATCCACGGTGGTATGGGGTATTCGAGAGAACTGCCTATCGAACGGTATTACAGAGATTCTCGCATAAATAAAATTTTTGAAGGTACGAATGAAATTCAAAAAGGCATTATCGCCCGCGATATCCTTAAGCATAAAGGAGTTTGGTAAAATTTAAGAGGAGAAATTAAAATGTCTACTAAAACAACAAAGCAACCGACAGAGAAATTATCTCATCTCTCAGGTTTGATTGAAAAGTTAAATTCCTTTTCGACGGACAACTATTGGGACCTTGGAAAATTTCTTGTCGAAAAATTTATTCCCGCAGCTTTGAAGGAGGGAATTTTCGGCGAAGAAGCGCTTAAGATGCTGTCATCCGTTCCCGGTTGTAAATTCCCATATACGATGCTAAAACAGTGTCAACAGTTTTATACATATTTCCCGGATGTAGAAAAGCGTCAACTCGCAGAGATATTTTATTTTGACCTTGCGACAAAGGTTGACGACAGTTCCAAACGTCGAGAATATGAAAAGATGGCTGTGGCAAACAAGTGGACTATCTCTGACCTTAGAAAGAAAATCAACGATGATGAGACAGCTCGCCGGCAGGATGAAAAGACTAAATATGGTTTTGATTTAAAAGAGAAAAATTTTTGGTCGTTCGATTCAGCAGACCCGCGGTTTGGTAAACCTAACTATAAAGGACGCATTCCCGGACAGATTATTGCAAATCTTTTATTCTATTACACCAATCAAGGTGCCTATATTCTTGACCCGATGGCTGGTAGCGGAACCCTCGGTGATGTGGTTGACACGCTACCGATTTTCCAAGATCGTAAATACAAAATGTACGATATTGAACCGTCCGATAGTCGGATAGTTCGGAATAATATTCTACAAACAGGAATTCCAGAACAGACGACAAGTATAGATTATGTTTTCTTAGATCCACCTTACGAATTTTTTCCTAAACAATCCGACCCGGATTTTACATCATCTGCGGCGAAAGCCGAAACGATGCTGAAACTGAAGGGAATAGTGCGTGAGAGTGCGAGGGTACTAAAAAAAGGTGGTCGTGTTTCGCTCGTTATCGAGCCAACGATCGTGGGTATGGAAGTAATAGACTTTCCGGTTGAAGTTACAAATTTGATGAAGGAATTTGGATTAAAACAAATTGGTAAAGTATATTTACCTCGACGAACGGAATCGGGTAAAGCTGTTCGAGTTGGCGGTGAAAAGACACTTATCTCTGAGATAAGAGAAATTTTAACCTTCGAGAAGATTTAAGTTGTATTTTTAGTAAGTTTTGTGTAAATTTATTGCACATTCGTTGGACAGGTAGCTCAGCCCGTCCCGAGGAAATCGGGACGATGTCTCGTTCTGCTATAAGCGGAACGGATTGGTAGATTGGTTTGGCTGAGTAACTTGAAAGATACGTGTGTATATTATGGACAGGTAGCTCAGTTGGTAGAGCAACGGCCTGAAAAGCCGTGTGTCGCCAGTTCAATTCTGGCCCTGTCCACTTAAAATTCGCCAATATTTTCTAAAAGTGTTTGCAACTGCTAACAGTGCTGCTAACACTTTTTTTATTTTTGCTGGATAATAATTGAGCATAATATTCGGAATTCAGCAATTTCATGAAGCCGCATCAGTTGCTCCACTTTAATGAAGTTTTGCTGTTGTATGTCGATTTGATTACTGAGATTACGCTCAGTTAACCGTCTTCATTTTGAAATTTTGTTTTCTGAATTCTTCCTTTCTATTTCAAAAATAAATCTTAAAACCATCATGGTGACCATAATATGCAGAATGATATAATCACTTTGATCACGCTATGTAAAGAAACGCTTTCAGTAAATAAATATCAAGATGTTCTTCTGAAAATTGGAAACATATTTATGTGAATAATCCAAAATATTCTTGGCAATTGGGATGAAGCTTTGTATCGAAGATGCCCAACGAATGGCCACACGCGGGGAAATGGAAGCTTAAGCAAGTCATGAACTTAACAATCTTACTTTTCCAAACACACAAGTTAAGTAGATCGGTTAAGTCCAGCGACACTGACAAAAGTGAAAAGTCGATTAATTCAATACAGAATATTATTTTATTGAAAACTTTGTGCGCGTGATAGTTGGGGATGATGGTCCAGGGAATGAACTTTTGAGTAGATAATCTTCCAATTACGTCCGTGTTTAGTAGAATGCGACATTGCAGAGTTGTGTTCGTTCAATCGTCTTGCGAGATCAGGTGTGTGTCCGATGTACTGGAATTTTTCCTCGCTCCATATAACATAAGTAAAGTATGGCATAGAATGGAAAAGCCCCCAGAAATATTGAGGGCTATTTTTTGTAGCGGGGGCAGGACTTGAACCTGCAGCCTTTGGGTTATGAGCCCAACGAGCTACCAATTGCTCCACCCCGCGATCTATTATGATGTGCGTGAGGTTCCTCTCGGAAGGGTTATGAGCCCAACGAGCTACTCCGTCCCAAAATAATTGGGACGGACTCCACCCCGCAATCATTAAATTCTTACATTGAAAATATAAAGAAATATTGTTAGATTTCCAAACTAAGTTTTCAAAATTTGCCTCTCACTTAATTTATCCCTAATTTTATACATCAATAACTCATTAGAAACCAAATGAATTCAATCTTTTCATCAATAGATATAGATCTTTTAAAAAAATACGATAAACCCGGCCCGCGGTACACAAGTTATCCGACTGCACCCCTGTTTTCACCTAATTACAATCCTCGTATGTTTATTGAGGATTTAAAACAGAATAATGTTGGTATTGCTCATCCATTGTCTCTCTACTTTCACATTCCTTTCTGCGATACACTCTGCTATTTCTGCGGCTGTACAACTATTATAACTCCCAACACGGCGCATCTTAAAAAATATATCGATTACTTGAAAAATGAAATTGATGCTGTATCAAAATACATATCAAGTAAACGTCAAGTCGTTCAGCTTCATTGGGGTGGAGGTACTCCATCTTATCTCCAACCCGATCAAATCAGAGAAGTAGGAAATTTTATTAAGGATAGATTTAACTATAGCAAGAACATCGAATACGGTGTTGAGATTGACCCGAGAGGTTTGACTTTCGACCACATGGAAGCTTTTCGTGAAATCGGTATGAACCGTGTTAGCATTGGTGTTCAGGATTTTAACGAAGAAGTTCAAATCGCCTCTAACCGTGTTCAGTCCGAAGAAATTACAATGAACGCTTATAACTGGGCGCGTGACATGGGCATTAAAAGTATTAACCTCGATTTAATCTACGGACTTCCTAAACAGACGAAAGACTCATTTGAAAAAACTCTTGATAAAGCGATTGAAATTTCACCCGAGAGATTTGCAATATTCAACTTTGCATACATCCCTTGGTTGAAACCTCACCAAAAGCTGATCAACCAAGCCGATTTACCGACAGCGGATATGAAACTACAGATGCTAAAAATGATAATTGAAAAATTAGTCGGGGCTGGCTATGAATACATCGGTATGGATCATTTTGTGAAACCGACTGATGAGATGGCAATCGCTCAAAAGAATAAAACTCTTTACAGAAATTTTCAGGGATATTCGACGAATGCACAAGCAGACCTGTTCGGTTTCGGCATGTCTTCGATTTCTCATTTCGGCACCGTCTATTCACAAAATTACAAGACACTGGATGAGTATTATAAGAGCATCGACAATGGGGAGTTTCCAACCCATCTCGGTTACCGGATGAATCAGGATGATATAATCAGAAAACATGTAATTATGAGATTGATGTGCGATCTGGAGCTTGATAAAATTCAAGTTGAAAATCTATTCAACATAAAATATGACGAATATTTCTCTGAATCAATTATTGACTTAGAGCCATTTGTTAATGAGGGAATTATAGTAAACACGAGAGATAAAATATTGATTCAAGGAATGGGGCGATTAGTGCTTCGAAATATCGCAATGTGCTTCGATGCGTACATCAAAAAAATGGTAAAAGAGAAACCGATTTTTTCGAGAACAGTCTAAAATCTTTTTGTTTTATTAAGCATCTAATTAGTGTAATCAATTAGATGTAGAAAAATCAAAGAATAATAATTTAGGAGAAACCAAAATGGAACAGACAGTTATTTCAATGCCTCGAATTGGCGATTTAGCGCCTCAATTTGAAATCGCAACTACACACGGAACACTTCGATTAGAAGATTACAAAGGTTCGTGGTTAATTTTATTTTCTCACCCTGCTGATTTCACACCCGTTTGTACAACCGAGTTTATGGCGTTTGCTAACTTATATGATGAGTTTAAAAAACGAAACACAGAGCTTCTCGGTTTAAGTATCGATAGTGTTTACTCACATATAGCATGGGTTCGTAACATAGAGGAGAAGATGGGTGTTAAAATCAAATTCCCAGTGATTGCAGATTTGAATAAAGAAGTTGCATCGCTTTACGGTATGATAATGCCCGGTGAAAGCAAAACTGAAACTTCGCGTGCGGTATTTGTAATAGACCCAGACCAAAAAATCAGAGCAATCATATATTATCCGTTAACAACCGGTCGAAATATGGATGAGATACTACGTCTTATAGATGCTCTACAAACTCACGAAAAACACAAAGTGGCAACACCCGCTAACTGGAGACCCGGAGACGACGTAATAGTACCCCCGCCAAACACACAGGAGATGGCTGAACAGAGGGTTAAAGAAAAATATGAAATTAAAGATTGGTATTTTGCCAAGAAAAAATTATAAGGTGGTCTATGGCTTGCATAAATCCGGATGGAACCCTTATGCCTTCAGCGGTTGCAATTCTTAATGCACTTAAAATAAAACATACCGCAGAAGAGTTATCTGAGATCGTTCTTCAACCACTATTTAAAATACGGAGCGGTTTGAGGGATATGGTCGAGGCAAACTTAGTTGAGTTTAAAGATGATAAGTACATCATCACTGATTTTGGTTTGCAGAAATTGAAATCATAAAAACTCCATAAAAAAAACCGCCAGGTGGATAAAAATAATCTGGCGGTTTTAATTTTGAAATTAGATTCTAGAATTTATTGTATCACAACTAAAGCTTTTTCTGCCGCATCTAACATCGGTTTTGTTGAGATTGCTTGACCTACTGCTTTTTCCATCCATAAATTCGGTGTAAGAGCACCTTGCACACACATTCTTTCCATGTCCTTAGCCAAATCGCCTTTCTTCAAGTATTGTTCGATTTGGAAAGCTATAATATGTCCCAACGGATAATCGGGTGTGTATAAGCCGCTGTTTACCATATGCGAGTATATCGCTAATAGAATCACATCTTTCTCTCCGAACACTGGGGCATAATATTGATTCCAAACATCTTTTGCAATTTGGATTACAGCATCTTTTAATTGTGCTGGAGTTGCGTTCGGATTCTGATACATCCAGCGCCAAGTGTACATATCAACAAGCGCCACACCGCTAATCTCATAAGTCATCCATAGAGAATTTATTGCATCTAAAGCTTCTTTGTTTTTATCCTCTTGCTTCAATCCTAAAAGCTCTAAATCGCGAGACTGGAACACGAATGCAAACCCTTCTGTAAAGGCGGTATTGGGAACACTGCGTAGGAATGTATAATCGACTTTGTTAAATGAGAGCACCTGCTCTACATTATGACCGAGTTCGTGCATCGCTATGTTGTAACCTTTGTAGTTCATTCCATCTTTCGGTACTCTCGTACGGAGATGAGTTTTATCAACTAAACGTCCAGCCGCCATTGCATGTCCTGAGCCACGCGCAGCGTCGACTTCAATTTTACTTGCAAGAAATTGAGCCATATCAAAAGAAAAACCGAGCTTGGTTAACATATTCGGCAAGTCTTTTTCGTATGCGGCAACGTTAGGATATTTTGACTTCACGATTTTATCAAGCTGTGCTTCATCTAGTTTTTGCTGTGCTTTGAATCCGTTGTACCAGATGTCGAACGGTTTTAGCTTTCTACCCAGACGCTTTTCTATTAAGACTGCGGTCTGACTGATTAGTGGAGAGGAGAGAATTGATTTTAATAATTCCTCGAATTGAGCTTCCGGGATTTCCCTCTCTTCTTTGAACTTTCTGTCCATCAAAGTCGGAAGGTGTGGATAGTATTTATCTACTTCTTGCTCTGCCTTAAAAATGTTCTGCCATATTTCGTAACGAGTATTTGGCTCGGCTGCATTCTCAACTTTAGTATCGGGCCTGGCATTGGGTGCGAGTTCAACCTTGTTCGCTGAGGGTGTCCAATCTAAATCTGGATTGTTGATCACTGCTTTTGGTATCTCCTGGCGGATAATTTTTTCCATGACTAATTGAATAATTTCTTGCCGCTCTAATCCATCTTTGTTCACATATTGAGCTTTTAATTCGTCCCTTAAATTCCAATGGCTTAACAAAATCTTACCTTCAGGGAATAATCTTTTGCCTTTTTCAGTCAATAAATTGTGCATGTATATATTGTAAGAGCTTATGTAGTTATCAGCTTTGTTGAAGGCTTCTGCCACTTTCTGATTTGCTTCGGACGGAACTCGTTTTGTAAAGATTTGACCTAACCGAACTTTTGCCCATTCTTCGCGCGTCCATTCCTTTCCTTTTTCAATTCGTTCCTCGAGTGTTGTAGCAGGAAAATTTAACAGCACTAAAAAAGCAATTTTTGTTTTAAAAAAATCATCTTGGAAATGAACTGATGGTGAGAATTCGCCGAACATGTAATCGACTGGAAGAATTGGTCCAGTATCTTCCTGTAGTGGAATCGTTAGGTCTCGACCCAATTCTGTCATGTATCCATAAGCTAACTCGAAATTTTTCTGCAGGCGTAGGAATGTTTCTTCGAGGAGTGTCTCGTCTGCAATAAAGTTATCAGTGCAAAATTTTTCAAAGTTCTCGTTTGTTCCGTCCTCAGTTCTCCAGAACTGAGCGGCTTGCTTCACACCCTTATCAATTCTCGTCGCGTCCGCGTTCGGATATTTTGTTTTTAAATCATTAATGACTTTTTGAATAGTCAGATCCAATATTTTCATGTCGGTTTCCTTTTTAATTTCTTGTTTACATGAAATTAAGCCAATGGAAATCATGGATATCATCATAAATAAAGCGTATTTCATAATATCTCCTATAAGTTAGTTGTTTTAATTATTTCCAAAAGATATACAAATTTAAAAAACGAAGCAAATATTAAAATTTCTAGTGCTGAGAATGGATCAGAATTATTTAAAAAATACTACCACAAAAATTTATTGGAATTCAATCATTACATGTTGCACAGTTCGGTTCTTTCAAGAATTTGTAAATAACGAATGAGGCAACGAACAAAAGTATGCCGGATATCATGAATGTTTCGCGTAAACCAAAGTGAGCTGCGAAATAACCGCCTGTGAGGTGACCTATTAAGTTAGCTAGTATAAATGCGCTCGAGGCTATTCCCATTACACCTGCCTGACGGGACGGTTCAGTATTCTTCGAGACATAAGAATAAAGAGAGGGGAGAATACCGCCTAAAAATATTCCAAGCATTGCGCGAAAAATAATTATCTGGATGACTGAAGAGGCAAAACTTTGTAATATAAAGCTTGTTGCTGCGCCGACAGTTGCAATCGCAACATTAGCACGATAACCATTTGAATCACAAAACTTTCCCCATGCGGTGGCAGAGAATATCATAAATACACCCATTATGGAAAATGTAAGACCTGTAATAGTAGAAAGATAGCTTTTATCAATCGGGAATGTTTCTACAAAAAGTGCGAAGATGGGCTGGACTAAAACTATTGCCATCTGGGTCAATAAAATCAAAAATAGAGCCATTTTAATTCTGGTTGAATTGAAAGCGTATTTATAATTTGTCTTTAATGTAAATTCGTTATTGTCCCTTCCCGATTTTGTTTCTTCGACTTTAACATTTTTAATAATCATAAAACCGGCTGCAAAACATAATGCTGCAACGATAAAGAAGATCGACCTGTAACTGACAATGTCAGCCAAGAGACCACCGACAAGCGGACCGATAACAGTTCCGGCTGCCGTAGCTGTTTGCAGCATCCCGATAGCGTATCCAGTTTTATCATTTGGAGCGGTTGAAGATACCAAAGCCAACGCAGAGGGTATGAATCCACTAATTGCACCCTGTATCATTCTAAATGCGAAAACAAATTCCACATTAGGACTAAAGCCTATCAAGACCTGTGCGATTCCAAGTCCGAAGATTGCCCTCACAACCATTATCTTTCTTCCGTATCTGTCGCCCATTGCTCCCCAGAAAGGTGTAAAAAAAAAGGAAAGCATAAACGGGGCGGCAAATACAAGCCCACTCCATTTTGCAACAGCCTCGTCGCTGTTTACACCGAGGTCGCGTATAAAAAAGGGGAGAAAAGGGACGACTAAGTTCATTCCGACCATAGCGAGAAATTGTGCAGACCAGATTGTGAATAAGTTTTTTCGCCAAGTATCCATAAATTTCAATTCAAAGATAAGAAAAAGTTGATGGGGAAACAAAGGTTGTTCTTCCTACTATTTTATAGTATATTTACACTCAGTTTTTGAAAGGTATATTTTTTTGTCTGTCTATTTCATTCTCATTATCCAACAGCTTATTGGCAGCGGAACACACATCGTCTCCAAAGTGATGGTTGGCGATGTTGACCCCGTTACACTCACTATGCTTCGCTCTTTAATTGCCGCCGTGGGTTTCTTATCGATTTCTTTTTTTCGCAAAACGATATTCAAGTTCGATAAGTCGGATTATCCGATGATATGCTTCCTTGCGTTTGTAGCTATCTACCTTAATCAATTTGTTTTTTTATATTCATTGAAATATACAACACCGGCAAATGCTTCACTCCTTTATGCAACAACACCTACAATGGTTTTGATATTATCTTATTTCTTTTTCAATGAAAAACTTACTCTTGTAAAAAGTTTAGGTATCGGCATTGCTTTAATCGGAATTTTGTTAGTGGTCTTCGATAGAGGGATTGACCTAAAATCAGAATATACACTCGGCAATTTGATGTTAATTGGGGCGGTCCTGTCGTGGTCGTTATATACTGTTTTCGGGAAGAGATTAATTTTGAAGTATGGTGCTTTTAAAACAAGTTCAGCTACAATGATTCTGGGTGCATTTATTTTTTTGCCATTTGGTATGTTCGGAGTAGTCAAATTCGATTTTTCACATCTGAGTGCCGTTGACTTTGGTGGAATATTATATTTAGGGTTAGGAACCTCGCTGTTAGGATACGGACTGTGGTATTATGCGCTCGGTAAAATCGAGACGAGTAAGGTAGCTATCTTTACAAATCTTCAACCTGTAATTACAACCATATTGGCAGTCGTACTTTTGGGCCAGGCGATAACCCCAATATTTGTTATCGGAGGGGCAATTGCAATTTGTGGTGTAATTTTAACCCAATTTGGATAAAAATTGTTTCCGAAATACATTTTTCATATATTGAAAAAGCATTATACTCATGAACATAAACCATTGGAGAGCTAGGCTAATGGTAAGTCATCCCGCTTGCGGGCAACCTGATTCATTTATGGAGGGTTCGCCTAATGGTATGGCAGCAGTCTTGAAAACTGCCGTCCCTCGGGACGTGGGGGTTCAAGTCCCTCACCCTCCGCAAGTATAAAACCGCAAGCGGGACATCCGCAAGGATTTGGGGGTTCGAGTCCCTCGCTCTCCGCTAAAGGTAAATTTGAAAAAATCATTCAAATACATATGAAAACACGCTTACAAGAAAAACTTGCAGCGCTCATCCTAGAAGAGATGTCGGTGAGGTTAAAGGAGCGAGAAAAAATCCTTGACTTAATCGCAGGTTTCTCAGATTTCCCGCCTGAAAGAGTAACCGAAGAATTTCTTAACGAATTCGAAAAACTGTTAGAGAGCGGTTTACGTGGAGAAATTTATAACCGTTTGGCTTCCGAAGCACAACCATCTCCTGAAAAATCTGTTGAAGCTGTTCAAATATCTGAAGCTGAAACTCAGGTTGTTGAGGAAATAACTGAAGAACCTATAACTTCAGAAATTGTATCTGTTGAAGAAGGCAAAGAAGAAATTTCAGAGACACTAACTGAAACCCTTCCCGAAGACCAAGAAATAATTGCCGACACGGAAATAATATTATCAGAACCCGCAGTTGAAATTCCGTCCGAAGCAGAAGAAGTTGATCTGCCTGCTACACCTTTGCCGGTATTCACAGAACCAAGGTTGGAAACCGAAAGACCTTCAATTTATTTCAGTAAGGAAAAAAAGACTGATATTATAATTGATTCTCAGGATTGGATATATCTGTATGGGTTTAGTTATGCACCTAATAGCGAAGGTAAAGGGTTGCCATCTATTGAGTTAGATATTGATAGTATAAGCAAAGCAAATAAAATTTTTGGTTTAGATTATGGTGACGTCCGTATTTTTATGAGTAAAATAAACATTGATGACTATGTAACAATTACGACAGGCGAGCCAGTGCTGAAATCACAGGAGGCAATTCATCTAAAACTACAGCATGCGTACATACTTAATCAATTAAGATCGGCCGATATCATAGTTCCATTAGATTTTTGGAGTATCAAAAAGGGACGAGAAAGTATTGTCAATGTAGTTGAGGAAAAATATATTACCTTTCTTCATGCTTTGATTGATGTCCACGATGTGATAGATTGGGATGTTGATGTCTCAGTTGTGGACGAACATGTGCTGAAGGTTTTAGCAATAGACAGCCGGCCGAAAACTATAGACCTGAGACGAGATGGAAGGCATCAAAAGAGTCCAAGAATCAATATTAAAGATGTTGAGAAAGTGCTTTTTAAAGAAAAAGAGATTGCTTATCAGATAAATACTTCGTTAACTCATGCTGCCACTAAAATCAAGATTGACCATATGGTTTCTATAGATGGCTCTTTTCTCGACGGTTGGAAACCTATCTTAAGCGCTCGATATATTATTGCCAGGGAAAAGCGAAAAGCGTTTCACCAAATAATACTCGAACTCCAAGAACGATATAAACAATTCAATGTAATGATATCGGTCGGGAGTCAAAAACTCAGATTTAAGTTCCAATAAATCGCTTAATAATAAGTTTGGTTATTGTGTAATTTTTCCGTAAATTTCTACAGTTTAATTAACAATTCCATTGAAGATTGAGTAAAAGATTATTAAAAGGCGAAGAGCTTTTTGAAATATCGTCAGATTACTGTTTTTTGATAGATAAGCACGGGAACATTTTTGAGTGCAATCGAGCATCCCTAATCGCTCTGGATTACACAAAGACTGATATTCTCAAAAAAAACCTTACCGAATTATTAGCCGATGGTTTTAGCGTTACATTTCAAAAAATCCTCGAATCTTCACTAAAAAACAAATCCACAAAGAACATCGAATGCGAATTTAAGACGAAATCGAATGATTCTCTAAACATTTCCCTTTCTCTGTCCGTCCTTAAGTCGAAACCCAATGAGGAACCGATAATTTATGTGAACGCCAGAGATATCACTGAGCAACGGCGAGCTCAAAAACAATTGCTTCGGTTTGCTAATGCCCTTCATTACAGTGTAAATCCTACAGAAATCACTGACCCCGACGGAAAATTAATCTATGTAAATCCTGCCTTCGAGAGAGTGACGGGTTATTCAAAACAGGAACTCATCGGTCAAAATCCTGGTATACTAAATAGCGGAAAACATACAAAGGAATTCTGGAGAAATGTATGGAAAACAATTGAAGCCGGTAAGGTATGGACCGGCGAGATTGAGAATAAACATAAAGACGGGCAACCGATATTCGAACAGCTAATTATATCGCCAATTATAGAGACATCGGGAAAAATAATAGGTTATCTTGGAACGCATCAAGACTTGACAGATCAGCGTCGGTTGGAAACAGAGTTGCGAGAGCGGCAATTATACTTGGCAACAATACTTCAGGATTCTGCGGATGCGATAATAGGATTGGATGTCGACCATCGAATCTGCTCATGGAATATAGGTGCCGAGAAAATATACGGATACAAAGAGCAGGAAGTGTTGGGGAAAAATTTTTCAATGCTTGTTCCGTATGAACTTGTGCACTCCGGTGAATTAGAAAAAATTGACCACGTCGTTAGAGAAAAGGGGTATATAAGTAACTATGAAACTGAACGACTTACCAAGGATGGCAAAAGAATTTCTATTCAACTAACTCGAACTTTAATTAAGGATTCAAAAGGTAAAATAATCGGGAGTTCTGCCATTGTTCGTGATGTAACCGAACTCAAGCGATTGAAACGCCAGATAAGCCACGCAGAGAAACTTTCGGTAGTCGGACAGTTAGCAGCCGGTATCGCCCACGAAGTTGGAAACCCACTTACTTCGATTTCATCGCTCGTGCAAATAATTCAGATGACGACTAATGACACTTTTGCAAAAGAAAAGTTAGAACTTGTAAAAAACCAGATCAACAGGATTGCAAAAACCATACGCGAATTAGTGGATTTTTCGAGGCCCTCGAATTACGAAGTCAAACTTACCGACCTTAACAAAGTTATTCAGGATGCATTGAACATCGTCAGGTACGGCAAGAAATCAAAGGATATAAATTTTGTGCTAGCGTTGGATACTGACTTACCGCGAATTACGTTGGTACAGGACCAAATAATTCAGGTATTTATAAATCTCTTACTGAATGCTGTGGATGCGATGGAAGGAAAACCCGGCGAGATAAAAATTTCATCCGTATCGAACAATCAATCCATCCAGGTAATGGTTAGCGATAAGGGTAAAGGGATTCCCGATGAAATTAAAAATAAAATCTTCGAGCCATTCTTTACGACAAAAAAAGTCGGTGAAGGTACAGGGTTAGGCCTGTGGGTAAGTTATGGGATTGTTAAAAATTTTGGTGGTGAAATAGATGTCGATAGCGAAGTCGGGTTAGGCAGTACTTTCACAGTTTCTTTGCCCACTAAATAATTTAAAGGATAAATTGTGTCGATAAAAATTTTAGTAGTCGATGATGAAAAACTTATTCGTGAATCATTGGTTTTCATTCTCAATAAAGAAAATTACGATGTTGATGAAGCAGAAAATGGAATGATTGGTTTAGAGAAGATAAAAAAAGAATCCTACGACTTGGTGATTACAGATATCGAGATGCCCGAGATGAAAGGTATTGAACTTTTAAAGAAAATTCGAGAAATATCTCCTCAAACTTTTGTTGTTATGATTACTGCCTATGGTTCTTTAGATACTGCAATCGTAGCCCTTCGCAACGGCGCGTATGATTATATTTTAAAACCGATTGAGTTCGACGACCTTCTCCACAGAATAAAAAGGATGGTTGACCACCGAAAACTTATTTTAGAAAATACATCGTTGCGTCAGGAATTACATAGGGAGTATGATTTCCAGAATATTGTTGGAAACAGTCCCGCAATGAAAAAAGTATTTGACTTAATAAAAAAGGTCGCGAAATCAGATGGCACTGTACTCATTACAGGCAGAAGCGGTACTGGTAAAGAGATAGTTGCAAGAGCGATTCATTACAACAGTAATCGAGCTACGGGCAGGTTTGTAGCGATTAACTGCGGAGCGATTGTAGAAACTTTATTCGAGAGTGAGTTATTCGGGCATAAAAGAGGGTCTTTTACCGGCGCCGTTTCAGATAAAGAAGGATTATTTAAAATTGCTAACAGCGGCACAATATTTTTAGACGAGATAAGTGAAATCCCTTTACATCTTCAAGTAAAACTACTCCGGGTGATAGAAGAAAAAGAAATTCTCCCGGTGGGAAGTACGACTCCTATCCAAACAGATGTCCGAATTATAGCCGCTTCGAACAAGAGTTTAAGTGAGTCAGTGGAGAAAGGACTATTTCGTGATGACCTGTTTTATCGGTTAAACATTGTTGAAATACATTTACCACCTTTAGAGGAACGTAAGGAGGATATTAGCTTTTTAATTCAACATTTCATAATAAAACACAGCAAGCAGGTTGGAAAGTTGACCCGAGGCGCAACAAACGATGTTGTCAGAGTATTGATGAATCACAAATATAGAGGTCAGGTAAGGGAGCTAGAAAATATTATTGAACGTGCGCTTATATTTTCTGACGGAGAATATATCACTCTAAACGATTTGCCCGAGGAATTGAGAGGCAGAAACATTTCCACGAAGATTCCCGAGTCAGGATTCCTGAAAGACCGTGTAAAAGATTTTGAGAAGAACTATATTGAGCAGCAATTGCAACTCAATACTCAGGACAAAGAAAAGACAGCGAAAGTTTTGGGAATAAGCGTTTCATCTCTTTATCGCAAGATTGAAGAATTAGGGATAGAAAAATTAAAATAGGACTGGTTTCTATTAATGGGAAAAGTAGTTTATTTCTTCCCAAATTTGCGAATATTTATTCCATATTTACACCTTCTAAGTAAAAAAAAATAAATAACGCTGGTTTTCGAGTGGCATATTAATTGAAGTTAACCATATCACTGTGTACAAATCTAATTATTAATTAAGGACAAATGATGAATTTTGGGATTCTGTTAACTATAATATCTTTCGCAACAACGTTAATTACAGGTTTTTACTATTTCCAGTCAACCGGCGGTAATGATTCAGCGCTGCGAATTGCGCGAAAGCTATATCGAGCTACGTTCGGTATTATTGTCTTTGCAAGTATCTACTTTTTGTATTTGATACTATCACACGATTTTCAATACGATTATATTTACCGTTACAGCTCCAGGTCGCTGCCGTTCGGTTATTTACTGTCATCTTTCTGGGCTGGACAAGAAGGTTCATACCTGCTATGGACTTTATTAGTTAGTATCATCGGCTTTATGTATTTAAGGACCGCAAAGCAGTTTGAATCGTGGAGTATGGTTTTTGTGTTGTTAGTCCAGGCATTTTTACTCTTCTTGATGATACATAAAAGTCCGTTTGAAGTGTTGCCGCAAACTCCTCCCGATGGTGCCGGACTAAATCCACTACTGCAAGACCCTTGGATGGTAATTCATCCGCCTCTGTTATTTGTTGGTTATGCCGCAATAACAATCCCCTTCGCATTAGCGTTAGCCGCAATGATACAAAAAGATTTTAACGGTTGGATTAAACAAGCTTTACCGTGGACTTTGTTTTCTTCGATCACCCTTGGTGCGGGTATTATCATCGGCGGCTTTTGGGCTTACGAGGTTCTAGGCTGGGGTGGTTATTGGGGTTGGGACCCGGTTGAAAATTCATCGCTCATTCCGTGGTTAACTATTTTTGCCTTATTCCATGGTTTGTTGATAGAAAGAATGAAGAACACACTCACAAAGTTTAATTTAATTCTTGCTGTAATTTCGCTAGTTCTTGTATTCTATGCAACATTCTTAACACGCAGCGGAGTTTTAGCAAATTTTTCTGTTCATTCGTTCCAAGAAAACGGGCAAAACCTTTACCTCATCTTTTTTATGGTAGGCACATTAATTTTAGGCGGCGCGTTATTCTTCAAAAGTTTCAAATCTACCCCAAAAGCAAAAATCGAAATATTCAAACTCAGCCGCGAAAGTGGACTCTATTGGAGTATGATTGTTTTCTGTATCTCTGCGTTATTCATTTTCGTCGGAACTTCATCTCCTATAATTACAGGCTTTCTATCGCCCAATCCTTCGCAAGTCGAAATGGGTTTTTATAATAAGGTAAATTTACCGATAGGAGTTCTCCTCGGATTGTTAATGGGAATTACTCCTTTATTAATCTGGGGCACAGATCAAAATCCTCTCTTAAAGAAAAGGCTTTTATTTTCCGTTACTCTTGCAGTCGCCTCAACGGTAATCGGATATTTATTAGGCGTAACGGAAATAAAATTGCTGGCTTTTATTTTTGCCGGGGCATTTGCTTTTTGGACGAACATATTTACAGTAATTTTATATGCAAAAGTTAGCTGGATGAATATTGGGGGTCCATTATCGCACTTAGGCGTAGGTATGCTGTTCATCGGTATCATCACGTCAGGAAATTTTAGCGAGAGTAAACAAGCTCAACTCAAAATTAATGAAAAAGGTACACTTTACGGATATGAGATGACATACAAAGGAGCTACCGATACCCCAAACGGCAAAACCGATATAAATATAGATATGACAAAAAACGGGAATGTTTTTTTCGCACATCCTAAGCTATATTTCAGCGAATATAACAACGCATGGTCTCGCGAGCCTGATATCAAGATAATGCCTTTTTACGACCTATATATGACTGTTATGGAAAGAGAATTTAAATCGAGTGATGCTGGAAATAAACTAACCTTAAGAAAAGGCGAAGGTGGAAACATCGCCGATTACAAGATAGAATTTCTTAGTTTTGAATTCGGATCTGACCAGATGGGGCATTCCGGACAAATAGCTGCAAATTTAAAGGTTACTTATGGAAATAAAGAATATTCTATGAAACCAATCTTGATATTTGAGTCAGGAAAAATTTCTAATCCTGTTAACCTCCCGGCACAGACTGGAGATAATAAAACTGTTGCACTCAGTAGCATTAATGCCGATCAAAAAATGATTGAATTAACATTCGGAGGATTTCAAGAAAACACAGGACCGGAAGATGTAATTTTGGTAGAAGTAAGTAAAAAACCTTTGATGAATTTCGTCTGGCTGGGTTCAATTTTGTTAACTCTTGGGACTGTTATTGCTTTCAAGAGAAGATTTAATTCTGGACCCTCAAAATAATTAGATAGACCAATATATTATATTTAAAATATCAGAATGTCCGAACGAATTTTAATAGCCGATGATGAAGAAATAATAAGAGACTCTTTATCATTTGTATTGCAAAAAGAAAATTACGAAGTTGCAACAGCACCTAACGGAGCTATTGCTTTAGAAAAACATTTAGCAGATCCATACGATATAATCATTACCGACATTGAAATGCCTGAGATGAAGGGCCCTGAATTACTCGATAGAGTATTACAGGCAACTCCGGAGGTCTTCGTGATTTTAATAACAGCTTTTGCATCAATCAATACAGCAATAGATGCTTTACGTAAAGGTGCTTACGATTATATCATGAAGCCTATCGAGTTTGATGACCTTAAGTTGAGAGTGGCGAGACTGGTTAAGCATAGAAGACTCGCTTTAGAAAATGCTTTGTTACGGAAAGAAGTTCATCAGCAGTACAACTTTTATAATATCATTGGTAATAGTCCTGCTATGCATAAGGTGTTTGAAACAATAAAGCGACTCTCGCACTCGTCGAGCAACGTGTTACTTTACGGTACGACCGGGACTGGTAAAGAGCTTATCGCGAGGGCAATACATTATAACGGAGTGCGAAAAGATAAACCATTCGTTACTGTCAATTGTGGTGCGGTCGTAGAAACTCTTTTTGAGAGTGAATTATTTGGCCATCGCAAAGGCTCATTCACAGGCGCTACATGTGATAAACTTGGTTTGTTTAAAGTGGCCAACGAAGGAACAATTTTCTTAGATGAAATAAGTGAAATACCCTTTTATCTTCAGGTTAAATTACTTCGCGCAATTGAACAAAGAGAGATTTATCCTGTAGGCGATACTACTCCTATTAAAATCGACGTGCGTCTAATTGCATCTACCAATAAAGACCTTACTCAATTGGTAGAACAAGGAAAGTTTCGAGAAGATTTGTTTTATCGTTTGAATGTCGTTCAAATAAAACTCCCATCTCTTGCGGAAAGACCTGAAGATATTCCCCTTTTGGTTCAGCATTTTGTTCAGCGATACAGTCAAGAAATGAACAAGTTAGTTCGTGGAGTAGATAATCAGGTAATGCATGCTCTCTTAAACCACAAGTGGAAAGGTGAAGTTCGTGAGCTAGAAAACGTGATAGAGCGTGCTCTTATTTTTACAACCGGTGATTTAATCACAATTAACGATTTACCTGATAGTATTAGGTACGGTCTTTCCTCCAATTATCTCGAGAATTTGCCCTCACTTGATACAGCAATGAAAGAGTATGAAAAAAAATATATTTCTCAAGCTTTGGAACTTTGCAACCACGATAAAGACAAAGTTGCCAATATTTTGAATATCAGCACTTCAACTCTTTACCGTCGGATGCAGGAACATCAAATTCAAATGAAGCAAGACCATCAAGAAAATAAATAAAACAGTTCTATCCTTCCTTACCAAATCTAATAATTTTAATTCCCATAGAATGCAAAATTGAAAAATTAAGTAAGTTCTTCCTGAAAACACCCTGAATATGAATAAAAATGGGGATATTATGTTCTGTGGGGCTGGCATCAAAGTTGAGTGATATCGATACATCAATGCAGTAATAATATTGTTTTGGATTTAAAATAAATCAAAATCAATCAAATCAATGAAGGGTTCTTTTATGAAAAAATTCATATCAAATTCGTTCTTCTTTATTTTACTCCTACTTCTATTTACATCTTTATTGTTTGCCCAGAAGGCAGCAATAAAAGTAGAAGCAATGGATGGGCATAAGCTCACTCTGCTGGGTTTATCAAACCCGAACGGTTGGGATAATGTATCAACTGGTTTAAATACCGTCGGTGTTGGTACCATGGTCTGGATGACAGGCTGGGATACTTCGGGTTATACTACTTATAAACCTGCTTTAACATATCTTTGGGAGCTTACGGCAGTACCAGGCGGATCTTTGACTGTTCTCGAAACAACCACAGATCAACTCTCTAATTTCCGTCCTGATGTGGCTGGAACGTACACTGTACAATTAACAATCACTACAGTAGCGGGTTCACATTCTACATCATTAACAATAACAGCAGCAAACTATACTGGAACCAATTGGAAGAGTGTTGCCGGTGCTGCGTTCAATTGTGCATCGTGCCATGAAGCGGCTACGCCAACAATCTATACAAATTGGAAATCATCGGGACATGCTAACATGTTTAAAAATGGGATGGACGGTTTGAATGGTTCATACTGGGGCGAATCGTGTTTTCAATGTCATACCACAGGTTATAACAAAAATGCCACAGCAGTGAACGGTGGATTTGATGACGTGGCAACTACGGTCGGATTTGTTGCCGATGACTGGAAGCCATGGAGAATTGGACTTTTTGATTCCTTACTTACGACAGATAAAAAATTATTAAGTTTAGTCGGCGGCATTACGTGCGAAAACTGCCACGGTCCAAAAAATCCGACACACTTTGGAACGGGAACACAACCCAAAACAATGGATGCCGGCGTTTGCGGTCAATGTCATAATGAACCTTGGCGACATAACAAGTATGCCCAATGGGAAAATTCAGGACATAGCGAAGCGGTTTGGTCAAGTTCATTCAGAACAACCGGTACACCGGTAGGCACCAATTACAATTTAAATGCTTGTGTGCGATGCCATGACGGACAAGCATTTATCAATTTCACAAAAGGAAAATCATTTGATAACAGTGCAGCCGCAGGTTACGGTCAAATAAAGCAAACCATGATTACATGCCAGACCTGCCACGAGCCACATTCGACGAGTTTACGCACAGGACCGGCAGGGTCGGATACATTAGCCACCGGTTATAACTATTCAAGTTTTAATTTTGGCTCTGGAAAAACATGTGTGAACTGCCATAAATATCGAAGAGGTGAAAATCGCTACATCACACAAACCGCGATGTCGAGCACATGGGGTCCTCATTATGCAGGAGCTACCGATATATTCTTAGGACAAAACGGTCACACATTTGGTGCAACGTTACCTTCAAGTATTGCTCACCAGAATGTCGAGAATTCTTGTGTCGGTTGCCATATGTCGGCTACTCCAGATACCGGTACAGCCGCTCGCGATAAGATTGGACAGCATTCTTGGACAATGAGTTATACAGATCCAAACACATCCATAACATATAATAACGTTACTGGGTGTAACGCTTGTCATGCTGGTATTACAAAATTCGACCAGATTAAGGCATCTTACGATTATGATAAAAATGGGACCTTGGAAGCTTTTATAACAGAAGTTGAAGGGCTTAAGAAAAAATTGGCTAAGATGTTACCTCCTATAGGATTAGATTCTGTAAATCGCGATATGGTCAAGTTGTCGCCAGATTCAACTTTATATAAGAAAGCCTTTTGGAATTACCTTTACGTAAAGTATGATGGCTCGCATGGTGTTCACAATCCTAAATATGTGGTGAGCTTATTGCAAACGGGTATAGATGCTATTTTCTATTCTCGGTTAGCCGGTCAAATCGGCTCTATCACAGATGTTCCAAACGATCAGGGAAAACAAATCCAGATCGCATGGTACAAATTCCCGGGTGAAACAGAGCCTCTAAATCCAATACGAAACTATGGGATATGGAGAGAAGATGAAGCTAAGATCGGAAAGGTTGTAGCAATTGATTCATGGAAAGATGTCGAAAAATATCTACCAACAATTGTTAAAGGAAATCAGTTTAGCATTGCTGGTACAGTTTGGACTTTCGTTGGATGGTCGCCTATAGCCGGCACAGAATTGTATTCTGTTAATGTGCCAACACTATTTGACTCAACCGTTAGTGCGGGAATGGCTTGGACAAAATTCAAGGTTACAGCTCACGATACTAATAATGTAATAGTAGCGGAGTCAAGAGTTGATAGCGGATATTCGGCAGATAATCTTATTCCCACAGCGCCATCTGGATTAGCTGCAAGTATTGTTGTTCCAGCAATTAGGCTACAATGGGATACACCGACAGATTCAGATTTAAACTACTATGCGATCTATCGTGGAACAACTCCCGGATTTGATTTCGAATCTACACCACCTATCGGAACTACGACAGACAATTTCTTTATCGACAATGATGTTGTCGAAGCTTCACATTATTATTATGTCGTTCGCGGATTCGATTTCTCAGGTAACAAGGGACAAACATCCGGAACCGATATATTATTTTTAGATGTAGATGACCCGAATGGGATGCCAACCGAGTTTTCTTTGAAGCAAAATTATCCAAACCCGTTTAACCCGAGCACAAGTATTAAATACCAAGTATCTCAAGCCGGGAATGTAACCATTACGGTTTACAACAGCATCGGTCAGGAAGTATTAACTCTGGTAAATCGTCAGCATGAAGTTGGTTATTACTCTATCTCGTGGAATGGCAAGGATAAATCTGGTATTTCTGTTAACAGCGGAATTTATCTATACAAGATGAAATCCGAAAGCTATACATCTGTTAAAAAGATGATCTTGGTTAAGTAACAATTTAACCTATATCCCAATATTCAGAAGTCGAGGTCGGGAACGACCTCGACTTTTTTATTCAGAATATTTTTAATGAATTCTTTCAGAATTGCGAAATATTTTCTTGCAATTCGTTTATTTGTTTAAAATCCTCTAAATAATAGTGCTTTTTATATGCCTTAAATGATAATTGGATGGCATAGTAATTGCGTTCCCTAGTAATCGAGTTTGATACGTGTTTATGAATAAAGACGTTAATGTAAATATAACTGAACAACAATTTTCGAAAAATAACGAACATTTTTTTAAAAAAATACTTATATTTAGTGAGGATTCTGATTTTTGCAGAAGTTTAGCTCTTTTATTTCAGTCGAAATATCAAGTTATTTATACGACTAATTTGGAGGAGTTAAATGCACTAATCAATAACGAGAGAATAGATTTGCTTTTAGCCGACTCGAACAAATCCGACCAGCAGGTTTATTATTTTATTCTAAACTTAAAGAATCAGTATAAAAATCTCTTGATCGTTTTAGTCGACATTTACAAATCTTTCGGCACAGAGACAAAGGAAAACATTCACACATATGTTGACGAAATATTATTGAAGCCTGTAGAAGCAATTCAAATGTTGGATGTTATAGATCAATTATTTGTTTCAAATCTCAATAAATAAAATTATCAAATACAACAATCAAAATAATTATAGGAGCAAATATCGTTAATGAGTATTCTCAAACATTCCACCAGCCGCATATTTATTCTTTCGGTTTTCATTCTTCTCGTTAACCCACTTATTAATAGAATTCAATCGCAGACTAATACTGACTGTCTGATGTGTCATAGCGATAATACATTGACTATGCAAAAATCAGGTAAAACAATTTCTTTGTATTATGATGAGAAAGAATTTGCCAAATCTCCTCACAGTGAATTTAATTGTATTGATTGCCATACCGGTTTTGATGCCGGAGAAATTCCACACGCAAAGACTATAAAACCTGTAAAATGTCTGAAATGCCATAACGGCTCGAAAGCTGAATTATATACTAAAAGCGTGCATGGAATAGTAAAAGGCGGTGCTCAATGTACAGATTGCCACGGAACTCACAACATTGTTTCTCTCGAAGCGCTCCGAACACCTGAAGGCAGAGAACATGAAGGGAATACGTGTGGTAAATGTCATACCGACATAGTAAAACATTATTTTGAATCAGACCATGGCAAAGCTTTAGTCAAAGGTGTCAAAGGTGCGCCTTTCTGCAGCGATTGCCATGGTGAGCATACAATAAGGTCTATAGCTAATAAAGAATCTAAGGTCAGCCGTGAGCATGAAGCTGAAGTTTGCTTAAAGTGTCACCTCGATAATTCTGACGTTCGCGCAATTGTAAGCCCTTCAGCCGAATTTATTAAGGGTTATGAATTGAGTGTCCACGGACAGGCTATGAAAGCAGGAAAACTGAATGCTGCCACTTGCAGCGATTGTCACGGTGCACACGATATGAAAAAGGGAAGCGACCCAACTTCGTTTGTCAATAAATTAAAAGTTGCAGAAACTTGTTCCAAGTGTCATCAAAAGGAAGGAAAAATATTCAACGAAAGCAGTCACGGAAAAGCGGTCACAAGGGGAGTTTTGTCGTCGGCAACTTGCACAGATTGCCACGGTGAACACACTATTTTACCTCACGATGACCCAAAATCGCCGACGTCAGCAGTGAATATATCAGGAAAAGTTTGTACACCATGCCATGAATCTTTAAGGCTTTCAGAAAAATATGGTATTGCGAGTAAACGTTATGCAAGTTTTAAGGATAGCTATCATGGACTTGCGGGTAAGGGCGGCGATATTTCTGTTGCTAATTGTGCATCATGCCACGGTTATCACGACGTAAAATCTTCCGCGGACTCTACATCTAAAACACACAAATCGAAATTAGCTGAAACTTGCGGTAGCTGTCATCCGGGAGCTAACGAAAATTTTACTAAAGGTTCTGTTCACATTATCGCACAATCAAAGGATGAGCCAATTCTATATTTCATCGCTACTACTTATATTCTTTTAATCATTTCAGTTGTTGGCGGTATGTTTGTACATAACGCTGCTGATTTTTTCAGAAAAGGAAAACGGCAATTAATGGCGCGACGTGGTTTGATTCCGCATCACCAAGTAAGTCATCGGCTTTACCTTAGGATGTGTTTATCTGAACGAATTCAACATATGAGTTTAATGATTAGTTTCATACTTCTGGTCATCACAGGGTTCATGCTGAAATATCCCGATGCCTGGTGGGTTGTACCAATCAGGGACATCAGTCCTCTGATTTTTGAAATCCGTGGTCTCATACACCGCATTTCAGCAGTAGTAATGGTCGTAGCAAGTTTGTATCATGTTTATTATATTTTGTTTGTTCCACGAGGAAAGCAACTCATTAAAGATTTGTTACCGGTTCGTAAAGATATATTCGATGCAATAGGCATTGTAAGATATAATTTTGGATTGAGTCAGGTAAAACCAAAGTTAGACCGCTTCAGTTATATCGAGAAAAGCGAATACTGGGCGCTCATTTGGGGTACGTTGGTTATGGTTCTAACCGGAATTATTCTATGGTTCGACAATACCTTTATGGGTCTTCTCACAAAATTAGGATGGGATATTTCCCGGACTATTCATTTTTACGAAGCTTGGCTTGCTACTCTGTCAATCATCGTTTGGCATTTATATTTTATTATATTCAACCCGGATGTTTATCCAATGAATTTAGCTTGGATTAAAGGAACATTGACCGAGACCGAAATGGAAGAAGAACATCCCCTCGAATTAGAACGAATGAGGATAGAAGAACAAAAAACGCTTGCTGAGGAAAAAGAAGAAACAATATTCGAAAGCATAAATAAATAAATCGTACATGAATCGTGAAAAAAATCACTTTATTTAATTTAATATTTTTTTTAGCTAACCTGTTGTTTGTAATCGGAAGTAATTTGTATGCTCAGGAATCGGCTGAATGTTTAGCTTGCCATAGCGATGCAACTTTAACAAAAAAGCGTGCTGGTAAAACTATTCATTTGTTTATTGATAACAAAAAATTTACTAAATCTGTGCATGGCTCGTTTTCTTGCGTTGACTGCCATGCCGATCTTGCTGGGAAAGAATTCCCGCATGATGAAGATTTAGCAAAAGTCGATTGCGGAACGTGCCATTCCGACCAGCAGTCGTTATTTTCTGAGGGTCTTCATGGGAAGGCAGCCACGCGCGGCGATAAACTTGCACCGACGTGTCAAAACTGCCACGGTAAACACGATATAATTAGTGTCAAAGATCCTCTTTCAGTTGTGGCGCCTTTGCGTATACCATTTCTGTGTGGCAAGTGCCATCAAGAGGGAGCGATTGTACAGAAAGAACGAGTAATACATCAAGACCATATACTAGAAAATTATTCTGAAAGTATTCATGGCGAAGGTTTATTGAAGAAGGGTTTGGTTGTTAGCGCAACATGTATCTCCTGTCATTCATCTCATAGAATCCTGCCTCACACTGATAGTCGTTCAACAATCGCACGGAAAAATATTGCTAAAACCTGTTCACAGTGCCATGCTCAAATTGAAGAGGTTCATCGTAAAGTAATTAAAGGTGCTCTGTGGGAAAAGGAAGCTCATGTCCTTCCTGCTTGTGTAGATTGCCATCAACCTCATAAAGTGCGGAAAGTTTTCTATGACCAGGGAATGGCTGACCGTGATTGTTTAGGATGCCACGAAAAGCCAGATGTAAAGGCAACATCCGACGGCAGGTCGTTGACTGTAAACCCTGAACACCTAAAACAATCAGCCCATACAAAAACTGCTTGCAGCCAGTGCCATTCCGAAGTAAGCCCTTCGCTGCATCGTTCTTGTGCCACAATAAAGAACAAAGTCGATTGCGCAGCGTGTCATACTGCTGTTGTGGATGAGTACCAAAAGAGTACACACGGGGCTATGTTTGCGAAGAAAGACCCAAACGCTCCTACCTGCACCGAATGCCATACAACACACACAATCCGCGGGAAACGCGATTCGAAATCGCCTACCTTTCCAACAAATGTTCCGAGTCTTTGTGCACGCTGTCATCGTGAAGGTGAAAAAGCCGCAGTGCGCTACGCGGGAACTGAACATGAAATTACGACACATTATGCAGAAAGTATACATGGTAAAGGTTTATTGAAAAGCGGCTTGACGGTTACCGCTATGTGCACAGATTGCCATACAGCACATAGAGAACTGCCGCATGATAATCCAGAATCGAGTGTCAATACTAAAAATATTCCTAAAACATGCGGTAAATGTCACCACGGTATCGAAGAAAAATTCGAGAATAGCATACATGCTGTGATGGTTGGAAAAACTGACAAAGAATTGCCAGTGTGTAACGATTGCCATAGCGCTCATAAAATTCGTCGCACGGATGCAGACGGTTTTAAATTAGACATAATGGATAAATGCGGCAGATGCCATGTAGATATTGCGAAGACATATTTCGACACGTACCATGGCAAAGTCTCGCAACTCGGTTACACAAAAACAGCCAAGTGTTACGATTGCCATGGCGCTCACGATATACTTCCTATGTCGGACACACGATCGCATTTAAGTCGTGAAAACGTGGTTCAAACTTGTCAAAAATGTCATCCGGGGGCAAACAGACGTTTCGCGGGTTACTTGACGCATGCAACTCACCACGATCCTGATAAATATCCGTTTTTGTTCTGGACTTTCTGGGGAATGACAACTTTGTTGCTAAGCACTTTTATTTTTGGTGGTATACATACATTGCTGTGGCTACCCCGTGCATTGCAGATGCGTCGGAAAAAGAAACAAACACACTTGACAGCAGAATTAAAAAAGGAAGAGGACCCAACAGATGGAAAGTAATACTGAAAGACAATTCCTTCGATTCACGCGATTAAATAGAGCGCTTCATATTTTGATGATAATGAGCTTTATCAGTTTAGCTGCCACGGGTATGACATTAAAGTTTTCTTACACCGACTGGGCATACATTCTGTCGAGAATATTTGGTGGTTTCGAATTTGCGGGTTACATTCACCGGTTTGCTGCAACCGTAATGTTCGGGATATTTATTACTCACATAATAGAATTATTAATCCGAAAACGGAAAAAGTATGGCTCGCTCGGTTCACTGGTTTTTGGTACTAATACAATGCTATTTACAAAAAAAGATTTGAAGGACTTCGTCGGTTCGATAAAATGGTTTCTGGGGCTTGGTGAAAAACCCCAATACGGGAGATGGACCTATTGGGAAAAATTCGATTACTTCGCCGTGTTCTGGGGAATGATGGTGATCGGCTCAACCGGGTTGATGCTTTGGTTTCCGGAAATTTTTACACTCGTTTTACCCGGCTGGCTGCTAAATGTTGCGACTATTATTCATAGCGATGAAGCATTGCTTGCTACCGGATTTATTTTTACGGTTCATTTTTTCAACACACATCTGCGTCCTGAAAAATTTCCGATGGATATTGTTATCTTTACCGGGCGGATGTCTGTAGAAGAACTAAAAGAAGACAAACCAGCAGAGTACGAAGCGCTTGTAAAGAGCGGTGAGTTAGAAAAGTTTTTAGTGGAACCTTATCCGGCTATTGTTATTAAGGGCATAAGGTTTTTTGCATGGACTGCATTATCAATCGGGTTTCTTATGGTGGTTTGGATAATTTATGCCATGTTATTTGCTTATCGTTAATATTTTTTTTAATATTAAGTGTCTCTAGGTAATAGTTCTCTTCATATGTGTGTTATCCTCCAAATATTCCTCAAAATCACTATATTTTTTAAAAGAAAATCAAATTTGAAAGGGGATTTAAATGATACGTAAACAAGATTCTCTCGATTATCACTCGCAAGGTCGGAGAGGCAAAATAGAAGTCATACCGACCAAGCCCTGTTCTACACAACGCGATTTATCACTTGCATATTCTCCAGGTGTTGCTGACCCATGTATGGAAATTCATCACAACCCTGAAGATGCTTTCCTCTATACTGCAAAAGGCAATCTAGTAGCTGTAATCAGTAACGGTACGGCAGTCTTAGGTTTAGGTGATATAGGAGCGCTCGCCGGTAAACCTGTTATGGAAGGCAAGGGCGTTCTGTTTAAAAAATTCGCCGACATCGATGTGTTTGATATTGAAATTGATTCACACGACCCAAAAGAAATAATTAAATGTGTGAAGATGTTAGAGCCAACTTTCGGTGGAATTAACCTTGAAGACATTAAAGCTCCGGAATGTTTCGAGATAGAAGAAGAATTAAAAAAGATAATGAATATTCCGGTATTTCACGACGACCAGCATGGAACGGCAATCATTAGTGGTGCGGCGTTGTTAAATGCGCTGGAAATTTCAGGTAAAAAAATTGATGAGATAAAGGTCGTATTTAGCGGTGCCGGTGCCTCGGGAATTGCGTGTGCGAAGTTTTATGAAACACTCGGTGTAAAGCACAAGAATATTCGCTTAGTGGATACAAAAGGTGTCGTTTATGTCGGTCGCAAAGAAGGCATGAACAAGTATAAAGAATACTTTGCTGTAGATACCGAAGATCGAACACTCGCAGATGCTATGAAAGGTGCAGATGTGTTTTGCGGCGTATCCGTGAAAGACCTCGTTACCAAAGCTATGGTTAAATCAATGGCTGACAAGCCGATAGTTTTTGCGATGGCTAATCCGGATCCTGAAATTACTTATCCCGATGCTGTTGCAGCGCGAGATGATGTTATTATGGGAACAGGCCGGTCAGATTATCCAAATCAGGTAAACAATGTTCTTGGTTTCCCGTTTATTTTCCGCGGCGCTCTTGATGTGCGTGCTACGCAAATTAATGACCAGATGAAGGTAGCCGCTGCAATGTCGCTTGCAAAGCTTGCAAAAGAAGACATCCCCGATTCAGTGATAAGAGCTTATGGCGGCAAGAAGATAGAATTTGGGAAGGAGTATATTATTCCAAAACCGCTCGACCCAAGAGTTCTGTTGTGGGAAGCTCCTGCAGTAGCGAGAACTGCTATCGAAACAGGCGTTGCACGGGTTCAGATAAATGATTTCGAAGCTTATAAAGATTCACTCGAGGCACGTCTCGGTAAATCTCGCGAAGTAATGAGAAGCTTCATTCACAAAGCCAGAAAATCTCCAAAGAAAATTGTATTTCCAGAAGGAGAAGAAACAAAAATTCTCCGTGCAGCACAGATTGTAATCGATGAGAATATAGCTCATCCAATCTTAGTTGGCGATCCCATCGTAATAAAACAAAAAGCAAAAGAAACTGGAACCAACCTTGAAGGCATCCAAATAATTAATCCGGTAAGCTCTCCGAAATATAAAGAGTATCTGGAAAAATTCTACGAGTACCGTAAACGCAAAGGCATTACACATTTCGATGCTGAGAGATTGCTCAAAGTCAATAATTACTTTGGTATGATGATGGTACGTGAGGGTGACGCCGACGGGTTGATTTCCGGTTTAACACAGCATTATCCAGACACTGTAAAACCAGCACTTCAAATTATCGGACATAGCGATGATACATCTGTAGTTGCAGGTTTATACATGTTAATTTTCAAGAATGAGACAATCTTTATTGCCGATGCGACTATCAATATTGAGCCGACCGCTGAACAACTCGCTCAGATAGCTATGTTAACGGCAGAAAAGGTTAAGAAATATGATGTTGAACCCAATATTGCAATGTTATCCTTCAGTAACTTTGGCAGTGTTCATCATCCGTTAGCAGAGAAGGTGCGTGCTGCAGTCGAAATTGTGAAAAAGAAAATGCCGAACTTAAACATCGACGGTGAAATGCAAGCCGACACTGCGGTAACACCCGAAATTCTGAGCGAAATATATCCATTCAGTTCTCTTAAAGGCGGCGCGAACGTGTTGATATGCCCAGACCTTACATCGGCGAATATTGCATATAAACTATTGGCTCGTTTGGGCGGAGCTACAGCCGTCGGACCGATACTAATGGGAATTCGTAAACCGGTTTACTTATTAATACCGGGTAACGACGTCTCTGACATTGTCAATATTACGGCAATGGCTGTTCAGGATGCTCAATAATTTAGACTTAATAGAACACACGATTATTTAAAGGAAAAATAGAATGGCAGTTAAAGGAACAGTAAAGATAGATATTGAAACATGTAAAGGGTGCGAGCTGTGCATTGAAGCATGCCCTCAGGATAGCCTTCAGATGTCAAAAGGAATAAATTCAAAAGGTTATCACTACGCAGTTTTAGTTCAAGATAATTGCACTGGATGCGTTAATTGTGCTTTAGTATGCCCCGATGCTGTTATAACAGTTTATCGCACTACAAAAAAGAAAGATAAAGAACCTATAGCAGTGATTTCGCAAGTTAAGCGTGATATCAAAGTGACGATTGAAAATCCGGAAGTCCCAAATGGAGAAGGGAGGCTTGACCTATGAGCGATGTCCGTTTAATGAAAGGAAATGAAGCCGCTGCTGAGGCTGCGATCTTAGCAGGTTGCGATGCGTATTTTGGATACCCGATAACTCCCCAATCTGAAATTATTGAATACTTAGCAGATGAGGGCCGTAAACGAGGTATGATCGTTATGCAAGTTGAGAGCGAAGTGGCAGCAATTAACATGATTTATGGTGCGTCAGGTGCCGGTGCAAGAGTGATGACCTCTTCATCGGGTCCAGGTATAAGTTTGATGCAAGAAGGAATTTCTTACATCGCTTGTGCCGAACTTCCATGTCTTCTAATAAACATCAGTCGAGGCGGTCCCGGACTCGGTACTATTCAACCTTCACAGGGCGACTACTTCCAAGCAGTAAAAGGAGGTGGGCACGGTGATTATCACATGATTGTGTTGGCTCCAGCAAGTGTACAGGAGATGGCAGATTTTGTATATCTCGGATTCGACCTTGCAGAAAAATACAGAAATCCGGTTATCATTCTTTCTGACGGCGCTCTAGGACAAATGATGGAAAAAGTAATATTCCCCGATTACAATCCTAAAGATCACAAACCTTTGAAACCTTGGGCAACAACCGGTAAAACTTCCGACAGAGCTCCAAACGTAATTACCTCGCTGCACATACAGTCTGAAGAGATGGAAAAAATAAACGTTAAACTACAGACAAAATATCGATTGATAGAACAGGAAGAAGTTCGTTACGAATTAATAGATGCTGATGATGCTGATTATATTCTGCTTGCTTTCGGGTTATCATCCCGGATTTGTCAGCGCTCAGTCGAAATTGCCCGTCGAAGCGGATTAAAGGTCGGTCTTCTCCGTCCGATTACACTTTATCCTTTCCCGTATAAAATACTTAACGAGATGGCAGATAGACTTAAAGGCGCAATGGTCGTAGAGATGAATGCGGGTCAGATGGTGGAAGACGTTCGCCTTGGTGTAAACGGTAAAATTCCTGTTGAGTTCTACGGACGTATGGGAGGAATAATCCCGTCTTCCGAAGAAATATTCGATGCTCTTGTTAAATTTATCGACAAGACAGAATTAAAAAATACCTCGGTTGAAATATTGAAGGAGAAAGTTTAGTATGAATAACATAGAAATACCTGTTGATGGAATGGAGATGGTTTGGGGAAAACCCGAGACATTATCTGAAGTTCGGATGCACTACTGTCCCGGTTGTGGGCACGGTGTTGTACATAAAATTTTGATGGAAGTTTTACAAGAAATGAAAATAGATGATAAAACAATTGGCGTGGCGCCTGTCGGATGCTCAGTTCTTGCATACCATTATATGAATATAGATATGCAGGAGGCGGCTCACGGCAGAGCAACAGCAGTTGCAACAGGAATAAAGCGCGTTCTTCCTGATAAATTTGTTTTTACATATCAAGGTGACGGCGACCTCGCGGCAATTGGGACGGCCGAAACTATACACGCTTGTAATCGCGGTGAGAATTTTCTTATCATATTTATCAATAACGGAATTTATGGCATGACAGGCGGACAGATGGCTCCTACATCAATTCTCGGTATGAAAACAAGCACAACTCCCGAAGGCAGACAAGTTGAGACTCAGGGCTATCCCTTTAAAATTACTGAAGTTGTAGCAACGTTGCCAGGCACTCATTATGTAACACGTCAAGCTGTGCATACTGCTTCTGCGGTTAGATTTTTTAAGAAATCATTAGAAAAAGCGTTCAAGTATCAAATGGAAAAAAAAGGCACGTGTTTGGTAGAAATTGTATCCAACTGTCCCTCGGGATGGAAAATGACTCCAGTAGAGTCAAACAAGTGGATTGAAGAGTACATGTTCCCGTTCTATCCGTTAGGCGACCTGAAGGATTCCGGTAAACTGGTCGAGAAAAAGACTCCGCCACCTCAACCAAAGAAGGAGGTTGTGCAATGACATATGAAATTATTTTTGCAGGATTTGGCGGTCAGGGAGTTTTATCTATGGGACAGGTTTTGGCATACGCCGGACTTGTAGAAAAGAAAGAAGTTTCATGGATGCCGTCTTACGGTCCTGAAATGCGAGGCGGTACTGCAAACTGCATTGTGATAGTTTCAGATAAACGCATCAGTTCGCCTATTATTTCGCAGTTCGACATTGTCGTTGCGCTTAACCAACCTTCGCTTGACAAATTTGAATCGATGGTGAAACCCGGTGGGACAATATTATACGATAGCACAAATATCATCAACCCACCTACAAGGAACGACATAAAGAACGTACCGATCCCTGCGAGCGAAGTTGCTGTTCAGATGAAAAATACGAAAGTAATGAATATGATCGTACTTGGCGGTCTGTTAGGAGTTCACAGTATTCTTTCTTTTGATTCAGTAATGGATGCACTGAAAAAAGTTTTACCGGAACGCTACCATCATCTGTTGCCGATTAATAAACAAGCTCTTTTGCGTGGTAAAGAATTAGCAACTGAAAAAATTCCTGTCTAATAAATGAAAGGATTAAAATGAAAACAGAATGTGTACATTCTTGCAAGGGTTTATGCGCAGCATTAGATGCGGCTGTTCTTCGTGAAGAAGAAGCTATTAAGGAATATAAATCAATTTCTGCTGAATGCGATTACCCCGATGTCAAAATTTTACTGAACGACCTTCTTTCTGAAAGGGAAAAATCACTTCGGCTTCTGAAAGAAAAAGCTGAAATGCTCCGTGTAAAATTTGATACTCTCGATCAAATCAGCGATGCGTTCGAAAAAGCTTAAAGAAAGACGTCTGGCATTCCGAATTTACTTGCCCACTGGTAGACGGGTTTTGTAATCTTTTTATGTCTCAAAAAATATTTTTTTAATAAATCTGAATAAACTAACAGGAAGGAATTAGTCTAACATGGCAAAATATAAAATAGCATGGCTCCCCGGGGATGGAATTGGCATCGAAGTTCTCGAAGCCGCAAAAATTGTTTTAGATATACTCAAGCTCGATGCCGAATATATTCACGGCGATATTGGATGGGAGTTCTGGTGCAAGGAAGGTGATGCGTTTCCACAACGTACAATTGATCTTCTGAAGAATGTCAATGCGGCAATGTTCGGTGCTATTACATCAAAACCGATTAAGGAAGCAGAGGCAGAACTTGTCCCGGAATTGAGGGGAAAGGGACTCATCTATCGATCACCCATTGTCCGTATGCGGCAACTGTTCGATCTTTATGTTTGTCTGCGTCCGTGCAAAGGTTATCCCGGTAATCCGTTAAATTACAAAGAGGATATTGACCTTGTTGTGTTCCGAGAAAACACTGAAGACCTCTATTGTGGCGTTGAATTTTCACCGGTTCCCCCCGAGCTTGCTGAAACATTGTTGCGTATCTCTAAACCGTTTACTGCTTTTAAAGATTATTCGAGAGATCAATATGCAATCTCATGCAAGATCAATACGCGAAAAGGGTCTGAGAGAATCGTTCGTGCCGCATTCGATTTTGCAAAGAAATTTAACAGAAAGAAAGTAACAATTGTTCACAAGGCAAACGTTGTGCGTGCAACCGACGGATTATTTCTTGAAACGGCAAAAGAAGTTGCCAGGAATTATCCCGGTATAGAAGTGGACGATGCAAATATTGACGCGATGACAATGTGGCTGCTGAAGAATCCTTTTAACTACGATGTATTAGTTGCGCCAAATCTTTACGGCGATATTATCTCCGATCTCTGCGCTCAAATGGTTGGTGGGTTGGGATTCGGATGCTCAGGCAACATCGGCGAGAAGTTAGCTGTCTTTGAACCGACGCACGGCTCTGCTCCTAAATATGCCGGACAGTATAAAGTGAATCCTATCGCAACAATTCTTGCAGCAAAGATGATGCTCGATTGGCTCGGCGAAAAAGAAATGGGAACAAAATTAGAAAACGCAACTGCTGCCGTCATTAAAGAAGGCAAAGTTCGCACATATGATATGGGCGGAAACAGCAAAACACTTGATATGGCGCATGCTATCGCCGCTAAACTTTAAAACCCTTAACGTATATTATAACTGTAATAATGGCTTAGTGAATCTTCGTGTCCTTTGTGTCTTAGTGGTTAAAAAGAAAACCACTAAGTCACGGAGATCACTAAGAACCACTAAGGAATATTTTAACTTCAAACAATGCAAAAAATTATAGTACACGAAGTCGGTTTGCGCGACGGTTTGCAGATGGAAAAGCAGGTCGTCCCAACTGAACAAAAGCTAAAATGGATTAATTTATTAATGGATTCCGGAGTGGACATTATCCAGATTGGCTCGTTCGTTCATCCTGAAAAAGTCCCGCAAATGTCTGATACAGATAAGCTTTTCACAGAGTTGACGAGAAATAAGACAAGTAAAACAATTTTATCTGGATTTGTCCTTAACGAAAAAGGATTGGAGCGCGGCGAGAAGTGTGGTGTTGAGATGTACTGCATGGGTGTTTCGGCAAGTGAAACGCACAGCAAAAAAAATACCGGCATGAGTATTACAGAAGCCACAGAGAAAATCATCGCGACAGCAAAGCAAGCAGTGTTGGCAGGAAAGCGTGTGCAAGTATCGGTGCAGTCAGCATTTGGTTGTGGATTTGAAGGACCTGTCCCGCAAGACAGAGTATTGACTATCGTTAAAAAATATCTCGATGCTGGTTTAAAAAATATTTCGCTTGCAGATACTGCCGGACACGCAACTCCAGATCAAGTCGAGAAACTCTATGAGGAGATATTCAAACTCGATAGTTCAATTGAAGCGGTGTGCCATTTCCATAACACATATGGAATGGGACTCGCCAATGTATATGCGGCAATGAGAATCGGTGTGCAAAGTTATGAATCATCTATTGCCGGACTTGGTGGGTGCCCGTTCACGAAAGTTGCGGCAGGAAATGTTTGCACTGAAGATTTTGTACATGCTTTAAAGCGGATGGGATACAGAAAAGATGTTGATTTAGGAAAGCTGGTTGATCTGGCAAAAGATTTTGCAGCATTCTTTAATCGTGAGATGCCGGGGTTGGTGTATAAGTCCGGAGAGATTACTATTCAGAAAGATATTGTTTAACTCTGAGAAGTAGGAGAAAAAAATGAAAACCTTAACAATTCTTTTCGCAGCAATGATTACCTTGATGGTGATTATGCCTCACAATATAAACGCCCAGACTGTTGGTGGTTGGACAGTATCGTACTCCGAAATGGATTCGATAAAATTTGAAATACAACCTTTTGCTGTTCAAGGAAACAATTCCATGAATATCAAATACTGGTCCAATAATCCCAATGCCATATTTCGGATGAAAAAATCGTTTGAAAATCTTCCGTGGTCTAATGAGTTATCTTGGTCTCTTTACAAAGCGTTTTCTATAAGTGGAGCCGATGGAAGTATAAAACCACGATTCATAAAAAATGATAGTATCGCTATAAGCACAACCATCTGGACTAATTATGAACAGGGTCAATGGGGAAATTCCGGCGGACCTATGCCTTTTTCCGACACATTAAGTAGTATTGATTTTATTGAATTCGAATTCGGATTTTTATTCGGACAAAGTGGATTCAACGACTTTAACATTGACTATTTGCAACAGCGACGAAGCGGAACCGATTGGTTGATTGATTCCTTTGGCGATGATGGTAATATCCAGGGTACTGTATGGTACGACATCAACAACGATAGTAGTCAGAATATTAGCGAACCTGGATTAGCAGGATGGAAAGTCTACCTGCTGCGGGCAAGTGATGGCCAATTATTGGATTCAACTCTAGCCAATAGTTTGGGAAGTTGGTCTTTTGAATCACGCTCCCAAGAATCTTATTTAGTGACAACGGCTAGCAATTCCTGTTGGCAAACCACTTATCCTGCGGCTGATACCCACTACGTTACCCTAAGCCCTACCTGCCAGGATACCACGGTAGACTTTGGCACTTACGCGCCAAATGCTCGGCAATACCAAACACAGGCACGCTGGAATATACTGTCAGTACCGCAAGAAATTTGCAGCGCTTTAAAACAGACTGTATACCCAACAGCTATCTCCAACGCCTTTTACTACCATAGTTGGCTGGCTTACCAACGACTGGACACCCTCCGTCCCGGTATAGGATTCTGGCTTAAATTTCCCGAGGAAACAGAATATTTTTTAGCCGGAACTTACGTTGACTCATTATCTATACCTTTACACGAAGGGTGGAACTTGATCGGTGCTTTATCCCAACCGCTGCTGGCCTCGCAAGCTGTATCTGAGCCGCCAGAATTGCTTATAAGTCCATTTTACGGCTATAACAGTTCTTATCAAGAGGCGGACACCTTACTGCCAGCTAAAGGCTACTGGATAAAATCAAGTGGCGAAGGTTATTTAATACTTGATGTGAGCGCATCTATTTCCCAACAAGCTTTTGCTAAAATAATATCCAATGAGTTGCCGCCGCCAGCTCCTGGTGAAGATGGGATTGCTTCGCTTCCACTTGAGGCGACATCAACTAAATTCAAACTCGGGCAGAATTATCCCAATCCGTTTAATCCGATGACGGTTATCACTTACGCAATACCTAATCATGAAGCAGGAAGTATGAATCAAGAATTGGTAACGCTGAAAGTGTTTAACTTGCTGGGCCAAGAAGTAGCAACTTTGGTGAATGAAACGCAACCGCCGGGAAACTACAGTGTACAGTGGAATTCGAGTAACAATCCTAGTGGAATGTATTTTTACAAGCTTCAGGCGGGAAATAATATTGAAACTAAAAAACTTTTATTATTAAAATAGTATCAAGTGATGTTAAGATAGACAGTAGTAATGAAATTATTATCAAATATCCGCGTCCTCGATTTGACAAATGTCTTGTCAGGACCATTTGCAACACTTCACCTCTCACTTTTAGGCGCAGAGGTCATCAAAATAGAAAACCCAACCGGCGGCGATCTTGCCCGTGCGCTTGGATGTCTTCCCGAATTGAATAAAAAACAAATGGGGACTAGCTTCCTTGCTCAGAACGCTAACAAGAAATCGGTTACTCTCAATCTGAAATTCCCCGAGGGGAAGGAAATCTTTAAAAAACTGGTGAAGACGGCTGATGTCGTTGTCGAAAATTTTCGTCCGGATGTGATGGACCGGTTGGGAGTTGGGTACAATGCGTTGAAGGAAATCAATCCTAAAATTATTTATTGCGGAATATCGGGATTTGGGAAAGACGGACCAGATGCGATGAAACCCGCTTACGATCAAATCATACAAGGACTGAGCGGTGAAATGGCGATTAATGGTGATGAACGATTAAGTCCGCTTCGTGCTGGTTTTCCCGTTTGCGATACCGTGGGTGGACTGAATGCTGCCTTTGCAATCATGGCAGCATTGTATTACCGCGAGAAAACCGGTGAAGGGCAGAGTATCGACGTCGCGCTTCTCGATTCAATAATGCCGTTAATGGGATGGGTTGCCGCGAATCTTCTCATCGGCGGTCAACAACCGGTTTTAATGGGTAACGATAATTTTACAGCCGCACCATCTGGGGTATTCAAAACAAAAGATGGCTACATTAATATCGCGGCGAACAAGCAGGAACAGTGGGAATCTGTCGCGGATGTACTTGGTGTGCCCGAGTTGAAAACGGATTCGCGCTTTCAGGAACGGGACACGAGGAAGAAAAACCGGAAACTCCTCACACCTTTATTGGAAGCAAAGCTCGCTGAACGGGAAACAAAGTATTGGGTTGATAAACTGAATGAAAACGATGTACCTTCAGGTGAAATTCTAAGTCTGGAAGATGCCCTGAATCAACCACAAATCAAACACCGCGAAACGATTAAGTCGGTTTACAGTGAAGGCATTGGTGATTTGAAGTTATTCAATTTAACAGCTAAATTTAGTAAAACACCCGGCACAATCGATTCACCACCGCCGAAGTTGTCGGAACACACGGCTGACGTGTTGAAGAGTATCGGATACACTGAAGAAGAAATAAAAAGTTTTAAAGAAAAGAAAATTATATAAGAAATAATTCTTGCAAAGGTCGCAAAGAACGCAACGTTGTGCCCTTCGCGTCCGTTGCGAGAGAGAAATAAAGGAGATACTGTAATTTATGTCAATGACACTAGTAGAAAAAATCTTAGCGAAGGCAACAGGACAAACTTCGGTGAAGGCGGGCGATGTTTTAGAGCCGAAGGTTGATCTGGCGATGTCGCACGAGAATGCGGCGTTGGTGATCAATCAATTTTCTGAAATTTATAAAGATACCGGCATCCCGCTGAAAGTTTGGGAACCATCGAAGATTGCAATTATCTTCGATCATCGTGTACCGGCAGAAAGCTCGAAGACAGCAACAAACCAGAAGAAGATCCGCGACTTTGTGGCTAAACAAGGTGTAACCAAATTTCACGACATTCGCGGTGACGAAGGAGGCATTTGTCATCAAGTGTTGCCGGAGAATGGATATGTTTTGCCCGGTTCAGTTATTGTCGGAACAGATAGCCATACAACAAGTCATGGTGCGCTTGGAACATTTGCATTCGGTATCGGTGCAACAGAAATGGCAAGTGTGTGGACTCTAGGAACGGTTCTGAATGTTGAAGTTCCGGGTACAATCAAAGTGAATGTCAATGGAAAATTTCCTGAGGGCGTTTATCCAAAAGATTTAATTCTTTATTTGATCGGAAAACTTACCGCCGAAGGTGCGAACTTTAAAGTGCTCGAGTTTCATGGTGAGACAATTAAAAACATGAGCACGTCGGGTCGCTTAACGCTTTCCAACATGTCGGTTGAGGCGGGCGCAACTTCCGGTATCGTCCCACCCGACGAAGAAACATTGCAGTACTTGAAATCAGAAGCTGGAATTGATTTCAAGGGTGAATTGCTGAAACCGGATGCTGATGCAAAGTACGATCAAGTAATTGAAATTGATGTTGCCAAACTCAATCCACAAATTGCATGTCCGCACACAGTGGATAACGTCAAGCCGATCTCCGAGGTGAAGAATATCAAAGTAAATCAGATAGTAATTGGTTCGTGCACGAACGGGCGATTAGACGATTTAGAAGTCGCGGCGAAAATTCTGAAAGAAAAGAAAGTCGCTAAAGGTGTCCGCATGTTGGTTTTTCCGGCATCGTGGAGGATTTATAAAGAAGCGCTCAAGCGTGGCTACATCGCCGATCTAATGGATGCGGGCGCTGTTATCATGAATTCAAATTGCGGATGTTGTCTTGGTGTTCACCAAGGTGCGCTGGCTGACGGAGATGTTTCGCTCTCGACGACGAATAGGAACTTCAAAGGCAGGCAGGGGAATCCCAATTCCGAAGTGTATCTTTGTTCCGCGGCTGTCGCTGCGGCAAGCGCAATCACAGGTGTAATCACAGATCCGAGAGGAGTAAATTAATATGTCACATCATACATCAAAAGTTGTTGCGATAATGACAAACGATATTTCTACAGATATAATTTATCCGGGAAGATTCATGGCAACCGTTTTACCTACAGAAACGCCGCAGTATTGTTTCGCAGATATGACTGAACTGAATAAAAGGTTGAAGAACAAGGAAATCCCACCAAACAGTGCGATAGTTGCAGGCGCTAATTTCGGATGTGGCTCATCGCGAGAGCAAGCTGTTTCAACCATCAAAGGTTATGAAATTGTTATTGTCGCTAAAGGATTTGCCAGAATATTTTTGCAGAATTCAGTCAACCTTGGATTGAAGACAGTTGTTTGTCCAACAATCGAAGCGGCTGAAGGTGATGAGTTAGAAATCCTGTCGGATAAAGTGGTGAATGTAACAAAAGGCAAAACTTTTCCGGTTGAACCGCTGCCAAAAGCCCGGCAAGCAATAGTGGATGCAGGCGGATTGATTGCATATACAAGAAAAAGATTGCTAGAAAGATCAAAAAATTTATAGTATTAACACTCGTTCAGTTTGATTCTTATTGAATAAAATAATATATTTATATGAATTTAAAAACAAACAATTATCATTAATAATCAATTAAAACATTGTTCTAATCATCAACTTATAGGAGATTTATAATGAAACAAGTAATAGCTACATCACTACTCCTCACAATTTTTCTGGTTGGGAGTATTTTTGCACAAAACAAGTTTGTTGGTATAAAAGCCTGCGCCCCTTGCCATAAAGGCGAGAAAAAAGGATCAATGGCAGAGATTTGGGAAAAGAGTAAGCATGCTCAGGCATACAAATCTCTTGAATCAGACGAAGCAAAAAAGATTGCAAAAGAAAAGGGACTTAAAAAAGCTGCAAATGAAAGTCCTGAATGTCTCGAATGCCACGTTACAGCGGCAAAAGCCGATGCAAAACTGTTAGACAAAGGATATAATAAGGCTGATGGCGTAACTTGCGAAGCTTGCCATGGTGCCGGTTCAGCATACAAGTCAATGACTATAATGAAGGATAACAAGAAAGCTGTCGAAGCTGGCTTAACGGTATACAAAGATGAAAAAGCGATCGAAGCCTATTGCGTAACTTGCCATAACGAGAAAAGTCCGACATATAAAGAATTTAAATTTAAAGAAATGTGGGCACAAATTGCACACCCACTTCCAAAGAAATAATCGTAAATAAAATAGTTTTATTTCAAGCCGGAGTAACGAGAGTTGCTTCGGCTTTTTTGTTGATTTATTCGACAAACACTATAGTATTTGTGTCAGCAACGATGAATATTGAGAATTCCTTAGAACTCTCTGTTTTTATTAATAATTTAAGTATGATTTGTAAATTGTTGAAAAATTCCACAAATTAATGTGGGTTTTTTTTTAATATTCGGCAAAGAACGTGCTTATTATGAAAACTTTATTTAACACTATCTCATTTCGGCTGTTTTTAACATTACTGCTGATGATGGGTGTTTTATTAGGGACATATATTTATTTTACGCTCCAATCTCAAGAAGAGCATATGATGACAAGCTTGATGATAAATGCAAACCGGATCAGCGATTTTATAAAAGGTTCAACGCGATACGGCATGCTGTTAAATCGCCGAGAAGATACTCACCAAATAATTAACCGGCTTGGAAAAGAACCGGGGATCGAGGTAATCCGCGTTTTTAATAAAAAGGGAGAGATAATGTTCTCAAGTATGGAGGAGGAAATCGGGACAAGTGTTGATATGACTGCCGAAGCTTGTTACGTTTGCCACGCTGCCGAAAAACCGATTGAATCAGTCCCGGAAAAAAACCGCGCAAGAATTGTAGTCCGTCCTGACCGTCATCGCTCGTTAGGGTTGATTAATCCGATAAAAAATGAAATAGATTGTTCAACTTCCGAGTGTCATGCACATCCGACTGATATTACAGTTTTGGGAGTGCTGGACATTAAAATGTCTCTCGACCAGATAGATAAAAACATAAGTGAAGCGCAAAACCAAGTTATTTCGTTTACGGTACTGATAATATTATTAATAAATTTTGTTACTGCAATATTTATACGGCAATTAGTTCACAAACCAGTCCATGGGATTATAGCCGGTGCAAAAGCAATTTCAGAAGGGAATCTCGATTATAAAATATCCACCAGTTCTAATACGGAAATCGGTGAACTCGCCAATGCATTTAATGAAATGACAGATAAACTAAAGAAAGCATACGACGAAATTAAGGATTGGTCGGTAAGTCTTGAAAACAAAGTCGGAGAAAAAACAGATGAATTAAAGCGAGCACACGCTCACCTATTTCAAATCGAAAAAATGGCATCTTTGGGGCAGCTCTCGGCAACCGTTGCACACGAACTGAACAATCCTCTCGAAGGCATAATAACGCTCACAAAACTTCAGATAAAAAGATTGAATAAAGAAAACCTGACTAAAGGTGATTTTGAGAATATAATGAAAGATTTAAGTTTCGTTGCTGAAGAATCGCTACGGTGCGGCAACATTGTTAAAAACCTCTTATTGTTTTCGAGACAACAAGTTGACGAATTTAAAGAGGCAAACATTGAGCTCATAATCGAACGGAGTATTATGTTAATTGCTCACCATATGCAGATGTATAACATTCAATTAGTTCGAGATTTTAAATTAACTGACCCAAACATTGTTTGCAATGCAGCACAAATCCAACAAGCAATGATCGCATTAATTATTAATGCAATTGAAGCGATGCCGAGTGGCGGGACATTGACAATTAGAATGTTCGATTTCGATGATGAGAATATTTCTATTAAAATTTCGGATACTGGTCACGGGATACCGAACGCCATCCAAGCCAAAATATTTGAACCCTTTTTTACTACAAAGGAAGCTGGCAAAGGTGTTGGTTTAGGGCTGTCGGTAGTTTATGGAATTGTAAATGCTCACAACGGTGAAATAACGGTTGATTCGATTGCTGGACACTGGACAACTTTTAATATCGTACTGCCGCGTAAAAATAATCAAAAACAAACATAAAAATACAGGTGTAACTCTGAACAACAAAAATTATGGAATTTTAGTAGTAGATGATGAGAAAATTGTCAGGGAATCGCTTTATAAGTGGTTTTTAGAGGATGGGTATCGTGTAGATGCTGCTGAGAATGCTGCCGAGGCGTTACAAAAACTTCAGTCGGCAACTTTCGATATTGCGCTCGTGGATATTAAAATGCCGGGTATGGATGGCTTAGAATTGCAGCGTCGCCTGAAAGAAATTGATAAATCGCTGACGGTTGTGATTATTACTGCCTTCGCATCGGTCGATTCGGCTGTGCGGGCATTGAAGGACGGCGCCTATGACTATGTAACCAAACCGATTGACCCCGATGAGCTTACACATATGGTCAATAACATTATCAACCAGAAAAAATTATTGACCGAAAATATACAGCTTCGCGAAAAGATAGATGAAATTACTCAATTCGAAGAAATTATTGGTGAAAGTTCACAAATCAAGAAGGTTTTTGATTTAATTTCAACTGTTGCTAAAACCGATACAACTGTTTTAATACGCGGCGAAAGCGGAACGGGCAAAGAACTCGTAGCTCGTGCAATACATTCACACAGTTCACGAAAATATTGTCCGATTATCCCGGTCAATTGTGGTACTATCAATGATAATCTTTTAGAAAGCGAATTGTTCGGGCACGAAAAAGGTGCATTTACGGGCGCGCAATACCGCCGTAAAGGGAAATTCGAAATGTCAGATGGCGGCTCGATATTTTTTGATGAAATTGGATGCGTGAGCGAAAGGCTTCAGGTCGATTTGCTGCGTGTGCTTGAAACACAACAATTTACTCGGGTGGGCGGTGAACAAGTTATTAATGTCGATGTTCGAGTTATCTGTGCGACAAATAGAGATTTAGAATTGGCTGTCAAAGAAGGTAAGTTTCGCGAAGATTTGTATTATCGTTTGAATGTTTTTACAATTAACCTTCCACCTTTACGCGAACGCAAGAGTGATATTCCGTTGCTTGCTAATCATTTTGTGAAAAGATTTTCACAGGTAATGAATAAACCAATAACACAACTCGACCCCGAAGCTATGGATCTTTTAGTGCGATACGATTGGCCCGGTAACATCCGAGAGCTTGCAAATGCAATCGAAAGGGCGATGGTCGTAAGCAGACCTCCTCATATAATAAAAGAAGATTTGCCTTTTCAATTAATGAACACGAATGGAACTAAACCCTCATCAGGTTCAATAGAAGAAATCGAAAAAATTCACATCCTAAAAATTCTGAACCAAAATAATTGGAACATCTCTAAATCTGCTGAAGTGTTGGACATCGACAGGGCAACATTGTATAACAAAATCAATAAATATAACTTAAAGAAACGGTAATCGATGTACATTGATATTCTGGGTGCACGATATTATGATAACTTAGATATTGAGTCAATTTGCATAAATGTAAAATCAGCATTCAATTTAGAAGTATTATTTAGAAAAACAGTCCTCGATTTTGGTATCACATTCGATGCAAATCGCCTTCAATACAACTCAACACAAATTCTCCAGATACTCCTAAATAGCGGAAAAATTAAAAACGATTCAAAAACAATCCTATTAACCGATTTAGATCTGTTTGTTTCTATCTTGACGCATGTTTTCGGCGAAGCTGAATTAAATGGACGTGTAGCTGTCGCATCGTCGCACCGGCTTCATAGCGAATATTATGGTTTACCTAAAAATATTGACTTACTACAAGAGCGTATTACAAAGGAAATTATACACGAATTGGGGCACACCTTCGGTCTTCTCCACTGCAAATATTCAAACTGCGTAATGCAGTCCTCGACTTATGTTGAGGACATAGATTTGAAGGGAATGGCTCTCTGTAATTCTTGCAAGAGTCAAATTATTATCGTATAATTAGAGAAATTACTTAACAATCTGATAGGAGATTTTTGTGGCAAAGCGTTTCCCGGATACATTTTATAATCCGATTAGTATTGTGGGCAGTGTAATCTCCCTCATTACATTTATTTCATTTATCTTCTTAGTACTTATTGGATTTTTTGTACCATCTGTACCTGTATATTTTGGTATCGTCACATTTTTGATCTTACCTTTTTTACTTATTCTAGGTTTGTTATTAATTTTCATAGGTTTCATATTCGAGCGACGGCGGAGATTACGAGGGGGTGAAGCAAGGCATTTTATCAGCGTAGATTTTCAGAACCCGCGCCATCGGCGCGGCTTTATAGTATTTTTTGTTGTCTCAATAGTTTTTATTCTCTCCAGCGGATTCGGAAGCTACCAAGCTTTTCAATATACGGAATCAGTTGTTTTTTGTGGTAAGTTATGCCACGAAGTAATGCAGCCCGAATACACTGCATATCAATCATCGCCGCACGCTCGAGTGAAATGTGCAGAGTGTCATATCGGAGAAGGAGCGGGTTGGTTTGTGAAATCAAAGTTATCGGGTGCATATCAGGTTTACGCAGTTTTGGCGAATGTATATCCGAGACCAATTCCTACTCCCATTAAAAACTTGCGTCCCGCACAGGAAACTTGTGAACATTGCCATTGGCCTCAGTATTTCTTCAGCGAAAAGAAACGACAAAAAACTTATTTTAAGAAGGACGAACAAAACACTCCCTGGACCATATCGCTTCTGATGAAAATCGGTGGTGGTTCGCCCGATATGGGACCTACAGCCGGAATCCACTGGCATATGAATATTATGCAGGATATCATCTATATCGCAAATGATCCTATGCGGCAAGAAATTCCTTGGATACGCACAATCGATCGCAAAGGAAAAGTTACGGAATATTTTTCGTCCGATATGCCGATAACAAAAGAAGAAATGGATTCGAGCGAGAAGCACAAAATGGATTGTATAGATTGCCATAACCGGCCTTCACATGTTTATCGAGCACCTACTCAAGCTCTGGATCAAGCCTTAGCTTTAAAGCAAATTGATCCAACTTTACCCTACATCAAATCAATTTCTGTCGATGCTTTGTCGTATAAATATTCTACTAAAGAAAAAGCTCTCGATAGTATAAGAACGGTGATAGAAAATTATTACGGAACAAATTTTAAAGACATTGCCAAAACTAAGACCGAAGCTATCAAGAACGCTGTTTTTGAAGTACAAAAAACTTACACCCGAAATTTCTTTCCTGAAATGAATGTTAGCTGGAAAGTTTATCCTGAGAACATTGGACATATGACGAACGCCGGTTGTTTTAGATGCCACGATGGTAAACATGTAAGCCCGTTAGGGAAAGTAGTATCAAAAGATTGCAACAGTTGCCACACAATATTATATCAGGGAACAGAGCTAAATCCTAAAACACTTTTAACAACAGGTTATGAGTTTAAACACCCAGAAGATATTGGTGACGAATGGAAAACGACTAATTGTAACGAATGTCATACTGGAGACTAAAAATGTATGATTGATAATCTACAACAGAATACAGGAAACAAACAAGAACGAAGAGATTTTTTAAAATATATATTGGGTGGTGGAGCGGTTGCATTCGCTGCGGTAATCTTGTATCCTTTAATATCTTATTTAAAACCGCCGAAGGTTAAAGAAGTCCAGGTTTCTTCAGTGAAAGTCGGAAAGGCGAACGAAATTCCTAACGATAGCGGAACCTTATTCAAGTTTGGCAATAAACCAGGAATCTTAATACGAACGGCTTCCGGCGAATTCAGAGCCTTTGAAGCTACATGCACGCATCTCGATTGCACGGTTCAATTTAAGCAAGATATGGGAGTTATATGGTGTGCTTGTCATAACGGTAAGTACGATTTGAATGGTCGAAATATTTCAGGTCCGCCGCCAAGACCTCTGAATCCATTCAAAGTGATTGTCCAGGGTGAAGATGTATTTGTCTCTAAGATAAGTTAGGAGGCTTATGTGAAGGAACGGTTAACAAAAAATCTTTACAATTGGTTTGACGAACGCATTCATTTTGATGATATAATAAAATTTGCCGCTAAAAAATATGTACCTGTACACAGCCATTCCATTTGGTATTACTTCGGCGGTGTAACACTATTCTTGTTTATCATACAAGTTGTTACTGGTATTTTACTTCTTCTATACTACAAGGGGAGTGAAGACTTAGCATTCGAGAGCATCCAATTCATAATGACAAAAGTCGAGTTTGGATGGCTGATACGATCTGTTCATAGCTGGTCGGCGAATTTGATGGTGCTTGCGGCGTTCATACACATGTTCAGTGTTTATTTTACAAAGGCATACCGAAAACCCCGCGAAATAACTTGGGTAACAGGTATGCTTATGTTGTTTTTAACAATGGGTTTTGGATTTAGTGGTTACCTTTTACCATGGAATGAATTAGCTTTCTTCGCAACTAAAGTCGGAACAGATATCGCCGGAGTTATTCCTGTTGTTGGAGAACCGATACTAGAATTTTTACGCGGTGGTGAAAACGTTACAGGCGCCACATTATCCCGGTTTTTTGGTTTCCACGTCGCAATTGTGCCGGGGATATTTGTTGTACTGCTTGGAATCCATTTAATTCTAGTTCAAAGACAAGGTATGAGCGAGCCAATGGACTTAGAAAATAAACCGGCAGGCATCCGTAAAACCATGCCTTTTTTCCCTAATTTTGTTTTACGCGATTTATTACTTTGGCTTATCGTTCTAAACATTCTCGCAATCTTAGCGGTACTTTTTCCGTGGGAATTAGGTGTTAAAGCCGACCTGTTCGCAGCAGCACCGGCCGGAATAAAACCGGAATGGTACTTTATGTTCATGTTTCAAACTTTAAAGTACATACCAGCTCAAGTTTTATTTATCGATGGTGAAATACTCGGAATTCTTGTCTTCAGCGTGGCAGGCTTATTATGGACACTCGTTCCTTTCTGGGATAGAAAAACGATGAGAGGTGAGAAGAGCAAGTTAATTAACTACCTTGGCATCTTTGCAATAATGTACATCCTCTTATTTACTATCCTTGGTTGGTTGTTATAGAGTAAATTATGAAAGGCAATCATTTATGATGTTTAATAGGATTTTACGACCAATATTTTTGACGGTGTTGCTATCTTGTTTACTCATTGCGCAAAAAAAAGTAGACCAATGTTATAATTGTCATGAGTCGAATGGCGACCGGCAAGCAGAGTTGTTTAAAAAAGATGTTCACAAATCGAAAGGTGTTACTTGCGCCGACTGCCACGGCGGCGATGCAACCAAAGCAGACATGGACGAAGCCATGAATAAAAGTGTCGGTTTTATAGGCGTTCCTAAAGGCGATGTTAAATCTGAGATTTGTGGAAGATGTCACAATTCTTCCGGCGAAATGGCAAAATTTAACTCTACAATTAAGAGTGGGCAGTTGGAGGATTTGAAGAACAGCTCTCACGGGAAATTAACTATAAAAGGCAATGAGCGGATTGCCCAATGTACAACCTGTCATAATTCGCATGGAATAGTATCTGTAAAAAATCCGGCTTCACCTGTATACGCGTTAAACGTAGTGAAAACTTGTTCAAAATGTCATTCTGATAAATCTTTGATAAAACAATACAATCCATCTCTGCCGACAGACCAGTTTGAAAATTACCAAACAAGTATCCACGGGAAATTAAATAGCAAAGGGGATGCAAATACCGCTGAATGTGCAAGCTGCCACGGTAGCCATCTAATACTTCCAGCAAAAGATGTTAAGTCGCAAGTTTATTCCTCTAATTTACCGATGGTTTGTTCGAAGTGTCATAGCAATACTGAATTAATGAAGCAGTATCAGATTCCAACCGACCAGTTCGAAAAATATTCTCATAGTGTTCACGGTGTAGCGTTACTAAAGAAGGGTGATGCTGCCGCTCCATCATGCAATGATTGCCACGGCAATCACGGCGCGGCGCCTCCCGGGCTCGAATCCATATCGAAAGTTTGCGGAACATGCCACGCCCTAAATGCAGACTTATTTTCATCCAGTCCGCATAAGAAAGCGTTCGATGATAGAAAAATCCCCGAATGTGAAACTTGCCACAGCAATCACGAAATCGTTACAGCAACAAATCATCTAATCGGAACAACGTCCGATGCTGTTTGTATAAAGTGTCACTCTCAAACCGAGAATAAAAAGGGCTATTTTGCCGCCGCCCAAATGAGAAAACTACTTGATAGTTTGGCAACTGATGAACAGGATGCGATTCAGTCGGTGGACGAGGCAGAGCAAAAAGGTATGGAAGTATCTGAACCAAAATTTAAATTAAGGAGTGTAAGACAAGCAAGACTTGAAGTTAGAACAATCATTCACGCGTTTAATAATGAGAAATTTTCTGAAGTAGCAAATAAAGGTTTTGTACTGACTTCGGAAATAAAGGCGGAAGCTAAATCGGCAGTTGATGAATTTTATTTCCGGCGGTGGGGGTTAATTCTTGCTACTCTGATTATTTCATTACTTTCTATAACGTTGTTTGTATATATTCGCCGGTTAGATAAAAAGAAAACATAGGTTAATTGATATTTAAAAAATGAATAAAACGTAAACAATTGAAGGACTAACACTATGAGAACGCAGATTATTATTTTGATATTACTTATCCCTTTAGTCTTTTATTCCTCAACCAGTCAAGTTGTAAATGGAAGGCTTTCAACTTCATTTTATACTTTTGAGAGGTATGATACAGTGGGTGCGTCGAAAACCTATTTTCGAGGTTATCAGACCGCTCAATTCGACGTTACGAAAAACAACTTCTCCGTACACACTTCAATACAAGCCGCAACAACCCTTGCCACCGCACCGAATGAAGAAAAGCTATTAAAACTTTATAATCTGTATTTCCGGTGGCGGAATATTTTCAACATGGTCGACTTGAATATCGGCAGGCATTCAATATATGCCGGAGTGGGGAATGGATTGTTAGACGGCGGTAGTCTCAAGATTAAATTGTTTGAAGATAAGTTCGTGCTTGCGGGTTACGGGGGAGCAAATGTAAATCCATATTTGGAAGCAAAGATTCATAAAAACACGAAAGATAATTACTTGATAGGCGGACAGCTCGTTACAACTATAGTTCCCGATATGCAGCTTGGCTTAAGCTATATGAACCGTCATCGTGAACGCTATTCTTATACAACTATCCGTCCCGATTCTTTTGGGAACCCTATTTCAAGGTTGATAGAAGTTGCCTCACCATCTGAGCAATTTGCAAGCGGCGATGTTAGCTATCAATTAAACACATTCGCCCGTTTTTACGGTCGCTATGACCACGACCTGAATTTAGAAACAACTTCCCGTGCACAATTCTTGACCCGTATCAATGTAACTGATTGGTTAGCGCTTACCGGTGATTATATTTATCGTCAGCCACGAATCCCTTATAATTCCATATTCCATGTTTTCGACATCACTACAACAAACGAGATAGAAGGCGGTGTTGAGTATGTTTATTCTCCCGCACTCCGCTTCTTCGGTAAGTTCGCAAATATCCAGTATTCTGGTGATAAATCCCAACGCTATACATTAGGTATGAACGCCGAGTACGGCAGCTTAATTTATAGCGGGAATTCTGGTTATGCCGGGGAGTTAAATTCGGTTTCCGCACAATTGATGTATCCGCTTTTCGACAGATTGTTAATTCCTACAATCGGTGTATCGCGCGCCACTTATAAATTGACCAAGCAAGGCGATACATTCGACACCTTCTCAGGCCTTTTTGGAGCAACATTTAGACCGTATAAGTTTTTATTCGTGGATGCGCAAGTGCAGATGATGAGCAACAAGGTATATAAGAACGACTTTAGGTTCTTGTTTAAAATTAATTATCTCTTTAATCAAAGATTAAACTGGCTATAGGAGAGAAAGTATGAAAAAGACAACCCTAATTATAATCGTGCTGATGATAAGCATACTCAGCTTTGCTATGATAAAAAAAGATTCAGCGGGATTCACCGAAGAGCACCGATCTGCAAAAATAAAATTTTCTCATCAATTTCACGTTAAAGACCAAGCTATATCTTGTTCCGATTGTCACACGGCAGCCGCAAAAAGTAATTCATCTTCCGATAAATTATTTGGCGACCACAACTCATGTCAAACGTGCCATCAGGAACAAATAGATTCTAACTGTGAATATTGCCATTTACAAAAAGATGATCCCGTAGGTTTCGAAAACCCGAAACGTGAGCTTATATTTGCGCATGAGAAACACTTGCTTATGAAAGATGTTCAATGCGAAACATGTCATAAAGGGTTGGATGAAACGGACTATGCTTCAGAAAAAAATATGCCGAAGATGGAAAGCTGCAACACTTGCCATAATAACGTAAAGGCAACAAATCAGTGCGAAACTTGTCATACGGATTTTAGTTCATTGATTCCGAATAATCACAATGAAGCAGATTTTAAGAAAGAACATAAAACTCTGGTGCGTGTTGGCGCTATGGATTTATCTTGCGCAACATGCCACGAGGAAACCTTCTGTCAACAATGTCACGATGGCGCAAGCTTGATTAAATTCGGAAAAGATGGCTACATGAGTGAGCCGACAATTCGCTTCACACGCAGGGACTCACCAAAAATGCTCAATCTGCAATTAGCGCACGATTTAAATTATCGTTTCACACACAGTATAGATGCAAAATCAAAAAAAACTGATTGCTACTCTTGCCATGAAAAGGAATCTTTCTGCTCTCCATGTCATCAGGCGGGCGGTAATATTACGCAAAATTACTTTAAACCCAAATGGCACGATGAAGTAAATTTCACTACATTTGGTGTTGGTTCTGGCGGTGGTTTACACGCCGATATGGCTCGTCGCGATATCGAGAGTTGTGCAGCCTGCCACGATGTTGAAGGCGCCGACCCTGCTTGTGTACGCTGCCATGTTGATAATGATGGAGTAAAAAATACAAACCCAAAAACACATAAAGTCGGTTACATGAAAGATGAAGAAGGAATCTGGCACCAAACTAACGGCGCAGTTTGTTATACTTGCCATGTTGACCCGAATGCAAGAACCGATGGCAGACGCGGTCTTGGCTTTTGCGGATACTGTCATATATAAAGGAGACCTAAAATGAAAACAGTAACATCCATATCAACACTTATTCTCATAGTTGTTTTATTTGCGGGTTGCTCAAAACTGAAAAATGAATTGACCGAGCCACCAAGTCCAACAATTATACACGCCGCTGGTTGGAGTGAACTTAACAATTCAGAATTTCACGGTAATTATTTAAAAGAAAATGCCTGGAAATTAATAAACTGTATTCAATGCCATGCGAGTAATTATGAAGGTGGAACCAGCAATGTATCTTGTTATCATTGTCACGAGTCCTATCCGCACAAATCGGGATGGATGCTGGAGAGCAGCGTAAATTATCACGGTCTTTTTTTGAAAAATGAAGATTGGAGTGCTGCCGCCTGCAAGTCATGCCACGGTAGTGATCTGCAAGGGGGTAATACCGGCGTAAAGTGCGCCACTTGTCACGAATCATTCCCTCATCAAGTCGGTTGGAAACAAACTAACGATGCAAATTTCCACGGTCAATATATAAAAACAGACAGTTGGGAAATGTTCCAATGCACAGGTTGCCACGGTTCCGATTATAACGGCGGAGCTGTTGCAGATGTTAGCTGCATGGCTTCAAACTGTCACGTCGATCAAAATAATAACAAAAAATCACCAGAGGCTTGCAATACTTGTCACGGTGTATTTACAGCTAAAGCTGACAGCGCATTAACCTGGTCGCCTCCCAAAAGCGTCAATGGTGAATCTTCAACATCAGTGAGAGGCGTTGGCGCACATCAAAAACATTTAGCGACAGGAACAATCGGAAAAACTGTTAAATGTTCAGAATGTCATTCAGTTCCGAGTCAAACATTTGTGAGTGGTCATTTAGATAGTAATCTTCCGGCAGAAGTTGCAATGAATGATACACTTGCCCGTCTGAGAACGGACAATGGTTCTGTAGTGCCAAACCCGATTTATAGTACAGCGAATCTCGAATGCTCAAATATTTATTGCCACGGATATTTTAAAAACGGAAATAAAAACAATGTTGTTAACTGGATAGGCGGTTCAGCGGAGGTAGCGTGTGGTAGCTGTCATGGTGATCCTACAAAACCGACATTAGCTGAAAGGGCATTACCAACTGGAACTCATACTCAGTCTCTGGAACTACCATGTTATTTTTGCCATTATGAAGTCGTTGATGGAAATATGGATTTTAAAAACACGGAAAAACATATTAACGGGAAGGTGGATTTAACAACTCCGCCTAAACGATAAATTTTAGTATAGGAGTAAGAAAATACAACAAATTAATACTTGGTTTTTACATCGAATTTTTATAAATTTAGATTGTTTTTTAGAAACGGGGCTGAAGTCCCGTTTCTTTTGTAATACTTTAAACACATAAATAGGAGTTAGATGTTTAGAATTGTAAAAAAAGAAAAATTATCGGATATAATTACAAAATATGTAATTGAGGCGCCCCTGATTGCCAAGAAAAGAAAAGCAGGTAATTTTATTATCCTCCGTGTTATGGAAGGTGGTGAGCGGATTCCTATAACTATTGCAGATTCCGACCCAATAGTTGGAACAGTTACAATAATTGTTCAGGCGCTAGGTAAAACAACAAAGATGCTTTCCAATTTGGAAGAAGACGAGTATATACTCGATTTCGTCGGGCCTTTGGGCGAGCCAACACCAATACATAAATTCGGTACGGTTGTTTGTATCGGTGGCGGTGTCGGAACTGCAGAAGTTTATCCAATTGCTAAGGCATTGAAAGAAGTCGGCAACGAAGTCATCGGAATCATAGGCGCGCGTTCTAAGGATTTAATAATTCTTGAAAGAGAGATGGGTGCAGTTTGTAATAAACTATATATTACGACTGATGATGGAACTTATCACCGCAAAGGTTTTGTGTCCGATCAATTACAGGACTTAATAAACAGCGGAATGAAAATAGACGGTGTCTATGCTATCGGTCCGATTCCAATGATGAAAGTTTGTGCAAACGTAACAAAGCCATATGGAATTAAAACTTACGTTAGTTTAAACCCGATTATGGTTGACGGAACAGGTATGTGTGGCGGATGCAGGGTGACTGTAGGCGGTAAAATGAAATTTGCCTGTGTGGATGGACCTGAATTCGATGCTCATCAGGTTGACTTTGACGAACTAATTATGCGTAACAGAACTTATATAGATTTAGAGAAAACATCACTTGAAAAGTATGAAGCACATATATGTAATTTATCCGAAAAATCGCTTTCGGGAAAGGGGGTAAAGTAATGCCTAATCCGTTAAAACCCTCCGAGAGAATGAAGATCCCAAGACAGAACTCTATCGAACAGAATCCCGAAGAAAGAAATAGGAATTTTAATGAAGTCTCATTCGGATTGAACGAAGAGTTGGCGTTACTCGAAGCCAAGAGATGTCTCGATTGTAAAAATCCTGTTTGCATCGATGGATGTCCCGTAAGAATTGATATCCCCGCTTTTATTAAGTTGATAATTGAGAAAGATTTTAGAGGAGCGGCGGATAAAATCCGTGAAGCAAATTATTTGCCTGCAATCTGCGGCAGAGTTTGTCCACAGGAAGATCAATGCGAAATTGTATGTATCTTAGGTAAAAAGCATGACCCAGTTGCAATCGGTAAGCTTGAGCGCTTCGTTGCCGATTATGAAATGGCAAACAATCTATTTGAATCCCCCGTAGTTACAAACCACATAGATAAGAAAGTGGCAATAGTAGGTTCAGGACCGGCAGGAGTAACCTGCGCGGCAGAGTTAGTCAAACTCGGCTACAAGGTAACGATATTTGAAGCTCTTCACGCTACAGGTGGAGTTCTGCGTTATGGAATTCCTGAGTTTCGTTTGCCGAAGAAAATATTGGACATGGAAATCGAGCGTGTGAAGGAACTCGGCGCGGAAATCATAACCAACTTTGTTGTGGGTCGTACAGCAACACTCGATGAGTTGATAGATGAAATGGGTTTTGAAGCAGTGTTCTTAGGAACGGGTGCAGGAACGCCAAACTTTATGGATATTCCCGGTGAACATCTCAGCGGGGTTTACTCCGCAAATGAGTTTTTAACTCGTGTTAATTTTATGGGAGCTTATAAATTCCCTGAAGCAGATACACCAATAAAAATTGGCAAGAATGTAGCCGTAATAGGTGGAGGGAATACTGCGATGGATGCAATCCGTACGGCAAAACGTTTAGGCGCCGAAAACGCATATCTTGTTTATCGCAGGTCCCGTAAAGAGATGCCAGCCCGTATCGAAGAGGTTCACCATGCTGAAGAAGAAGGAATTAAATTACTTATGCTTACAAACCCAATTAAAATTTTAAGTGATGAGTTTAATTGGGTAAAGGGACTCGAATGTCAGCGGATGGAGCTTAGTGAACCGGACGATTCTGGACGCAGAAAACCAGTTCCTATAAAAGGTTCTGAGTTTATTATTGATGTGGAAACAGTTATCGAAGCAATCGGACAAAAGCCAAACCCGATTATACAGGCAACTACTCCCGGATTGAGTGTAAGCAAACGCGGAACCGTAGTGGTAGATAATAATACAATGGTAACGAGCCGCCCGAATGTATTTGCAGGGGGCGATTTGATACACGGCGGTGCGACGGTTATACTCGCTATGCGCGACGGAAAAGCTGCAGCGGTTTCGATACATGAGTACCTGCAGAAGGTGGATAAAGAGGAAGTAGAGAAAGTAATTGAAGTAAAGTAAATTTCAAACCCCGGACAAACATTCGGGGTTTTTTGTATGAAAAACATGGACGTAATTGGAAAGTTACGATGAGTATGTTTCAAAAAATGCAAGTACAAATTCTTTTGCCGGTATATTTAAGTTGCCATTTTCACTTATTTTTAGTATGTTTTCATTAATAAGAATGTATTACCGAAGAAAAATATTACTTGCCTTATTGGAGGCGGCTGGAGGTGAACTAAGTAATACCGATATGGAGAAACTACTATTTGTGTTTTGTATGCAACGAGGTGAGAATTACTACGATTTTTTTCCATATCGATATGGATGTTTTAGCTTCATTTCTTATCAAGACAAACGAGTATTAACGAAACAGGGCTACTTGTTCGATACTGAGGGTTTCAAGCTTAAGCAACGAGAGTCATTCCTTTCGCTCCTAAAAATAGAGGATCAACAGTTTTTGAAAGATTATGCAAAGCGAACAAACAACCTTCGCGGTGATGAACTGATACACCATACATATCTGAACTATCCTTACTATGCTACAAGAAGTGAAATTAAAGATCGGATATTGAATGTTGATGAGCAAGTTGCTATAGATTTAGGTCACAAGGCGGAAACCAATAATTGTTTGCTGACAATTGGTTATGAAGGGTTGACAATTGATGCCTACATAAATAAACTTATACAAAATAATGTTGCAGTTGTTGTTGATGTACGGCGAAATCCGATATCGATGAAATACGGATTTAGCAAAACCCGTTTACGAAATTATCTTGAAAGAGCCGGGATTGGATATGAGCATATTCCAGAATTGGGAATCGTTTCATCATTGAGAAAAAATCTTGAGACAGAAAAAGACTACAATTTGTTGTTCAAGGATTATGCCGCAACAACATTGCCGCGTTGTAGAGATGAGTTGATGAAGATTAAACAGATTTTGTCCAAGCATAAACGTGTGGCACTGACATGTTTTGAGGCGAAGGCAAATTCTTGCCATAGGCACAAAATTACTGAGCAGCTTTATACTTCAAAAGACTGGAACGTTCCTATTGTGCATATTACTTAAAATAAGCGGAGGCAATTGTGAGTTACTTACCAGATACACTTGAACAAACTAAAGTACTTATAACGGTAAAAACCTATCCTCTTCCATCCAACAAATACGAGGAATTAGTTTGCACAGCGGGTGTTTTGGAGGACGGTAAGTGGATTCGCATTTATCCAATTCCATTCCGTTCGCTTTCACATGATAAGAAATTTGAAAAGTATGAATGGATACAACTTGATTTAATTCGGAAAAAAAACGATTTTCGGCAGGAAAGTTATGGTCCGAAATCCGATGCTTCAGACATAAAAATACTCAGCAAGGTTGGCACTGAGCATGAGTGGGCGGAACGCAAGAAATATGTGCTGAAAGAAGTTTATACCTCTTTTGAAGAACTTATACAGCAGGCAAAGAGCGATACAAGGAAATCACTTGCTACGTTTCAACCTCGCGAAATTGTAGATTTTATTATAGAAGAAGATAAACGAACTTGGAAAGAACAATGGCTTGCAAATTATGAGCAATACGATCTATTTGAGATAGACACCAAGGGTGAAGGAGTATTGAGGAAGATTATTGATAAAGTGCCGTATAAATATTCCTATAAATTCTTTTGTGAAGGAGAAACGAAAACACGCACGTTGATGATTGAAGATTGGGAAATTGGCGCACTGTATTGGAATTGTCTTGCACAAACAGAAGGAGATGAGGAAAAAGCTAACAAACTTGTGCGCAAGAAATACTTTGAGGAATTTCTGACGAAGAAGGATTTGCATTTGTTTGTTGGAACAACAAAACAGTACCACCTTGTAGCGCCCAATCCGTTCGTAATCATCGGAGTATTCTACCCGCCTGCTAAGAAGGATTTCGGACAACAAAATTTGTTTACAGAATAAAACAGTATGAAACTCACCGACAACGAAATACGCGACATTAACGGTTACCTTGAGGCGCGCAAACCCCTTACGACTACGTTGGTTTTAAAATTATCATTCTACATAGGATTTAAATCATATATCTAATAACAATTATTGAAGGGAAAAAGTATGGATAACCAACCAACAAATCAACCCCAGCCATTCTCACCCATGTTCATTCCGATGGTATCCAAGATGGGAAGCGATATGAAGTTCGTGGGACTCTTTCACATTATCTACGGGGCTTTAAATTGTTTAACGATTATAGGAGCTATTATCGGTGTACCATTTATTATAGCCGGACTCCGATTGCGTGAATCTGGAGATTCATTCTCAGACTATCTGCGAAGTAATAATTTACACATATTGGAAGCGGCACTCGAGCGAACCAGCCGGTTCGTTTCTATCTATAAAGTCTTAATTATTATTTATCTCGTATTGATAGGTTTAGGCATACTGTTCCTTATCATTTTTGGTTTATCTATGATGACTTTGTTGATGAATAGATGAAATGCGTGTATTAAAGAAAGGTACGCAAGGACCTGATGTTAAAAGGTGGCAGAACTTTTTAGCGGGTCAGGGATATTTTTATGTAATTGCCGATGGAGACTTCGGCCCCAACACACATAAAGCTACAATAGAATTTCAGAAAGAGAATAATTTAACAGCCGACGGCATTGTAGGTCAACAAACACTGATTAAGGCGATGTAGCTTGGGTTTTGTGTGGTAGTGGATACCGAAGATGTTAGTAAAAAAGGACCGAACTGGCCACCCAAACCGGACTTTAAATCGTTAGCCTCTATAAGTGCGCGGCAAGCTCTATTCGGAAAGTATGAATACAAAGTCGATGATATAGAAGGTAATATAACAATACTTGGTGGTTGGGCTAGTACCAATATAATTACTGTCCAACTTCCTCAGCTAATTGGTATAAAGGGTGCGAATAAAAAAGGGAATGTTAGTTTCCACCACCTCGCCGTTGACCAGCTTATGAGTTTATGGGCAGCATGAGAAAAGAATGGTTTGTTGAATTTAGTACTGACATACGAAGGAGCTTATAACCCCCGCTTAGTGCGCGGCGGAACGAGTTTAAGTCCGCATGCGTTTGGAACTGCGTTCGATATTAATTATGAATGGAATAAGCTTGGTGTTCAACCGGCGCTGGCGGGTGAGAAGGGGAGTGTCCGTGAATTAGTAACTATTGCTAACAAGTACGGCTTCTATTGGGGCGATCATTTTAATAAACGACCCGATGGGATGCACTTCGAGGTTGCAAAGCTCGATATATAAAAAAAAAGATTTCCGATTTCTTTCCGGGCTTATTCGTGTTAAGAAATCGGAAATCTATGAATCGCTTACTACTCTCTGACAACCCAGACTTTTACTTTACCTGTAACTTTGGGGTGTAATTTTACCGGTACTGTGTAAATGCCCAGAGCTTTTATCGGTTCTTCTAATTCTATAATCCGCTTATCGAATGTTAAACCTTGTTCTTGTAAAGCTTCGGCAATCATCTGCGAAGTTATTGAGCCGAATAATTTTTCGTCCTCTCCGACATTCGCTTTTATAGTTACCGAAATATTCTCTAACTTTTCGGCAAGCTTTTGAGCGCCGCGTTCTTCTTTCTGTTCCCTATTGGTATGCTGCTTCTTTTCTTCTTCAAGAGCTTTCAGATTGCCTTTTAATGCCGTGTAAGCAATGTTTTGTGGTATTAGGAAGTTACGCGCATAACCGTCTCTTACATTAACCACATCGCCTATTTTTCCGAGTTTATCGTAATCTCTTCTTAATATTAATTTCATAATTATCTTTCCTTTTGTTTGTATTAACGAACCGCATCGCCAACGTACGGTAGAAGAGCTAAATGCCTTGCTCTTTTAATCGCCGTAACTACTTGACGCTGGTGTTTGGAACAGGTTCCGGTAATTCGTTTCGGAATTATCTTCCCTTGTTCATTTATGAATCTCTGGATTCGTTTTTCGTCTTTATAATCTATATATATCTCTTTTGATTCACAGAATCTGCAAACGCGTTTTTTTCGTAATTGAGCTAACGCTTTTGGATCCTTTTGTCTTGGTTCAAATTTTCTCATCGTTTATTTCCTTTAAAATTTTATTATCTCTATCGTTTAATCTTAATGAAGCCATTAAAAATATTTTCTAGATGATAGGCGCTTCAGCATCATCTTCGAATATAGGTGCTTTTAAGTCGGCATCGAAAGGTTCTATGAATTCTTCCGGCTCACTTAATTTTGAAGCTCTCAACTCTTTTGCTTTTAAAGCTTTCTTATCGAGCTTAATTGAGAGATACCTGATTATATTCTCGTCGAGCTTATAAAATTTTTCTAATTGCTGGATTGAGCTTCCGGGACCCTGGAATTCGACGAGTGTATAATATCCGTTATTTTTTTTCTTGATAGGATAAGTAAGACGTTTGCGTCCCCATCTATCTGTAGATACGATTTCTCCGCCGTATCTTGTTATTTGTTCCTGCACTTTTGCTATGATGACTTCAATCTGAGGGTCATCCAGCGATGCATTCACGATGAAAATTGTTTCGTAGTGCTGTTTTTTTTGTTCCATGTTTTGCCCTTTGGACAGTTAATGTTTATTGTTTATCTGGTTCGTTCCGAATTTTTCGGGACGAACAGGGTTATTTAAAAAATTATCTAACGAGTAATGGCGCTAGTACTAAAGATACTACCGACATCAATTTAATCAAAATGTTCATAGAAGGTCCTGCGGTATCCTTGAATGGGTCGCCTACGGTATCGCCTACGACTGCCGCCTTATGCGCATCCGAGCCTTTTTTCTCGCCCGCGATTTCACCTTTTTCTATTGCCTTCTTTGCATTGTCCCATGCACCGCCGGCGTTTGCCATCATTAATGCAAGAAGAACTCCGGTTACTGTTGCGCCTGCTAACATACCGCCTAAAGCAGCAGGTCCTAAAATGAATCCAACTAATACGGGAGCTATTACAGCGGTGATGCCGGGTAGAATCATTTCTCTTAAAGCTGCGGCTGTCGAGATATCTACGCAGCGTGCGGTATCAGGTTTTGCATTCGGATCGCCCGCTAATAATCCGGGTATTTCTCTAAATTGTCTGCGTATCTCATCAACCATCTGGCTTGCGGCTTTCCCAACCGATGTCATCGTTAAGGCAGCAATGAAGAACGGTATAACTCCGCCTATGAATAAACCGATAACCACGTTTGGATCTGTAACGATAATTTGTAGAGGTAAACTACCTTTTGCTATCAATTGCGCATTTACTGCTTGTGTAAATGCTGCGAATAAAGCAAGGGCTGTTAAAGCGGCAGACCCGATGGCAAAACCCTTTCCGATTGCGGCTGTCGTGTTACCGAGAGCATCAAGCCCGTCAGTAATTTTGCGAACATCCGGACCTAATCCGGACATTTCAGAAATTCCTCCTGCGTTATCGGCAATCGGTCCATACGCATCTACTGACATAGTAATACCGACTGTGGCTAACATGCCAACTGCGGCGATTCCAATTCCATACAAGCCTGCGACATCGTTCGAAACATAAATCGCGACACAGATTGCAATGACTGGTAGTGCGACAGATTCTAAACCTACAGCTAATCCGTTGATGATATTTGTAGCGGCACCAGTTTTACTCGCTTCAGCTATTCGCTTTACCGGTTTTGCAGAAGTGTAGTACTCAGTTATTAAACCTATAAAAATTCCGCCAACCGTCCCAAAGAAGATTGCCCAGAAGACATTGTTGCTCACATCGAATGTTCGAGTAATTACAAGACTTCCTGCGAGGAATAATCCGGCGGCAATAAATGTGGAATAGCGTAAAGCAGCGGCAGGGGAGAATCGTTTTAAAATTTTCATCGAGCCTATTCCGATAAAAGATGCAACTAAGCCGACGGAGGCAAGAATTAAAGGCAAAGCCATTAAAATATTTTTTATATCGATGTCTGGAATCTCAGCTGCGGCTTTTAATTTTACCAGTCCTTCGGGTAGCAGCGTTGCTGCGATAGCAATTGTGGCAATTATTGAACCGACGTAAGATTCAAAAATGTCTGCACCCATACCTGCAACATCGCCTACATTATCGCCTACATTATCTGCAATAACGCCGGGATTACGCGGGTCGTCCTCCGGAATACCAGCTTCAACTTTTCCGACCAAATCAGAACCGACATCGGCTGCTTTTGTGTATATTCCGCCGCCTACACGGGCGAACAAGGCTATAGAACTTGCACCCATAGCGAACCCATTTATTATTCTTGCGTGTTCAGGATCTCCGAAAATCGAAAAGAATATTCCTACACCAATCAAGCCTAAGCTCGCAACGCTCACGCCCATAACTGCGCCGCCGTTAAATGCAACTAAAAGTGCCGCACCCTCGCCTTTTTCTCTTGCTGCGTTTGCAGTCCTAACGTTCGCTTTTGTAGCTCCCTGCATACCGAAATAACCCGCGAGGATTGAACAGATTGCTCCACTTACAAAAGTGATTGCGGTCTGCCAGTCTAAGAAAAATCCCAAGAGCAATACAACAGCGATGATGAAAAAAACCAACACTGTATATTCACGCCTTAAAAAAGCCATCGCACCTATGGAAATCTGTCTTGCGATATCTTTCATTTTATCAGTACCTTCAGGTTGCCGTTTGATAGAAAGATAAATAAACAATGCTACTAATAATCCTGCAAATCCTAGAACTATGGAAAGGTTGGTAAGAAAAATCATTAATATTTACTCCTTATCTTTTGTATTGAATTTATTCATGGCTGTTGTAATCCCTTCTGTTATCCATGTGAGTGAGGCGTTTCGTGCTTGTGGGATCATTTCTTCAACAATACTTTTCTCGCTTGTCTCAAATAACGAAAGTACATACTGTGTTTTTTCTGTTTTTTTTCTGGGAATGGATTTACCTTCAATACCGCAACGAAGTCGGGGGAAGGACTGATCCTTGAGGTGGTAGATAATAGAATATAATCCGTTATGGCCTCCATCGCTGCCACGCTGGCGTAAACGAATTGTTCCTAAAGGTAACTGGAAATCGTCGCAGACAATGAGTATATTTTCCGGTTTGGCTTTAAAGCGGTCAACCAGATCGAGTACCGCGACTCCACTGTTATTCATATAAGTAGTTGGTTTTACCAAACCTACTTTTCTACCCTGGTACGTAGTAAAGCTTATAAGATATTCACCACGTCCAGCGAATAATTTTGTGCCGAGCCGTTCACATAACGCATCGATAATATTGAAACCGATGTTATGACGTGTCCCATCATACTCCGCTCCTGGGTTACCTAATCCGACTATAAAATACACTGTTGATTCTGAAAATGTGATTTTTGTACTTGGTTATTACTCAGCTTCTTCTTCTCCTTCAGCAACTTTCTTACCTTTGCCGACAACTTCAGGTTCAGCAACTTCTTCAGTTGGGGCTACGACTTCAGCGACTTTTTCAACAACCGGTGGTAGAATTGCCAATACAGTTGTACTTTCATTTTCGAGGATAGTGTACTTCTCGGCTTTTAACTCGCTTACATGTACAGATTGGTTTATTAAAAGCTGTTCAGCATTGATTTCTATATGCGACGGTATATCTTGAGGGAAACAAGAAATTTTTAATTTATGGACAATATGTTGCAACATTCCGCCATCTTTAACTCCTTGTGGAATTCCTCCGATGATTACGATGGGAACTTCGATAGTCAATTTCTCGTCGGCTTTAATGCCTTGTAAGTCAACATGTACCGGACTTTCTGTGACGGGGTCAAATTGGACGTCTCGTATAATACATTTTTTTTCACTGCCATCGCTTAATTTGAGGTTAATCAAATTAGCTTCGCTGGAGTGAATTAACTTTACAAGACTCTTAACGGGTAATGCAACAGTTATATTGTTTTCACCATGTATATAAAAAATCCCCGGAACTTTTCCTTCGCGGCGTAGTCTTCCGACTTTTTTACCAATAATTTCTCTGAGTTCAGCGTGTAATGTTACTTCTGCCATTTTGTAATCCTTTAATGAATATTAATTAGCCTTTATAAATATCGAAAAGTGAACTTATCGATTGATTTTTGAAACAACGTTTTATTGCTTCCGCGAATAAATGAGCTGCAGAAAGCATTTGAATCTTACTATTCTTATGAATTTTATCGTCAACTTTAACTGAATCTGTAATGTATAACTTTTCTATTCGTGATTCCTGAATTTTTTCGGCGGCATCGCCCGATAATATCGGGTGAGTGCATGCTCCATAAATATCTTTTGCGCCGGCATCTTTTAACGCGTTAACTGCGTTTATAAACGTGCCGCCTGTATCTATCAAATCGTCAACAATAAGTATGTTCCGATTAATTGCACTACCGATTATGTTCATTACTTCAGCTTTATTCGGTTTTGGCCGGCGTTTATCTATCAATATCAATTCAGCGCCTAAACGCTTAGCATACGACCGAGCTAACTTAATACTGCCGACATCTGGAGAACAGACAGCTAAATTCGGTATTTTCTTTCTCATGAAGAATGGAGAAAAAATTGCCGAAGAATACAAATGGTCTACTGGTATATCAAAAAAACCTTGTATCTGGGCTGCATGCAAATCCATTGTAATAACTCTATCAGCGCCTGCGGTAGTAAAGAGATTTGCAACTAACTTCGCCGTTATTGATACTCTCGGTTGATCTTTTCGATCCTGTCGTGCATATCCGAAATAAGGTATTACAGCAGTTACCTTTCTGGCTGAAGCTCTTTTTGCACCATCAATCATAATCAGAGCTTCCATAAGATTGTCAGAGGGGGGATTTGTCGGTTGTATTATAAAAACATCCGACCCTCTAATATTCTCAGTGTATTTTGCCCAAATTTCGCCATCGCTGAAGGTTTTGAATTCGCATTTACCGAGTGATTTGCCAAGACATTTTGCAATAGCTTTTGCAAGACTTGAGTTTGCTCGTCCGGAAAATAACTTTAAATCAGGCATTGTATTCCTATCGAATCAGTTAAAATATAAACCTAGGTATCGATTATAGACGAAAAAAATAGAAAAATGTGCTATTAACCTTCGAAAATTTAATTATTTCGGTATTTAATATACTTAAAATCCGTGAATATTGCAAGATGTATTTTTATTGCTTATATTTCTGACAGTTTTTATTTATGCAGAAAAATTTTTCTCAAATCGCAGCAGTTACTGTCAAATTTGAAAATGACAAAAATGAGTTTTTTTATTGCGATATTCGATATTTAAACAAGATCAATTTTTCGTTCTATGACAAAAGTCCATGCGTTCTTATTTGCCCCGGATTCATGGCTTATAAGGATTGGGGTCCTTATCCGTATTACGGAAATAAGTTAGCTGAGGCTGGTTTTGTATCGGTCGTAATGAATTATTCGCACAGCGGTATAAAAGAGGATGCGAATAAGATTACAGATTTCGGCAACTTCGCATCTAATACTGTGAGCCGAGAACTTACCGATATGAGGTATGTTCTTCAAAGTATTGCACAGGGCAACTTATCGGATTACGGTGTAGATGAAAATAAAATAATTGTACTCGGTCATTCACGCGGTGCTGCGAATACAATATTAACCGCTTCGTTAGACAGTAGTATAAAAGCACTTGTAAGCTGGGCGCCGATTTCAAATTATGACAGATGGACAGACCATCAGAAGAAAGAATGGCGAAGTTTAGGCTATCTTCCATTAGCTAAGAATTATAAAGCAAACCCGCTCAGAATTGACATCGGCTTTCTGGAAGATATAGAGTTGAACAAAGATAGATTTGATTTGGTGATAGCCGCGCAAAAAATTCAAGTTCCGTGGCTTATCATTCACGGCGAAGAAGATTTAATTGCAAAAATAGATGAAGCAGAAAAATTGTACGGCGTCTCAAATAAATCGAAGACAGAATTTATTCATATGCCTAAAGTCGGGCACATGTTCGGAATCGAATCGCCGTTTGATGAGAATAATCCGTTATTAAACAATGTTATAGATTTGACAATAAATTGGTTACATAAAAATATTTAGGAGATAAAATGCAAAATACTTTAGGTTTAAAGTCGCTCGCACAAACGAAACAGAATACCGCATCACAAGTTATGTGGATAACAATATTTACTTCGCTAACGATTGTTGGAGCGTGGTTTGAAATTCCAACACAACCTGTTCCATTTACTCTACAAACATTTTTTGTATTGTTATCAGGAGCGATGCTTGGTTCGCGTAACGGCTTATTGAGTCAATTGATGTATTTAACTATCGGCGCAGTAGGGCTGCCGGTATTTGCAGGCTTCAGCTTTGGTTTTGCAAAACTCATCGGACCGACTGGTGGATATCTATTAAGTTTTCCGGTTGCTGCTTTTATGGTTGGGTATTTAGTAAGACTGAATAAAAGCTATATCTGGACTATCGTCTCAATGGCAGTTGGTATGTTGATAATCTTAAGTTTCGGGGCGCTGTTTTTAAATTTTGTTTACTTCCACGACTGGACAAAATCTTTGGTCAGCGGGTTTTTAATTTTTGGTTGGTGGGATGTGGTGAAGATTATTGCCGCTGCATCGATTTATAGAAGCATTCAAAAGTAGGGATATACAATTCGATTCCCCGACGATAAACTAAGGATGGCAAACAATTTTAAAACATATATTAGGAAATAATGAGTAATAATTTAAATACAGAAAACATACTTACCGCACTTCGCAAAGTCATAGACCCAGACCTGCACAAAGATATAGTCACACTCGGGTTTGTAAAAGATCTCAAAATAAAAGACAAAGATGTAAGCTTTAAAATCGAATTAACGACACCCGCCTGCCCGGTAAAAGACCAATTTAAAACCACAGCTACTAAGGTTATCCAAGATGCGATATCGGAAGTTGGCAATATAGCTATCGAGATGACGAGCAGTGTCCGCAAAGCTCCACAACTTAAACAAGAAGATATCTTATCAGGTGTAAAGAACACAATCGCGATTGCGAGTGGAAAAGGAGGTGTCGGTAAATCTACCGTCGCTGTTAACCTTGCCGTATCTTTAGCACAAGATGGCGCGACTGTCGGTTTAATTGATGCGGATATTTATGGACCCAGTATTCCGCTGATGATGGGAATAAGTGAACGCCCTAAGCTGAAAAATAACAAACTTATCCCGCTTGAAGCTCATGGTGTGAAAGTTATGTCGATTGGTTTTTTGGTCGATCCGAATCAGGCGGTTATTTGGCGCGGACCGATGGCAAGCGGAGCAATGCGCCAGTTCATGACAGATGTTGACTGGGGTGAATTGGATTATTTGATATTCGATATGCCGCCTGGTACGGGCGACATCCAACTTACGCTTGTGCAAACAATACCGCTATCGGGTGCAGTAATAGTTACAACACCGCAGGATATTTCTCTTGCTGATGCTCGTAAAGGTTATGCGATGTTTGAGAAAGTAAATGTTCCTATTCTTGGTATCATCGAGAATATGAGTTACTTTATTTGCTCTCATTGTGGAGAGCGTGAAGAAATATTCGCTTACGGCGGCGGGCAAATAGCTGCTGAAGAACTTGGAACAACATTCCTCGGCGAAATTCCTATCTATACCAACATTCGTATCGGTGGGGATCAAGGTATGCCTATAGTCGTAAATGAAAAAAATACTCATCACTCAAAGATTATTAAAGACATCGGCCGTAAGATGGTTGCTCAGCTTAGTATAAATGCTTTTTCTGGAACACCCAGACAGAAAATTGAGATTCAGCTTACATCCGGTGAATAGCCGAACTTAAGATAACTTACCACGAGCGTCAACTCGTGGATATTGTCCAAATTAAAATCTAATGGATTCAGGAACACAACAAGCCATAGCCGAAAGAGTAAATCAAGCTCTAGAATTTTGCAGACCCTATTTAAAAGCTGATAAAGGAAACGTCGAGTTAGTGCGTATTACGGAAAATGGTATTGTGGAATTGAGATTCGAAGGCATGTGTTTAAACTGTCCTATGGCAATGATGACGTTAAGGGCAGGTATTGAAAGAACAATTTTGCACTACGCCCCCGAAATAAAACGTGTTGAATTAGTAATTTAATAAAACAAGGAGAAAACTATGAACTATCCGATTTGGGATGTTCCGTTCTTAGGTGGCGGTATGCTGATAGGTATCGTCGCTATTATACATACATTCGTTGCACAATTTGCAATCGGAGGAGGCTTGTTCCTCGTCCTTACTGAACACAAAGCTTACCGCGAAAATAATCCCAAAATTATAGATTATCTAAAAATACATTCAAAATTTTTTATACTCTTGACACTCGTTTTCGGTGCCGTAAGCGGTGTGGCAATTTGGTTTACAATCGGACTTGTATCACCGATGGCTACCTCATCTCTAATTCATATATTTGTTTGGGGATGGGCAATAGAGTGGGTTTTCTTCTTTATCGAAATCGCCGCCGCAATGGTTTACTACTATACGTGGGACAAGATCGATCGGAAAACTCATCTCACAATTGGTTGGATTTATTTTATCGCTGCCTGGATGAGTTTGTTCGTTATCAACGGTATTCTAACTTTTATGCTCACACCCGGCGATTGGCTCCAAACTAAAAATTTCTGGGATGGTTTTTTAAATCCTACAATGCTGCCTTCAGCCGTAATACGTACTGCCGTTACTATTGCGCTCGCGGGGTTGTATGCTCTGTTGACTTCATCGTTTTTGAAAGACGATGAATTGAGGACAACCATGATAAAATATTCAGCAAAATGGATATTAGTTCCTTTCTTTGTGCTGCCTTTCGGCGGATTATGGTATATGTTGTCAATCCCAACTCTATCATTTGATATTATAGCGGGAGGTGCGCCGGCTATTACAATATTTGTCGCATTAGGTGTTTCCTTCTCGGTTCTAATATTCATTTTTGCTTACTTTCTACCATATCAAGTACCCAGCCGTTTTTCAGCAGCTCTCGCATTTTTGTTTTTAATGTTAGGTTTGTTCGTTTTGGGAGTTAGCGAGATGGTACGCGAAGCAATACGCAAGCCGTTTGTTATATACGATTATATGTACTCAAATAATGTTTTGAAAACAGATGCTGATAAATTTAAAACCGCCGGTATTTTGTCTTCAGCAAAGTGGGCGGTGAAATCAGTTGACGAAGCAGATATTATGAAGGCGGGCGAACAGGTTTTTAAACTTCAGTGCCAAAGCTGCCATACTATTCAAGGTTATAACGGAATTAAAATATTAACAAAGGGCTGGCAGGAGCCATTCATCGAAAACCAAATCGAACATTTGAACCAACTGAAAGGGTTTATGCCGCCATTTATGGGTTCAGAAATAGAAAAGAAAGCGCTTGCAAAATGGTTGTACGAATTAAATAATAATGAAGGAGGCATGCAATGATAGAGCAGAATATTATTCCCGATATAGACCCGATAGCATTACCGGCGCCAATATGGTTGCTTAAGTTCTTACTACTGCTTACTTTTACGCTGCACATACTCGCTATGAATTTTGCAGTTGGAGGTGGATTTATTGCCGCTGTTTCAGAGTTCATAGGCAAAAAGAAAAAAAGTCAAAATCATTTAGACCTCAGTCGTAGCATTTCTAAAATGCTGCCACCCCTTACTGCGTTTACAATTACGTTAGGTGTCGCTCCGTTGCTATTCCTGCAAGTGTTATACGGACAATTTTTTTATACATCAACAATACTGATTGCATGGCCCTGGCTCTCCGTGATCGCTTTGGTGATGATTGCATACTACGGCTATTACATTTATTCCTTCAGGTGGGAAAAATTAAATGGTAGGCGTGCTTGGCTTGTTCTCATCAGCGCGTTACTCTTTGCAACTGTCGGTATGATATACGTAAACAATGTTATTCTGATGCTGACACCACAAAAATGGCAGCAAATGTATTTCTCAAATCCACACGGTACACATTTGAATTTTGCCGACCTGACTTTTATACCTCGATATCTTCACTTTATGCTCTCTGCATTTGCAGTCGCTGGAATTATTGCGCTTATGTGGGGAATTAAAAAAATGAAAACAAACGAAGAGTTAGGCAGATGGGCAATTCGTTACGGAGGGTGGTGGTTCCTGATACCAACTTTTATTAACATCGGAGTTGGTTTGTGGTTCCTTGTTGCGCTCCCTAAAAGTATGATGTTGATGTTTATGGGAGAAAATATTTATGCAACAAGTTATTTTTTGATTAGTCTTGTCGCGATGTTTGTAAGCATAGGATTTATGTTTGCGGGTATGTATTCTACAAAACCTGTTGCTAAAATAATGGTTTCCAAATCCTTTTTTTTTATAACCCTTGTTTTTATGGTTCTAATGCGGGACGAACTTAGAGAAGCATACCTAAAACCATACATCAATTGGGATACAGTGAAAACAGAGCCTCAATGGAGTATAATAATAATTTTTGCTTTGCTATTAGTTGGCGGTATAGTTACAGTAGTATGGATGTTAAAAAAAAGTTTTAGCAAAAATAATGCAATGCAGCAACCTTGATTTTAATGGATACTTAAGCGCCATATTACATCCATTTATTTTTTTTGAATATCAAAATCATTCCGCTTGCAACCATAAACATAAATATGGCTGAGAACCATATCCCATATTCCAAATCAGCCATAGGAATAAATCTAAAATTCATACCAAAAAAGCCCGTTATGAAACTTAAAGGAAGGAAGATTGTGGAGATAATTGTCAATACCTTCATAACTTGGCTAAGCCGGTTGTTACTGACTGATAAGTACGCATCCAGTAACCCTGCAACCATATCTCTGTAAGAATCTGCCAAGTCGCTCATGCGAACAAGGTGATCGTATACGTTCCGATAGTAGAGCATCTCTTCGTCGGTGATGAGGGAGAATTCGCCCCTCGATAATCTGTTCAGCATTTCACGTTGGTAAATGGCAACTCTGCGAATTGTCATTATATTCTTTTTCAAATTCAGTATCGCGACCATTGATTGTTGAGTAGGATAGTGAAACACCTCGTCTTCCATCGAATCGACTGTACTATCAAGATTATCCAGAATAGGCGTGTAGCTGTCAACAACTTCATCGATGATTAAGTGAAATAAGAAATCGATTCCACGTCCGAGAGTTTGGGGGTTTTTTAAAACCATCTGAGCGGCATAGTTTATTGATCGCTGAGGTTTATAATGATGTGTGACTAATACCCGTCTTGAGAGGAATGCACTTACTTGAGAAGTCCTTATTTCTAATTTTTGACGTCCATCTTCAGATACGGTATTCGATTCTATCGGATTAAATATTATGAATAAATAATCTTCATAATCTTCGACTTTCGGCAGGTGCCCTTCTTCTTCTATACCGGTTTGGCAATCTTCGATAGCTAAAGGATGGTAATCGAGTAGTGAGATTAATATTGTCTCTTCTTCAGCTTCTTGTGGGTTTTCCATATCTATCCAGACTAAACCCTCTGGTTGTTGGAGAACTTGTGTGAGTTCTTTAAGCGTTAGTCGATTGATTGTGTTGTTTAAATAATGATAAATTGTGACCATAGGTGTATTCCTATTTTATTAATTTTGCTTTTAGCCATTCATACGATAAATCCCAGTGATTCTGAGGAAAAACGTGCCCCAAGTCCGGATATATTGCCATTTGTTTATTCTTTATTTTTAAACTGTTGTATAAAGCAAATACTGTGTTCGGTGTCGAGATTCTATCTTTAAAATTTGCCGAAAGAAAAATCGGATTGTTTAATTTATCGCTTAAATTGTTGACATCAAAATAACTTAGTGTGTTGAGAGCTGTCTCCTTAGTGACTATGCCGTTATAAATAGCTTTTCTTAATCTTGAACAGCATCCACTTTCGTAACCTTCAATAAAACAGCAGAGGGTAGGAGCTAAAGCAGCACAAAATTTTATTCGATTGTCTAATCCGCATAACAGTAAAGCTAAGCCGCCGCCTTGACTCGTCCCGATTGTACCGACACGAGTTGTGTCGACCTCCGACCTTGAATAAAGAAAATCGATAGCTTTCTTTGCGTGTATAATTGCTTTTCTGAGGTAATAATTATTTGGGTCATCAAGATCCTGATTTGCCGATGGGTCGTCTCCAGATGGGTAATTATCAAATTCTACATCCAAGCCGTGAATTTGTATTGCAACAACAGCAAACCCCATTTTAGCTAATCGATAAGGAATTTTTATCGAAGTGTTACCATAGCTCGGAAAAATCAAAACTGCCGGGTGCGTTCCTTCTTTTTTAGGAATGCAATACCATGCTTTTATGAAAGTGTTTTGATAACCTATATAAATCAGTTTATTAACTTGTACGGAATCGTTGGACTTATCGGGTAAATCTATAAGGATATATTTATCTGGAATAGTATCGAGGATACAAAAAGTATTTTCCCAAAATAAATCGTATTCATTTGTCTTCGTGGTAGGATAAAAAATAGAATCGGCTTGATATGCAAATGTTAATGTATCTGAAAAATGATCATAATCACCGGAAGCGAATCTTGCAAATATTTCGTAAAATCCCGATCTCCATTTAAAAGTTGGCTTTATGGATAAAGTATTTCCCCCTTTTTTTATTTTTATCGTTTCTTCGGAAAGTTTTAAAAACTTCTTGTCTCTTATGTTTTTAATTTGGACTGATAATTTTCCACGGATTGTTATTTTAGCATCGATCTCAATTATAAAAGCCGGTTTATGATTTTTACCGAATAAATTGTTTGGAAGTACTGATTCGATATTTAGCGTCAAAACCCGACGCGGTTGTGCGTTGACATCTAAACAAAAGAAGCCGAGGAGCAGAAATGAGAGAAATAGTTTTATGATAATTCTTTTCATGGATATGTTATGAGGATGGTAGGTCAGTAACTGGAAATAATTTTCCATCTTTTAGATGTAAAATACGGCTGCCTGATTTTCTCACTAAATCATAGTTATGAGTTGCAAGCAGTACAGCAGTTCCGCTTGAATTTATTTGTTTTAATAATTCTAGTATCTCGTTAGCAGTCGCCGGGTCTAAATTACCTGTCGGTTCGTCGGCTAAAATTATCATTGGTTCATTAACGAGTGCACGAGCAATGACAACCCGTTGTTGTTCACCGCCGGAAAGTTCGTGAGGCATACTGCTTCGCTTATGACTTAAGCCCACGTCCGCTAATACTCTGAGTACTCTTTTCTGTATATCTTTGCGGTGTATACCGATAACCTGTAACGAGAAAGCTACATTGTCGTAAACATTCCTGTCTTCAAGCAGCTTAAAGTCCTGAAATACTATACCGAGTGTTCGGCGCAAGTGTGGTATTTCGCTTTTTGTAATCGTTTGTGAATTATATTTTCCAACGATAACTAATCCGTTTTCTGGAAACAGGTCCATATATATCATCCTCAGTAAAGTAGTTTTACCGATGCCTGTTTCCCCCACCAATGATACAAATTCCCCATGACTGATCTGGAGGTTTATATCGTCCAGTATTGCTTGTCCATTGAAAAGCATGAATACGTTTTTAAAAGTGATCATTATGTCTTTTTCTGTTTGCGATTATTAATTATTTCTACTGCGAGCTTGAGCGCTTCGATAGTGCTGTCGGGATTGGCAATACCTTTTCCGGCGATTGAAAACGCAGTCCCATGGTCGGGTGAAGTTCTCACTATCTGTAATCCTGCCGTGAAA
>CAZOQB010000011.1:10340-36104 GCA_964581995.1 uncultured Ignavibacteriaceae bacterium | reverse complement strand
CCTTATCAAACCCTTCCATTTTTAATGGGATCAAACCCTGATCGTGGTACATTGCAAGTATCGCATCAAAGTTTTTGTACATACCCGCGCCAAAGAACCCATCCGCTGAAAACGGACCTTCTACATTTATCTTCTTGCGTTTCGCGAGTTTAATGGCGGGATGGATTGTCTTGATTTCTTCTTCACCCAATATCCCGTTTTCCCCCGCATGAGGGTTTAATCCTAATACGGCAATTTTTGGAGAATTTATTCCAAAATCTTTTTTTAATGAATCGTTTAGGATATTAATTTTCTCGCTGATTAATTTTCTAGTTAGTGTATCTGCAACTTCTCTTATAGGTAAATGTATGGTAGCAAGTCCGACACGGAAGTTATTATATGCGAGAAACATTGCAAATTGCTTTGATCCACACACCGCAGCAAGAATCTCTGTTTGACCCGGAAATGCAAACCTGTCAATATTCATCGCTTCTTTGGAAATAGGAGCAGTTACCATGCCTTGTACAACACGCGTTAGGCATAATACTGCGGCAGCAATAACCGATTCAATTGCCAGGCGTCCCGCTTCAAAAGAGAGTTTGCCGGGTTTGATTATTGGCTTCACAAATTTTCGAACCGCTAGGACTGGGATGAAATTCTGGTTTTGCTTTGGTACTGATTCGATTTCCTTTAATAAAACACTAAAATTGAGCAATTTTGAATAATATTCAACGACATCAATTGAACCGATCAAAACAGGAACTGCAATCTTTCTGACACTTGCTGAGAGTGCTGTTTTTAACGCGACCTCGGGTCCGATACCGTTAAAGTCGCCCATAGTTATTGCGATGACAGGTTTTGTATTAGTTGCCATAATGTTAATTTATTTTTTTTTGACTGGTATCAATTTACGAACGGATGTATATAAATGCAAGAATATTTACTTGATTTTTTGTAGAATGGTGTGTATAATCTATTGGGTTCCATTGAACTGAAAGCTCAAAGCAGATACCAGAATATTTGCAGTTGAGGAGAGCTAATGCTGATAGATTGAATGTTGGCAAGTAGTTTCGATGACGATAGATAGAAAAATATTTTATAAAACCTCTCTTTTCATTAAAAGTGAAAGCAGGGGTTTTTTTGTTTTTTTTCCAAAATTATCAGTTACACACAATCACAAACAAAATAGAGGAGAGAGTTATGAAAACATCAGTAACTATTTTTTTTATAATTGCTGTAATATGCAATTTAGCTTTTAGCCAGGTTTCTACAACCGGTTCGACTACAGCCACAGAGAGTTTGCCTTCCTTCGATAAAGCAACTGCCGCATATGCCGTTCCAAACAAATTGTCATATCAAGGAATGTTGACTACATCAGTAGGCACGCCTGTAATCGATGGCAGCTACAATTTACAATTTGATATTTATAATTTACCGGTTGGCGGAATATTAAAGTACACTGAAACCCAGACAGGTATCCCTGTTTCAAAAGGGACATTTAGCGTCGTACTCCGCCCAACAAGCACGATATTTGCGGAGTCGCTTTTCGTAGAAGTAACTGCACTCGCAGGACCAAGTATATCAACACCTATTACATTTTCCCCGAGGTCAGAGTTAACAAGTGCGCCTTATTCATTAGGTCCTTGGATAACCAACGGATCCGATATTTATTTTCCCGGAGATCATGTTAGTATCGGCACATCAACTTACCCCTTTTGGAGTAGTTACCTTACCGTCCAGAAACCAGATGCTTTCATCACAGCCAAGGCAGATCCTGGATGGGCTGGTGTTGTGATCGATAAGACAGCGAGTTTTGATAATAATTATGTTATTTTACAAACCGGTGGTAGCGACAGATGGGTATTAGGAACGGTAGGGAACGATGATTTTAAAATATATAATTGGTTGGGAAATAGAACAGCTTTATATGCAAACTATTCAAACGGTTGGGTGGGAATTAATACATCAACACCAACAACTACATTAGATGTAAACGGCAATGTACGTGTTAATGGCGACATAACTTATGCAACACCTAAGACGGGTTATATATCGGGGAGTGCATTAGCTGCGGGAAAATCATTATACTCTGATGATAGTTTCACTTACAGTAGTGGTGTTTATAATAATGGGACAACTACCGCGTACTATATGATTCCATTAGATTTACCGGATGGTGTGACTGTTACGGAAGCTATTGTTTATGGATACGATGGTGATGCAGGCAACCAATTCTCTTTCAACTTGGGTCGGCAGTTGCTTACAAGCCCTAGTTACTATGTAATATCTACGGGATCATCGGGTGTCGCATACGCCGGAGGTGCTATCAATGTAACTGTCACTCCAACGTCGAATAATGTTGTTAATAATTCTACGTATTCATACCTGCTGGGTATTACAATGCCGGCTTCGGGCAGTGTAAAACTCTACAATTACAGGATCCAATTTACATACTCAAGCCCCGGTTCTATCTCTCAACAAAATAGTGGCAATGTTAACGGAAATTCGCCTGAAAGTATGATAAACAATTCATCTAGTGTTGATGGCAGCAGTCGTTAGAAACTAAAATAGATGAGTTTCTTTCCCAAAATATTTTATTAAATAAATGGAGTTGAATATGAAGAACTTAATTTTACTATTAGTATGTGTACTTGTTGTTTACTCATTTGTATTTACACAAGTACCAAACAAAATCTCTTATCAGGGATTGCTTACAACTTCTGCAGGTACACCTGTGCAAGATGGAGATTATAATTTACAATTTGATATTTATAATTTACCGATTGGAGGATTATTAAAACACACTGAGACGTTAACGGGAGTACTTGTTTCAAAAGGCACGTTTAGTGTTATACTGCACCCTCCTACTACAATATTTGCAGAGTCGCTTTTTGTTGAGGTTACTGCAGTTACCGGGCCAAGTATAAGTTCACCAATAACATTCTCCCCACGATCTGAATTAACTAGTGCACCGTATGCGATGAGAGCGGATACTTCTGATTACACTTGGAATTCCGGTATGGTTGATGGACAACATTATAGTTCAATTTGGCCAACGTCTCTAGCTAATATTAAGAGTGCTTGTGTGGATGATTTTCATAATATTGGGGGCAATGATGATGATAATCCCGACAATGATATTGAAGTTCCAAATAATATCTCGGTTGATAATGGACTTTTATATGCCCCTTCAGGTGGTGGCAATGTTGGTATCGGGACAACGACACCTTCCACAAAATTAGAAGTCAATGGTCAAGTGAAAATTACAGGCGGGGCTCCGGGTAATGGTAAAGTATTAACTTCTGACGCATCAGGACTTGCATCGTGGGAATCTCCTTCATCCGGTGGTACAGTAACAAGCGTTGGATTATCAATGCCTGGCCAATTTTCTGTAACAGGGTCACCAGTTACAACAACAGGAACATTAGCTGCAAGTTGGAATAGCCAAGCTGCGAATACAGTACTTGCTGCACCAAATGGGGCATCAGGTACACCAACTTTTCGTACGCTAGTAGCAGGAGATTTTCCCGCTCTTGGTGCGACCCCGGCTTTAACACTTGGCACATCAAACTTAGCAGGTTCTGCATCTACGTATGTCAAAACAGATGCAACGATACTCGCGTTTGACGGTACTAATCCTGCTGCTCTTGGGACAGCTTCTCCAGGAATCGCTTCGGTTGCTGCACGGAGAGACCATGTTCATCCTGCCGCAAATCTTTCGAATAATCAGACGACGGGCACACTGCCAGTAAGCAAGGGCGGAACGGATTCAAATGTTCCTCTTAACAATAACCGTATTATGGTTTCCTATGGCAATGCTATTGTTGAAGCACCTCCAATGTCGAATGGGCAGTTACTCATAGGAGCCTCTGGTGGTGCACCAGTGGCTGCAATCCTTAGTACCGGTTCTGGGATTTCAATCACTAACGGTGGAGGAAGTATTACTATTTCGAACACAGGATTTATCAATGCTGGAAACTCGTTTGGTGCAATGGCAACACTTGGCACGAATGATAATTTCTCGCTTGCATTTGAAACCAACAATGTAGAGCGTATGAGACTTGACGGTGTTGGCAATGTCGGCATCGGAACGGGAATTCCGACTGCAAAGCTTCATGTAGCTGGTAACCTAAACACAGACTCGTACACAAAGCTCGGCAGTGATGCACCAGCGATTAAAATGAAAAAGCTGACAGGTACAACTGCCTCGAGCGAGGGAGGTACTGTTACAATTTCACATGGTCTTACTGCCTCGAAAATTATTTCGATTAATGTCTTGGTAGAATTTAACACTAACTATTATACCCCTGCAAGTAGCACGATCAATGGAATTGAATACGACTGGACTAGTAATTCTACATATATCGAGATTCATAATTCATCAACTAATTCTGAAAGTATTTTATCTAAGCCAATTAAGATTTTAATTATGTATGAGGAATAAAAATTTAAACAGTTATATATCATATTTATGAAAACGAAAGGAAGAATAATAAATCTCCAGTTAACCGATTAACCATGTCAGGAGTTACAAATGAAACACATAATTATTTTACTAACATTGGTACTCGTAAGTTCACTCACATTAGCGCAAGTACCAAACAAAATCTCTTATCAGGGATTGCTTACAACTTCATCAGGCACACCTGTGCAGGATGGGAGTTATGAACTGGATTTTAAAATTTATAATGTTCCAATAGGTGGAAGTATCCTCTTTTTTGAAAACCATCCGGGTGTCGCGGTACAGCGTGGAACATTCAACGTGATACTGGGTTATATACCACATTTGCCACTGCCAGATATTTTCAATCAACCATTATTTGTTGAAATAACGGCGATGTCTGGTCCAGGAATCTCTACACCAATTACATTCTCACCTCGTTCAGAGTTGACGAGTGCGCCTTATTCACTAAGTAGTTGGAATCTCACAGGCAATGCAGGTACTACAGCAGGAACGAATTTTGTTGGCACAACCGATGCACAGGCATTTGATATCCGTACTAATAATATACTGAGAAGCCGTATTACCACAAAAGGGCAAATAGAGACATTCAATACAGGGCAATCGGTGTTTGTGGGTGAAGGAGCCGGTGCAAGCGATGATTTAAGTTCTAATCAAAATGTATATGTCGGCTATAGGGCTGGTTTTTCTAATACTACAGGAGACGCCAATACTGCTACCGGAGGAAGTGCGCTTTATTCCAACACCACAGGAGACTACAATACCGCCTACGGAAGGGGTGCGCTTTATTCCAACAGCACAGGAGACTTTAATACCGCCAACGGAAGGAGTGCGCTTTACTTAAACAGTACAGGAAACCAAAATATGGCCAACGGAGCGTCCGCGCTTTATTCCAACTCCACAGGAAACTATAATACGGCCAACGGAGTGTCTGCGCTTTATTCCAACTCCACAGGAAACTATAATACCGCGTTGGGACGTCAGGCGGGCTACAACAGCGAGGGCGACAGCAATGTGTTTCTTGGAAATCAGGCTGGTTACTATGAAACCGGTTCTAATAAACTTTACATTGCCAACAGCAGCGTCAGCCCACCTCTCATTTATGGCAATTTTAGCACAGGTAATGTCGGTCTCGGAACGACAAGCCCCGCTGAAAAACTTCAAGTTGCGGGAACCATCCACTCAACGAGCGGGGGTTTCAAATTCCCAGACGGAACCTCGCAGACCACAGCAGCTTCGATACCATCCGGTGTAATCGTAATGTGGTCTGGATTGCTGGTAAACATACCAGCCGGCTGGGTGCTTTGCAATGGAGCTAACGGAACCCCGGATTTACGGGACAGGTTCATCTATGGAACATCTGTCGGAGAAAATCCAGGTGCGACAGGCGGGTCAACTTCTCATACACATTCTGTTAATCCTCCCAGCACACAAACAAGCGCTATCAATGAAGCTCCCAATGTTATATTTGGATCTCCAGTTGCTGTAGGTTTTGCGGGGTCCGAAGCGCACACACATGATGTCAACATCGCATCATTCACGAGTGGTAGTACAACCACATTACCGCCTTATTTTAAGTTGGCTTTCATTATGAAACTTTAGTGCAAAAGAGTTCATGAGGAATTAAACACAAGAATGAATGAATTGGAAAAGTTAGTAAAATCTATTCAATTATTTAAAAACAAATAAAGGAGAGAGTTATGAAACACTTAATTTACTTTTTCGCACTTTGCGTTTTAATCCAGACGGGATGGATTCCCACATTTTCTATTATCGATAATGCGAATGCACAAGTCCCAAACAAAATCTCTTATCAGGGATTGCTTACAACTTCCGCTGGCACACCTGTTACGGATGGGAGTTATGATTTACAGTTTGAAATATATAATCTACCCACAGGTGGAATACTTCGGCATACCGAAACTCAAAATGGGATCGCCGTCAATAAAGGAGCTTTCAGCGTTTTACTCGATCCACCGTATACCATTTTCGGTGAGGCTTTGTACGTTGAGGTTACCGCGTTGTCAGGCCCGAGTATCAGTTCACCGACAACCTTCGCTCCGCGGTGTGAGTTGGCAAGTTCGCCATATTCTCTCGCACCGTGGACTACGAGTGGGAGTAATATTTATTATGCTGGCGGCAATGTAGGTATCGGGACAACAACCACATTATTTGATGCAAGGTTGGAGGTTGTAGATCGAGTAAATGTAATCGGTACGGGCACCAGCAGAGTGTTCATCGCCAAAGATGGAGATGAATACTTGGATGTAAGTTACGATGCTGGGCTTGCAAGAGGCCAAATTACCACTCACAACAGTAGCCAGCCATTAATATTACAACAAATCGGCGGCAAGGTCGGCATCGGAACAACATCGCCATGGGAAAAATTGCACGTTTCAGGCAGTACTCGTGTCAATTCAATTCTCTATTTAGGAGATGGGTTAGGGTCTCCAATGAACAACTGTGCAATCGAAGTTTACAACGGCAATTTGCGATTCTTTAACTTCAATGCGAGTTCATCAGAGGTGATGACTATTCACAATACTGGCAACGTCGGCATTGGGACGACAACGCCTACGAAAAAGTTAGAAGTACAGGGCAGTGCTAAAGTTAGTGATACTCTCTTTGTGAGTAGTATTTCCAGCAACAGTCCGTTGAGTCTACAGACTGCTGGCACTACGAGGATGTACATCAACGATGCGAATGGAAACGTTGGCATCGGGACGACGAGTCCAAACCACATACTCGATGTGCAAGGAGTGGATCCACGGATTTTTGTTGGTACAGGTGGCGCTGCGGTCGGGCTGGCTCTATCACATCAAGGGACTGCGGCAAGGCGCTACGACTTGCTCAGTACTGGTGGATTTGATCCTATAGCAGCCGGTAGGTTTACAATTCGCGATATTACTGGTGGTGGTTTAGATAGATTAGTAATTAACTCTAATGGTCACGTCGGAATTGGGACCGCAAATCCACAAGGTGCACTTGATATATCATCCACAACTGGAGCATTCGTCGTCCCACGTATGACTACAGTACAGCGAGATGCCCTATCACCCATCAATGGTATGATAATATATAACACAACAACAAATCAATTTAATTTTTATGAAAATGGTGCATGGGTAACGAAATAAAAATATTATAATTATTAAAATATATAAGGAGATTCTATTATGAAATACTTAATATTATTTATTGTAATCTGTTTGGTTCTTTTTAGCTCAATGCTATTGAGTCAAACAATTGTCCATCCGTGGAAAGTAGTAGATAACGGTGGCGGCAAATCCACAGGCGGTGAATTAACACTGCAAACATCTATGGGACAAGCTGCCGTGCAAAGAATGGTGCATATCGATACGGGAAAAATTCTCGAGAGTGGCTATATACCCGGCTTGCGAAATATGTCAGGTGTATCTACTACAATGACGGTGGATGCTGCATCCGGTTGGAATATGGTATCAGTTCCATTACTTGTAAATGATTACAGAAAAACTGTTCTCTTCCAAACTGCCGTATCACCGGCTTACGCATACGATGCCGGTTATAAATTGGAAGATACACTAAGTAATGGGGCTGGATATTGGCTTAAATTTTCATCCGAGCAAGCAGTTCCGATAACAGGTACAAGCATCATGTCAGATACAATCGATGTTAATGCGCGCTGGAATATGATTGGTGTAGTTTCGTATCCTGCATTGATATCAGAGATAACACCCGTTCCGCCTGTTACTATCCAATCACAATATTTTGGATATGCCAGCACAGGATACTACACAGAAGACACATTAAAGCCAGGTAATGCATATTGGTTAAAAGTAAGCGAGGCGGGTAAGATAATATTCAAATCCGGTTCAGTGCTGATGGCTTCTTCACAATCAGTTATGGCGAAAGCTCAAAATAAACCCGATGATATCAAGTCAGTTGCAGAAGAGAAAGGGCTGGGCAGTTTGATACTGAAAGATGAAGCAGGACGTGAACAGACGCTTTACTTTACAGCAAAACCTGTAGAGATTGATTTGGAGAAATATGAGCTGCCGCCAATTCCGCCTTCAGGAATATTTGATGTCCGATTCCAGTCGCAGCGTAATGTGGAAATGGTAACTAAAGATAAATCCGGTCAAAAGGAATATCCGATAAAAATCAGCGGTGCAAAGTATCCAATAACAATTAGTTGGGTTGCAAGTATTGATGACGAAAACGAATACGCGCTTGAAATAAGATCAGTAAATGAGGATAAGATTGTGTCGAAGAAATTTATACTTGCTGTTGAAGAAAATACTGCCACAATCAATAAAGAAGTTATAAGTGTGAAGTTAATAATGTCCGCGAAAGGTGTAGTAGAACTTCCAAAGGAATATACTTTATACCAGAATTATCCAAATCCGTTTAATCCTACGACGAAGATTAAGTATGACTTACCGGTTGCCTCAAAAGTAACTCTGAAGGTTTACAACATTTTAGGGCAGGAGGTAGCAACACTTAAAGATGAAATAGAAGAGCCTGGATTTAAATCGGTAGAGCTTAACGGGACAAACATGCCGAGTGGAGTTTATTTTTATAAGATTGATGCGGTCGGAATTTCTGCCCAAGATAAACAACTAAATCAGGTCAAGAAATTGATTTTGATGAAATAAGTTATTAACGGATGGAGTCCACACTAGAGGTGGACTCCATCATTACATGAATCACTTCCAATTTCTTAACATCTCAATAAGTAAGCGGATTCCAACACCCGAACCACCTTTTGGAATGTAGTTACTTCCTTCGTCCATAACCGCGGTGCCTGCAATATCGAGGTGCGCCCATTTGTATTCTTTTTTGTTCTTGTCGGAGATGAATTTCTTAAGAAACATCGCTGCAGTTATAGTTCCTGCCCCCGGGTTGCCGATATTTTTTACATCGGCGATATCACTTTTTATTTGTTTTTCATATTCATCGAACAACGGTAGCTGCCAAACTCGTTCATAAGTTTTCTCACCCGCGGCTTTCAGTTTTGATATTAATTCTTCATCATTACCCAAAACTCCAGTGGCGTGCTGACCTAAAGCTACAACAACGGCTCCTGTCAATGTTGCCAAATCTATTACAGCTTTCGGTTTAAAGTTGTGCGCATAAGCTAATGCGTCAGCCAAAATTAATCTACCTTCAGCGTCGGTATCCACAACTTCGGATGTTTTTCCGCCATAATGTTTTATTATATCCCCGGGTTTTAAGGCAGAGCCACTCGGCATATTCTCGGTTGCTGGTATTAAACCGATAAGATGGATAGTGAGTTGTAATCGTGCTGCTGTCTGCATTGTTCCGATGACCGCTGCTGCACCAGCCATATCCATTTTCATTTCAGACATTTTAGCTGAGGGTTTGATTGAAATTCCGCCCGAATCGAACGTGATACCTTTACCGACTAAAACAACTGTATCAACATCTTTGTTTTCTGGACCATATGATAGAATAATAAAACGAGGTAGTTTTGAACTGCCCTGACTTACACCAATCAACCCGCCGAATCCTTCTTGCTTTATTTTTTTCTCATCCCAAATTGAACAATTGAATCCATGTTTTTCTGATGATTCTTTTGCGGCTTGTGCGAGCGTTTCGGGATAAATTTCAGAAGCGGGTGCATTCACGAGGTTACGGACCAGGATTACTCCATCAGATATTATCCTCGCTAATTTTGCACCTTTAGAAACTAATTTCGATTTCGCTTCATCGTCGACAAATATCGTGAACTCAGAAATTTTATTATGGTCTTCTTTTTTTGAGGTAATGTATTTATCGAATTTGTATTGCGAAAGGATTGCACCCTCACCAATCGCCTGAGCAGTATCTTCAACCGTTCCGCTGAACCCACTGGGAATAAGGGGAAACATAACCGCAAAATGTTTTGCCTTTAGAGATTTTGCTTTATCAGCTCCAATCGCGGATGCTCTGCGAAATGTTTCGAGTGTAGTTTTACTTTGTTCTCCGATACCTACTAATATCAATCGAGGTGAAAAGATTTTTTTACCGGTGTAAATAAAGGCAGTTGTTTCCGGCTTCCCCTTGAAACCCTCAAGGTTTAAGATATGGTCAATTTCTTTGGGAAGATATTTATTTAACTCTGCAATCTGTTGACCGAACCACTTTTTATCTTCATAAATAAATACAACAACAGCTTCGGTTTTGATATTCTTTAAATTTGAATATAATGTTGAGATTTTCACGATTAACTCCAGTTGAATTTTACATATAATATCTAAATCATCAATAATTTCAAAATTTGTAAAACCACATTTTAATGTGTTTCATCAAACACAATGGTTAGTTAACTTTCTTCTATTGAAAAATGAATACATTATTGTCTCACTTCGATAAGCAATCCAAAACATCTTTGTTGGCGCGGGCATATATTACGGTAGTAATTATTGCAATTATCGACTACATTTCAGGTCCCAATCTTCCGATGTTTGGGTTATATTTTTACCCAATCATAATTGTTTCATGGTATATCGGAAGAAAGAAAGGGATATACATTGCCGTGATGGCGGCTTTGGCAACATTAGGGAATAATCTGATGTTTTATATCTCGGATACAACCATTCAGCCCCTTAGCTTAATTATATTGTGGGATATTCTTCAAAAGCTTTCGGTTTTTGTAATATTTAGCTTCACGGTCTCCGCTTTAAAAAAATCTGAAAATGAAAAAATGCAATTCGAGATTAAAGTGGCGCGGCGAGTGCAATCATTCCTCTTACCCCAAACATTACCTTCGATGAAGACACTTACTTATCACGGAGTTCGCAGATCGCTGAATGGCGTGTCGGGTGACTTTTACGATTTCCTGTTAATCCAACGTCATAAACTTTTAATTGTAATCGGCGATATTTGCGGCAAGGGTATGTCGGCAGCACTGTTGATGGCACATATACACGGAGTATTACGAAGTACTTCGCAGCTTAAAGGCAACAACCTGTCGGACTTGATGAGTAGTGTCAACCGTTCTCTACATACTTCAACCGAAGATAATAAGTTCGCTACACTATTTTTAGGAACTTACGATGACAATGACAGAACATTAACATATGTAAACGCTGGACATAATTCACCGTTTGTATTTAGAAACAAAAATAACTCATTGCAAATACACCGATTGAACACGGAAGGTATGTTATTAGGATTTGATCCCGATATAAAATTTATTGTTAAAAAGGAACAACTTTATCCGGGCGATACTCTTTTACTTTTTACAGATGGGATTACAGAAGCACGAAACGATTTAAAAGAAGAATACGGTGAAGAACGAATAGTTGATATCGTTTCTGTTAACGAGGAGAGTTCTCCAATAATATTGTGTGATTTAATCTTTAAGGAGGTAGAGAATTACATTGGAACCGAACCTCCGGACGACGATATGACGATGATAGTGGGAAAAGTCAATTGAGTTTAACTCAAATATAAAATTTGCTTAGTGTTTAATTATTTAGGATTTCGGATTTTACTGGAGATATTTTTTCGCTTTCTCAACTACATCTTTAACTATTTTTTCAAGCATTACCCCAAATAACCTTGCTCCAGCCGCATTCTTATGTCCACCGCCGCCGAATTCTTTAGCAAGTTCATTTATTGGTATGTCACCCTTTGAGCGAAAACTAATTTTAATACCGTCTTCGAGTTCATTAAACAACAAACCAACTTTCACACCTTCGATGCTCATTGGATAGGTAGTGAAGTTATCGGTTTCGACCTCAGTCGTTTCTGTATTCTCGAACATTTTCTGAGTACAAACCATAAAAGCAAGTTTACCGTCGTATTCGGTTTTTAATGAATCGAGCGTCTCTCCTAAAAGCCGCATTCTGCCTATTGACCAGCTTTCATACACATGTGAATACACAGCGGTCGGGTCAACATCGTATTGCAATAAATCTGCGATAATTTGGTGCGTCTCGATGTCTGTTCTCGGAAATCGAAATGAACCTGTATCAGTCATAATCGCGGTGTATAGCGGATGGGCTATGTCGTAATCAATTATGTCGTTATCCATAGAAAGTAATAGTTTGTATAAGATTTCAGCGGTAGAGGTGGCTTCGGAGTCTATCAGATAATAGTCCGCGAAATCTCCGGCTTCGAGATGATGGTCGATAATTACTTTGATTGCTTTACTTTCAAGAACATATTTTTCAAGGCTTCGCAGCCGGTCGGATTGATTTGTATCTACTACGAAAATTACTTCTGTATTGAGTATGATATCTTTGTGTAGCTCGGGATAAAATTTGATAATTTCGTTTCTTTTATCCAAGAACTCATAAAACTTAGGCGTCTCGTTGTGGTTAAGTATGGTGGCTGATTTACCTATTTTTCGGAGAAAGTGGGCGAGAGCGAGTTCGCAACCGAGACTATCACCATCTGGATTCACGTGTGAAGTGATTACGAAGGTTTTGTTTTGATTGATGATATCTGTGATTATGTGAATATCGCCCATAGAATTGATATTTAATATCCTAAAGAAATATTAAAAAGGCGGATTAGTTTCTTATCTGTTTCTTGTAATTCTTGAGAACTAATTTTACCAAGTTTCCCTAAAATTAAATCTTTGATCATTTATATTTTTCTTTTAGATCGTTAACGGTGTACAAATCTTCCTCTTCTTCAAGAAATTTATAGGTTTATGAGCTACCCATCAATTTATGGATTCCGTGTTGAAGAACTCGTTCCTCGTTTTGTTTTTGTAAAAAATCTACAAAATCTAAAATTTGTTTTATTTTTTCTTCGGGAAGAATTGTCAAAGTATCGACTGTTTTTTTTATCAATTCATGTTTAGTCATAATAAATTATACTAACTTTTCAGAATATAAACAAAACTGCTCTACGCTGAGAGCTTTAAATTTGTAACTTTCGCCTCTGGATTTACTCTATCTCCCACGTTTCACCGTGATTGAATAATTTCTGCAAATCACCCTCACCTTGTTTTGCAATCCTCGTATCTATCTGCTCTTGGATTAGCGATTCGTAGGAAGGTTTTTGGACCGCATGGACGATCCCTATCGGACGGGGAAGCCCCGGGACACTCGACATACCTGCGACGATGAATCCTAACATCGAATCCTTCTCGTTATGGATGATGAGGTCGCTAGCAGTATGTTTCCCGTCAGTTAAGGATACAACTTCGGGTGTAAAACCATTAAGGCGGATTCCTTTATCTTTATTCTTGCCAAAAATCATCGGCTTACCATGTTCAAGAAAAACTACGTTATCGTCTTTGGTATCTTTCTCAGTCCACAACTCAAAAGCGCCGTCGTTAAATACATTGCAGTTTTGATAAATCTCTACGAATGCTGTTCCGTTATGTTCAGCAGCACGCTTGATTACCGACTGCATGTGTTTTGGATCGCGGTCTAATGTTCTGGCAACAAATGTTGCTTCAGCACCGAGAGCAAGTGATAACGGGTTGAATGGGTGGTCAATATTTCCATACGGTGTCGACTTTGTAACCTGCCCTTCAACCGATGTCGGCGAAAATTGTCCTTTCGTTAAACCGTAAATTTGATTGTTGAAAAGGAGAATCTTAATTCCAATATTTCTTCTGCAAGCATGAATGAAATGATTGCCTCCGATACTCATACCGTCGCCGTCGCCTGTTGCTACCCAGACGGATAATTCGGGACGAGCAATCTTTAATCCTGAAGCGATAGCGGCTGCTCTGCCGTGGATGCCATGAAAACCGTATGTATTCATGTAATAAGGAAATCGGCTTGAGCATCCGATACCAGAAACAAACACAGTTTTCTCTTTCGGTATTCCCAGCTCAGGAAATATTCTTTGCGTTTGGGCGAGTACTGAGTAATCGCCACATCCTGGACACCATCGGACTTCCTGGTCCGATTGGAAATCTTTGAAATTATATTTTTGTGTAGATGCTTTGGGTATGTCTTTTAAAATTTGTTTTATTAAGTTCATATCAATCTCTTTCTATTTAAGTAACTCATCGATTTTTGATTCGATTTCTGCTGAACGAAGAGGTAATCCGCGTACGAAGTTAAATCCGATTGCAGGAACCAAATATTTATCACGGAGAATTTTTATTAACTGTCCGAGATTAATTTCCGGCACGAGAATTTGCTTGAAGTTGGATAATATAACACCGACATTTTTAGGTAGGGGATTCAAGTAACGGAGATGTAAGTGTGATACCGACTTTCCTTCTTTTTGTTTTTTATCAACTGCCGTGTGAACAGAACCGAAGGTGCCGCCCCAACTTACAATAAGCAGGTCTCCTTTTTGATCGCCGAGGACTTCAGCATCCGGTATATCATTAGCGATATTTTCAACTTTCTTAGTTCTTATCTTTACCATAAAGTCGTGGTTGTCTGGGTCATAACTGATATTTCCGCTGATGTGCTGTTTTTCTAAACCACCGATCCGGTGTTCAAGTCCGGGGGTCCCGGGAATTGCCCACGGACGCGATAATGTTTTTTCATCGCGATTGTACGGTTGGTAACCTTCGGGATCAGTGATAAATTTTGGCGTCAGATCGGGTAATGTTTCCACAAGTGGAATCAGCCACGGTTCTGCGCCGTTTGCTATGTAACCATCAGTTAAAACTATTACGGGTGTCATATACTTCAGCGCTATTCGGGCGGCTTCAAAAGTAGTATCAAAGCAGTCGACAGGCGTCGAAGCAGCAAGAACTGGTATTGGAGCTTCACCATTACGACCATAGATTGCCTGTAATAAATCTGCTTGTTCTGTTTTTGTGGGTAGGCCAGTGCTCGGTCCACCACGCTGAACGTTAACAATTACAAGTGGTAACTCCAACATTACTGCAAGCCCCATTGCTTCAGTTTTCAAAGCTAAGCCAGGTCCACTCGTTGTAGTTGATGCTAAAGCACCGCCATAAGAAGCCCCGATGGCGCTTGTAATTCCGGCAATTTCATCCTCAGCCTGAAAGGTTCTAACACTAAAATTTTTTAGCTTTGATAATTCATGTAAAATATCGCTCGCGGGAGTTATGGGGTAACTGCCAAGGAATAACTCTAAATTAGCTTTTGTTGCGGCTGCCACAAGCCCCCAGGCAGTTGCTTCGTTGCCGGTAATACTTCTATATTTTCCTTTGGGTAAATCGGCGGGTTTTACTTCATAGCGGGTGGTGAATATTTCTGTAGTTTCTCCGTATGCATATCCGGCCTTAAGAACTCGAGTATTCGCTTCGATGTATTGAGGATTCTTTGCAAACTTATCTTTTATCCATTCGAGAGTTGGTTCCATCGGACGGTTATACATCCAGTAAGTTAATCCGAGTGCGAAAAAATTCTTTGTCCTCTCGATTTCTTTCTGAGATAGGTTTGTATCGGCGAGTGCGGCATGTATGAGTTTCGAGATTCCAACGGGATAAACCTGGTATCTGCCTAAAGATTCGTCTTCCAGAGGATTGGATTCATATTCCGCTAAGCGTAAGTATTTTTCGTTGAAGTTGTCTGCATTTGCGATAATCGAACCGCCTTCGCGCAAACATTTAATATTCGCTTTAAGAGCGGCGGGATTCATGACTACTAAACAGTCGCAGTGTTCGCCGGGGGTTCTGATTTCGGTAGAGCCGAAGTGAATCTGGAAGGCGCTTACACCCGCTAAAGTTCCGATAGGAGCGCGAATCTCGGCGGGATAGTCGGGTAAGGTTGCCAAGTCGTTACCGACAAAGGCGGTCGCGGTTGTAAACTGTCCGCCGGTTAGCTGCATGCCATCTCCCGAATCGCCGGCAAAGCGGATTGTAACTGTATCTAAGTTTATTATTTCGAGTGCCATTTTTTTTTCCTGAATTATAATGTTTTAAGAGATGTCCGATAAAAATGGAAACCATTTAGTTAAATATGTTGCTATTAAAGTTAACGAACCTGTAATCATTAAAATTCCCACGATTATAAGCATTATGCCTCCAATAATTTCTATCTTTTTAAAATGGCGTTTGATCTTATTAAAGAAATTATAAAATGCTGAAATACTTATACCTGTTATCAAGAATGGAATACCAAGTCCGGCAGAGTAACTCGTCAGTAGAATTATTCCTTGCCAGACAGTTTCCTTTTGTGCTGCTATTCCGAGTATAGTGCCCAAGATGGGACCGATGCACGGTGTCCAACCGAATGCGAATGCAAGCCCGACTACAAATGAACCTAAAAACCCTAATGGTTTGGTCTGTGTGTGAATTCGTTTTTCGTACAGTAAATATTTTATCTTAAAGACTCCAGCCATGTGTAAGCCGAATATAATAATTATTACACCCGCTATCTGACTGAATAAAGGTAGATTATCTATTAAAAATGTTCCGAGTGCAGTTGCAGTAGCGCCGAGTAAAATAAAAATGAGCGAGAAGCCGAGAATAAAAAACAATGTGTTAAGAATAATTTTTCTGCGTGCTTTCGATTTGTCACTCGTAGTTTCGATTTCGTTCAGAGATACGCCCGATATAAATGATATATATCCCGGAACAATAGGGAGGACGCATGGTGAAATGAACGATAAAAATCCGAATGCAAATGCTGTTATGATTCCGATGTTATCCAATTGATTGACCCTTACTTAAATTTAAGAAAAATTAAACCCGAAAATCGAATTTCTTACTTCGTGCTTCGGATTTACTAATAAATATAGCCATAACTGGCTACTTTTCCAACCTTCGTTAGACGGCTGGATGATATAGATTAGATGAAAGGATTGGGAAAAAGATTCCATCGCCTAAAAAAGATTAATTTTTGTTAGATATATAGTTTGGAATTATTCTAATAATAATTTATATTTGCGACAGTTAATTATGTTCTTTTAAATCACGTTTTGATTCAGGGAATTCCGTGAAAACCGGAAGCTGCCCCGCAACTGTATATAGCAATTACCGAAGTTGTTCACTGTTCCACAATAAGTAGGATGGGAAGGACGCTTCAATTATGATTTAGCTATGAGCCAGGAGACCTATCAAAATCTTTAAACAATAATACCTTCGCGGGAAGGTTGTGGACATCTAAGTATTTCTATGCTGCCCCAGCTTTCTTTATGAAGGTTGGGGTTTTTTATTTTCATAACCCTTAAATATTAACGAAAGGATTAATATGTTTAGAAAATTATTATTTACTACCACTATCATTCTAAATCAATTATTTGCTGCCGAACAATCGGCGACAGATACAACAAAATTTTATTCTTTGCCACCTTATACTATTACCGCTACTCGGATTGCCACTCCGGTCAACGAATGCCCTTCATCTGTCGAGTTTATTACAAGAGAGCAAATATTACGCGGCAATGCTTTAACTTTAGCCGATGTTTTACAAAATGCGAACAGTATCTCCATTAAAGACTATGGAACCGCGGGCGGGTTGAAAACACTTTCGATCAGGGGGATGACTTCAGAACATAACCTGATACTTATTAATGGCAGCAGAATAAATAATTACCAAAACGGATTGGTTGATTTGTCACTTTTACCGGTTGACAATATCGAACGGGTCGAGGTGGTTCAAGGAGGAAATTCTGCTTTATACGGATCCGATGCAATCGGAGGTGTTGTAAACATTATAACAACTAAATCTTCCCTTGAAAGAAAATTTAATTTAAGTGGCACTAAAGGTTCATTTAATTATAATAAATATCAGGTTGGTTATTCTGACCGTTTACTCGGGCAAATCGGATTAATTATAAATTATTTGAACGAATACGGGGACGATAATTATAAATATAATATTATTGATTCCAATATTATGAAAAATAGGGAAAATGCTAACTTCAGGAGACAAAATATATACTTTTCCACAGAGTACGAATATGATAAAACCAATTTGCAATTAGTGTCTTCATACACAAATTCAAACAGGGGGATCCCCGGTAGTTTAACATTCCCAAGCCTCAAAGCAAACCAAGATGATAAAACGCTTTCTGGTCAATTTATTATGAACAACGCTTCATTAGAAAAAATCAATATTAAATTATCTTCGAGTGTTTATTATTCTCATCAAATATATTCTGACATAGATTGGCTAATTAATTCCTTCTCAAAAAATATTCATTATAACATCAACCCTCAATTTGATTACTCGATTAATCAAAATATATTAATAGCATCCGGTGCGGAATATGCAGAGGGGAAATTGGAAGGGGTTGATTTTACCTCAAAAATCAAAAGACAACAAAAATCTATTTATTTTACATCAAATATTAATTTCGAGCTCGCAAATGACTACGTAAAAAAAATAAACATGTACCCGGCGTTTAGGTACGATAAATATTCTCATTTCGATGGAGAGGTGATTCCGAAAATTGGAATTAGCTCAACGTTGTATAAAGATATTTATTTCCGAATGAGTTATGGAATTAATTACCGCATTCCAACATTGAACGATTTGTATTATATCGATAGTTGGGGGAACAAAGGGAATGCGAATTTAAAGCCCGAATACTCGAAGGCTTTTGATATAGGGATAAATAAGGGCTTCGATATTTGCGGTAAGTTGATTATTGATGGTTCATATTTTAATATTAGTACACGTGATAAAATTATATGGACGCCTACACCCATGTGGACTTATTCACCCATGAACATCGGTAGAGTATCAACTCAAGGATATTCGATAAAATTAAACCTGCTCCTAAATAAGTATGTAGAAATTGAAGGAAATTACGCATATACTGATTCGAGGAAACGAAATTCTGATGGGGACAACGACCCAACGTTCGATAAGCAGATTATTTATACACCAAAGTCGATTACAAAGTTAGGTTTGAATTTGAATTATGCATTTATTTCGCTCAATTTATATCAACAGTTTGTGAGTAAACGATTTATAGATGAGGCAAATACCAAGTCGCTTCCTCCTTACAATGTACTAAATGGAAATATATTAATGAATATTCCGTTTAGTTTTGGGAGAATATGGTTTAAGGCGGAAGTAAATAATGTTGCAAATCGGGATTATAATGTGATGTTTGATTATCCGATGCCGTTAAGAAATTATAAATTATCTTGTGGCTTTGAATATTAATATAAATAAATAACTATATTCAGGTGGCTTTTAAATTTTTATACCGTTTCAGTTTTCCTTCTACAACGGCTAAGAGTAGATCCATGTCGATAGGTTTTGTGAGATAATCATCTACACCTAATTGTACTCCTGAGCGGATTATTCCACCATCGCCTAAGACACTCATAAGTATAAACGGTAAGTTACCAAGGTGTTTATGTTTTTGGAGTAAGCTGAAGAAGCTAAAGCCATCCATCTGTGTATCAGGAAACTTGATATCAGAAATAATAAGGTCGACAACATTGTTTTCTAAAATTTCTAATGCTTCATTCACCGATGTTGCTGTTATTACTTTATAGTTAAATCGGGCCAGTTCATCTTCGAGACTTTTCAAGAGTAATTCATCATCATCTACGACCAATATTACGCCTTTTGTAGATAGTTTCATGAATAGAGAAAGTATAAATGGTTCGAGTTTAGATGATTCAACAGCGTTTATCTGAAATTGTTTTTTTAATTCATTTAAGTGGTCCATTTTTGTTGGATCTAGTGTTTTGTTCTTGATACTTTCTTCTATTTTCGAGATATACAGACCGATTCGAACATCCATTTCAAGATGTGAGTGGTCATCGAATGAAAGGTCGAGAAGTTCTTTCAAACTCATTAATTTGTGGATTTGTTCAACGGTTGGTTGTCCGTTTACCCAAAATTCCGTTAACCTTTTCTTGTAGAGAGCTAATTTATCCTCCAGACTATCAGGTACATACACTCCTAATAACTCCATTTTATCATCATATGCTTTTGTAAACTGGGCTTGTATAGTTTCAAGTTTGCTAATAAATTTTTCTTCCATCTCTTTCTTGAGTGTGGAGCGAATGTTTTCAATCTTTTCATTCTCTTGAGAAATAAACTCTTCCTTTTGTACTTCAAAATTGGTTTTTTCTTGCTGTACTTTTTGTTCGTATTCTAAGGTCTGTTGTTTTTTTAATTCCTCAAGTTCTTGAGAAAATTTCAACCCTAATTCTGCTTGTATTTGTTCTTCTAAATTCTTCCGCCTTTTCTCGAATTCGGTATTCTCCCTATCTTTGATTTTTTGTAATTCAGATGCCAATATTCTTTGCGTCTGTTCCTCTAATTCTTTTTGCTTAATATTGATTTGCTGCTGAAGTAAACGTTTCTCCTCGTCTGTACGCTCTTTAACTCTCTCCATCTCGTTCTCGAGTTTTGTGTTGTACTCTTGTTCGAGCCGGCGTTTTATGTTATCTACCTCGCGCACTAACTCTTCTTTTTTTAGTTTATCATTTTCGGATTTGAAGGCTTCAATTTCCTTGCTCAGCTTAAGTTCGAATTCTTGCTTCAGTTGGTTCTCATGTTCGAGAGACTTTTGCTTCTCCTGTTCTGTCTGTTTATTAAAATTTTGTTCCAGCTCAAACTTAAACGACTCTAACTTTCTCAAAAACTCGTTCTCTAACCGTTGCTTCATTTCGTTTTCTAATAATGCTTGCTCTGCATTAAACTGTTCCCGCAGGCGTTGTTCTGTTGCCGAAAGTTCCGACTCGAAATTCCCTTTGTTTTCTTGTAAAAATTTACCCTCAAACTCTTTTAGTTTATTTTCATATTTCTGTTTGACTTCATTCTTTTCATTTTCAAATCGGATTCTTTCTGTCTCAATTCTTTTTATCAGCGCCTTTTCAATTTTCTGTAACTCGTCCTTGAATTTTGCTTGGTATTCTTTTTCAATTTGCTCTCTAAGTTTATGTTCATTGATTTCTACTTTAGGGCTATCTATTATTTGTGCAATGCTAGGTGTAACAGAAACTGGTTTAAGATTTACGCTGGATTCTTGTATTGCTAATTTTTGTTTAAAGTGTTCGACGCGCTCGTAAAAAGCTTGAACGTAAGGATTGGTAGAGTCAAGAGATTTAGCCTGCTGCACTACACTCATTGCCGCATCATAATTTTTAGATTTGATTAGATTATCCGCTTCTTTTAGAAAAGCAGATATTTTTTCCCTTAAGTCGCCGTTTTGATCCATAAACCCAATTCGCAATTAGTTCGTAATTAGATAAATTAACTGTTGTAAATATATAAGGTTATATCGTAAATGTCAAGGATTATGATAAGTTTGAAAAATATGCCCATATTGGCTTGGGTTGTATATAATTAGTAAAAATTTTATATTCAAATAAAGATTGACAAAACATGAAAATCCGAATAACCCGCGTAAATCTAGAAAATACAGAAATTCCATTACCATCATATGCTACACAAGGATCGGCGGGGATGGATCTATATGCAGCTGTCCGTGAGGATGTTATTATTCCCCCTAAAGGAATTCATTTAGTCCCGACGGGTTACCGTATAGAATTACCTGAAGGTTATGAAGCACAGATTAGACCAAGAAGCGGATTAGCGTTGAAGAATAATATTGGGATATTGAATTCACCAGGTACGATAGATTCAGATTACCGCGGAGAAATTAAAGTAATTCTGAAAAATTTTGGAGATGAAAAATTTATAATTAAACGCGGCGACAGGATTGCACAGATGATCATCGCACCGTACATTCGCATATCATGGGACGAAGTTGAGAGTATTGATGATACATATCGCGGTAGCGGAGGTTTTGGTCATTCGGGAAAATAAATATTCTTATGGAAAAAAACAGTAAGGAAATATTTACAAACAGTACTTTGGTGATTCCGTTGGTGGGTGGCTTGTTGTTGGCGGGCGTATTACTATTTACTATACAGTCGGTTCTTTCTCCTTTTTTAATCCTCGCAGCGATTGTATTCTTGCTCATTCCTATCCGGCAAATTAAATTAGCTAGGACATTAATGTGGCTTGCATTCCTCTTGTTCATCGTTTGGTTCTTTTACGAATTAGGTGGAATTTTACTACCCTTTATAATTTCGTTTTTGCTCGCTTATATTTTTAATCCCTTTGTTTGTAAATTAGAAGCAAAAAAATTACCGAGGTGGTTTTCGTCCCTCGGCGTAATCGTTTTAGTGCTCTCAATATTGATTTCTGGTGTAGTGCTCATCATGCCTGTGGCGATTAAACAATTCCAAAGTATACTCTCCGGAATCTCAGAGATTACCGGTCAACTCGTTGCTTATATTAACGACGGCAGGGTATTTATTTGGTTAGGTCACTTCGGAATCCCGGTAGAGTATTCAAAAGAATTACTAACAGAACAGTTATCTCCTCGTTTAGAAGGAATCCTCAAGGATTCGTTTGCCGCAGTTCTTCAGTTCTTCAGTAGCGCGTCAAATATCATTACTCAATTGATTAATCTCTTAATAATTCCATTTCTGACATTTTATCTGTTGAAGGATTTTCCAATCATCATAAAATTGTTTAAATCATGGCTGCCGGAAAATAAAAAGGAAACGTTGATTGAATATTTTTCAGAAGTTGATAAGCTTTTAGGTAAATATTTTAGGGGAGCTTTAATGGTAGCATTTATACATGGCGTGCTTGCTGCATTATTATTATGGATGTTTGGAATAAATTATCCGCTTATGCTCGGCATGATTGCTGGAATATTGAGTATAATTCCGTATGTAGGATTATTTATCAGTCTCAGTTTGTCCGTTATTGTTGCCTTGTTTAGCAGTGAACCAACATGGCTTAGGGTTATTTATGTTCTTATAACCTATGGCTTTTTGCAGATATTAGAGGTATCTGTGTTGTCGCCTAATATCTTAGGTAAACAAGTTGGGCTTAATCCAGTGCTTTTAATTTTATCGTTGTTGGTTTTTGGTTATTTTGCCGGCTTCATAGGACTTTTAACCGCTGTACCATCTACTGCTTTAATTATTTTGACTGCAAAACTTTGGTTAAACCGGAAACCGATAATAGCAGTAGAGGAGTCATTTTGAATGTGAGTGGCGTTCTTTATTTAGTCGCAACGCCGATAGGTAATTTCGACGATATTACAATTCGCGCACTCAATGTTTTAAAAAATGTTGACGTGATCGTTGGGGAAGAATTCAGAGAATGTCGCAGATTACTGAAGCATTATAGCATCGAGAAACCTATTGAATTAATTAATGAGCATAACGAGCACGGAGAGTCCGAGAAAATAATTGAGCAAATGAAAACCGGTAAAAACGTAGCTCTGATATCAGATGCGGGAACTCCGGTGTTCTCCGACCCTGGCCGGCTCCTGGTAAAAAAATGTATCGTAAATAAAATTAAAGTAGTTCCTATTCCGGGAGCGTCATCATTATTGCCTGCACTGATAGTATCGGGTTTCGATATAGATAAGTTTGTTTTTGCCGGTTGGCTTTCTCCAAAAAGAGAAAGACGTAAACACGAATTGAAAGAGCTTATAAAAGAAAAACGTACAATAGCTATAATGGATACTCCATACCGATTGCTGCAGTTACTGAGGGATATGTCTGAAGTTTATGACAATCGCAGGAAGCTTTGCTTAGCATATAATCTGACAATGGATGACGAAGAGATATTTTACGGAACTGCGAAATATCTGTACGAGAGTTTATCGAAAAGGAATTTAAAAGGTGAATTTGTAATAGTTGTTGAAGGTACAAACGAGAAGGAAAGAAAAAAATAAACCTCCCGAATATATTCTTACTTCTTCAAATCTTTTTTCTGCTTTAAAATTTGTTGTGCAGCGTATTTACTCACAGAAAATATTTGTTGAGAGTGAGATGTTGTTACAAAATACTTTGCGCTGTCGGGAGGAATGGGATAAAATTGGATGTTCGTTCCTTCATTTGTGGCAATCTGTAACTTTAACTGTGGCGTTGATAAACTTATTGCCGTATCGACAAAATCTTCTGTTCTGAAATTTGATAAAGCAGAGATCAGGTTGCTTACATTAGTGTTGTTCGCTGAATCGCTATCAACAGCCCAGTTAATCGTATCGAGTTTTGTTAGTAAGAATTTATCTTTTGAATATTTGAAGGCTACTTGTTTTATACGATCTCTTTCAGTTTTGAAAATCGTTTTATCCCTCCACTCGCGCACCTCTTTATTAATCAACCAAGAATTAAGCCCCTCAGCTAAATAAACATCATTCGAAGCAAGCTGGCGGACATAAGTTTCCATGTATGAAGGGCTCATTTTTCCTACGATTAATGAAATAGCATTGCCTTTCCGGTCGAAGAACTTTATTGAAGTTCCGCTCAATGAATCGACTTGATAAAGCGCCTGTTTGGCAGGGTTGGAAGAAATTAGACTCATTACTTTAAATTTATTAGCTGCCGAAAGCAATGAAAGCACTGATTGTTCGTCGGCTTGGTAATGCAGCGGAGAAGTTAAGTTCCAATTTCCACCTGTATGTTCGATTGTAACCGAAGTTTCTCCCCTTGTAATTTCGATTTTATTAACCAGCGTCGAATCAATTGTTAAATTCAAATCGGACAAAGAGTAACTTGTCGTCCGTTCCTGAGTTGGTGAGAAAACTAAGTATGCAACTACTAAGAGAATTATAAAAGTTGCTATTAAATATAATGTTGATTTTTTCATAATATTATTATTAACATATTGATTTATGATATTTGTTGGCATTCAAAAAACATTAGTGCCCCTTCGTGGTCTTTGTGTCTCAGTGGTAAGTGTTTTGTTCTTGTTAAAAATCAGAAAATATTTCACCACTAAGTCACAAATCCGCCTTCGGCGGACACTAAGATACACTAAGAAAAATAATTTTATTTAGACACCGAATATTTGAATTTTGTTCCGACTTATCGGGATTGATTTTTGAAATATGAATTTTGAAATTTGCTACGCTGCCATTTCAATCCGCTTGCGCCGTGAAATCCTTAGACGCCATCTTACTATACCGACGATAATAATCAGTAGGGGCGGAGCTGCTAAATTTAAGGACTTCACAAATGTTTTCGTTCCATCGGATACTTCGTCGAGCGGTTTTGCAGAAACTTCCTTTGTACGTATTGATGTTAAGCCGACATCGTCTGAAAGCCAATCCATCAAATTATTTGCAAACACTAAATTATCTTTTGTTCCGGCGTAAGCATCCTGAATAAAGTCTCCGTCGCCAACAACCAAAATTTTTGTTGAAGAACTTGCTGCCAACTTTTGACTGATATTTATGGTTTGCTGTCCGACTGAATCTAACTCAACCTGCTTATTCGCATATAAACTTTTAAACGATCCTTCAAGCGTAACTGCTAATGGAATGAATTGTTCCGTGAACATATCAAGCGTCATTTGTTGTGTGGGATTGATGATAAAGTATCCTTGCATTCTGCCGCTCTTGTTTGAAGTGCTCAGCAGAACATCCAACTTGACGCCTTTTGAATGCGCGATGCTTGTGTCTATTGAACTGACAAAATGAAACATCACCGG
>CAZOQB010000011.1:0-10330 GCA_964581995.1 uncultured Ignavibacteriaceae bacterium | reverse complement strand
CCTAAGTTTTTTACGATAACACTTTTCGGGTTGAACTCACTTGCCACAACTAAGTAAGGATAAGGAACCTGACTTTGAAAAGTCATAGAACCGGCTTGTTGCTGCATGGTTACGTTGGCGCAGCGTGCATCCCGCACTAAATCGGCGTTGATGCGAACTCCGTAACATTCCAACATATCTTCAAGTCCAGTCGTTAGCGCTTGACCCATCTGCTGCTGTAGGGTTGCCTCAACCTGATTGATGAAGAACGCAATCTTTCCGCCTTTCATCAAATATTGGTCAACGAGATATTTTTCAGTTTCAGTGAATTTCTGTTTCGGCGCGTCTATAATCAAAGCAGTGATATCACTTGGTATCGGTTGTCGGTTCGCGATTGAAACCGGAACCAACTCGTATTGCTCGGTGATAAGCTGTTGGAGTTGCTTAATCTTTTCCATCTCCGGCTCACCATGACCTGAAAGTAAACCGATTTTTTTCTGAACGTTTGAAGTCAACTTCTTAATCTTTGAGCTTATCTCATATTCAATTTTATCTAAATTTTGAACTACCTGTATGTGCTCTTGCTTGTCGCCGTAAAGTAAAACCAATCCCATGTATGCTTTTTCAATTTGGAGTTTGTCATCTTTAACAACCTGGACTTGTACAGGAGGGATGCCATAACGCTGGGCTTCCTGCTCAATCTCAGGTTTTGACGATGGGTCGATTAGTTCGTATTGGAAATTACCTTTCGAGTAGGCGCGATAATCATCAAGCTGATCTTTTAATAACCGACGATTGTTGTTGTAAGGTGGAGGAAGTTCTGCGGTGAAATAAGCTTTTACTAAAAATTTATCGTCAAGATTTTTTACAAGATTCTTACTCGCATCTGAAAGTGAATATGCCTTTGTGCTTGTAAGGTCAAGCCGGGTAAATAAGCGAATTGAGATAAAATTTATCAGGATTAAAATTCCGATAGTGATTACTACTTGAATCAACGCTTGCTGTTTTGATTTATTCATATTGAACCTCTAATGTCTTTTTTGTTATGACCAACGACGTTTGCTTAAAACAACTGTGCTTAGGTAGAGCATCAAACCCATCGCTGAAAAATAGTAGATGATGTCTCGTGTATCAATAACACCACGTGCGATGTTGGAAAAATGGTAATCTATGCTGAGATATTCAAGGATTGATGCGATTCCACCCGGGACAAAAAGAAGTACCTTATCGAGTATGAAAAGGACAAACACCAGAAGGAAGCTGAGAATAAACGCCACAACCTGATTTTCAGTCAACGACGAACCGAGTACACCGATACTTAGGAATACTCCACCTACTAACAAGAGTCCTAAATATCCACCGATTACAGGTCCGATATCCAGGCTTCCGAGAATTGATATTGTAATATAGTAGAACAGAGTCGGGATGAGCGCGATGAGATACAACGTCCAACTCGCTATAAATTTTCCAACTATTATTTCGTGGTCTTTAATAGGTTTGGTTGTCAGAAGTTCGATTGTACCGCTTTTCTTTTCTTCAGATATTAAGCGCATTGTAATTGCGGGCCCAAAGAATAAGAGCAGGAAGGGAGCGGTCTCAAAAACTGTTCGTAACGATGCGACATTTGCGAGGAAAAGAGTGCTTGTGAAAAACCAGCCAAGCAGTACGAGAAACACAACAATTACAACGTATGCAATCGGTGAATCAAAATAAGACCGTAGTTCTTTCTGAAATATTGTTTTAATGTTGTCCATAAGTAAAAGATTTTAGTTTTAAGTTTTTAGTTTTTGAATACCAAATCCGATTGAGGACGACGAATATCGCACATCTCTTATCCCACATCGAATATCCAATATCGAACACTGAATGATGAACAACGAAGTTTTAGGCAGCCTCTAAGGTTAATTCGTGGAAGACATCCTCAAGACTTGTTTGTTCTCGGTGTAGTTCTAATAAATTCCACTTATTTTCTACACAGATTTGGAATATCTGTTTTCGGACATCAACGCCTTTTTCAACGTCGAGTTTCATTTTTATCACACCATCACGGTCGTCAACAAAATTGATTTGTTTGATTGAAGGGATAATGTTTAATTTGATTTGTAATAATTCGAAATTAAATCCTTCCGGCTTTTCGATTTCGAGGAAAACTCTTTCGTTGCCGTGGAAGCCGCTCTGTAATTCCGATGGAGTGCCGTCTGCAACAATCTTTCCATGACTAATAATGAGCACACGATTGCACGTTGCCTGCACTTCAGGTAGGATGTGAGTCGAAAGGATAACAGTTTTCTCTCTGCCAAGCTGCCGGATTAAGTTTCTGATTTCAACAATCTGGTTTGGGTCGAGTCCGCTGGTGGGTTCGTCCATTATCAAAATTTTTGGATCGTGTATCATTGCCTGTGCAAGCCCAACTCGCTGACGATAACCTTTTGATAACTGACCGATATCCATGTGCTTTACATCGGATAATCCGCACACACCAATCATTTCACGTACTTTCCTGCTTGTATTAGTTTTTGGTACACCCTGTAAGCGGGCGGTGAACTCAAGGTAATCCATTACATTCATGTCGTGGTAGAGCGGGTTTTGTTCGGGCAGGTAACCGATGAGTTTCCGAGTTTCTAATGAGTGCTCGCGGATATCTTTGCCCTCGATTGAGACACTTCCGGAAGTAGGCGACAGAAAAGATGTCAGCATTCGCATTGTGGTTGTTTTGCCGGCACCGTTTGGACCTAAAAAGCCGACTATTTCACCGTGATGCACTTCGAAAGAAATATCGTCAACGGCTTTTACACTGCCGTACGATTTAGTTAGATTGTTTACGATAATAGACATAAGAAACCTAAAAATAATTAAAAGATTTAAAGATTAAAAGATTTAAAAATCGGTAGAAAATATAATAAAAGGAAAATAAAAATGCAAAAAATTTTATAGTAACTTCTTAATTACAATCACTTAACAAAATAATTTATCATTTTCGAAACCAACTTAGCCGTTGTTAAGTCGGGATGATGCAGCCCTGCCATTGGGGAAAGCTCAACAACATCACAGCCGACTACGTTTTTTGTCTTGCCAAGTTTTCTTAAGAGTGTCATAGTTTCTTGCCACAATAATCCGTTTGGCTCGGGGGTTCCGGTTGCCGGCATTATGGACGGGTCAAAACCATCTACATCGAAAGTTACATAAACATTATCACTCAGTTTCTCTATCGCGTAGTCAGCCCAATCTTTTACAATCTTCCTGTATTTACCTGCACGAATCTCATGAGCGTATAAAGTAGTAATGCCATTTTCCTTTATGAACTCCGCTTCTTCGATACATTGTGCTCTAATTCCAACCTGGACAATTCTGTTAGGGTCGAGATATTCGCACACACGAGCCATCACGGATGCATGACTGAATTTGTTGCCAAGATAATCTTTCCGTAAATCAGAATGTGCATCAATGTGCAGCACGGAAAGGTTTGGGTATTTTTCAGCGTAAGGAACGATCAATGCTTGTGAAATTGTATGTTCGCCACCAAGCGAGATTACAAACTTGCCTTCCTGTATTAATTTTTTTGATGTGTTGTAAATTAGTCCTAAGGAATTCTCTTCGTTTAGGTTGGCAAAATCCAAAGATTCGAGTGTCGCAATCCCAAACTCTTTGAAAACTTCTCTTTTAGTTTCTTCATCGTAAAACTCAACATAGTGCGATGCATTCAGTATCGCTGCCGGACCCTTGCTTGTTCCGCCGCCGTAGCTTACTGTTACTTCGTATGGGATGGGGAGGATGACTACTTTTGACTTATCATAAGAAGATGATTCGTCTTCAATGCCGAGAAAGTTTTTTTCTATTCCTAATGTTTTGAACATCTGCTGTGTCCCAATTCTAATTTATTATTCAAATTTCAATCTGCAAAATACAAATTCCAAATAATTCTCAAATTCCGATTTCCAAACTGTTTGTTCAGAGGGCTTCATTAGAGTATTGAGATTTGTACATTGTAATTTATTTGAGATTTATCCGCCTCAAGCGGATTTGGTTTTTGTCTATTTCTTGCCACAATATACCTAATTTCCAAAAAATTACAAAGCATTTGATTCTCTCGTATTTTTCCCTTAACTTTTCGATGAAGAAATGGAACTTAACAAACAAACATATTTGATATTGGTGATGGCTACGTTGGTTTGGTGTCTTCTGATTCTGTTACCGCCAGTGTTGATGAACGCCGGAGATAGTGGAAAATCTATTTCAGTAATCGACTATAAATTTTTCGGACATATATGCCATCAATTCGAAGGAAGGTCATTGCATTTGGGTGAGCACAAGATGGCTGTTTGCGCTCGTTGCTCCGGAATATATTTTGGTTTTCTAATTGGTGTCTTAGTAATCCCGCTTTTTATCCGGATCAGAATTAAAAATATTAAATATGCTCTAATATTCATTTCATTGCCAATGATTTTTGATATTGGGTTAGATTTTTTTGGAATTCATCAAAGCACATTGCTTACAAGGTCTTTAACAGGTCTGATGTTCGGCTTCCCGTCAGCCATACTGCTGTATCCGAGTTTCGAACAAGCTATTAGTCAACTTATAAATCAAAAAGAAAGGAAACAAAACCATGTACGAAAAACCTGATAAACTCATCCCAGCACTTTACGGCGGATTGATAATTGGAGTGATCTCTTCCGTTCCGTTTTTGAATTTGATTAATTGCCTATGTTGTGCAGGCATCATGTTGGGTGGAGTTCTTGCCATATTCTTTTACAAAGATAATTTTACACCCGACACACCGCCTTTTACAGCGGGTGATTGTATGACAGTCGGTGTATTTGCGGGATTGATAGGAGCGTTTGTTGCCGTAATACTCGATTTAATTTTTCAAATGATATTTGGAAATGTATTTGGTAGATTTGTTTTAGAACAGATTCAGCAGATGGATATTCAATTACCGGAAGAAACCATGGGAGCTATAGAGAAGGCGTTTGAAGAATCGTTATCAGTTAGTGGAGTGTTTATTAGTTTAGTTACAGGCTTGATTCTAAACTCGATATTCGGTCTGCTCGGTGGGCTAATTGGTTATAACATTTATAAACCAAAACCGTCCGTATCCCAGCCACCTTATCAACAGAATGTTTAAATGGATTCCCAATAGTTTATTCTGTTTATGGATATTAGCATCTAATACGTTCTGCGAAGGTCAACAGAAGAGACCGTATAATGTTATCTCACATCGAGCATTTATTAAACTTTATCCCGCTGAGAACAGAATTGTTATAAATGATACGCTGAAAATCAGGACGACTGACAAGATCGGAGATGAAGTACTTCTTACGTTGAATCCGGGAATGATTGTTTCGGATGTCTCTGTTCAGAATAAGACGTTAAAGTTTGAACAAAAGCGAGAGTTTCTGAAAATATATTTTTCAGAAAAAGAGGAATTCGAGCTAATAATTAATTATTCGGGGAACATCTCGAATAAATCAGAATATTCAAAATTTACTGAGAGTTATGCGGTACTTTACGAGTCGGAAATACTGCCGCTTGGTACGAAGTCTTATGAATATACACGATTTTCTGTTCAAGCTCCATCAACCTGGCAAGTAATTGCCGTTGGTGAATTAGTAAATCACTCAGGCGGAAATGATTCAGCAATAACCATTTATGAGAATCGTGAAAAAGTTCAAACGCTCGGCTGGATATGTGCGGGAGAATATTCTACAAAAACAAGAGTAGCAGACGGCATCACGCTATTTACAAACTTGTTTAGGGAAGATTCATCTTACAGTCAAGAAATATTATACCGACTACAACAGACGTTAAAAATTTACTCAGAAAAATTTTCTAAATACCGTTTCAAGAAACTTTCGATAGTTGAAGTTGATGACTGGGTTGCGGGCAAAACGGTTTTAGCTGTTGCTTATCCATCAGTAATATTGATTAAAAAGAGAGCTTTCCAGCGGGACGACATTGTTAATAATGTAATAACGATATTACCGCACGAGGTGGCGCACCAGTGGTGGCCCCTTACTGTATTTATCGAGGATGAAGATGCGGCGCTATTGTCCGAAGGGTTATGCGAGTATTCATCTGTCTTGTTCAGCGAGTGGACAGGGTTAGCGCAAGCGAGAGATTCGTTGAAAAGCCATCCGCTACTGAGGTCGTTGATAATGCGCGCATCAAATAAAACGGATTTTCCCTTGAAACAGAAAGCCGATTTGCGTTCTTTGCCTACACATTATTTGAAAGGCGCTTATGTTCATAATATGCTTCGATTTATTGTGGGCGATACGGTTTACAAAAATCTGTTAACTGAATTTGCGAAAGAATACGCTTTGAAGGTTACAAACTCTGTGGAGTTTCAACAATTAGCTGAGAAAATGTCGCATAAAAAGTTAGATTGTTTTTTTAAACAGTGGACGGAAGAAACGGGAATACCTGTGTTGAAGATGTACGGTGTCAAGTCAGTGGTAGTCGGAGATGGGTGGGTTACTCGAGGCAAGGTTAGGTTAGTTGGCTATGGAAAAAAATTTACGACGCCTGTAGAAGTTGGAGTAGAGACGGAGATGGGATTAGTTAACCAGATGTTATGGTTAGGGTTTGATACAAACAATGTATATCGGAACGAAGCATCGTTTAAAATTACGACCGCTACAAAACCTTACCGCGCAAGAATTGATCCTCAAGGACAGATATTAAAGTTTCAGAAAATGCCGCCCAAGCTGAGCGACTTGCGTGAGCCGTCGGACGGTGTAATGATTGTAGGAACGCTCAGAAATTCCAAAGAGCTTTTTAATCTTGCCCGGCGTGACTCTGTTGAGATGGATAAAGCCGGTTGGTGGATAAGAATAATTGCAGATACTACTGCAACGCTTGGTGATTTGCAGAATGACCGTGTGTTTCTATACGGAAAAGCTGACGAGAATAGGATAGTCGGTGATGTTTCTCAAAAATTTCCTTTTAAAGTTGTTGTTGATTCAGTAATTATCAACAAAGCAACTTACTCTGATAATTTAACGTTAGTTCAAATAATTGATAATCCTTACCGAAACCAAGGTTTGATGTGTTGGGTTGCTCCGCTTAACGAACAAGCCGATCCGCATCTTATGCCTTACGATGCATCGTATGTAGTTATTGATGGTAAAGAGATTATTGAGAAGGGAACATGGGATGTTAAGGATGGGGATTTGGAAATTAAGATTAGATGAGGTTTTAAGGAGGTACATATTTATTTTTAAAAATTTTACTTGACACTTACAAAATATTTTCCTATAATGCACACAGAGTTTTACATAGATAGTTTTAAAGTTCATTAAATTAAACAGCCAGGATTTAAAACAATGATACTTAGAATATACAGTTACTCTCTCTCTCTCTCTCTCTCTCTCTGCGGGATTTAGACTTACCATAATTTTCCTGATGCTATTCTTTAGCGATTTTCTTTTTACACAAGTAAGGATAAAAGAAAAAGTTGTAATAAATCCCCAACAATCACTGAAGAATAACAATATTATTGGAGGAGATACAACAAGCGCATCACAGGTTCTTGATACAACAGGTACCATTGTTACTGTAAAATACTACTATACACCCTACGACATGTGGGGGACGGGATTTGGTATCGTCCGGACAAAATTGAGTCCCTGCGACGCTTACAAAGATAGTGCTATCGGAAATACGGTGAATTTTATGCAACAAGGATTAGCACAATTCCATTTTACTGCTTACGATTCATCCACAACGGGTTACATCTTTCAAGGATTTCCTCAATACGGTTTGGTGAATTCAAGTGATTCCATAGTTGTAACGGATAATAGAGGTGTTCATAAAAGAGAAGTAGGAACTTCTCCATTAGTACAATACTGGCCTCTATCACCGGTTGGTTGTGTTATAAATAATTCTCAGCCGCAGACATTAGATACAACAAGTTTTGAAGTATATAAACAGGGAGACTTCTTTGCCGATGCTAGTCTTCCGTCGCCTATTGTTGTTGATAATTGTGCTTACAACGTACGCCAGGGAACGATACGCTTTGGTTTAACAATACCTTTATTGTGGGTCAATATGAATAGACAAGCTCCGTATTACAATGTGGCACAAGAAATACAGAATATTATCAAAGACCCCCAAATTTGTCGTGATAATACAAACCCATTAGATCCACGTTGGATGTTTTTCTTCAAGACAAAAGTTAGAATACCAATTTTTAGCTCACTGTGTCCTCCGAGTGGTTTCACTAATCTTGGTGGCGACCCAATTGTTTGGCAAACCACAATAACTTCTTGTTCGATGTTCAAAAAAGCTAAGGAAGCAATGGATTATTGGATGATGGGGAGTTATGCTTCTACAAAACCGATGCCCTATAAGTACTATTTTGATAGTATGATAATGGTACATGAAGAGACACATCTAGAAGATTGGAAAAGGGACATAGAAGATTCTATGAATAAAGCTTATAATGATGCATTTAATAAACGACCATCGGCGATACTTTTCCCGTGTGCAAAAAATGCTGTCGATAGTTATCCGTGGGGTGCAGACATACCTAATGCATATTCCAATGCAACCAAAGACAAAAGTAAAACTGCACAACAAGAATTTACAGACGAATTAAAAACAGATAAAGACCCGAGAACGAAAGCACGGCGACAGATTATATTTGATCAATTCATAGCCTGGGGTCAATCGAAAGGTTGGGTTGATCCAAACGGTAATATTATTTGCCCATAGAAGGATGAAGAAAATGAAAAAAAATATTTATTATTTTATGATAGCAGTTATTCTTACTGTTACAAACTCTTATTCACAAGGATTTTGGGAGTTGAGCCCTGGTCCTATGGATTACGCACAATCAGATAACGACACAACTGCTGAAAATCTGAAATCAATTATACGCAGCCGCCCCGGTTTTGAATACTATGGTCCTCTGACATTACTTGCATACTATCACGGTACAATTGAGAGGAGTTTTATGCTTGATAGCATGAGGATTTACGCATATCAGGACACTGCGAGGCATTTGTCTCGTTATTATGATTATCAGTATATTCGTGGATATCTTGGAGATCCTGGTGCGTTTGCAGGATTGGATACTTGTGCAATGATGATGGGTATGGGTTATGAACGTCTGCATGCGATAAAATTATTAGCCGAAAATGGGTATTACAATCATTTCGATAAAGTGCAAACAGCACTTCTACAAAAGAATCTGACCTACGATGCGATATATTGTCTAGAAGCATATTCAAAATCACCACAATATCGTGATCAGTGCAAAAATTTACTTTCTTCAGTTATTAACGATCCAAATCAAAATGGTGGAGAGGTTTCCGTGGCTGCAGAAAAGCTTGCGGCACTCGATAAAGCGTATGCGTCTTCATTGTTGTTGAGTCGATTCATATCGTCAGATTTTATGACAAGAGACATCATTTATGGCAGTGTGAATAATATTGATCCAGATTTAAAGGTTGAAATGTCGAAGATAGCATTAACCACAGAATCAGTGAATAAAACATCTAATTTTGTACCTAGCTACTACTCTATAATGGGAGATACGAGCGATGGTAGCTGGGGTCTCCCAGGTAACTCAAAGAAATTCCTGAAACCCTCATACATCAAGTTCATAAAAGACTTCATAGCTCAACAACCACCACAGATCGCAAAAGGGTTCATGGGATGGTTTTTATATGATTTTATCCCTGCACCAGAAACGACATTAGTTTTAAATATGCTTGATACTCTGATTAACATAAATCACCAGGTAGCAAGTTATGGCTGGGTTGGTGATAATAGTTTTATAAATGAACTTGATAATCATTTAACTACTGCAAGAAATTTCCTTCTAAGTGGTGATTCACTTAAGTGTGCTTATCAAATATTTACATTCCAGAAAAAAGTTGATGAAGAGTACCGCGACTCGTTGGACGGAGATACACGAACAATAAACAGAGAAGGCTGGAAATTTTTATATTACAATGCTCAGTATCTACTTGAACGTTTACCGGGAGTAATTACGGTCCCATCATCCATCAGCACAGGCTGGAATATGATAAGCTTACCTGTTACTGTACTCGATAATAAAAAGACAACAGTTTACCCCACATCAACCTCAAACGCGTTTATGTTCAGTAACGGATATGTCGTTAAAGATACAATTCAAAATGGAATTGGTTACTGGCTAAAATTTGGAACGGAGGACACATTAAAATATAAAGGATTCATAATTGATGTTGATACAGTTGATGTAAACGCTGGCTGGAATATGATCGGTTCAATATCATCAAATATTAACTGTTCAAAAATTAAAGTCGAAAGTACTGAAATAGTTTCTCCCTTTTTCGGTTTCCAAAATGGTTATCAGGTTGATACA
>CAZOQB010000010.1:37309-116962 GCA_964581995.1 uncultured Ignavibacteriaceae bacterium | reverse complement strand
GAGTTTGATGCTTCACATTTAACCAGTGGTGTTTATTATTATCGGATGACGGCAACAAATATATCCGATGAAAGTAAATTTTTCACTAGTGTTAAGAAGATGCTTTTAATACGGTAAAACCGGAACTATCGGAGTAATGGAGTAAAGCATAATGAATAACTTCCGGTTTCTGATGGTGATTTAACCTTATCAGAAATCGAAAGTTTGAAAAAAAGCAATGTAGGTCGCTGAGCCTCATCAGCCAACAATTTTTTACACTTGTAATATCCGTACCATCCGTCGTCAATTTATTACTTTGTAGCCCCATTAAAAATTCCTTATATTTCATCAGTATCATTTATTGGAACATTTCCATAGCATGGTAAGTTAAACTGATGAAATCAAATTCATTAAATCTTAAATGAAAGGAATTTTTATGAAACGGATACTTATCTTCGCAGTCATTCTTATATCAGTGGGTCTGTACAACTCACTTCATTCTCAGAACAAACAAACGAGTTCGGGAGAACGCACCTCTGTTGATTTAACTATCTATAGCCAAAATCTTTCCCTCATCCGCGAAGAAAGAACTATCAATATCGCAAAAGGTTTCAGCCGAGTCATCATTCCCGATATCCCATCTACGATTGATGGAACTTCGCTTCATTTCTCGAGTCTGACCGACCCATTTGCAGTTAGAGTTCTTGAACAAAATTATCAATACGACCTTGTGAACCAAGCAAAACTTCTTGAGAAATACATCGGTAAAGAAATTGAATTCATCCGCTTGAATGAAGAAACCAAGAAAGAGTACTCGGTAAAGGGAAAACTGTTAGCTGCCGGCTGGCAGTCTCCGTCGTCGTTTTATGGAACGGTCTCAACTGCCGGAGGTATGGTTGCCGAGATCGGGGGAAAGATAGAAATTAATCCTGTAGGCAGACTTATTCTTCCGAGCTTGCCTGAGGGATTGATTCTGAAACCACAACTTGAATGGCTTGTAGAAAACTCAAAACCGGGAGTTCATAAAACTGAAATTAGTTATCTTGCCGGGCAACTTTCGTGGAATGCGAATTATGTTGCATTGCTCAACAAAGACGATTCAAAGTTGGATATGACCGGCTGGGTAACACTGACGAATAATTCCGGAACCTCATTCAAAGATGCAGGGCTTAAACTTGTTGCCGGTGATGTTAATATTGTACAAGAGGAAATGAGAGGTGGAAGGTACGCAACTGATATGGTGATGATGAAAGCGGCTGAACCACAATTCAAACAGACTGAGCTTTTTGAGTACAAATTGTATACACTGCAACGGAAGACTGATATAAACAATAATGAGACAAAACAAGTAGAGCTTGTATCCGGTAAAAATGTTACTTCAAAAAAAGTATTTATCTACGACGGCTTGGCAGACCAGTGGCGTTCTTGGTACAAGAATTACTCTTATCGTTCCCAGAGTAGTTTTGGTCAGCAGTCGAATCCAAAAGTAGGTGTGTTTATTACTTTCAGGAATGATGAAAAATCGGGGCTTGGAATTCCGTTGCCCAAAGGTAAAGTACGTGTGTACAAGCGTGACGATGACGGCAAAGAGCAATTCATCGGTGAAGACCAGATAGACCATACTCCGAAAGACGAAGAGTTGCGACTATATTTGGGTAACGCGTTTGACATCGTAGGCGAGAGGGCGCAAACAGATTTTAAATCTTTTGCCGGCGGCAGAGTTGTTGAAGAAACGATACAAATAAAAGTGCGAAATCATAAGAGCGATGCAGTCGAGGTTATGATTTATGAACACCCATGGCGTTGGAGCGAGTGGGATATTACAAAGAGCAGCACTGAGTGGGTAAAAGTTGACCAGTCGACTATAAAGTTCCCTGTGAAAATTGCTAAGGACGCAGAAAAAGTAGTTACCTATACCATCAGGTATTCTTGGTAAGCTAAATCTATCTTAAAATTAAAAACCTCCTTGCTGGTAGTGATGCGAGGAGGTTTTTTGTTTTATCAATTCCGGATTTATATCCGCGTCAAAAGAAAATGTGATATCTATTTCAAAGCTTGTTTTATATCCGCGATAATATCGTTCACATCTTCAAGCCCAACAGAAATGCGGACCAATCCTTCTGTAACTCCAATTTTCTTGCGTTGTTCCGATGGTATCGAAGCGTGAGTCATACTTGCCGGATGAGAGATAAGTGTTTCTACACCGCCTAAACTTTCGGCGAGGGCGCAGAGCCGGACTTTCTTTAAGAATATTTTTGCAGCGTTTAAACTTCCCAAATCGAAAGCAATCATTCCACCGAAGTTTTTCATCTGCTTCTTTGCAAGTTTGTGTTGAGGGTGGGTTGGAAGTCCGGGGTAATAAACTTTTTTAACTGTGCGCTGAGTCGTGAGCCATTTTGCCACTTGTATAGCGCTTTCGCCGTGCTGTTTCATTCTGACTGCAAGAGTTTTCGTGCCGCGTAAAGTCAACCATGCATCCATCGGACCCAAAATACCGCCTATTGCTTTTTGGAAGAACCGCAATCTTTCTGCAATCTTTTGATTACTCGTTACAACGATGCCGCCAACCATGTCGCTGTGTCCGTTTAGATATTTTGTGAGAGAATGGACAACGATATCAATTCCATACTCGAGCGGTTTTTGTAAATATGGCGTAGCAAATGTATTATCCACAACTGAAATCAGCCCTTCGGTTTTTGCTAATTTGGCAACTGCAGCGATGTCGGTAATTTCCATAGTCGGGTTTGTAGGGGTCTCGATGAAAATCATTTTTGTGTTTTGTTTTAAAACATTTTTTACATTAGCAAGGTTGGTAGTATCCACGAAGTCGAACTCCAGCCGCCAGTCTTCCCATATGGTTTTTGCGATTCGATAAGTTCCGCCATATACATTGTGAGATAGAACTACATGGTCGCCCATTTTTAACATACGGAAAATGGAATCAATTGCCGCCATACCTGAACCGAAAGCCATGCCTTCTTTACCACCCTCGAGAGCGGCGATATTTTTTTCCAATGCGGTTCGTGTCGGATTAGAGACGCGTGTGTATTCATAACCTTTATGTTTGCCTAACTCTTGTTGCACATACGTCGAGGTTAAATAAACCGGTGTCATAACTGCGCCCGTCGTCGGGTCGGGAATTTGACCGGCATGAATTGCTTTTGTTGAAAATCCTAAATCAATTTTGTTTTTCATTGTTTGTCTTTCTTTTTTTCAGGGATTAGTGAAGCAAAAAAAGCTATAAGTAAAATTCCAAAAATTGCCGCCAATGAGTAATGTATAGGTATTTTGTAGAAATCCATAACTAACATCTTGATTCCTATGAAACCAAGAACGAATGATAATCCAGTTTGTAAGTAACGGAATTTTACCATCAATCCGGCAATTAAAAAGTAAAGCGCTCTCAATCCAAGAATCGCAAATATGTTCGACGTATAAACGATGAATACATCGTGTGTAATACCGAAGATTGCCGGGATCGAATCTACCGCGAATATAATATCGGTGCTTTCAATCATCATGAGTACAAGAAATAGGGGCGTTGCAAAAAGTTTTCCGTCCTGGCGGATGAAGAATTTCTCACCTTCATTATTTTTTGTGATGGGAAAAATTTTCTGCGCAATCTTAAGTACGATGTTTTTTTCGGGATGGATTTCGGTTTCCTGTTTTACCGCTAATTTAATAGCAGTAAATACCAGGAACGCACCGAATACATACATTATCCAGTGGAAGTTGGCAATAAGTGCGGCGCCGGCTGCAATAAAAGCTATCCTGAATACAATCGCTCCCAATATTCCCCAAAATAAAATTTTGTGCTGGTATTCTTTTGGCGTATTGAAGTATTTAAAGATAAGTATAAAAACAAATATATTATCAATCGAGAGAGATTTTTCTACTATGTATCCTGTAAGGAATTCCAACCCCATTTTGGGCGAGCCCCAATGCCAAACGCCCGCATTAAAACTGAATGCAAGTACAATCCAGAACAGGCTCCATCCTGCGGCTTCTTTGAAAGAAGGGAAGTGAGCTTTGCGTTGGAAGACCTTCATGTCGAGTATAAGCATCAACACGACAAAAACTGTAAATGCTAAACCGATTAATATTTCGTTATTCGTTAATTCCATAAATTATGCTCGATATTAGGTGTCCGATGTTTGATTATCTGCTCATATACTCGATCAAGTCGTATCTTGTTACTAATCCGATTATCTTCTTGTTGTCTTCGATAAGGATCGCCGAATATTTTTTAGTCAGAAGTTCGATAGCGTGCTCGATGGGTGATTCTGCCCCGATTATCGGGAATGTGGGGTTCATAACCTGACTTACAGGTTTATCGAGAAGCGAGTTATTCTCTAACACTGCTTTCATTAATTCACCGTCATCTACACTGCCGACGGGTTTATCATTTTCTAAAACAGGCAACTGTGAAACATCGAACTGTTTAAATAAATCCAGCGTGTGTTGAACGGTTGCATTTCTGTCGATGGAGATTATCGGAGCCAGGTTTTTAGATTTTCCTTGCAGCACAAATCTCATTGTAATCTTCTCAGGAATTAAGAAGCCGTGCTCGCGCATCCAGTTGTCGTTATACATTTTACTGAGGTAACGTTCGCCCGTGTCGGGAATTAGTACGACTATAACATGATTTTCATCTAATCGTTCAGCGACCTTTAGTGTAGCGGCTAAAGCAGTGCCGGCAGAACCGCCGGCGAAAATTCCTTCTTCTCGCGCCAAGCGTCTAGCAACTAAAAATGATTCTTTATCGCTTACTTCTATGATTTCATCAACATACTCCGCATGGAATGTACCCGGAATCCAGTCCAGCCCAATGCCTTCTACCTTGTATGGTGAAAACGTATCGGGTAATTTTTTTGTTTGAAAATAAGTGTAAAGTACAGAACCTTTGGGGTCGGCAACAATGGTTTTTACTTTCGGATTTTTTTCCTTTAAAAATTTCCCAACACCGCTGATTGTTCCGCCGGTACCAACACCGGTTACAAAGTAATCAATCTGTCCGCCGGTTTGTTCCCAAATTTCTTTACCGGTATTTTTATAATGGGCTTCGGGGTTTTTTTTGTTGAAGAATTGATTCGCTAAAATGGAATTCGGAGTCTCGCGAACGATCCGCTTTGCTACCTCAGTGTAACTTTCAGGCGATTCGTGAGGTACGGCAGTCGGTGTGATTATAACTTCTGCGCCGAACGCACGAAGCAGAGATATTTTTTCGTTGCTCATTTTATCGGGTATGGTGAATATACATTTATATCCTTTAACCGCAGCAGCGAGTGCAAGTCCAACGCCGGTATTGCCAGACGTGGCTTCAACAATGGTTCCGCCCGGACGTAGTCGTCCATCACGCTCTGCGTCATCTATAATTTCAATGCCGATTCTATCTTTGATAGAACCTCCGGGATTAAAATATTCTAATTTCAAAAAAATCTGAGGTTTATATCTTTTTGAAATTTTATTTAATTTGACGAGTGGTGTATTCCCGATTGTCTGAAGAATATTTTCTTTGAAGTTTATTTTTTTTATGTCGGTAAGCATGTTGTTATAGTTTTTATTTTTATTTGATTCATTGTGTTTATCTGTTCATTACACTCGCAGCAAATCCGGCACCAAAGCCATTATCAATGTTCACGACCGTAACTCCTGAAGCGCACGTATTTAGCATTCCGAGCAGTGCTGCTACGCCACCAAAGCTTGTACCATAACCGCCGGATGTCGGCACAGCAATCACAGGCACATCCACAAGTCCGCCAACAACACTCGGAAGCGCGCCTTCCATACCGGCAACTACAATAATTACATTGGCGCTTAATAATTTGTCTGTCTGATTTAACAACCTGTGAATACCCGCCACGCCCACATCGTACAAACGCTCAACAGGATTACCAAGCATCTCGGCAGTTATGCAAGCTTCTTCCGCAACGGGAATGTCGATTGTTCCTGCGGATATGACTAATATTTTTTTCCTGTCTTTGATTGGTCGCTTAGGTTTGTTTGCGGTAATAGTTCTTGAAGTTTTATCGTAGTGAGCTTTTCGAGTTTTCTTTTTAAGAGCTTTGAAATGTTCTTCATCAGCGCGGGTTGCGAGAAGTGGTTGATTTCGGTTGATAATTTTTACGGCTATATTTGCTACTTGCTCTGGTGTTTTACCCTCGCATAGAATTACTTCGGGGAAACCTTTTCTTAAAGTGCGCTGGTGGTCGATCGTAGCGTAGCCTAAGGATTCGGATTGAAGTGATAAAAATTTTTCAGTTAGAGCTTGTTCCGAAATTTTACCGGCTCTAAATAACTGTAGTAAATGTTTTAAGTCCTGTTTTGTCATAATTTAAGATGAAAATGTGTGGAAAATATACTTGATTTCGGGGAGAGAAGCAAAAAGTTCACCGATTGATTTTATGAAAAATTTCTGTATATTTCTAACGATTACTTATGATGAAAAAGGGTAAGAAAAAAAACAACCTTGTACGTGAAGAAATTTCACAATATAAGGGATGGAAACATCCAGGTGGAAAACTACTTGTCGAAGGTCCTGACAGTCTATCTGATGCTGAATTGATTTCTATTCTAATATCAACTGGTGTAAAAGGAAAATCTGCTGAGAAGATAGCTGAAGAAATTATGGAGCGATTTGGTTCCTTTAAAGGACTTGCCAACCAACCGTTAGAAAAACTTGAAGCTTTGAAAGGTTTGGGTCCAGTAAAGACTATTCGCATTGCTACCGCATTCGAGATCGCACGACGCATAGTAAAAGAAACAAAGAAAAACCAATGAGTAAGCAACGAATTCCCAACCCGTACGAAGAAACATTAGGTAAAACAGAATGGACATGCGCTACACTTGTAGCTCAATGGATCAACGAGATCATTAAAGAAAAAAATCTCGACTTGGGTGATGCTCTTGTTGAGACAAAAAAGAAAAATGAACCACAACGAAATGATGTCGTAATACGTTCAAGCAAAGGCAGCGATAAAGTTCTCTGCTGTATAGAATTCAAAGCGCCATACTATTCTGCATTTGACGAAAAGAATCTGAAGAACCCTGCGAGAGATAAGGCAAACCAATTTAAAGCAACATATTTTTGCACATCAAATTTTCAATGGCTTATTTGGTATAACACGGCTCGAGCAAATGCAAACGAAGCTGAAGAACGCCAGATCCATGAAAAATATCATCTATCAGAAATTGAAAATACTGATCTTATCGAAGAATCACGCTACAAAAAGAATATTCAAGATGCATTAGCTCGATTTCTCACCGACCTTTACGAAGTACATACCAAGAAGAAACCCGAACCACTCTTACCCGTTGATGCTTTTCTCATTTTTCGCTTACAGGAAAAGATAAAAACGCTGGCTAAGTTTTACCGTGCAATTATTGATGACAAGGCACATAAGGAAAACAAATTCTCTCTATCGCTCCAACAATGGTTTTTCGATCAGGGTTGGAGTTTCGCATGGCAGGAACCCGATTTTGAAAAAGCAGCCAGACAAGCGGCATATCTGCTTGTGAATAAGATTCTATTCTATGACTTACTCCAAGCAAAACGTCCTCACGATTTCGACCCGTTGAGCATTCCTGATGATCTTTCAAAAGGTGGGCTACTCCAAAGCCATCTTGAAGGGTACTTCAAAGAAGTTTTAAAATTAGATTATGAAACTATTTACAATACTGATTTTATAGACCAAGTCGCTTTCCCAGAGGATAAGCGAGTCGTGTGGGAGATTAAAGAACTCATCAGTCTTCTTCGTCGGTACGATTTTTCTAAACTCGGCTTCGATGTCATCGGCGGTATTTTCGAACGATTGATTCCCGCAGAAGAACGTCACATCCTGGGACAATACTTTACCAATCCGGATGTTGTTGACCTTATTCTGAAATTTTGTTTGAAGCACGAAGACGATAAAGTGTTTGACCCATCTTGCGGCGCGGGAACATTTTTAGTACGCGCATACAAGCATAAACAAGTGATGAACCAGCGGTTGGAACATAGAGAAATATTAAAGACTTTGTGGGGAACAGATATTGCCAAGTTTCCGGCACATCTTTCCACTATCAATCTCGCTATTAACGATTTAGCGGTTGATGAGAATTATCCGCAAATTCTTAGGGAAGATTTCTTCGATCTTCGACTTGGAGGATTGGAAGCATTTAGAGATGAAGCTCGAAGGAAACAACTCTCAACAATGGGATCGAAAAAAGTAATAATTGAGTATCCGAAAATAGTAGATTGCATCGTTGGCAATCCTCCTTATACGCGGCATGAAGAAATTTCGGACATCGCCGATATAGAAACTTACAAAAAGGATTTAATTCAAAAGGCATTATTCGACGGAACAAAGAAAATCGCAGAGATATCTAAACGTGCTGGTATTTATGCCTATTTTTTTGTTCACGGTACAAAGTTTTTACAGAACGGTGGACGATTTGGATTTGTGGTCTCCAATTCGTGGCTCGATGTCGATTACGGCAAAGGTATCCAAGAGTTTTTTCTGAAATATTACAAAATTGTGGCAATTATCGAATCCAAAGTGGAGCGATGGTTTGTTGACGCCGATATTAACACATGCATCGTTATTCTTGAACGATGTACCGACAAGAAACAGCGCGATGAAAACCTTGTCCGGTTTGCATATCTGCAAAAACCTTTGAGGCATTTCATTCCTGCAGCACAGGACTTGTGGGAGAAACAACTTAACCGCATTACCGAAACAGATAAGTTGGTAAAGACCATACTTGCACACAATGAGATTTACAAAAATGACGAGTTGAGAATTTATCCCAAGAAACAAAGCGACTTGTGGGAAGAAGGGCTTGAGTTAGTTGATGAAGAAGGAAGTGAAATAGCAAAATATATTGGTTCAAAATGGGGCAAATATTTACGTGCACCAGAAATCTTCTTTACGATATTGGAAAAAGGTAAAGATAAACTCGTTCCCCTCCAAGATATTGCTAAGGTTCGTTTTGGAATAAAAACAGGCGCGAACGAGTTTTTCTATTTAACTGAGCAAGAAATAAAAGAAAAAGGAATCGAAAAAGAATTCTGGATGCACAAGGAGGATGGCAAGTGGATTCCGAATTACCTTATTAAAAGTCCAAAGGAATGTCGATCAATTGTTGTTGATAGAGAAGATTTAAAATACAGAACATTGATGATTCACAAAGACAAAAAACAACTTACATCAACGAAGATATTGCATTGGATTAATGAAGGAGAAAAACAGGGATTTCATAAACGCCCTACTTGCGCAAGCAGAAGTGAAAGATGGTTTGACTTAGGAATTTGGGATAAACCAGACTTCGTATGGTCAGATGCATATAATGATCGTTTTGCTGTTTATGATACAATGCAAACTTGGGGAGATAAAAGATTTTTCTTTATAACTGCATACAAAAAAACAGATCACTTAATATTGCATGCCTATCTCAATAGCACAATAATTCCACTTCTTATTGAAATAGGAGGAATTACGAATTTAGGCGAAGGCGCAATTTATACAAATGTTTACTGGCTTGAAAAACTTCTTGTTCCAAAAAGAATTAAAGAACAAGATAAGAAACTGTTAAAAGTCTTAGAACAATTAAAAACCAGGGATGTTAAATCTATTTTTGATGAAATTGGTGCCCATACTTCTGATGAAGTTTGCTTAGAGAATGTACTTCCTGACCGTCGCGCTTTAGATGCGATTGTAATGGGAGAAATACTCGGTTTAACTGATGAAGAGCAGCTTGATATTTATCATGCTACAGTTGACATTGTAAAAGCTCGACTGGAAAAAGCAAAAAGTCTCGGCAAAAATAAAAAGACAAAGGAAGGCGTAGACATTGACGCGCTTGTAAAAGTCATTATGGAAAAAATTGGAGGAGAGACACTTGGAATGTTTTTCAAATCAGAAATTGCACCGCAAAAGCCACTTACCACCAAGGTGCTACCGCACTCTGACGGAGATGCGCGAATTGTTCAAGAGCTTTTCGATTGGTATCTTTATCTCGGGAGTAAGAAAATAAAATGTGGTTCAGAACTCGAGGCACGGTATCTCAAAGTGTGGGCGGAGGCAGGAATCGAACAAGTTAAAATACCAAAGGAAGAAAAAGCATTAAAAGTTATTGTACCGAAGTTGGAAAAACTTAAAACGGCAATTGATAAAGTGGTTCAATCGCATTTGGATTCCATCCTCGACCGCAAGACTCGTGCTAAGATATCGCATTTTGTCTGGGCAGAGTTGGTAAAGTAGATGAAACGATAACTGCAGATAATATAGTGGATTTAATAAGATTTTTAATAGTTGCATCTCACATAAATATTACGCATGTTGCGTAACGCACAGTGTGTAATTCGTTCATGAAAATCAAAATGGATGTATTCCCTGAATTGCTCAATGATATACAAAAAAATCTCTTGCGTTAGGGAAATTAACTGTCTGGATAATTTTTTAAACGATCAAATGTCGAGGAAAACGTGAAACTCAAAATTATTATTATTCTGGGATTGTTAGTCATGACTACAAATATAAAATCTCAAGTCAAAAAACTATCTCTCGACGGCGAATGGTTATTCAAAGCCGATATCCAAAAAGTTGGCGCTGACAAAAAATGGTTCACTGTATCATTCGACCGGCATGGATGGAATTTTATGAATGTGCCAAATTTCTGGGAGAACCATGAGCATTACAAAAACTACGACGGCTGGGGATGGTATGCGAGAAAATTTGAATTTAAAAAGACTTCACAACCGATGTGTATCTACTTCGCGGGTGTAGATGATGACGCTGTCGTTTGGATAAATGGCGTTAAGGTGGGTGAACATGCCGGTTACAGCGATCCATTTTCAATCGACGTGACAAGTGCATTACACGATGGTGAAAATCTAATTGTTGTTCAGGTGCTCGACTATGGTGGTGGCGGCGGAATCTACAAACCGATTACTATAATTGAGAGCAAGTCCGTTGATGAATTGTTGAAAAGTGAATACTTCGGTAAACCCGCAGTGCAAAGCGCCGACTGGGTTAAGGATGCCGTCATCTATTCTGCCTATTTGCGTTCGGCATCAAAAGAAGGGACGTTTAAAGGATTCGAGAATCGTATTCCTGAATTAAAAAAAATGGGCGTTACCGTCGTTTGGCTGCTGCCTATTCATCCCGTAGGAGTTAAGAACAGAAAAGGTAAATTAGGCAGTCCTTATTCAGTGAAAGATTTTTACGGCATCAACCCGGAATTCGGTACTATGGAAGATTTTAAAAGTTTGCTGAAGACGGCGCACGAGAGTGAGATGAAACTGATTATTGATTTAGTGGCTAACCATACTTCGTGGGATAATAAGTTGATAAAAGAAAATCCGGATTGGTTCACAAAAGATGCGAAAGATAATATTGTTCCACCGAATTCCGACTGGACAGACGTTGCCGACCTGGACTATTCTAAGCCTGAACTGCGAAAATATATGATCGATATGATGAAATGGTGGGTGAAGGACGTTGGAATTGACGGTTTCCGATGCGATGTTGCAGAACTTGTTCCCACAGATTTTTGGGAAGAAGCCCGCGATTCGCTAAACGAAATTAAACAAGTGATGATGCTGTCAGAAGGTTCATTTCCTGAGCATCATCTCAAGGCATTCGATTTAACGTATTCGTGGAATATTTATGATGCACTCGAACCGGTGTTAAGTGGCAAGCAGCCAGCATCGATACTCGACCAGATTTTTAAAAATGAATATTTACAATTTCCGACGAGTTCGCTGCGTATGCGATTCAATACCAACCACGATAAGAACGCCTGGGATGAACCGGCAATAAAAAAGTTTGGAGCCGATGGTCTGAAACTTTCAGCAGTCTTAATTAACACAATTCCCGGCGTTCCCATGATTTATACAGGTGAGGAAGTAGCAAATGATAAACAGCTGAGCTTGTTCGAAAAAAATGATGTGGATTGGATAAAGAAAAGTGGGATGAAAGAACTCTATACAGCTTTATTCAAATTAAGACATGGTCATAAAGCACTCTCAAGGGGTAAGATGATTAAAATAGAAACTCAGGCAGAAAACCATGTTTATGCTTTCCTGCGTATCGAGGGAGATAGTATTGTTTTAGTAGTTTTAAATTTTTCAAAGAATAAAATTGATACTATTTTAAAAATACCGGAGGATGTATTGAGTACCTGCTCAAAAATGGTGTTATTAAAAATATTACCCGATACTGTGGATAAAGAAAAGTTTCCTATCAAGGAAGAATTGAAATTATCTGTAGAACCGTTCGGGTATAGAGTGTTCGTTTTGGCAGATTAATGAGAATAAAAAGCAAAAACAACCTTTAGGCATAATAATCAAATTTTGGAAATTCTGTCCTTAGTCTCACTGATACAATACTCGCCGTCTCTTGCAAACAACCAATCTTTTTATTAACTTAATACCGGAAACCTCAAATACTTATTTAAATTTGAGCTTTTAAATAACTTATAATTAAATCAAATCAATATGGCAGCAGGTTTTAGGTTAACGTCTGTGGCATTTTTAATAGAACTTCTATTCTATGGAAAAAGAGTGTATTATCCGCATTTCTTGATGGGATGTGGTATGCCGTTTTCGTTCCCAAACCTCGCCCCGGCTTTGATCCGGAGGTGGAGCTGCAACTTTATAAAAACCTACAAATACAAGGAACGAAAAATACTTTATGAAAAAAGAAATTATTGTAAGTGCAACAGCGAATGAAATACGCATTGCAATTACTGAGGACGAACGTTTAGCAGAGCTTTACGTAGAAAGTCCTGAAAAGGAGAGGATGGTCGGCGACATTTACCTCGGCAGAGTCGCACGAGTCATGCCCGGAATTAAAGCTGCCTTCATAGATATCGGTATGAAGCAAGATGCCTTCCTGCACTTCTCAGATATTTCCAGCAGTTTAAATGAATACACTGCCATGATCGACGATGAGGATAAAGATGTTGACACAGATGAAGACACCGACGATGATGAACAGGATAACAAATCTCAAACTCAACCGACACAAAGGTCTAATGAACCACAAGCGAGAACGGTAAGAACTCCGCAGATAACTATACCCCAACTCAAAAAAGGTCAGGAAATAATTGTTCAGGTAACCAAAGAACCTATGGGCAAAAAAGGTGTTCGCGTTACATCCGAAGTGTCGCTCGCCGGACGGTTTTTAGTTTTACTACCCTTTGATGGAAAAATAGGTGTTTCAAAACGTATAAATAATTTCCGCGAGAAAAGAAGACTACGCCGTATAGTTCGCTCAATTTTACCGGAGGGCTTTGGCGCCATCATAAGAACTGTAGCTCAGGTGCAGGAAGAAAACTTATTACGCCAGGACCTCGAAGACCTGATCAAAAAGTGGAGAGAAATCGAACAATCTGTAAAAAGCGAAGAACCGCCTACATTGATATACAAAGAAATGTCCACCATCTCAAGTGTTCTCCGAGATTTATTTACTGAGGATGTAGAAAAAGTTGTTGTCGATTCAAAGAAACTCTATAAAGAAATCCGTCTCTATGTTAAGTGGATTGCTCCTCACATGGTTGATAAGGTAGAGTACTACAAAGATAAAGAACCTATCTTTGATGCTTATGGTATCGAGAAAGAACTTGCAACCTCACTAAGCCGTAAAGTCTGGCTGAAGAGTGGAGGGTATATAATCGTCGAGCAGACTGAGGCGATGGTTGTTGTGGATGTGAACAGTGGAAGATACGCAGCGAAGAAGGATCAGGAACAGAATTCACTAAAGATGGATCTCGAAGCGGCACGCGAAATTTGCCGACAATTACGTCTCCGTGATATCGGAGGTATCGTCGTTATAGATTTCATCGACCTCGAGGATGAGAGGAATAAGAAAAAAGTTTATGACGAATTGAAGAAGGAATTTAAAAAAGACCGTGCAAAAGTAACGGTACTGCCTTTGACGGAATTCGGTATCGCTCAAATTACCCGTCAACGCATACGGCAGAGTATATTACACAGCTTTTCTGAACCCTGCCCTGTTTGCGGCGGTGGTGGCCTCGTGCTTTCGAAATCAAGCGTCCTAAACCATATCGAACGCTGGATTCGCCGCTTCAAACCAGACGCTCATGAACTTAGGATAAAACTCAGAGTTCATCCAAGTATGTCAGCTTTTCTGAAAGAGGGCACTTTTAGTCGTTTAACGAAGTTGATGTTCAGGTTCCGGCTTATTTTAAAAATAGAAGAAGACCCAAGTATCGGAGTGGATGAATTCCAAGTTTATTCGTTCAAGCAGAAAAAAGATATTACTGATAAGTATAATGCGTAATTACTTGTATTTTTGAAAATTGATTTTTAACTTCTTACAATTTAAAAGGAACCACATGAAAATATTTATAGATACAGCAAATGTAGATGAAATCCGCGAAGCCAACTCTATGGGATTGATTGACGGTGTTACAACCAACCCAAGTCTAGTCTCGAGGGAAGGAAAAGATTTCAAGAAACTAATAAAGGAAATTTGTTCAATCGTAGATGGACCGATCAGCGCAGAGGTGATCTCTCTCGACTACAAAGGTATGATGCGTGAAGCTCATGACCTGGCAAAAATTCATAAAAACATTGTTGTGAAAGTTCCTTTAACTAAAGAGGGCTTGCAGGCAACCAGAAGTTTGAAAGAAGAAGGGATAAGGACTAACGTAACTTTGTGTTTTTCACCAAATCAGGCACTGCTCGCAGCAAAAGCGGGTGCGTATTTCGTCTCACCATTCGTCGGGCGGCTCGATGATATTAGCACATCGGGGATGGAATTAATAGGACAGATCGTTACGATTTATCAAAACTATGGCTTCGATACGCAGGTGTTGGTAGCCAGTATCCGTCATCCGTTACATGTGGTTGAATCTGCTATGATAGGCGCCGACGCCGCTACAATCCCTTATTCAGTACTATTACAATTAATTAAACACCCGTTAACGGATATCGGTATTGAAAGATTTTTATCCGACTGGAAAAAATTAAAGAAATAGATTATGAAGAAGACAGCTTTTTACAATATGCACACTCAGTATGGGGCTAAGATTGTTCCGTTCGCTGGATTTGAAATGCCAGTTCAGTACAGCGGAATAATTGACGAGGTAAAAACAGTCCGCAGTTCTGTTGGCGTTTTCGACGTTTCCCACATGGGTGAGATAGAGATTCATGGAAAAGATGCTTTACAGTTCCTCCAGAAAATTTCTACAAACGATGCCTCTAAATTGTCCATCGGGAAAGTACAGTATTCGGCAATGTGTTATCACGACGGCGGCATTGTTGACGATCTACTGGTTTATAACATGGGAACTCATTTCATGCTGGTTGTGAATGCATCCAACAAGGATAAAGATTTTAACTGGATGAAAGAAAATGTTTTTGGAGACGTTCAACTATCCGACAGAAGCGATCATTATTCGCTGTTAGCGGTTCAAGGTCCACAATCACTAAAATCACTTCAAAAATTAACCGATGTAAATCTTTCTGAGATGAAATACTATTCTTTCGTCATCGGGAAGTTAGCCGGTGTTGACATGATAATTTCTCGCACAGGCTATACTGGTGAGCTGGGGTTTGAATTATATTTCAAGTCGGACACAGCAGTGTCCGAAAAAATTTGGGATGCAGTTTTTGAAGCAGGAAAAGAGTTCGGTATTAAACCGGTTGGTTTAGGCGCCCGCGATACACTCCGCCTCGAAATGGGATTCTGTTTGTACGGCAATGATATTGACCAGACAACAAACCCGCTTGAAGCCGGACTCGACTGGATTACCAAATTGAATAAAAATGATTTTAACAGCAAAGAAAAATTGCTGAAAATTCAGAATGAAGGATTAACCCGCAAACTTGTCGGATTTAAGCTTACTGACAAGAAAGTTTTCCCACGCCACGGATACGAAATCTATTCAGACGGAAAGAAAGTCGGTGTTGTAACAAGCGGAACATTTTCTCCAACGCTTGAAATCGGTATCGGGATGGGATACGTTGAGATAGAAAAATCCGGCATCGGAAACTCGATTGATATTATTGTTCGAGACATAAAAGCTGAAGCAACAATTGTTAAACTACCATTCATAAGTAAGGAATAATGGCCGCCGTGACAAAAATAAATGTTGAAGTATTTTTTACCCCCGCTCAAATAGACGAATTACTGCTTCGTGATAAGAATGTAGTTGTTATTGATGTTCTACGTGCAAGCACCACAATTGCTGCTGCGTTGAATAATGGCGCACGCGAAATAATTCCTGTGCCGTCGGTTGAGAGCGCCGTCAAAGTGTCGGGCAGTTTGTTCGGTGAAGTTACTCTCCGTGGCGGTGAACGACACGGTAAAATTATTGAGGGTTTTAACCTTGGTAATTCTCCGACGGAATATACCGAAGAAATTGTAAAAGGGAAGTCAATAATTTACTGCACCACGAATGGCTCACTTGCAATTACCAAGTGTCGTCATGCCAAAAATCTCGTTGTAGGGTCGTTTGTGAATATCTCTAAGGTCGCGGAATTCTTAGCCCGGCTTTCGGAGGATTTTTCCATTCTGTGTGCGGGCTCTTCAAACAATTTTTGTATCGAAGATGCTGTATGCGCCGGTATGCTGCTGTTTAAAATTCAAGAACTGTTGAAGAAAAATATTTCAATGGACGATTCGGCGAACGCTTCGATTTCTCTTTATAAATCTGCCAGCAAATCGCTCCTGAAAATGGTGGAGCAGTCCACACACGGTAAATATCTGAGTGAGATAGGGTTTGCGGATGATTTAAAAATTTGTTCAGACGTGGATTCGATTCCCGTCGTCCCAATTCTTTCAAGTAATTTGCTCACTCTTTTGAAGGATCCGGAAAAGCAAATTGCCCTTGATTCTAAACCGCCGGTAAAATCATCTACTAAAAAATAAGTATAGATGGCAGATTCAACACGAAATAAAAACGGGTCGAGTTCCCCCAAAAAATACGCGAAGCGTTCCAAAGTGAACGTCAAATTCCAGATACTTTCAGTGTTGATGATGCTCTTTGCGGTTTTGCTTGTAATTGCCGTCGTTACTTACTCGCGGACTGATGAGCAGTATACAGAAATATCTTTCCTCGATTTAATTAATCCTTTTAGCGATGCGTTCATATCAAAGTCCGAACATGTAACAAACGCACTCGGGCTTATAGGTGCGATTGTTTCTAATGCTTTGGTCAATGGCACTATCGGTTTCGGTATAATTGTATTTCCCGTCCTATTGCTACTCTGGGGATGGGTTCTTTTACGTAAGCACGATACAACCAATACATTTAAGGTTACAAATTATTTCATCGTTATCGGATTATTGTTTTCGGCAACGATGGGAATTATCGGGCAGATATTCCCTAACATCGATAAGGAATGGAGCGGTTTAGTCGGAGCTTTTTTGGGAGATACACTAATACGTTTGATTGGAAAAGCGGGCGCAGTTTTAATTGTGCTCACCTCATTATTGATTGTGCTTGTTCTTGCAGCCGATTTAGATATTCATAGAACGATAGACCGAATAAAAGATTATTTTGAAAGATTGCGGACCTGGTTCGGCTTAAAAAGGAACGGTAAACGAGTAATCGATATAGAAAGTGATAATATTGACGATACAACGTTTACTATAAAGAAACCAGATGAGGAGGAAGACCAAGTTGAAAAAGAATCTGCCGTAAAAGAAAAACTGAAAAAAATAATGTTCAACGTTCCCGAAAAAGTTGAAGCTGAACCTGAAGACGAACTGGACACTGATGAAGAAGAAGTTGAACAAGATATCCAGGAAGAGCTTGATGAACAACCGGCCGCAATTACTCCAAGACCAGAAACCGCACTAACCGAAGTTGTAGATGAAGAAATCGATTATGTGTTTCCCTCTGTAGATTTACTCGACTCTCCCCGACAAGTTGAAAATGTCAATGACGATGAGTTGAAAGCAAATGCCGAGCAGCTCAAAGCGAAGCTTGCAAACTTTGGAATCGACCTTGAGAGTGTAAGCGTAACTCCCGGTCCTGTCGTGACCTTATATGAGTTGGTGCCCGCATCGGGAGTGAAGATAAGCAGGATTGTAAGTTTAGAGAATGACCTTGCGCTTGCATTGGCAGCAAAAGGAATCCGGATTATCGCACCGATCCCCGGCAAAGGGACGATAGGTGTCGAAATTCCCAACCATAATCCTTCTATTGTAAATATCAGGAGTGTCCTCAATTCAACAAAGTTCCGTGAATCGAAATCACCACTCCCACTTGCAATGGGAAAAACAATTTCAGGCGAAGTTTATATCGACGATTTATCGAAGATGCCACACGTTTTAATTGCAGGTTCAACCGGTTCAGGCAAAAGTGTTGGCATTAATTCTATATTAATGAGTTTGATTTATAAGCTCCATCCGTCAGAGGTGAAATTTGTAATCATCGACCCAAAAAAAATTGAGTTGACTCTGTATAAAAAATTACTCAATCATTATTTAGCAACATCGCCGGATTTTCGTGAAGAAATTATCACCACTCCCGAACACTCAGTATCTATTCTCAAAAGCGTGGAGGTCGAGATGGAACGCCGGTATAACCGTTTGGCAAAAGCGGGCGTTCGTAACATTGCAGATTATAATGAGCGAATTAAATCGGGTAAGTTAAAGTCAACAGAAGAAATGGCGCACAGTAAAATGCCGTATATTATCGTAGTGATAGATGAATTAGCCGACCTGATGATTACTGCCGCACGTGAAATTGAAGAACCTATTGCCCGGCTTGCTCAGTTAGCCCGCGCTGTCGGAATCCATCTTGTAGTTGCTACACAGAGGCCCTCTGTCGATGTTATTACCGGAGTAATCAAGGCAAACTTCCCTGCAAGAATTGCGTATCAGGTTGCATCCAAAACTGATTCACGCACAATCCTGGATATGAACGGCGCCGAACAATTGTTAGGCAACGGTGATATGTTATATTTGCCATCGGGAACCCCGAAACCAATTCGCATACAAAACGTGTTTGTATCTACTGACGAAGTAGAAGCAGTAATGGATCATATCGCAAAGCAGAAAGGTTTCACAAGGACGTTTAAGTTACCGTCGATGATGGAAAAGAAAAAAAACGGTATGTCCGGCTCATCTTCCGAGAGAGATGAGTTATTCGAAGAAGCCGCTTATTTGGTAGTGCGGCACCAGCAAGGCTCGGTTTCACTCGTCCAGCGCCGGTTGAAGGTCGGTTACTCGCGTGCAGCCAGAATTATTGATGAGCTGGAAGCTGTCGGTATCGTCGGTCCTTTCGACGGCAGTAAAGCACGTGAAGTTCGTGTGGAAACGGAAGATGAACTTAAAGGAATTATTAGGAGTTTGGAATGAGAGTTTCAAAATTAATTATACTTTTTGTAATAGTGAATGCTTTCGTTTACGGTGCGGATGATGCGGAAAAAATCTTATCAAAGCTACAGAATAAGTATGAATCTGTTAAGGATATAACTGCGGATTTTACTCAAGATGTTACATTTGGTATTTCTAAGATGAAGCAGAAAATTGATGGTACGATCAGGATAAAAAAAGGAAATAAATATCGTATCGAGCTTGAGAAACAAACAATCGTTACCGACGGTAAAACCGTCTGGTCTTACTCTCAAATCAACAATCAGGTGATTATTGATAATTACAAGGATGACCCGCAGTCCTTGTCACCCGATCGAGTATTAATCAACGTACCGAAAAATTATTATTCGATCTTAATCGGGAATGAGAATCTTTTCAACAAAAAGACCTCGATAATAAAATTGACTCCGAAGGATGATATGTCATTGGTTAAGTCAATGAAAGTGTGGATTGATTTAGATGATTATCTTATGCGAAAAATTGAAATTCAAGATGTTAGTGATAATGTAAATATATATCTTATTAAATCAATAAAACTGAACACGGGCATTCCTGATGCTGCGTTTAAATTCGAGATACCGAAAGGTGTAGAAAAAATCGACCTCCGATAGTTGCCCGCTGCCGAAATGAACTCAAAACTCAAAACCTTCTTAAAATATTTCCTTAGTGTTGCGTTGACATTGGGGTTCCTGTACTTTGCGTTCAGGGATACGGATTTCCAGAAATTGTTCGAAATTCTGAAGACCGCTAACTATTTGTGGGTACTGGCGGCGTTTCCCGTTTTAATCCTAAGTCATGCGGTACGTGCCTTGCGCTGGCGCTATTTGCTCAATCCTGTTAAAAAGGACCTTCCGTTTCGAAGTCTCTTTTCCTCCTTAATTATTGGTTATATGATGAATAATGTAGCTCCACGTGCCGGAGAGTTGATCAGGCCCTATGCAATAGCTAAGCTTGAAGGAATTTCGCGGAGCGCGGCTTTCGGAACCGTTTTTGTCGAAAGAATTTTTGATGTCGTTTCGTTTATGATTCTGATTGCAATGATTCCCTTGATGTATAGCGGCCCCTTATCTGAGGCATTCCCATGGCTCGAGGAAACCGGAATATGGGTTACAATTGTTACGATTGCATTTTTAGGGTTATTTATTTTTTTAATGCTTCGCCGCGACATCGTAATGAAGATATTGAAGTTTTTTACAAAGCGTCTTTCAGACCGTAGCGCAAAATTAGTAGAGCATATCGCTCATTCATTCCTCGACGGATTTTTGTTCTTTAAAGAGCGCAAAAATTATTTCATGATAATCGTTACAAGCATTATCATATGGGGGCTGTATATCGTGATGATGTATTTGCCATTCTATGCATTCGGATTAGTTGAGAGTTATCGTCTTGACTTTGCTGCGGCTTTGGTTGTGCAAGCGATATCGAGTATCGGAATATTGATTCCAACTCCAGGAGCTACGGGACCATACCATTATTTTACGATTCAGACTCTGACACAACTGTATGGAGTGGATGTTGAATTAGCGAGAAGCTATGCCGCGGTAACACACGCTATCGGGTTTATAGGCATTACCCTGCTTGGATTATATTATTTTTTTGTCGATAAGCTTAGCATGTCTGAAGTGATGAAACAAAATGATGAAAATAATTCGACGAAATGAAAATATTTAAAATAATTCTACTCCTCTTTTTTTTAGTTACGCATTTTGTTAGTGCGCAAGATGTAACTGTCGCGGGTGGCCTCGGTGTGAACGTGATTAATGCCCCTGAATTAGTAGACTTTTTTAACAATTTTTCTACGACGGGGAAAAGTATAGATGATTTTAGCACGGCTTTCGAATTTTTCGGTTCTGTTGGATATCCTATCTCCGAAGGATGGAGTATAAGATTGGAGTACTCGTATCTATTCAATTCCGTAAATATTTCAGGTCTTTATTGGGAAGTTGAAAATTTTTATTCCGTCCACATGCCGACGATACTATTAAAGAGATTTATCGGCGAGAAGGATTCTCCTCTCAGCGGTAGTATCGGGGCTGGGTATAGGGCATCTATATTGAACCATAAAATATTAGGTGATGCCGAGAAAAAATATTACTCAAAAGGAATTGGCTTGAAAGCAGGAGCGGAGTTGAACACTCCATTCGGCGATGGATTATATGGATATATTGCTGGCGATATCGCTTTTAATTTTATGAGCGATTATAAAGATAATAGCGGACATAAATTAACTTACACACAAATTCGCTCAGAGAAAACTGTCGGTATGGATTTTTTTAGTGTTGGACTGAAATTCGGTTTGATTTTTTATATTTAAATAGAAGGATAAATTATTGAGTATTTTTGATGCAATCATATTAGGAATTCTTCAAGGACTGACTGAATTCTTACCTGTAAGCAGTTCGGGTCATCTGGTTCTAGTAGAAGAATTATTACACATTTCGCACGAAACTGATATTGTTTTCGAGGTGTTTGTCCATTTTGGAACATTGATAAGTGTTGTAATAATGTTCTGGAAAGAGATTAAATTAACCGTACTATCTTTTCTGGGTGCGATCATAAAGCCATCTTCTATTAAACATTTGTATAAGAACGATGATTATTTTCGTCTTGCAGTTTTTATCATAATCGGTTGTATCCCTGCCGGAGTAGTGGGCGTTCTTTTGGAGACGGAAATAGAATTCTTATTCGCCGACCCAAAGTTTGTATCCGTGATGCTGCTAATTACCGGTTTAATATTATACTTGACTAAGTTTGCAAATCCAAAAGATGATTCGAAAGTCGGGTTGCCTTCTACAATAGTTATCGGGATTGCACAAGCTGTAGCTATAATTCCGGGTATCTCGAGGTCGGGAATTACAATAAGCAGCGCCTTATTCGCCGGCGTATCGAGAGAGAATTCGGCTAAATTCTCATTCTTATTAGCTCTTCCTGTAATTTTTGGTGCGACGGTACTCAAAACAGGACAACTTTTCCAAACTCCTATTCCTGCGGACAAATTAATTAACCTTGTCGTAGGTACGGCAGCAGCAGCCGTGTTTGGATACATATCGATCAGGATGGTGTTAGGTTTATTACAGAAACGAAGGTTTAGTTGGTTCGCTTATTATTGTTTTATTGTAGGTATATTAGGAATACTATTCGTAGGTTAATAAATAAACATTTTAAAAATAACATTAAGGAGTAAAAAATGAAAAAAAAATATTCAATAATCGTAATGCTTTTAATTTTTGCAGTGGCATTCAGCTTCGCACAGGAGAAAGCACAAAAAGATGAACCTAAAAAGGAGAAAAAGGTGGAAACCAAATTAACATCAAACCCAATTGTTGTAATGGAAACAGGTATGGGAAACATCGAATTAGAATTATTCCCGAAGGAAGCGCCAAAGACAGTAGAAAATTTTGTTGGTTTAGCGAAGAAGGGATATTATAACGGAATTATATTCCATCGAGTAATCGACAATTTTATGATTCAGGGCGGCGACCCGACCGGAACAGGACGCGGCGGCGAAAGTCTGTGGGGCAAAAAATTTGAAGATGAATTCAGTCCGAAGTTAAAACATGACGGTATCGGCATCTTATCAATGGCAAATGCGGGTCCGGGTACAAACGGGAGCCAATTTTTCATTACATTGGTTCCGACGCCATGGTTAGACGGCAAACATACAATTTTCGGCAAAGTTGTAGCCGGTATGGATGTAGTAAAAGCAATCGGTAAAGTTGAAGTTGACAGAGCCGGAAATAAACCATTAAAAGATGTCGTAATGAAAAAGGTTTATTTAAAATCAGATGCGCCTGAGAAGAAAGAGGAAGTTAAAGAAAAGAAATAACATTTAAGATGGATTCTTTCTAACAAACAGCGGAGTGTTATGTTGGAACATAAAACAGGTGAACTAAAGCGTAGCTTAACTCTCTTTGATGCAACGACATTAGTAATCGGGTCAATGATTGGTTCAGGAATATTTATCGCCCCGTCGTTGATGGCAGGTTACCTGCAAACACCCGGCTTAATTGTGTTATTGTGGGTGATTGGCGGTGCGCTGACGATATTCGGAGGTTTAAGCTATGCTGAACTTTCTGCTTCCTTACCTAAAGCCGGGGGTCAATATGTGTTTTTAAAAGAAGCATACGGACCATTTTGGGGATTTCTCTACGGTTGGACGCTTTTCTTGGTAATCCAAACCGGATTTATTGCAGCAGTTGCTGTTGCGTTCGCAAAATATTTAGGCGTTTTTATTCCCACTCTATCGGAAAACAATATTCTGTTTTCTATTTTTAGCTTTACTCTAAACACGGCTCAAATTGTGGCTATACTAAGCATCGTTGCACTCACTGTTATTAACATAATCGGAGTTAAGCTCGGTGCGTTAGTCCAAAATATTTTCACTGTTTCCAAAGTGGCTGCACTCGCATTTTTAATTGTCGCAAGTTTTTCAGCGGGGCTTGGCTCTTTCGAAAATTTCAAACCTGTTTTTACTCCGATCGTACCCGAAGCTCTCAAGATGAGTTTCTTCGCAGCTTTTGCTGTCGCTATGTCGAAAGCGCTTTTCGCATACGACGCATGGAATTCTGTTACTTTCACAGCCGAAGAAATTCAAAATCCACAGCGGAATTTACCGAAAGCGCTCATCCTCGGAACCGCTATTACAGCTCTTGTTTATACGTTGACGACAATGGCTTATATATATATTGTACCGGTACACCAGATGGCTGTAGTTCAGGATAATCGTATCGCGGCTGAAGTTGCTCAAATCGTTTTCGGTCCCATCGGTTTGATGTTCATTATTGTCGCTATTCTAATTTCTACTTTTGGATGTAATAACGGTTTGATTCTTGCCGGTCCGCGGGTTTATTATGCGATGGCGAAAGATAAATTGTTTTTTAATAAAGTAAGGTCTATCCATCCAAAATTTAATACTCCGGCGGTATCATTGATATTCCAATGTATCTGGGCATGCCTGCTAACGCTCACAGGAACTTATAGCGACCTGCTAACATATACAGCGTTTGCATCATTGCTTTTTAACGTGTTAACGATTATTGGTTTATTCGTTCTGCGAAAGAAACAGCCAAACCTTCATCGCCCCTATAAAACATTCGGTTACCCTGTAGTGCCGTTGCTTTATATTTTAGTTGCAATCTTCTTTATTGTTTATATATTTGTAGGCGACTTTAGAAATTCTTTTATGGGTCTCGCAATTATTATGACTGGTTTTCCGGTTTACTTCTTAATGAAAAGAAAAATTCAGAATGGCTGCTAAAAAAACAGATGAAATATCTTTGGATGATTTGGAATCTTCTATAAAGCAGAAGAAGTTCAAGCCGTTATACTACTTTTACGGAGACGAAGATTATCTAATTGATGAAACTATAAAGCTCATAGTTAATAACAGCCTTGATAGTTCTACAAAAAGTTTTAATTTAGATGCTGTCGATGCAAATTCACTCAGCGCAAAAGAATTTGTTGCACTCGCTTCTTCATATCCGATGATGACAGAATGGAGAGTAGTGATCGTTCGCGATGTGAACAGGTATTTTATAAGTGAAGCAAATCGAGAGATTCTGCAGAGATATTTTCAGAACCCGTCCTCGACAACTGTGCTTGTTATGGTTGGGAATAAACCTGACGGCAGAACAGCAATGGCAAAAAGTTTAAAAGAAAGCGGAATCCTGTTTGAATTCAAAGGTTTATGGGAAAACCAAATACCTTCTTGGATAAAAAAACATGTCGAAGTCTTCGGGAAAAAAATTACAAACGATGGTGCGGAATTACTCGCGCAATATGCCGGGAATTCGATGCGGGAGATACATAGTGAGCTTGAAAAGCTCTCGATATATGTTGGCGATAAATCCACTATAGGCGAGGAAGATATTAATGCCTTAGTCGGCGTATCGAAAGTATTCAATATCTTCGCGCTGCAAAAAGCTGTTGGGGAGAAAAATATTTCAAAGTCTATGATAATACTCGAGAACATGCTCGATAACGGCGAATCGCCGCTCGGTATTATTGTGATGTTGGCTAAATATTTTCAAAAACTCTGGATTTTGAATGGAACACAATTTCAATCGGATGCTGAAATAGCGAATGTATTTGGCATCAGTCCGTTTTTTGTGAAAGAATATCGAAGTGCGGCAGATAATTATAGAATTCCGGAGGTTGAAAATATTTTTTCGGTATTATTAGAGGCTGATGAAGCGCTGAAAACAAGCGCCTCCGAAGAAAGGATGGCAATGACTCTGCTTCTGTATAAAATAATGAAGAGTCAACGATAGATGGAACAATTAGCAATTTAATAAGTTTAAATGATGGCAGTGAGTTGAAAAATTCGCTTGATCAAAATACTGACGAACAGCTTATTGCTTTATTCCAACAAGGAAATAGCGGTGCTTTCGATTTGATTGTTAAAAGATTCAAAGATTCATTGACCAATTATACTTTCAGGTATTTAGGTGATTACGATGAATGCGATGATATCGTTCAGGAGACATTCGTCAGAGTGTATAAGAACAAAGATTCTTATAAACCTCTCGCAAAATTTTCTACCTGGATTTACACAATCGCGACAAACTTAGCGAAGACCCGTCTTCGTCAGAAACAAAAAGTTAATATATTCTCATTTCTGAAAAGTAAAGAACCCAAAGATAGGTTTGAAGTTGTTGATACAGGATATAGTCTTGACAACATTACCGACTCTATCTTGCTCGAAAAGATAATACAAAGTGCTTTAGATAAAATTCCGGCTAAATACAAAGAAGCAGTGATTCTTAGAGATATACAGGAGTTGAGCTATGGAGAGATTTCTGAAATCATAAAAGCGAATGTAGGAACTGTGAAGTCAAGAATAAATAGAGGACGTGAGCAATTAAAGAAAATACTAGAAAAAGATATTAGATAAGAAAATAATGTCAGTTAAAAACACAAATAGCGATGACGACAATATTCCTAAGCTTTTAAGAAAGTTGCGTTCCGTAAAAGCATCCGATAATTTTGAAATGCGTTTGAAGCGGCGTATTTCATCTGTAGACGATCAAAAGAAATATAATTTTGTATTCGTGCCTATCAGGATATTTTCTCAATATCGTTTGCCTGCTTATGCTGTATCAATCCTGGCGATATTTGCAGTTGGTGTAATATCATACTATGCTTTTTTCCAGACGGGTATAAAACCTACAGAAACACTTTCTGCGTTAAAACATCGAGTTAAAGTTGATCAAGAATCTTCAGCTGAATTCTCAGCCGACCAGAAAAAAGAACTCGCAAGTAATGAGGCTATAGAAGATAAAATGGTAAGTGAAGAAAAGGACGATATTGGACAAACTCAGTTTCCGTCAGCTACTGAATTGGAAATAAAAACCAAATCGAGGATTCGAGAGATTGAAATCCCCAGAGCAAATCAAGAGGATAATAGACCCGGACAAGAAATTGGGCAAAAAAGCCCATCGAGTGAACAATTATCCGTGCAGTTGAAACAGAAGGCTGATATATCAAAAACTCTCATCGAAACATTGGAAATGACCTATATCGATTCAATTTCCAGAGTTGATACGGCAAATATTGACTCCCTAAAAAAAAATAAGCCCTAACCAAAATATCACTTGATTTCAATGATTTGATGTGTTAAATTCTAAACAAAGAGAATATAGTTTTAGCTAAAAGGTTATATGATAATTATAGTGAGTTGCCATTCATAATGGTAAATATAAAAACAAAGAGAGGTTTTTATGCCAAATTTAAATATCAAAGACGAGCCTAAAAGAAATTTTAAGAGGCAACCCTTATCTCCATTTAGACGGGCGCCGCTTTCCGGCGGCGGAGGTACAACGCTCCATGTAATGATAGTATTAGGTGTAATTATATTAATTGCAGTCGGCGTTTACCTGGCGAATAATTTTGGTTATATTCACCTATGGACGAAAAAAGCTCCGGTTCCGGCAGTTGTCCCTCAACAGCAAGAATCACAACTATTAACATCTGTCGATAGTATCGCTGCCGCACAACCCGTTCCAGTTCCTTCTACACCTGAACCGAAGAAAACACCTGCAACGAAGAAACCCGAAGTTAAAGTAGAGAAGAAGCCGGAAGCTAAAAAAGTAGAAAAAAAACCGGAAGTTAAAGTAGAGAAAAAGTCTGAAGTTAAAACAGAGAAAAAGCTGGAAGTTAAAGTTGAAAAAAAACCTGAAATTAAAGCAGACACTAAAAAAGCTGATAAGATACAGGGCAGCACTATCGGTGAGTATTCAATCATTATCGGGTCATTTAGAGAAAGGTCGAAAGCTGAGGCAGAGGCAAGTAAGTGGAAAGAAGTAGGTTATATTTCTACTGTATCCGAAAAGTCAAATTGGTATCGTCTCGTAATAGGCAAATATGCGACAAAAAAAGAAGCATTGGAAGATGCTAAAAAATTAGCCGATGGTTTTGAAGGCGGTTATTGGATCGAGCAAGTTAAATAATACAAACATAACAGTCAGTTAGTATCCGTTCCGAAAGAAGTTACGGCGTCTATTCGATGTAGGCGCCGTTTTTTTTTATACAACATGGTTTGTAAAAAACTTATCATGTGATAAAGCGAATGACTTTTTTAAAATTGTTAGTTGCAGTTGCCCTATCTGAGTAATACAAGTTTCTTCGTTTCAATAAAGTTGCCAGCTTGCAAGCGGTAGAAATAAATGCCGTTGCCAAGGGAGGATGCGTCGAAGTCCACAACATACATACGGCCCGCATCCGCCATCCTGCTAAACAGTGTTGCCACTGCTTGTCCGAGTAGGTTGTAAACCTTCAAAGTCGTGTAACCAGAGTTAGCTAAACTGAAGCTAATTTTTGTTGATGGATTGAACGGATTTGGAAAGTTTTGATTCAATGTAAAAGCTAACGGAACTAATTCACTCTCATTTATTACGGTTGGGTTTAACATAATCGGATCGAAATAATGTTCAAGCCCGTCGTTATCAACCTGTTTCAAACGATATTGGATGCTCGTGCCTGTTATATTTTCATCTATCCAAAAATAGGATTGCGGTTCCAATGTATAATCTGCGCCTCGCTGGAAACTACTTTCTATCGTTTCAAATAAATCTGTGCTTTCATTATACTTCTGCACATAGAAACCGTAGTTGTTGACTTCAGTGATTGTCATCCATTCAAGCAATACACCCGATCCGTTCGGGTTTGGCTGTGCAGTGAATGACGCAAGCTGGATGGGAAGCGCAGCAGTCGGTTCCGCCATTGAATAATAACCATATAGGGTACTTACGTCGATTGCGGCCTTTTCGACAAAGTAGTTTCCGGCGGCGCTGGCAGTCTGGTCGATCCAGGGATAGAGCGTCGGATTACCCAACGCTGTTTTTTTCCAAAGTGAACCCGCGGCATTCTCGTAGTTTGAACCCTGCTCGCTCGGGAGATAATCCAACCTCAGTGTGGCGACTCCCGTACCCCTGACGCCTGAGATTTGATAATACCGAATGCGCACCGCCCTTGTTGTATCCGCTCCATGCAGCAGTTCTGGAATGGCCTGACCCGGGTACGATCGTATCGTCATGGCAGTTATTCCCGCTGTTTCAATGATCATATACGTGTTTTGACCCATCAAGCGGACAATCCCGGTTGTTGAGCTAAGGGTCTTCTTCGTCACCGTTCCTTCAATACGACCGGTCCCAAACGGTGCGATAGAAGCAGAGGTTCCCAAGGTCAATGTCTGTATTGAGGCGATTTGCAGTACGCCATTTGTCAACAAGAGCATAGAGTTAATGGTTAAGTTTGCGTTCTGCGTGACACCGCTTGAGTTGTCAACCGTCAGGCGATTGACGGTGTCCGGTAGGCCATTACCTGTGATCTGCGCTGCGACGCCGTTGTACACATAGTTTGCGCTCTTGCTGAATGACCTCGACCCGGATACCTGGATGTTGCCGGTCGAACCGGATGAAGCAATACCATTGAGAGAGCCGATCCCCAGCGTGCCGCCAGAAACAAGTGTGAAACTGCCGGCTCCAGACACTGTGTCTGTTCCGAGATTGAGTCTGCCGCTGACCGTCAGAGTTGTTGCGGCATCACGGGAGATGTTGCCGTCAAGAGTGACTGTCGCCCCGCCTGCAATGATAACAACGTCTGCTGAGGTTGGAGCAACTCCGCCTACCCAGGTGCTGCCTGCGCTCCAATTCCCGCCTGTCGGCGTACTTGTTACTACATTCGACACTGTCGTGAAGTTGCCATCGCTGGTATCACTCAGCGAGGGAATATCGATACTGCTGATGCGAATCATCGCTGAGGTTGTCGGACTGCCGCTTACGGTCCAGCTCTCTGAACCGTCGTTTGGAGTAAGTACAAACAGCGTATCCGAAAACGTTCCTCCGCCATCGTTTGACAATTCAATGCGCACATCGCCGCTCACATTGCTCGACGCCCACTGGATAGTCTGATTCGATCCAATCGCCCACGCCTCTCCACCGTTTGGTACAAGAACGGTCAGAAACGGTTGAATGATGGTGAAGTTCCCATCGCTCACGTCGATGAGATTGGGGATGTCCAGGCTCTTGATTCGAACACGAGCAGCGTATGTGCCCATAGTTCCACCATCGGCACCGGTCACAGTCCACATCTCCGAGCCGTCGTTGGCGGTGTTGGCAAAGAGTATTTCATAGGTTGTTCCACCATCACGCGAAAGTCTGATCTCGACATTCCCGGTGACGTTGCTGGAATTCCACTGGATTGTCCTGCTTGAGCCAATCGCCCACAATTCTCCGCCGTTCGGCACAACAACGGTAAGGGTTGGCTGAACAATGGTGAAGTTCGCATTGCTCGTATCACTGAGAGTCGGGATGTCCAAGCTCCTGACTCGAATACGAGCTGCCGAGGTCACGGGGCCCGTGACGCCCCAGTTCTCTGAACCGTCGTTGGCAGTGTTGGAAAACAGCGTTTCCGAAAATGTCGATCCGCCGTTGCGCGATAATTCAACGCGCACATTGCCAGTTAAGTTGGTTGACGTCCATTGGATGGTTTGAATCGACCCAATCGCCCACGTCTCTCCGCCGTTCGGCGCAACAACGGTAAGGGTCGGCTGAACGATAGCGAAGTTCGCATTGCTCGCATCGCTGAGAGTCGGTATATCCAGGCTCCTGATTCGAATACGAGCGACGGATGTGGCGGCACCGGTTACCGTCCACGCCTCCGAGCCGTCGTTGGCAGTGCTGTCAATGAGCGTCTCATAGGTCACCCCGCCTGTGCGTGACAATTCAATGCGTACGCTGCCACCTATATTGGTCGTCCATTGGATGGTCTGAGTTGTCCCAATCACCCATGTCTCTCCGCCGTTTGGTGAAGATACGGAGAGGGTCGGCCGAAAAATGGTGAAGTTCGCATCGCTCGTATCGGCGATACCCGGCATATTCACGCTTGAAATCTTAACCCGAGCGGTGGAACTTATTGGCTCGGTGACCGTCCAACTTTCCGACCCATCGTTAGCGGTGTTGGAAAACAGCGTTTCCGAAAATGTTGATCCACCATCGCGCGATAATTCAATGCGCATATTGCCGTCTACAAGGTACGACGTCCACTGTATGGCTTGATTCGATCCAGAGGGCCACGCCTCCCCGCCGTTCGGCGAAGTGACAGTGATGACCTCGTCAAAAATAGCGCCAGTCGTAATAACAGAAACGACCTGGAAACCGACGAGTGTTCCTTTATGCGAGATACGCACAGTATAGGTGCCTGCCGGGGGGGATGCAATGTGTACTTGTTCGACATTGTCCCTGATGTTGTCACCTGTTGTCGCAGGGTTGGACGGATTTGTTCTGTCAAGAATCCATGGCTGGTAGGTCGTGCCGCCCTGTATGATGCGCAAGTCCAGATCATTGACGAGCATGATCGTCGTCGGATTGAGGGAGGCCGGGCGAGGCGTGGCTGCGGGATCGGTCCAGCAGATTGTTGTGCGAAGCGGCTGACTTCCATCGCTTGCGACCGTTATGTCAATCGTTTGTCCTTGGTTCAGTGTCAGCTGGCGGATGTGTCGATTGCCCCCCGCCTCGGCGTTGGCAGACATGACCTGCGCAGCCCGCAAGGTATTCATGAGACCCCAGCCGTGCTGGTAATCCGGACCCGGATTTGGCCCGGCTTCATCGGCGGTGTGGATAAGCAGAGCCTTGTATGTCGAAGATTGCAATGCCGTGCTGCCCCACAGATTCCGATGATGCTGCAACAGGAGACCGATGGAACCTGTGACATTCGGTGACGCCATCGACGTTCCTGAAAGCGACCCATACGACGTGTTGCTCGTCGCGATCGGAGAATACAAGAGTACACCGTTGGCAACCAGGTCTGGTTTGATTCGGCCGTCATCGGTCGGCCCCCAACTGCTGAACGATGACATGACCACATCGCTCGGCTGGGTATATCCATTAGGGATATCATCTACAGCGCCGACTGTCAGAATGTTCTTGGCGACACCGGAATGACTGATGCAATCGTATCCCGTTGTGCCTCCATCCCGGTTGCGGACCGTTGTTCGTAGTGCCCACTCGCCGTTGATGTAAACCCAGTGCTGCACTGGTTGGGAGAGCGGTCCCTCGCCCCTGTCATTGCCGGCTGATCTCACAATCAGATAGGTCTGTGTGTTTCTTGCGATGTTGTCCCAAGCCTGTGCTTCGGAGTCGTAGAAACCGAAATAGTAGTCTTGCGTATTGCTGATCGTCGTGTCGCCGAACCATGCCCAACGGCTATCGTCAAAGTAGTTGTACCGCCATCCCGTGATGAAACCGTAAGAGTGATTCGATATTCGCAGGCCTGCCAAGCCCGCGCTTGCCATCTCACTCTGGTCATTGTCCCAGTCGTTTGCATTCAATCGACCTTCATACGACATTCCTTTTGCATTTGCAGTAATGCCCGATGCAATCATCGTCCCGGCAACGTGCGTGGCATGGTCAATACTCGTCGATGCCCCATCCTTCTGGATTGCCCGGCCCATGAGTTCCTCGTGAGTAGTTCGAACAGCTCCGCCGTCCCAAATACCAAGTGTGTCGGGTGAAGCGCCGGTGAGTGAGTAACCGCCTGTTCCTCCAGGCCAGACTCGATTGCTCGAAATTGTCTTCGCAGCATTGAGATTATGCGTCTCGTAGTAGAGGGGTCGGCCGTTTTCTAACCGCTGCAACTCGATGACCGAACCGTCTGGATACTCCTTGCGAATGGGAAGACCCAACTTAATCGCAAGCGACTCAGCTTCAGCGCGCTCCTTAGCCCACCTTGCTGCTCGCTCCTCCGCGAACCGTTCAAGCCACATCCTTTGCTCAAGTGTTTGGGCACCGCTCGTCTCATAGAGCAGAACCAACATGACAAGTCGTAAAATGTTTTTCATATGTTTTTCCTTTCGTGAAATAGTGAAGGGCAATTGCAACTAAAGTTGCGCGGGAAAAACGTAGTGGAGGGATCCTGCTGAAAGCGGGAGACGGACATTGAAGTTTTTCCCGACCTGTCCCGACTTGCTTTTGGTCGGGATGATGTGCGATCCCGCTTTGCGGGACGAAGCGAACAAGCACATCGAGGGTGCAACCCGCGCGACATTCCGTCCGCCTTTGGCGGACTTATGAGCGAGCATCCCGCCGTATGGCGGGATTGTGGTTTCGCATTTATTTGAACTATCATATTTTCAAAACTCTTTACGAGCAATCACGCTCTGCGGGACGAGCGAATGGCTGCGGAACATCTGTAAATACGCATATACCTGCCCAACCTGATTGCCGACAGGTAGGCGGGTGTTCATATTTATTTATTTAAGGATTTTTTTTAAGTAATTTAGTTTCTTTTGAATTTTCATCTTAAAGAAATAATGTTCTTTTGTATGTAAATTTTGTATTTCTATTCTATCCCTCATAGAAACCATTCTAAACCACTCAAACTTACCGGACAGAGAACTCCACTGGACATTTGTGTTTTCCGGTATAAATATAAAACCTTGTTTTTTAAAAGTCAAATTTTTAAGGTCTCAAAGCCCTCTGCATGTTATCAGAAAGGGTGGAGCCTATTCTTCCCAATTTAATAGTTAACTGATCTTACGCAAGTCTGAATATTAAGAATAAATTCCAAATGGCAAATCACAAATTTCAATTAAGTTCCAAATTCCGATATTGAAGTTCCTAAAATTTTGAGGGTGTTGAATTTGTATTTTGGGATTTGTTTGTGATTTGGAGATTGTCATTTGCGATTTGATAGTTGGAATTCACTTTCTGCGTAACACCAGTAGTTAATATAGTTGTGCAAACATTAAATTTGAACTGATGTGGTTTTCTTTTTCTCCCTTTTATAATAAGCCCAATAAAATACTGCTTCCATCATCGTCAGTAAAACAAGCGACATTGCGTCTCGGTCAAACCAAACACCTAATCCAGGTTGTTCAAAAAAGAATTTTAAAAAAACCGTGGATACTGACCAGCCAACTCCGAAAATAAGCGCCATGAAACCAACAGCGAGGAAGGCGTCTGCCGTACCCGATTCCTGCCATCGTTTAGTGAAAATCGCAACGGCTAACACTACGTGAATATAAAAAATAAAAACCGCTATCATAATTTAGTTATCCAATTAATATGCATCTTTTCCAAACACAATCGCATGAACTGTTTTCAAGATTATCTTAATATCAAACGCCACCGACCAGTTTTCTATGTAATATAAATCGTATTTTGTCCGTTCTTCAATCGGAGCCTGTCCGCGTAAACCGTTCACTTGAGCCCATCCCGTTATTCCAGTTTTTAATAAATGACGGTCTAGATACTTCGGCACTACATCTTTAAATTGGTTTACGAAATGCGGTCTTTCAGGTCTCGGACCTACAACGCTCATGTCTCCAAGAAGTGAATTTATAAACTGCGGAATCTCATCTAAACTGGTTCTTCTTAAAAACTTACCAACCTTTGTCACCCGCGGGTCGTTTTTTGTAGCCCACACAGGACCAGTTGATTTCTCTGCATCGGTTCTCATTGTTCGGAATTTGAATACCTTAAAACTCTGTCCATCAAGTCCAACTCTTTCTTGTGTAAAAAAAATAGGACCCCTTGAGCTAAGTTTTATCAAAATTGAAATTAATAGCGTCAGAGGCAAGAAGACAACCAAAACAACGGCAGAAAAAATAATATCGAATACCCGCTTTACTATTTTTCCCCAAGTCGTCATCGGTATTCCCTTGATGTTAATAAATGGGATACCGCCAATATCTCGCATGTCATATCGGCTGGTCATTAGTTCTAAAATATCGGGTACAATCATAAATCCAACATTAACACCCTCCGTTTGTCGCAGCAGATTATAAATTTTCGGGTGTTCGTTGTATCCTAACGTTATAAAAGCTAGTTCTATTCCGTATTCATTAAACGTACGATAGGCATCATCTATCTTTCCTAAATATTTACTTTTTGAAAGTGGATGGTCAGTCGGTGTCTCTGAATCGGCAAGATATCCCACGAACTTGTATCCTTGTATTATATTATTTTGAAGTTTCTCAAATAAAATAGTAGCCGTATCGTTATTCCCGATAATGACTGTATTCCTTAATTCTTTTCCTTTTCGGTAGAGTTCTTTTCTGATTAAATGAATTATACCCCTTCCCGATAAAACGAAAAATATAGAAGAAATCCAGAGCAATACAACCACAAAACGCGAATACGAAAATCCACGATAGAAAAATGCCGCAGCTATTATTATCAGCATTCCGATTGTTATCGCTTTTATTATCTGGAAAAATTCATTCGTTAATGTAATGTTGCGGTGTGGGGTGTATGATTTTTGGGATAGTAATACTAATATCCAAATTGGAATTATGAATAAAGAACTTATGAAGTACGTTATGAACAAAGGAATATCATCACCTACCCTAAGAGCAGCTAAAAACTCAGTGTTAAAACGCAGCCAGTAAGAAAACAAAAATGCTGTTTCGATTGCAAAGATATCGAATACGATCGTAAGTGTAGGTATTAAAAAATCGCTTTTTCTGGGTTTTGTCATTTTATTGATTTTAAATCCAGTTCAAATATATCAAATATCTTGTCGATTATCAATTTGTTTTTCTATCATGGATTTGCTAAATTTTAATAAACATGAGTAAATTAAACACTAACGAAAATAATAATTTAACCCTTGGAGAATAAAATGGCTATTAAAATAGGTATAAACGGTTTTGGAAGAATCGGCAGATTAGTTTTTCGCCGCGGTTTGGAAGTTGGAAGCATCGAATTTGTCGGCATTAACGACATAACCGATGCGAAAACATTGGCGCATCTGCTCAAGTACGATTCTGTCCACGGCAAATTTAACGGTACGGTTACTCATACGGATAATTCAATAATTGTAAATGGAAAAAGTTATCCTGTGATGGCAGAAAAAGACCCTGCCGCGTTACCATGGGCAAAGTTAGGCGCGGAAGTCGTGATTGAAGGTACAGGTGTGTTTACGAAACGCGAAAAAATAGAATTACACATAAAAGCCGGTGCGAAAAAAGTAGTTTTAACTGCGCCCGCAAAAGATGAAATAGATGCGACCGTAGTATTGGGCGTAAACGAACACATACTGACCGGAAAAGAAGTTATTTTATCGAACGCTTCTTGCACTACCAACTGTCTTGCCCCAATGGTAAAAGTGTTGAACGACAACTTCAAAATCAAAAAAGGGTTGATGACTACGATACATGCCTACACGAATGACCAACGTGTGTTGGATTTGCCGCATAAAGATTTGCGACGCGCCCGTGCAGCATCGCAGAATATTATCCCAACAACCACAGGCGCTGCAAAAGCTGTCGGAAAAGTAATACCCGAATTGAAAGGAAAGCTTGATGGTTTTGCTTTACGTGTTCCGGTTCCGGATGGCTCGGTAACTGACTTCGTTGCAGAATTAGAGAAAGAAGCTACAAAAGAACATATTAACGAAGCTATGAAAAAAGCATCCGAAACTTATCTCAAAGGAATATTGGAATATTGTACCGACGAGATTGTTTCAAGCGATGTTATCGGTAACGAGCATTCATGTATCTTCGACTCACTCTCCACAATGGTGTTAGGAAACATGGTTAAGGTAGTCGGCTGGTACGATAACGAGTGGGGTTATTCCTGCCGTGTGGTTGATTTGATAAAGAAAATAGCTTAGTCTATTTTTCAATAAATATTCAAACGGCTCGCGGTTAATTTCCGTTTGAGCCGTTTTTATTAATTATAGATCGAATGGAGAAGGCAAATATGAACAAACTGACAATTGATGATATCCGATTAAAATCGAAACGAGTATTAGTACGCGTTGACTTCAACGTACCAATCGAAAACGGCGTAGTAACAGATAATACTCGAATTGCGGAGTCGCTGCCTACGATTAAGAAAATTCTTGCCGAGGGAGGAAGAGCAATATTAATGAGCCATTTGGGTAGGCCCAAAGGAAAACCGAATATGGAATTCACACTCGCCCCTGTTGCAAGGAGGACTTCCAAACTTTTAGGTACAGAAGTAAGATTCGCTTCTGATTGTATAGGCGCACCCGCGAAAGAAAGTGTTGCAAATCTTAAAGATGGCGAATGTCTGCTTTTGGAAAATCTCCGATTCCACAAAGAAGAGGAAGCTAATGATGAGAACTTTGCAAAAGAGTTAGCCTCACTCGGCGAAGTTTATGTGAACGATGCTTTTGGAAGCGCTCACCGTGCTCATGCTTCAACCGAAGGAGTAACTCGTTTTATTAAACCGGCAGTAGCTGGATATTTGATGCAGAAAGAACTTAAATTTCTCGGAAGCGCACTCGATAACCCGGTTCGTCCTTTCACAGCTATTTTAGGCGGTGCAAAAGTTTCAGGCAAAATTGATGTTATACAAAACTTGTTATCAAAGGTTGATACTCTTATTATCGGCGGTGGAATGGCTTATACATTCTACAAGGCAAAAGGCTTGGAGATTGGGGATTCACTTCTTGAACAAGATAAAATTGATTTAGCAAAATCGTTGTTAGAAGAAGTTTCAATACGCGATATAAAATTTTTGCTTCCGCTCGATTGTGTAGTTGCCGATAAATTTGATAATGCTGCTAAAAAGAAAACTGTAAAAGTCGAGAACATCGAGTCCGGTTGGCAAGGACTTGATATAGGTTCTGAAACTGTAAAACTCTTTACCAATGTGATCGCTGCATCAAAAACAATTGTTTGGAACGGACCGATGGGTGTTTTTGAAATGGAAAATTTTGCAGTAGGAACTAACGCTGTTGCACAAGCGTTGGCAGATGTAACAAAAACCGGTGCTATTACGATTATTGGCGGTGGCGACTCGGCGGCTGCGATTGCGAAAGCCGGACTCGAGAAAGCTGTTTCGCACGTTTCTACGGGCGGCGGCGCGTCACTTGAATTTCTTGAAGGCAAAATCCTTCCGGGTGTTGCTGCATTATCCGATAAATTTTAATGCAGTATGCGGTTGCCAATTGACTATTAAAAATTGATCATGGACCATGAACATGTCTAGTTCCCAAAATAGTAACTATTATCGCCCTTCCTTATTCGGTGGATTTCGATTCTTTCCTCCGGTTATCAAAGTATTGTTGATTTCAAACGTTGCTGTCTATTTGGGAACTTTATTTTTTGGAATGTTCCGAATTGGAGACTATCCGCTTGCTCATCTGATAGATTCAATTTTTGCTCTCTATCCTTTAGAGTCGAATATTCCAGAAATGCCTTCATTTCAGATCTGGCAATTGTTCACATATATGTTCATGCATGCAGGGTTTACGCATCTTTTATTCAACATGTTTGCGCTCTGGATGTTCGGGATGGAATTGGAGAATACGTGGGGCTCTAAAAAATTCTTGATGTATTATCTTCTCTGTGGAATCGGTGCGGGAATATCGAACTTAATAATTGGACCTTTGTTTGGTGATGGCATGCCAACTATTGGCGCGTCCGGAGCAGTTTACGGAATACTGTTAGCATTCGGATTGATGTTTCCTGAACGCCCAATCTTTCTTTACTTTTTTATTCCAATAAAAGCAAAATATTTTGTATTAATTTTCATGGTTTTTGAAATGTATGCCGGCATTACTGGCACGCAAGACGGCATCGCTCATTTTGCTCATCTTGGCGGCGCCGCAGTCGGGTTTATTCTCTTGATGATTGACTCAGGGAGAATTCCTTTTTTCAAATGGTGGGATGAATTTAAGAAGATTTATGAAAAACCCGGCAGATATAATTCCGCTAATTCCACAGGTCGCAGGGAAGAGGGCAAAGCAAAGTTTTACGATATTAAGAGTGGAAAAGAAATTGACTCAAATCAGAAAATTATTGATGAGATATTGGATAAAATAAGTCGCGAAGGTTACCAAAGTTTGACCGATGAAGAAAAGAAAATTTTGTTTGAAGCAAGTAAAAAGATAAATTAATTGTGAATCAAATACATCAAACATACAAAGTAGGGATTAGGCGACAAACCCGTCAAGTCAATGTCGGCGGTGTGCTTATTGGCGGTGATGCACCAATCTCGGTGCAAACGATGACTAAAACCAAAACTGGCGATGTTGATGCTACAGTAAAGCAGATAATTGAAGCAACAGAAGCTGGCTGCGATATCGTACGTGTTACAGTTAATGATAAAGAAGCTGCCGAAGCAATGCCTAAGATTGTGATGAAGTCGCCCATACCTGTCGTAGCTGATATACATTTTAATCATATCTATGCACTAAAAGCAATTGAAGCCGGTGTGGCAAAAGTTCGAATCAATCCCGGAAATATCGGTTCTAAGGATAGAATTAAAGAGGTGCTTGATGCGGCGAAAGAAAAACACATACCCATTCGTATCGGTGTCAATTCCGGTTCACTTGAAGAAGATATTCTTGAAAAACATGGTTATCCGACTGCCGAAGCTTTGTATGAGAGTGCGATGAGGCACGTAGGAATATGTGATGAGTTCAATTTCAAAGATGTAGTAATATCTGTAAAATCGACAGATGTGAAGTTGATGATAGAAGCATATCGATTAATCGCCGGTCGAACTGATATTCCTCTTCACCTCGGTGTGACGGAAGCCGGAACGGCTAAGGTTGGCACAATTAAATCCGCTGTAGGAATTGGAACTTTATTAGCCGAAGGGATTGGCGATACAATCCGTGTCTCACTTACAGACGATCCTGTTAAGGAGATTGAAGTCGGTAAGGAAATTCTTCGCTCATTAAGTTTGGCGTCTCGGAATGTTGAAATTATAGCTTGTCCAACTTGCGGTCGTTTGGAAGTTGATTTATTTAGCATTGTTAAACAGCTTGAAGACAAATTAGCCGGTGAAAAGAAGCCCATAAAAATTGCTGTCCTCGGTTGTATTGTGAACGGACCCGGTGAAGCAAGCGAAGCCGACATCGGAATTGCCGCAGGAAAAGGTGTGGCAATTTTATATCGGAAGGGGGAGATGATTAAAAAGATTAAGGAAGAGGAAATCGTTAGCACAATTTTAGAAGAAGTTCAGAAGTTTGAAGCATAATTTATCTTATTCAAGTGCAGTAATCGAGAGTAGGTTTTTATTTTCGAGTATTATTAGATAAATTCTTATAGGAAAATCATAAATCTGAAATAAACTATGGGATTTACATGCGGTATAGTTGGTTTACCGAACGTCGGGAAGTCAACCCTCTTTAATGCGATTACTTCAGCTAAAGCAGTTGTCGCAAACTATCCATTCACGACTATTGAACCTCATAGCGGTGTCGTTCCCGTTCCGGATGAAAGACTCAGTCTCTTAACGAATATTATCAAACCACCCAAAGTAATTCCCACAAACATTGAATTTGTTGACATCGCCGGTTTAGTTAAAGGCGCAAACAAGGGAGAGGGATTAGGAAATCAATTTCTTGCTCACATCCGCGAGGTCGATGCGATCGCGCATGTCGTAAGATGCTTTGAGAATGAGAATATTGTGCATACATACGGGAATGTCGATCCGAAAAGAGACGTTGAAATTGTAGAGACAGAACTGATACTAAAAGACATTGAAACAATTCAAAAAAACTTATCTGAACTGGAACGACAATCAAAATCCGGTGATAAGAAAGTGAGACACGGAATTGAAGTTTGCCAGAAATTAAAAAATCATTTAGGTGAAGGCAAACTTGCCAGGATGCTAAATCTTGATGAAGAAGAAAAATATCTTGCTTGCCATCTAAATCTACTAACTGCTAAACCGATTATGTTTATTGCAAATGTTGATGAAGATGGTCTTACGCACGGAAATGAACATATAAAAACTCTTGAACAATTAGCTGTATATAGGGGTGCAAGAGTAATAGTTGTAGATGGTGAGATGGAAGCCGAAATCGCCGATATGGCATATCGAGAAAGAGAAATTTTTTTAACAGACATTGGCATCAGGGAATCAGGGTTAGATAAAGTTATCAGGGAAGGATACTGGCTTTTAGATTTATTAACATTTTTCACACACAACGAAAAGGAGCTTCGTGCATGGACTGTAAAAAAAGGCACAAAGGCACCGCAAGCAGCAGGAAAGATACACAGCGATTTTGAGAAAGGTTTTATAAAAGCGGAGGTTTATAAAATTAAAGATTTAGTAGCCGTGGGTTCAGAAACGATACTACGTGAAAAAGGATTGTTGCATATACACGGAAAAGATTATGATATTCAGGACGGTGATGTGGTTTTTTTCAGATTTAATGTTTAATAAAAAGAGTCCGGCAAGGTTTTGAAAGGGGTAGCCGGGAGGCGATAAGCATACCCCAATCGTGGAACCCTACCGAACTCGATAACTTTTTAAGGCATTCCCAAAACTTTTTTTGCATCTTCCGACATCATATCCGGGTTCCACATTGGATCCCACACTATTTTAACGTCTGCATCTTTGATTCCTGGAATCTGAAGAATTCGGTTGTGAACGTTTTGTGTAATCCATGTATGTGCCGGGCATCCCGGAGCCGTTAGTGTCATTTTAACCCCTACCCAATCATCTATAATTTTAATATCATAGATCAATCCGAGGTCAACAAGGTTAACCGGAATTTCCGGGTCGTAACATTCTCGAAGAGCCTCGTAAACCTCTGCTTCAGTAACGATTGATACTTTAGTTTCGTTGCCGTTTGTTTGATTTGGGTTTTGATTATTTTCGTTCATGATTTTTTTAAAAATAATTTGTTGATGCTATTATAAAATATATTTAGATAATTGTCAAGAGAATTATTTTTTGAGTTGCGAATTTTTAATAGTTTTTAACGAAATTTCCATTGCTCAAAATCGCAAAGTATTTTAAATGTTCGTCCATAGTAAAAAAATAATTGGCTTTATCAATATCAAAAACAAAAAGTGCTGTCGTAAAAGCATCGGCTTCAACAGCTTTTGACGTGGTTATAGAAATTTTTAAAAATATTTCGTTAAGCAACCCTTTTTTGGGATTTAGTACGTGTCCAACCCTGCTTTCATCTATCATTACGATGTTACTATAGTTGCCCGATGTTGCAAGCGCCTCATCTTTAAAATCTACTTTCCCGCTAATATCATTTTTTAAAATACGAAAATGAGCATTGTGATTTATGAACGCAGGACGTGCAGCCTACTTCAAGTTTCTGTAATTCAGTAGAGCATCGCGGGCATTTTTCTACAAATGGATTTACGATTACGAACTTGCAAGTAGGACAACTGCGAGTTTCAGTTTTTAATTTTTCTGTCAATGATTGATCCATAAACCTATATGATGATTTGAGCGACAATGCCGCCGATTGTGAACGAACCAATCCAAGTTCCAATCCAGATTATCGTAGCAGTTTTCCAGCCGCGCTCTTTATACATTATTAAAATTGATGTAATACACGGGACAAAAAGTGTGATTGTTACTAAAGCGACAACAGTTTGCATCGGATTCATTGCGATATCATACAATCCTGCGGCTCCAAAATCGCGGCGAACGAGCCCCATAACAAATGCAGTAGTAGCTTCGGGAGGAAGTTTCAGCCAATGTTCTGTAATAGGCGATAGTGCTTTTTGCCAAACTTGCAGCAGCCCGGTTGCCTCCATCGTGCCAATAACCGCGGCACCGAAAAAGAACCAAGGCGTGGCTTCTTTCATAAACGAAAAAGTTCGCACAGTTGTTTTTTGTAAAACATTATTCATCCTTGGAAAACGTATAGGCGGCAGGTCGATTAATAAAGGAGTTGATTCACCTTTCAATATTTTGTTCAATATCGTTCCGATAACAATGAACACCAAAACGATTACAAAGACATAAATCAATAGAGCTTTGAATCCGGCTCCCATCAAAAGTGCTGTAATTACTGCAAGCTGAGCCGAGCAGGGAATTGCAAATTGCAGAATTGCCGTTGCGATAGTTTTTTCACGTTCACTCGAAAGCAAACGTGTTGTGATTGTAGCGGCTGAAACGCATCCGAAACCTAATATCATCGGAATAATTGCTCGTCCATTCAATCCTAAAAAATTCATACTTCTGTCAACCATCGTGGCAAGTCGCGGTAAATATCCGGTATCTTCCAAAAACGAAAGTGTGATATAAAAAGCAAAGACCAATGGAAACAAGAGAAACAATAAGTAAGTAACAGTCATCGTAAGAACTCCGAACTCGCCAATCAAGACAGTCCCCAAGAAGGAAGTTGGAGTGATGAAATCAGAAACAGCAGAGCGAATCCATGTTTCCCATAGTTCTTTTCCAAAGTATGATTCGGTAAAACTGACTAAATCCTGCGCAACAAGTTTACCGATGAAAAGATAAGCGATGTATAAAACGCCGAGAAGAATTGGAATTCCCGTTAGAGTGTTGAGCGACCAGCGTCCGATTAATGATGTTAAGTGTTTTCGGACGGAAGTTTCTTCAAATACTTGATTTACAATAATGTTCACACGATTGCGTCTATCGATGTAAATATGTTCTCGTTGTCCTAAAGCGTTTATACCGTGTTTATTTGCTGTATATTCATCGCCTTCTAAAACGAGCAGCGCTTCGGCTTGTGAACCGACAGAGTTCAGCATATTATGCAGCTTAAAATGCAAGTCTGTATTTTGCGTCCCCTGCCTTGCTTTGCCGATTAGCTGTTCGAGTTCTTGAAAACCTTCTTTCTTAATTGCAGTGGCTGTAACAATAGGAACATCAATCAATTTTTCAAGTTGTGCAATATCAATCTTGATATGGTGTTTTTTAATTTCATCCATAAAATTTATAACAACAACGAGTCGTTTACCCATATCAATTAACTGTTGAGTTAGGAACAGGTCGCGCTCGATGTGCACACCATCTACGATATTGATGACGATGTCGGCTTCCATTATTATATCGCGGGCAACCTGTTCTTCATCGTTGAAGGATGACACACCGTAAATGCCGGGTGTGTCGTAAACTTCGTAGTTAAGATATTTGCCTTTGGTAACTTCGACTGTAGTGCCGGGATAATTTGAAACATCCACATAAATGCCGCTGAGATAGTTGAAGACGACTGACTTGCCCACATTTGGATTGCCGACGAGTACTAATTTTGGATTTGCACTGTCGGAAATGATTGGAGATTTTTCGATGTGTGTATGATGCTCGAGATGATTAATTTCGTTAGTCAGCATTTTAATTTATGATTACAATTATTTTGTGGGAAAGTTTTGACCCGAGGGCAATTTCCTGCCGTTTTTTTTGAATTACTATTGTGCCGCCGGGAAGGTGTTCCAGGCATTTTACTAAGTCGCCCTCGACAATTCCAAAACGAATTAATTGAGTCCGAGCTAAGCCATCGGGGAGAGTGATAATCCTGACTATGTTGCCTTTTTTAACTTTTGAAAGAGGAGTATGGTTTTTCGGGGTCACTGTTAATTTTCCTTCCCGCCAGAATGCCCACCTGACAGTTGGGCAGGTCGGGCTGGTTGGCAGTTATTACAAATTCCAAAAATTTGATGTGTTGAATTCTGAATTTGAAAATTATTTTGTTTGGCTATTTTGAGTTCATAGTCGGATAAGGTATCAGCGGCAAACTCAACAATATTTCCGCAATCTAAACAAATCAGGTGGTGATGTCCCGGCTTGTCTATCGCTCTTTCGTAGTACGAGCGCTCTGCTCCTAAACGATATTTTGTAAGAATTCCTGTCGAAACGAACAAATCGAGCGTGTTGTAAATTGTGGCTAATACGAATCTTTCTTTCTTTTTCTTTAGAAGTCCGAATAATTCTTCTGCTGTAAAATGTCGGTCGAGCTTCATAACTTCGTTTAAAATGCGATCGCGTTCAGGTGTGAAACGGAGTTTCTTTTCCTTTATGTATTTCTTCAGTATTTCGAAAGTTGAATTATTGCTCATTTTCTTATTTAGAATTATTCTAAATAAAGATAAGGCTTTTTTGTGAGGAAGTCAAATGCAGAGATAAGGGAATCAATTGGTATTAGACCTTTATCAAATATTTTTGAGAAACGGGGAAGTGGAGTGATGAGTTATAAAAAATCCCCTTCATCTTTCGATGAAAGGGATTTAGAATTCTGTGCTTTAAATTTAGAATTTAAATCTTAATGATTATGCCCTAATTTAGGTGCAACGAATTTATTGTAAAATAACAGTCCGATAATTGTTGCAACACCGATAAAGCTGAACAGTATCCAGAGTGTCTGCGGGTCTTTTAAATTGTCAACAAAATGGACATACATATTCGCGCCTAATATCCCACCGATTGACGATCCTAAAACTCCGTAGAGGAAAGAATAACCTAAGTAGGTTGCCTTTTTATCGGGAGGTGCAATCAATCCAACATAGCTGATAAATTTTGGATGTGCAGTCATCTCGCCGATTGAGAAGATCGTAATACCGATAATGAAAACCCAGATGTTGGTTGATATTGCAAGTATAGCCATACCAAGTGTTCCCATCGTAATACCCACAATCATTGTTGGCAGCGCTTTTGTGTTTTTAACAATGTTTGAAACTATCATTTGCAAGAAGATAATTGTCCCTGCGTTAATAACTGTAACGTGTTCAACGTCGAAACGCCAGTTAATATTAATTCCGAAAAATCCTAGTGCAGAATTCACAAAAACGTTAAGCGACGTGGCATCTACATAATCTTTTACATACCACAAAACGGAATCGAACATTTGAAAATAAAGAATCCAGAAGCCGGAATAGATAACAATCAATCCTATGAACTTTACGTCTGTTAAGACCATTATCATACCTTTGAGAACTTCAGGAAGAGTTTTGGTACTCGCTGGTTTGGGGGGCTCTTTGTAGATGAAGAAGGTGGGGATCAACATCGAAACTGTGAAGATTGACGAAGCGACCATAACGTATTCCCATCCGAATGTGTTTTTGATATACGGTACGAGGATTAGCGGGAATAAAAATGCCCCGAAGTTAATCGACCAGTAAAATATTCCGAAGCCGAGTGTGCTGTTTTTTTCAGTAGTAGAGCGTGCAATTGTTCCGGATATCATCGGCTTAAAAGCGCCCGCTCCGATTCCCATAATCACTAAACTTGAAAAAACGAGTGCGTACTCAGTTGACTGACTGACAAGAAAATATCCTAATCCTAAAAATGAAAATGCAAATATAAGTGTTCTGCGGTAACCGAACCTATCTCCAATCGCTCCGGCAAGTATAGGTAAAATATAGAGCAGCGGTTGAATAGTGCTCTTAATAACACCAACACTCTCTTTGCTGAATAACAGTTGCTCGGTCATATAGACTGAAAGGATGCTCATCATACCGTAGTATGAGCCGCGTTCAAAAAACTCCATCACAATTACGACCCAATAAACTTTTGGAAAAGTTTTGAGTGTTTGTATGAAAGATTGTTTTTCTTTTGTTGTAACTTCTGCCATAATAGGTTTCCTTATGGTTGTTTCCGGTTCATTATTAATTCGCTTATAATATAAACGAAATATGGAGAGAAGCAAAAAAAGAAAGTATTGGGTTGATTTATTCTATAAACTTGATTAGATTTACTAGCGATGGGGAATCAACGATATGAAAAATATATCGATTCAAAGAACTACATCTCGGTATCTTTTCAGACCGAGAAGAAGATAGTAATTAGATTTGCTGTGAAGTTATTGTGTTATTTTGATAAAAAATGGTATGAAGTGGTGAGATACGATAGTGGACACGGTGTTCCCCATAAAGATATATTATTACCGGACGGCTCAGTAGAAAGAAAAGTATGGTATCGGCATCTCGATAATAATGAAGCATTAGATTATACCCTCGATGAAATAAATGAACAATATGAATTTTTTAGATGGAGATTTAAGAAATGGCTAAAAATAAAAAATCTGCAATAAAGGAAATAGAAAACAAATTGAAGAAAATGGGATTTAAAAAAGTAGAGGAAAAATCTGAGATACCAGAAGTATTCAAAAAAGTAAAATACCCCCAACTGAACCCGGACGTTTTAGCAGTGAGGGAAAAAATCAAATATAACAAAAGGGAAAAATCAAAAAAGTAATTCTTATCTCTTATTGATTCTACTGCTTCTTTCCTTAAACCCCTCTTTGCTTTTCAAACCCCCGTTTCATATATTTTCTAAAGCTTGCAACTATTTCGTTCTGAAAACATCATATAATGAGGAAATATGGAAAATAAAAAATTCGATGTTGCTATAATTGGCGGAGGTCCGGGCGGTTACGTTGCAGCTATACGCGCTGCACTATTAGGTTTAAAAACTGCCGTTATAGAAAAAGATAAATTAGGCGGTGTATGCTTAAACTGGGGATGTATCCCCACAAAAGCCCTTCTCAAGAACGCTGAAATCTACAATCATTTCAAACACGCAAACGAATTTGGGATCAGTTATGAAAACCTTCAATTCGATTTTAAGAAGATAATCAAACGCAGCCGCGAAGTTGCACTGCGCAACTCAAAAGGTGTCGAGTACCTTTTTAAGAAACATAAAATAGATTTGATTTCAGGACATGGTAAAATTGTCGGCAAAGGAGAGATTGAAGTCAGCAAGGATGGCAAGCCTGTAGAAACAATAAACACGAAGCATATCATAATTGCAACAGGTGCACGACCGCGTTCAATTCCGGGCGTTGATATTGACCGTATGAAAATTATATCCAGTTCCGAAGCGATGGTTTTGCAAGAACCACCTAAGTCGATGCTGATAATCGGCGCTGGTGCAATTGGAGTTGAGTTTGCATATTTTTATAATACCTTCGGAACTAAAGTGACTCTCGTTGAAATGCTGCCAAGCATCCTTCCCATCGAAGACAAGGAAATCACAAAACTTTTAGAAAGCAATTTGAAGAAAGCAGGAATAGAAATATTAACCGACACAAAAGTAGAAAAAGTTATTGTAGGTGAGAATGTTAAACTTGCGGTTTCAACAAAAGATGGATTGAAAGAAATTGAAGGCGATGTTGCTTTAATGGCTATCGGTGTGCAAGGCAATGTTGAGAATGTCGGATTGGATGAAATAGGAGTTAAATACGAACGGAGTTTTATTAAAGTAGATGAATACTACAAAACAAACGTCGATGGTATTTACGCCATCGGTGATATAATCGGTCCACCGCTCCTTGCCCACGTTGCTTCGGCGGAGGGAATAACATGCGTTGAAGCAATCGCAGGAAAAAATCCGCCAACTGTGGATTACGATAATGTACCCGGCTGCACATATTGTCAGCCGCAAGTAGCAAGTATTGGTTTGACTGAAGATAAAGCGATTGAGCAAGGTTATGAATTAAAAATCGGACGCTTTCCGTTCACCGCAAGCGGCAAAGCGCGAGCAATCGGCGAAACTGATGGATTAGTAAAATTAATCTTCGATGCGAAATACGGCGAGTTACTCGGCGCTCATATATTAGGAAGCGATGCGACTGAAATGATTGCAGAGCTCGGAGTTGCGAAAACTTTAGGATCAACAGCCCACGAGTTAATAAAGACGATTCACGCGCATCCGACATTATCGGAAGCGGTAATGGAAGCCGCCGCTAATGCGATGGGTGAAGCAATACATATTTGAATAATAAATACTAAATTCGAATTTCGAATCTCTAAATAAATTCTAATATTTAAAATAAAATAATTCGGATTTAGAATTTGTTTAGTTTTAGAGTTTAGAACTTAGGATTTAATAAATAAATGAAACAACTTAAATCAACATATCTTGGTCGCACGGACTACAATGAAATCTGGGATTTGCAAAAACAGCTTTTTGAGTTTCGCGCCGAAAATAAAATTCCCGATATACTTTTATTAAACGAACACAATCACGTATATACAATCGGTAAAAGCGGAAACGGCAACCACCTTTTAGCGAGTGAAGACGAATTACGGGCAACAGGTGCTGAAGTTTATTACAATGACCGCGGCGGCGATATAACTTATCACGGTCCCGGTCAGTTAGTCGGTTATCCGATACTAGATTTGAATAATTATTATTTAGATACACACAAATATTTACGCGATATCGAAGAAGTTATAATTTTAACTCTGAAGGATTTTCAAGTCCATGGAACGCGATCCAGTGGTATGACAGGTGTCTGGGTTGGCGATAATAAAATTGCTGCCATTGGAGTTAAAATCAGCCGCTGGATTACGATGCACGGTTTCGCATTTAATGTGAACAGCGATTTATCATATTTTGACCGTATTATTCCATGCGGTATATTTCATAAAGGTGTAACATCGCTTCAACAAGTTTTAAATCGTGAAGTTGATATGTCTGAAGTTATTCCATCACTCTTCAAGAACTTCGGCAAAGTTTTTGGTGTTAAGATATCGGTACTCGAGAAAAAAGATTTTTTTAAACTAATAACAGAACGAACCCATCAGTTGACGGAAAAGGAAAATAAATGTCTCCAAGAAAAAATATAGACACAGTGAAATCAGAAGAACTTCCAATTTATAAAACCAAACCTGCGGCTAATTTATCTAACGATGAATTAATAGGAATTTACAGGTTGATTGTTTTATCCAGAAAACTCGATGAGAAACAATTAACATTCTTAAAACAAGGCAAACAATTCTTTCATATCGGCGCACCCGGACACGAAGCCGCACAGATAGGAATCGCGAAAGCCATGAAACCCGGTTACGATTGGGCTTATCCGTATTACCGGGATATAGCATTCAATTTAGGATTCGGCGAAACTCCGAAAGGCATTCTTCTTGAAGCGCTCCATCGGGCAGAAGCAGGCGGCTCGGGCGGTCGTGCGATGCCGTGCCATTGGGGAAATACAAAGTTGAGAATTCCGTCTCAGTCGTCGTGTACCGGAACGCAATTTCTTGAAGCCGTTGGCACTGCTATGGGTGCTGTAAAAGAAGGAAAAGACGAAGTAGTCTATGTATCATCTGGAGAAGGAACAACAAGTGAAGGAGAATTCTGGGAAGCCCTCAACTGGTCAACCCGCGAAAAATTTCCGGTAATATTCCACATCCAAAATAATAAGTATGCTATTTCAGTTCCGTTAGCAGACCAAATGGCGACCGGTTCGATCATAACTTTGACAGAAGGTTTCAAAGGCTTGAACAGATACCATGTAGATGGCACAGATATTTTTGAAGTTTATAAAGCCGCATCTGAAGCCGTCAGCAAAGCGAGAAGGGGCGAAGGACCAGCGTTAATCGAATCAGATGTCGTACGATTATTTCCTCATTCATCTTCTGACGATCAGAGAAAATATCGCCCTGCTCAAGAACTCGAATCTGATAAACAGCGCGACCCGATTCCAAAATTGGCAAAACATTTAATCGAATCAAAAATATTATCTCAATCCGATGTTGATAAAATTAATGAAGAAGTTACACGAGAAATAAACGAAACCGCAGATTGGGTAGAAGCTCAACCCGTTCCTGATTCCTCGACAGTTGGATTGTACGTTTATTCGTCGAACGAAGTCGTATCAAAACAAAATTTCATAGAACCTGAGCATAAAGGTTCTAACATCGTAATAGTAGATGCGGTGAATCATGCTTTGGCGGAAGAATTAGAACGTAATTCCAAAATGGTAATTTATGGAGAAGACGTAGGCGGCGACAAGGGCGGAGTTTTTACTGCCACCAAAGGTCTTGCGGCAAAATTTGGAAAGCATCGCGTTTTCAACTCGCCTCTTGCAGAGGCAAGTATCGTCGGAACTGCGATTGGACTTGCACTGCGAGGTTGGAAGCCGGTAGTAGAAATTCAGTTTGGTGATTACATCTGGCCCGCATTCATGCAAATCCGCGACGAGCTTGCAATGCTGCGATATCGTTCAATAGATAAGTGGCCCGCGCCTGTGGTTATTCGAGTAGCTGTTGGTGGTTATATCCACGGTGGACTATATCACAGTCAATCAATAGAAAGTTTTTTCACGCATAGCCCAGGGTTGAGAGTCGTGTTTCCTTCGAACGCTGCTGATGCGAAAGGACTGTTGAAGACTGCTTGTCGTGGTGAAGACCCTGTAATCTTTCTCGAACACAAGGGAATGTACCGGCAGAGTTTTGCAGCATCACCCGAACCCGATTCAAATTATTTGCTGCCTTTCGGATTGGCGAGTATCAAACGTTCTGGTGAAGATATTTCTATTATCACTTACGGTATGATGGTTCAGCGCTCTCTGGAAGCAGCCCGTAAATTGGAAGAACACGGAGTCGATGTAGAAGTTGTCGATTTAAGAACTTTGAATCCGTTAGATAAGGATGCGGTATTAAAGTCGGTAAAGAAAACCGGAAAAGTGTTAATCGTTCATGAGGATACTCTCTTCAGCGGGTTTGGCGGTGAGCTTGCTGCAATTATTTCGAACGAAGCTTTTGAATATTTAGACGGACCGATAATGCGTGTAGCGGCAAAAGATTCTCCGGTTCCTTACGCTCCAACTCTCGAATATGCGATGCTGCCGCAAACTCAGGATATCATTAGTGCGCTTGAGAAGTTAGCTGGTTATTGATGTTTGTAGATATGATGGATTAATTAAATTTAGAACTCCGTAGGAGTTCCACGAAAACTTGTGGTGAGCGACCTCGCCGAATGGCGAGGGAGGCGAACCATCTAAAATTAAAAGAGGTTTATAATGGCAAAGATAGAAGTCATAATGCCGCAGTTAGGCGAAAGCTTAACAGAAGGCACAATAGTTAAATGGTATAAAAAGGTTGGCGATAAAATAAAAAAAGACGAAACACTACTCGAAATAAGTACCGATAAAGTAGATTCCGAAATTCCGTCTCCTGCCGAAGGTGTGGTTACAAAAATATTGTTTGAAGAACAGAAAACAATTGCCATAAAAACCGTCATCGCAGAAATAGAAACTGACGCGGGTGCAATTGCCAGTGTCGAAACTCCCAAGCCAGCGGAGCCGGTAGCTGCCGCAGCGAAAGACGCCGCAAAACCTATTAGCGTAGAACCAAAGCCGATCTCAAAAGTTGAAACTCCAACTTCGGGAAAATTCTATTCGCCGCTCGTTCTGAATATTGCTAGACAAGAAGGTATTACAATGCAGGAGTTAGAAACGATAACCGGAACTGGCATCAACGGAAGAGTTAGTAAAAAGGACGTGTTGGGTTATTTGCAAACCCGAAAAACAGCACCCGTTACAGCGGAAGTAAAGAAAGTTCCAAAACCAACCGGTCCGCGTGTTGAAACTACTCTAAAGAAAATTGATGAGGGTGAATTGATTTCCAAATATCCGCCGCCAAAATATGAAATTTTACAGATGAGTAATGTAATTCAGAGAATGGCTCACCACATGGTAAACAGCGTTGCAACCTCGCCGCATGTGCAAGCCATTTCAGAGTGCGACATGACTAACATTGTGAAATACCGCGAAGAGCATGCAAAGGAGTTTGAAAAAGTGGAGGGATTTAAACTTACCTACACACCGTTTATTGCCGATGCCGTTGTGAAAGCTTTGAAAGATTTCCCCCTCGTCAATTGTTCTGTAGAGGGCGACAAAATTATCGTGAAGAAGTTCATTAATTTAGGAATGGCAGTTGCCTCCGACCAAGGTTTGATAGTACCTGTAATAAAAAATGCAGAAGAGAAGAACTTTATTGGTTTGGCACGTACGATAAACGACCTCGCTGTAAGAACCCGTAGCAAGAAATTAATGCCTGCTGATGTTGAGGGTGCATCCTTCACATTTACAAATTATGGAGTTTTTGGAAACATCATTGGAATTCCAATCATAAATCAACCGAACGTTGCAATACTTGGAATCGGTGCAATCAAAAAACAACCAGTCGTAATTAATGATGCGATAGCAATTCGTTCGATATCCTATCTCACTTTGTCTTTCGACCATAGGATTGTTGATGGCGCTCTTGGTGGAATGTTTATCGAAAGAGTGGTGAAGTATTTGCAAGAGTTTGAGTTTAAAAATTGAAAGATTAAAAGATAAAAGATTCGAAGAATTTTAACGCAAAGGGCACAAAGGGATCGCTAAGTACGCAAAGACTAAAATCATCCGCGTACTTTGCGAATTCTTAGCGCTCTCTGTCCGTCTCGTTTACGAGACGAGACCTCGCCTGAAGGCGGGCGTGAAATATTTTTGAACTTGTAATTTAGTATGTATGCTTAAATCAGAAATAAAAGAAATACCTCGCACACCGAAACCCGATTGGTTAAAAGTTCGAGTGCCCGCCGGAGAAAATTTCAGCAACATTAGGTCAATAATTGATAAGCACAAACTTCACACAGTTTGCGGCGAAGCTCGCTGTCCGAATATGGGCGAGTGCTGGAACAGCGGCACTGCAACGTTCATGATATTAGGCGATGTTTGCACACGTAGCTGTGGCTTCTGTGCAGTAAAAACCGGAATGCCAACCGAACTTGATGCCGACGAGCCGCGACGTGTAGCTGAAGCCATAAATTTATTGAACTTGAAATATGCAGTAATCACTTCAGTTAATCGCGATGAGTTGTACGACGGTGGTGCATCTATTTTTGCGGAGACAATTAGAAAAATTCGCGAAGCAAGTCCGGCTTGCAAAGTAGAAGTACTGGTACCGGATTTTAAGGGAGATGAATTGGCACTCAACATTGTTCTTGATGCTTTCCCGGATGTTCTCAACCACAATATTGAAACTGTCCCGCGCCTGTATCCGACGGTGCGCCCGCAGGCAAAGTATGAACGCTCCCTCGAGTTATTGCATCGAGCAAATAAAAGAGGATTTACAACGAAGTCGGGTTTGATGTTAGGACTCGGAGAGAATCTCGAAGAGGTAGTTGACGTGATGGCAGACTTACGTAAAGTCAATTGCGGTATTCTTACGCTCGGACAATATCTGCAGCCGACAAAAGAGCATTTACCAGTCAGCCGATTCGTTCATCCCGATGAGTTTAAAATTTTAAGAGAGAAGGGGATAGTGTTAGGATTCAAGCATGTGGAAGCCGGACCTTTAGTACGATCATCCTACCATGCTGAAAAACAAATACTGTAAATAAATAGGTTAATGACTGAGGTTGTTTTTCTCAACTTCTTTAAACAACTCATCCAATCCCTCTTGGAGTTTTATCGTCTGTGCCAATGCTGTAACAACTTTGCAATAATGGCTCACTTCTTCCGATGAGAGAACTCTTTCTTTTCGATCTTTCAACCACTTATGCGCAACCTGATATCCGCCAATATGATATTCCCATACCGCTTTTGAAACACCGGCAAAGTATTGCGCCGGATTAAAATAGACTTGCTTCTTTTTTTCGTCGTAAGTTACTTTCTCAACCCTGTTATCTCCTTTTCCTTCACAGTGAGCAATTGGTTTGCCGAGCTTCTTAGATTTTAAAAGATGAAGCGCAACAAGCTCTTCTCCCTTTTCTGCCAACGACTTAAACACTTTGTAGCTTGATGTAAACGGGACTCTCGGGAAATCTGTTTTCAAAAACTCTGCGTATTTCATGCGGTAAGCGTTAGAGTATAAGACGGCATAAATATAATAGAAAATATCTTCCGGGCTTGGCTGTTTCTTGTAAGCTATTGTTAGCATCTCAAAAATCCTCGGAGCGATATTAGGAACTTTTTCCCCGGTTCCGTAAGGTACTTCTGGTTCAAACAACATCATGGTAATTCCGCCGCCAGACTTGCTTATTTTTCGTTCAGGATAAAGATAAAGCGGCATGTTCAAACTACCACCACGATAAAATAAGTTAAAATCTTCAATTTGTGCGGAACAAAACACAATATTCCAATCATGTTCAATACCAACTACTTGCCCCGCCCGTCCAATACAAAGCGCTAAATTTTCTCGTAGCATATGTTGCATAACTTCTTTTCTGGAACGCTCTACGAGAGCATCGTGATAAAATATCTCACGCGCATCGAACGGTCTGTACAGCAATTTGGTGAAATGATCTTTCCATTCTTCATCTTTTAATAATGCTTTTCTAGCATCACGTACTTTCCATCCGCCCGTATCTTTTATGTCATACGTTTTTGCTATAAAAATATCTTCTAAAGAAGATTCCCTGAATTGGGAAATTCTCCTTTCAAGTTCTTTTCGATCAAAATCAATTACAAAATTATCTCTTGCAGTAACGATTCCCACGCTATTCACAGGAAAGATTTCAGGTATGCTCGGATATGCTTGATATCTTAGTGAGCGTTTCTCGTCTCTCGGTACAAACAAGTAAAAAGGCGAACTTGTTTTTAATTGCTTCCACTTTACCGTCTTGAGGTTAACCATTGTTAACTTCTTATACTTTCGTTCTCTCAGCCCCCATAAATCTGCATGGAATATTTTCTTCTCACCTTTGTGCTTTTTCTTCTTTACAAACAATCCGATGGCAACACCTTGTTGTATATCGAAGACGTTTTCATCTTTTGAGCCATCGGGTGCTTTTTCTTTCTTTAATGAATTGCCGTGTAAATCGAGAAGATAAATTTCATCAAACGAGTTCATCAAAGATTGCCGCATACCGCGAAATGTTGGATTATCGAGATAACTGTGGTTTGTAATAAAACCGAGTATGCCTTCGCCTATCTGATCGATCTTCCACTGTGCAAATCGGATGAACTTTACGTAATCATCCTGTAGCCATTTTGGATTTTTCTCACCGAGCGGTTCACCGTTCACTTTCTTGTAAGTTTCTATGAGTTCCGAAATCCACTCTCCTTTATTTACGGAGTGCCCTGAATAGGGAGGATTGCCAAGAATAACAAGAATGGGTTGCTTTTTCTTTACTTGTCCGGCTAGGTGAGATTCTTCCGAGAGCGACGACATACCCGGCAGCGAAGTTTGTGCAAGCTCTTCCATTTCCAGTGTGTTCGTCAAATAAAATTGAAACCGCTCATCGCCGATCAGCTTGTGCCCCAACTCTTCGAGCAGATAACCCATCTTCAGATGTCCCGCCGCATATGGAGCCATCATTAACTCGAAGGCGTAAAAATGTTTCAAGATGTGGTCTTCAATAAATTTGCGACGAGAACCATCACCATACTTCGAAACATATTCTTCAACTGCAAGTTTAGCTGCTTCGGCAAGGAATGTCAATGTTCCGCCGGCAGGGTCAAGTACTGTTACGCTTGGAGTAGCAAATCCATCTTCGCGCCCGAACTTTTCTTTAAGAATGATATTGAGCGAACGTACGATATAAGAAACAACCGGCTCAGGTGTATAGTAAACTCCTCTTCGCTCACGTTCTTGCGGATTGTACTCAGCAAGGAACGTCTCGTAGAAATGAAAAATCGGATCGCTTCCTTTGCCTTCATCGTAAAACTTGTGAAGTATCTTCTTCACATCGGCAGCAGCAAGAACTTCGGCGATATCATCGACTGTGGCTTGCAATTGCTCTGGTGGATCGAAAGAAATGAAATGGAAAATCTCACGCAGTATACCGATTGTCTTTGGAATTAAGTCGTATGCGATTTTTCTGTTGAACGAATTGTCTGCTCTTGTTCGTGCAGCGAATAATCCATACGTAATCGTTTGCGCATAAAGGTCTGCAAATTGTTCCGGTTTAAGATTTGCAATAAGATGTTTTTGAAACGCCTCGTAAAATCCGAGAATCTTCTTTGCTCCAGGTGTCGATGCTTCGCGAAGCTCTGCTGTTATTACCTGATCGCGGAGAAAACGTGTGCGACTCGCAAGTTCCCGAGCAAGTGTCTCGGCAGTGAATTCTTGTGGAAGTGAGAATTGGAAAAACTTTTCAAGCAGTGCAAAGAATTCTTCCGTATGCTCGGCAGGCGGCACTGTTTTTAGTTTATCTGCTATGAATGGCCGCGCAAGTAATACTGAGGCAACTATCTTCCCATGACGATACAAACGAAACTCATAGAAGTTAGTGAGAATTAAGTTAGGAAATGTTTCGATGTATCGTTGTAGTTGTTCTGTATCCTCGACATCATCAAGATTTGACTTCGGTGGTTTTGCTTCAACATATCCAACTTGTGAATGCTTTCCATCCCAGATGCGGAAATCAGGATTGCCAGCTTCGGTTTTTTTAGGTAGAACAGTAACCTCGATTTTCTTTTTAAGTTTTGTCTGTGAGTATTCCTTTAGAAATGATTCCAGGATTGAGTAGTAAGACTCTTCTCTTGCATCACCTCTTTTAGTTTTCGTAGCTATTTCTTTAAGGTAAGTCTTGATCATAGTTGAAACAATTAATAATTCAATGCCAATTTATGTAATATTAAAATCATTATCAAGTAATATTATTTTCAAATTCATTGACTATTATCAAAAATTTTGCTAAATTTAAACGATTTAAAATAACGAACTGCTTTAATTAGCTCATTTTTGGAGATTATAACATTGGCACTATCAGCAAAAACAACATATTTCTTTAAAAACGAGGATATTTCTAAGAAATGGTTCCTCGTTGACGCAAAAGATCAAACACTCGGCAGATTGGCAAGCAAGGTTGCTCATGTCCTGCGGGGTAAGCACAAACCTTCATTCACGCCCAATTCCGACATGGGTGATTTTGTTATCGTAATCAACGCAGACAAAATTAAGTTGACAGGTAAAAGAACGGAACTGAAAGAATATTTTCACTATACAGGTTATCCGGGTGGAGCAACATTTGAGTCATTCAAAGACCTGATTAAAACTAAACCTGAAAAAGTAGTAACTCATGCCATCAAAGGTATGATCCCTCACAACAGGTTGGGTAAATTAGTTATAAAAAAATTAAAAGTGTATGCTGGAGCCGATCATCCACACAGCGCACAACAACCTGAATTGATGAATATATAAAAGGATAATTTTTAATACATGCATAATATAATTACTATCGGAAGACGAAAAACTTCAACTGCCCGGGTTGTCCTAAAAACGGGTAGTGGAATAATTTTAATAAACAAAAAACCAGTTAATGATTATTTCAAAGTGGATACATTGATACATGATGTATTTATGCCAATAGAAGTGATTTCCGCAGCCGGAAAATATGATGTATCTGCCACCGTTGCTGGCGGAGGACCAACAGGTCAAGCGGGAGCTGTCAAGCTCGGTATCGCAAGAGCGCTAGTTGAAATGAACGAAGAGAATCGTTCGTCACTACGTGGAGCCGGTTTACTTACCCGCGACCCTAGGATGGTTGAACGAAAAAAATACGGTCAGAAGAAAGCCCGTAAACGGTTCCAGTTCTCGAAACGATAATAGATTTTTTTTAAACCAGCCCCGAAAAATTCGGGGTAAACATACTGCTTGATTTTTTAGAATGTGTCTCGATTTTTAAATCGGGATTTCTAAAAAAGATGACGGCAGTAGAAGAAAAACAAAATAATAGGAGTATAAAATAAATGCCACGTGTCGAATTAACCGACCTACTTAACGCCGGTGCTCATTTCGGGCATCTCACACGCCGTTGGAATCCCAAAATGAAACCTTTCATATTCATGGAACGAAACGGTATACATCTAATCGATTTAAAAAAGACTCAAGACCTGCTCGAAGAAGCGGGTAATGCAATCGCTAAGATTGTTGGTGAAGGAAAGCGAATATTGTTCGTCGGTACTAAAAAACAAGCGAAGGAAGTTATTCAAACCGAGGCAGACCGCTGCGGGCAGTTTTATGTCGCAGAAAGATGGCTCGGTGGAATGCTCACAAATTTTTCGACCATTCGAAAAAGTGTAAAACGTCTGACTAACATCGAGAAGATGGAAACAGACGGAACCTTCGATAAAATAACCAAGAAAGAAAGATTGCAACTCGACCGCGAAAAAGATAAATTGCAGCAGGTCTTACTCGGAGTCGTCAATATGACTCGTCTGCCGGGAGCTGTTTTTGTGATCGATATTAAAAAAGAAGCAATCGCAGTTGCCGAAGCGAGGCGTCTGCACATTCCCGTTTTCGCAATGGTCGATACAAATGTTGACCCAACTCCAGTTGATTATCCGATTCCAGCAAATGATGACGCGATTAAATCAATTCAGCTAATTGTCAAAATAATGGCTGACGCTGTGAACGAAGGAAAAGAAAGAACTACAGCCCAGTTTGAAGGAAATGATAATTTAGAAAAAGAAAAAATTGAAGAAAAATACAATTAGAGAGCAAATTAAAAATGGCAATAACAAGTGAACAAGTAAAATTACTCAGAGATAAAACCGGCGCCGGTATGATGGACTGTAAAAAAGCCCTCGAAGAATCGGCAGGAGACACAGATAAAGCTATCGACTATCTCAGAAAGAAAGGAGCGGCGACTGCTCAAAAACGTGCCGATAAAGTTGCGAAAGAGGGCATTATTATTACAAAAGTAAGCAACGATAATAAATTAGGAATTATATTGGAAATTAACTGCGAGACCGACTTTGTAGCGCGAGGTAACGACTTTGTTAATTTCTCTAGCTTAACTGCTGATGTAATAATAAAAAACCAGCCGGCAACACCCGAACAACTTTTACAAACAAACGCACATGATAATAAAAATATATCGGCTCACTTAAACGACTTAATGGCTAAAATAGGCGAGAAAATTGATGTACGAAGGTTCACCGTAATGAAGACAAACGATGGACATATTTCGGGATACACTCACCTTGGAAATAAAATTGGCGTCTTGGTGGAACTGAATCCTGATACGGATAAAGCAGAACAAATCGGTAGAGATATTGCGATGCAGGTTGCTGCAATGAATCCGCAGTTCGTTTCACGCGATCAGATTATGATTGACGTAATCCAACGTGAATTGGAAATCTACCGCACGCAAGCGAAGAACGAAGGTAAACCCGATCAAGTGGTAGAAAAAATAGCGAACGGCAAACTAGAAAAATATTATCAAGAAGTTTGTTTAACAGAGCAAATTTTCATCAAAGACTCCGGCAAAACAGTAAAGGATGTTTTGAGTGAAGCAGGCAATAATCTTACTTTGAAAAAATTCGAAAGATTTCATCTCGGAGAAGATAAGAATTAAATAATAAGGTCTCAATTTATGAGACCTTTTTTTTATACTTTTATGGAGTGACTAATGGTTCCGAAATACAAAAGGATATTACTCAAGCTCAGCGGAGAATCGCTGATGGGAAAAAAGGAATTTGGAATTGATCCCGACGTCCTAAAAAAATACTCAGAGGAAATAAAAAGTATAAAGGAATTGGGTGTACAAGTTGGTATTGTCATAGGCGGTGGTAATATTTATCGTGGTGTAGGCAATTCTTCGGATGGTATAGATAAAGTTACCGGCGACCAGATGGGAATGCTTGCCACAATAATTAACGCGCTTGCACTTCAAAGTGCGCTTGAACATCACGGTGTTTTCACACGTTTATTGAGCGCAATAAAAATGGAACAGATAGCAGAGTCGTTCATTCGACGCCGCGCCATTCGCCATCTCGAAAAAGGGCGTGTTGTTATATTTGGCGCGGGAACCGGTAATCCGTATTTTACAACCGATACTGCGGCTGCTCTGAGAGCAGTTGAAATTCAAGCCGATGTAATTATTAAAGGCACGCGTGTTGAGGGTGTCTACGATTCCGACCCGGAATTAAACCCCAACGCAATAAAATTTCCGAAAATTTCATATCTCGATATACTGAATAAAGATTTAAAAATAATGGATTTAACCGCAATTACTTTATGCCGGGAAAATAAACTTCCGATCATTGTTTTTGATATGAATAAACCGGGAAATTTGAAAAAGTTAATACTTGGCGAAAATATTGGTACTTTAGTTCAGGATATAATAGTAGGGTCAAAATAATCAGTTTAACAATAAAAGGTATTTTATATGGTAAAAGATATTTTGAAAGAAGCAGAAACAAAAATGAAAAAAGCTGTCGAAGTTGTTCGACAAGAATTCATCAAAATTAGGACGGGCAAAGCTACCACTGCTTTGCTGGACGGCATTAAAGTAGATTACTACGGCTCAATGATGCCTTTAAATCAAGTTGGTAATGTAGGAACGCCGGATGTCCATACAATTTCAGTTACCCCTTGGGATAAAGCTATGATCGGCGCGATTGAGAAAGCTATACTAACTGCGAACTTAGGATTAAATCCCGCAAACGATGGGACGGTGGTTAGAGTTCCTATACCTCCTCTTAATGAGGAACGCCGGAAAGAGTTAGTAAAACTCATCAAAAAATTTGCGGAAGAGGGTAAAATAGCTTTAAGAAATATTCGAAGAGACGCGATTGAACACTTGAAAAAATCTGAAAAAGAAGAACATTTCTCTGAAGACGAGAGAAAGCGTGGTGAAGACGAAGCTCAAAAACTTACGGATAAGTTCATAAAAGAAATCGATTCACACGTTGCGATGAAAGAAAAAGAGATAATGGAAGTGTGAGTTCTAATTACGTGAGTACATGATAGAAACCTTTAGCCATAGCCGCATTCAAGCTATGGCTTTTTTATTGAGTGAAACAATGAACATCTAATTCCGTAGGTGTAGCTGTTAGAATTCTGAAAGGAAAAATATGGAAAATGGTACAAAAGAGGTAAAAAAGCTATACCGGTCAATGCAAAACCGTATGATTGCAGGTGTGTGTGGAGGTGTGGCAGAATACTTCAATCTGGATCCGGTGATTGTTCGAATACTATGGATTCTTTTAATTCTGTTAGGCGGGACGGGAATATTTTTTTATATTCTTTCCTGGATATTGATACCTGTAAATCCTCATCAAACGAGCCTGCCGCCACCGAGAAATAGCCGTCAGATTTGGGGTATAATTCTGATAACATTAGGAATTATACTATTACTGACTAACATAGGTCTATTCCCCTTATTTGATTGGTTTGAGTGGTGGGATATATTCTCGTGGGGAACAATGGTTTCAATTATTATCATTGTAATCGGTGTGTTGTTAGTGATTAATTATTTTAATACAAAAGATGTTGTCACTGAACCAAAAGCAGAACATGAAGTAATGCAAGAAGCCGCACAACCCACTCAAAGACCCGCTGCAAAAGTCCTGCGTAGGTCGATTCAAGATAAAAAGCTCGCCGGTGTGTGCGGTGGGTTGGCTGAGTATCTCGAGATTGATTCAACGATTATAAGGTTGATATTTATTTTAATAACTCTTGGTTCATTTGGGTTGGGTTTATTCCTTTACATAATTTTAGCTCTCGTTATGCCTCAAAGTAAAAAATATAATATTTAAAGGAGACGAAATGACAAACAATAAAAATCGTCCATGGTTTGGTATAATGCTGATTATCTTCGGGATAGTTCTTTTACTGAACCAAACAAATATAATTAATGTCCGGTTTTCACAGATATTGTGGGCAGCGCTTGCTGTTTACGGTTTCACTATTTCCTATCAAGGATTTTCACAAAACAGAAAGGGGAAAATTTTCTGGGGGACCGTTTTATTCTTGACATCGATACTTTTTATTCTGAGAAATCTGTATATTTTTGACATCTACCATTTTGTCATTTTATCGGCATGGATTTTAATTTTTGGATTTGCATTCTTAATGGTATTCATAAACAATCCAAGAGAACATGTTCATCTTATTTTTTCTTTGGTCTTGATTGCTATCGGTGGTTCTATGTTGTTAGTGGAAGCCGGATATTTATACGAGTGGGATGTGTGGTACGTATTCCGCCATTACTGGCCCGTAATTTTGATTGCACTCGGAATAGGTATGCTGTTAAGAAGGAGAAGTATAAACCAGTAGGCAACCATGTATTGTTTAATGTGCTTCAAACCAATTATTTCCGATGCCGATTTCCACTTCTATCGGGACATCGAGCGGAAGGGCTGATTTCATTCTTTCAGCAATTATCTCTCGTGCTTCGTCTACATAATTTTTATGAACCTCAAATACAAGTTCATCGTGTACCTGCAGAAGCATCCTTATATCGTGTTGCTGGCTCGATATTGTTTTGTGAATTTGAATCATAGCCAATTTAATCATATCCGCAGCTGTTCCCTGTATCGGCATATTTATCGCTTGCCGCTCGGCGTTGCTGCGAAGGTTTTGATTACGGCTTTTAATATCCGGCAAAAACCTTCTTCTGCCTAACAAAGTTTCCACATAACCGTCACGGCGCGCTTTGCTAATAGTATCTTCCATATAAGTTTTCACGTTTGGGAAACGCAGGTTATATTTTTCAATGATCTCCTTGGCCTCGGTTTGAGATATTTCAAGCCGGTTTGCCAAGCCAAATGGACCAAGACCGTACATAATTCCGAAATTTACCTCTTTCGCCTTTCGCCGCATATCCTTGTTGACGTCTTTCGATTCGACTCCGAAAATCTTTGCGGCAGTAGTTGCGTGTATATCCTCACCGTTCTTGAATGCTTCGCTCATTCCAGGGTCGCCCGATATATGAGCCATTACCCGTAATTCAATTTGAGAATAGTCGGCAGATAAAATTAACCAATCTGAACTCTGGGGTATAAATGCTTTTCTTATTGCCTTTCCAATTTCAGTACGTATCGGAATGTTCTGTATATTGGGATTACTGCTCGAGAGGCGTCCCGTTGTAGTAATCGTTTGATTGAATGATGTATGAACTCTTCCGGTTTTTGGATTAATTAAGGTTGCGAGAGCATCCACATAAGTTGATTTTAATTTGGTGTATGTTCTGTAGTCCAGCAACATTTCAACTATCGGATGTGAGTGGCGTAAATCTTCGAGCACGCCCACATCGGTTGAGTATCCGGTTTTAGTTTTTTTCGAGGTCGGTAGTTTTAACTCCTCAAACAGTATCTTACTTAACTGCTGTGTTGAGTTCACGTTGAACTTTTTTCCCGCAAGATTATAGATATCTTTAACGAGGTTCTCGTTCAGCCCTTCAAGTTCTTTGGACATGACGTTGAGTATATCGATGTCGATCTTTACGCCCGCCAATTCCATATCGGTTAGAACGCTAATCAGCGGGAATTCTATTCCCTCACAAAGTTTGTCTAATTTATCATTTGTTAATTTGGAGTTAAGGACTTCATACAGCCGGAAAGTAATATCGGCGTCCTCTGCAGAATAATTCGCAAGGTTCTCTAACGGAACGTTACGAATATCTTTTTCATCTTGTAAAAGCTCGTCAAACGTTATTGTTTTGTAGTTTAGATGCTGCATTGCTAAATCATCGAGGTTGTGTCTTCCATCCGGACGCAGTACGTAGTTTGCAACCATCGTATCGAATGCGACCCCACTAACGTGTATTCCATAGTTCGCTAATACAAGCATGTCGTACTTAATATTTTGTCCGCATTTGGAGATCGTCTTATCCGCAAAAATAGGTGAAAGCAGATTAAGAACATGCTTAAATTCAAAACCGATGAGATCAGATTTCGAATTTCGTATTTCGAATTTCGAGTTTGACAATGTAGATGAATGATCGTCGAAAAGAGATTTTTGAGATACGGTGCTATCTAAGATAACGTTATTCTTCTCAACCTGATCGCATTTTATGGGAATGTAATATGCTTCATTAGGTTTCAGAGAAAATGATAAACCGACTAACTCAGCTTTAAAAGGGTCCGTGCTTGTTGTTTCGGTGTCGAACACAAAAAATTTTGAAGCTCTTAACTTCAATATCAAGTCTTTCAATTCCTTATCTGTGTTGATGAGATGATATTCGTGTTGATCTGTTGTAATATTCGTAATAGCTTTTGGTGTTACCTCTTCTGTTGCTTTTATTTGTGACGCTTTCGGTTCGGAAGATGTGAGTTTACGGACGAGATATTTAAATTCTAATTCGGTAAAAAGCTGTGTAAGTTTAGCGATGTCTTTTTGTTGAGCTTTGAGATGATGAATATCCACATCAATCGGTACGTGCGTATCGATAGTTACAAGAATTTTAGACAGGAGGGCTTTATCTTTGTTCTCTCTCAGTTTTTGCTGAAGAGCCGGCTTTGAAATCTTGTCGATATTCTCAAAAATTTTTTCGATTGTACCGTATTCACGTATAAGCGGGATAGCAGTCATCTCGCCGATACCCGGCACACCGGGAACATTATCCGATTTATCTCCGGTTAATCCCAAAACATCTACAACTTTATCGGGTGCGACACCAAACTTTTCTTCCACATGTTCAAAGTCGAGAATTTCCCACTCATCGCCGCTCTTACCCGGTTTATAAATTTTTGTGAGCGGGGAAATTAATTGCATAAAATCTTTATCGCTAGTTACAAGGAAAGTTTCCATTCCTTCAGTTTCGGCTTTGCGTGTGAGGGTTCCGATAATGTCGTCGGCTTCGTAACCAGCCATTTCGAGTATCGGCACATTGAAAGCTTCAACAACCTCCCGGAGTCGTGCAAGTTGTGAAGCCATATCTTCTGGCATTTTTTGTCGTGTTGCTTTATACGGCTCGTACATTTTATGACGGAAAGTTGGCTCTGGTCTATCGAAAACAACTGCGATGTGGTCTGGTTTTTCCTCGTCTAATATCTTCATCAAGCTGTTTACAAAACCAAAAACTGCGCTTGTGTTCTCACCCTTTAATGTTATCAGCGGTCGTGAGATAAAGGAGTAGTAAGCGCGGTATGCAAGGGCGGTGCCGTCCAATAGAAATAATCGTTCGCGTGGCTTAGGCGTGATATTGTTGTTGTTTATAACCATTTTAATTTTACATAAAATAAGGAATGTAATCAAGACAAGCAAGACGAAGGGTGAAAAGAAAAGATAAGCGGAACGGTCAAGTTTAGAAGTTACAATTTTCCAATCATTGTAATAACTTTTATGTGTAAAAGTAAGGAAGTATAAATGACACCTATAACGATTCCAAAAATATATATCAAAGAAGATGATTTAGTGATACTTCCTCGAAAAAAATATGAGGAGTTGTTAGCTATTGAGAAAATGTTGAAACGGTTACGCGCTGAGGAAGCCGATAATGATGAAGCTGTTACCATCTATAAAAAAGAAAAACAGCAAGGGAAATTAAAAGTGATTTCCTCGTTGTCAGATTTAGAGTAAAATGATAATCCGTGTTTCATCGAAGTTCAAGAAAGCATACAATAAATATTTATTGGTTTTCTTATAGTGCACAAGCAAAAGTAACAACCATAGAATTGCGTGTTGAAAAGTTGAATCACTAACTTTCGAAGAACATCGATCTTTTTCTTAAAAAATAATGCTTGTAGGTGAGACAAGTAAGAAAAGTGAATCTCCCGAAAGTTCATCCCAAACATGGAGAACTCTCGGAAGATTGAAATTAAAAATCACTTGTTTATTGAAAGCAGCTCAATCTCAAATATCAGAGTCGCATTCGGTCCGATAACTCCGCCGGCGCCTTGCTCGCCGTATCCTAAGTCGGAAGGTACAAACAATTGCCATTTGGAGCCAACGGGCATTAATTGAAGTGCTTCAATCCATCCCTTAATTACGCCGTGCACAGGAAAAGATGCCGGCTGCCCGCGTTTGATTGAACTGTCGAATTCTGTTCCGTCAATTAAAGTACCAACATAATTAACTGTAACAGTCTCATTATCTTTTGGTTTTTTACCGGTGCCCGCGGTTAGAATTTTATACTGCAGTCCGCTGGGTAATGTTACCACGCCTTCCTTTTTCTTGTTCTCTGCGAGGAAAGCTTCACCGTCTGCTTTATTTTTCTCTTTCTGTATATTCATTTTTTCTTCGTGTTTTGCCATAAGCTGTTTCTGTAATTCCATCATTACTGCTTGCGACTGTTCTTCAGTTAAAACGGTTTTATTGCTGTCGAGTATGTCTTTTATACCGTTAGCAAGAATTTCCGGCACGACTTCCACCGACTGATTTTTTAAATTTTTACCGATATCCATTCCGATGCTATAGCTTACACTATCCTTCAGTGTTGATAATTTAGTATCCTGTGCGTTGTTCTGACACGCAACAAGTACAAAACTTAGTACTACTACAAGTAACGCTTTCATTAAATATGCCTTTATATTGTTTAGTTTTTGTTATGTAAATAAGTGATATTTCGACCACCTAAAATACCAATTTCATCAATATTATCCAAATTTGACTTTTCAGGATTCATTTTTTATATTAAGACAAAATACTCTTATTAGATGTACATGAAATCAACACACTTAAAGGAAAGGGAATAATTATGAAGAAGATTGCTTTTTTGCTATTGTTACTGTTTTCAATTTCGTTTTCATTCGCACAAGAAATTAAATGGGATGGAGAACTCCGTGTGCGAGGTGAATTGGATAACCGCGATTTTAAATCCTCAACACCTCCTAATTATTACACACTGCTTCGTGCAAGGTTAGGTGCTTTAATTCAACCGATACAAAATGTTAATGTGTATTTGCAAATGCAAGACTCAAGAACTTTTGGAGAAGAAAGAGATGCATCGTTCAAATTTAATACAGCAAGTAACATGCACAATTTGGATTTATCCCAAGGCTATCTACAAATTGATAATTTTCTTTTTGACAACTTGAGTATGAAGTTAGGAAGAATGAGGATGGTCTACGGTAACGAGAGAATAATTGGTCTAAGTAACTGGAGCAATATCGGTCGTTCCTTCGACGGCGGCTTTTTATCTTACGCGTTTTCACATCATAAGTTTGACGCATTTATTATGAACATAGGCGAGACAACTGTGTCTCCAGCATCCGCTACACCAAACGATGTAATGTATGTAAGAGATTACGGACAACTCTTTTCCGGTTTTTACTACACGAACAAATATTTTACTGACCACCAAATAGAGTTGTACTTAATTCATCAGTTAGACCGCAAAGTTAGCGTTCCCGGATATAACGACTTAAATCGTTTTACAGTCGGAGGGTTTGGAAAAGGTTCTTTGACAAAAGAAATATTTTATGAAGCCGACATCGCATTCCAGTTAGGAACAAAGCAAGATAAAGATATTACAGCTTCTTTGTTTGGGCTAACGGCAGGATATAAATTCGAGAATTCAAATCTGTCGGTAGTATCCATTTCGTATGAACGACTTTCCGGGACTCCAGAGGGTGCCTCGACTGTACAAGAATTCGATTCTCCATTTGGCTCGGGTCATAAGTTTTATGGTTCTATGGATTACTTTGTTAATATACCACGCGATACAAAAAACAAAGGTTTGCAAGATCTTTATGCAAGAGCTGCCTTCAATCCGGCAGATAACACCACTTTAAGTTTTACTTTACATACTTTTAGTTTAGCAGAATCTCTCGCCGGTGAGAAAGCGCTCGGACAGGAGCTCGATATAGTCGGTAATTGGAAGTACAATAAGTTTGTCAGTTTTGAAGTGGGCGCTTGTGCATTTATACCCGGTAAAGTTATGCGGTCAACTTTCGACGGTGCCGATGTTTCGCAATGGGCTTATATAACCGCTTTAGTTTCATTCTAATTTCACCGGGAAAGGTTTAGAAAATGAAAAAAAGATATTGGCTCTTATTTGTATCAGTTATTTTGTTGACTGTTGCAGTTACTGCATTACTCGTCAATATTATTGAGAGAAAGCAGGAGGGTAAAATTTCCTATCTGCAATTGACTGAAATACCGGACGGTGAACCGGACCCTGCTAAGTGGAAGGCAAACTTTCCGCGCGAATACGATTCTTACCTAAAGACGATGAGAACGAGTGAGCTGGAAAATTACAGCAAGTATGGGCGTTACGGCGGCTCGGAGGCGTTTCAAAAACTTGAAAAATATCCTGATTATAAGAGACTCTTTGCTGGTTATCCATTCGGTATAGATTACAAAGAGGAACGCGGGCATATGAATGCTTTACAGGATATGCTTTCTTCGCAAAGATTGGGCGATAATAAACCAGGAGCTTGTATGTCCTGTAAAAGTCCTCAAGTGCCGAAGCTCATTGATTCCATTGGCGCAGAAGCATTTTATAAAATACCTGTCAAAGATTTAGTAGAGAAGCATGGCTTCAAACATTCTGTATCCTGCGCAGATTGTCATGATGCTAAAACTATGGATTTAAAAATTACTCGCATCGCATTCAAAGAAGCTATGCAGCGGCGTGGAATTGATTTGTCGAAAGCAGACAGGCAGCAAATGCGAACGTACGTATGCGCTCAGTGCCATGTCGAATATTATTTTAAAGGACCGGGAAAATATTTAACATTCCCTTGGGACAAAGGCCTGAATATAGATAGTATTGACGCGTATTACGATGAAGTCCAATTTTCGGATTGGCAGCACGCCGAAACGAAATCGCCGATGATAAAAATTCAGCACCCTGAATTTGAATTATGGTCGTCGGGTTTCCATGCCCGATCTAACGTTGCCTGTGCAGATTGTCATATGCCGTACAAACGTGAAGGTGCAATAAAGATAACAGACCATTGGATTAAAACACCTTTGGAAAATATTTCCAGCACTTGTCTAAACTGCCATCGTCAAAGCGAGGCGGAGATGAAAAGCAGAGTGTTGGAGATACAGGATAAAACATATCAATCGATGCAGCGGGCTGAGAAAGCTATAGTTACAGCAATGGATGTTATCAAACAAGCTATAGCTGCGGGGGCGTCGGAAAAAGATTTGGAAAAAGCAAAGAACTTACATCGCAAATCTCAGTTGCGCTGGGATTTCATCAGCGCTGAAAACAGTATGGGCTTCCACAGTCCGCAGGAAGCTGCCCGCATATTAGCAGATGCTATCGATTTAGCGCGGCAGTCAGAAATCGCAGCATACTTGACTTTTATGAAGCCGGAAAAGATGATTAAAAAAGTTGTGGTTAATAATTAACACAATCTATGATGTTTAGAAATATTTTTAAAATACTTGCAGTATCCATCTCAGCAATTTTAATCGGCATAGGGGGATACACTTTCATCTACGCCAAGGGTTATTCATACTTATTGGATGACCCTAAAGCTTGCGTGAACTGTCACATCATGCGTGAAAATTTTAATTCATGGCAAGTTGCAAGCCATCGTGATATTCCTTGCAATGGCTGCCATACACCGCACAATACTTTTATGAAATACATAGTTAAAGCTGAAAACGGTTTTAATCATTCGTTGGCTTTTACATTAGATGCGCCGGAAGTTATTCAAATCAAGGAAAGAAGCGCGAGCGTAGTGGAAGACAATTGCATCCGGTGTCATAACGAAACATTATCGGCAGTTTATATACAGACGCACGAAAACAGGAAAACGTGTTTTAGTTGTCATCAAAATGTAGGACATAATTATTAGGGAGATATGAGTTTAATATTTAGTCGACAATGTGAGTATGCCATTCAGGCTCTGATTTATTTAGCAAAGAAACCGTCGGGGCAGTGGACTTCGATAAAAGAGATTGCGGAACAACTGAAAATACCGCAGTACTTTCTCGGAAAGATTATGCAATCGTTATCATTAAAAGGAATGTTGAATTCGCAAAAAGGCCTCTTCGGCGGATTCGAGCTTGCAAAATCCTCTAAAGCAATTTTTCTTTTCGATATCATTGAAGCTGTTGATGGAGATGGGTATAGAACCGGATGCCTCCTCGGTTTTTCTGATTGTTCCGCCAGTTCCCCTTGCCCTATGCACGACAATTGGAAAGATACGAGAGACAACATAGTTGATTTGATAAAAAAGAAGAGCCTATTTAATTTGGCGAACGAAATTACAAAGCCAGGTTATCAATCTAAATAAATTTTTTATGGTATAATAAGATAAAATTATCCGATTATTATTATGACTTTTCGTGAAAATATTAAAGAAACTGATGAAGTGAAAACTCAGCCGCGCATCAAAAAGATACCACCCGAACTTCGCCGGTCAAAGATTAACTATAAATCTGAATCGAACATTGTAAAAAGAATATTTTGGCGGTTAAAAGAGGATTCACAGTTTCTCAGGTCATTTGTACAAATCTCTTTTGCATTATTGGTAGTATGGATAGGAATTGAATTTTATTTGTTTATGAAGTGGGGAGTGTCGGGTGGACAATCGTTTTCCTACGGACGTCCGCCGGGAGTAGAAGGTTTTCTTCCCGTAAGCGCTTTGATAAGTTTGAAGTATTGGCTGCAAACCGGAATCATAAATGCAATTCATCCATCGGGTTTAATTATATTAGTTGCAATCCTCGCAATCGGTTGGCTGTTGAGAAAAAGCTTTTGCAGTTGGTTATGTCCGATTGGAACAATCAGCGAATCGCTTTGGATATTCGGAAAAAAAATATTAAAAAAAAATCTTACCGTAAATAGGTATCTCGATTATCCTCTTCGCTCATTAAAATATTTACTTCTCGTATTTTTTGTTTGGGCGATATTCGGTACGATGGATGTTCCTACTCTCAAAGCGTTCATTTACAGTCCTTATAACAAAGTTGCTGATATAAAGATGTACAACTTCTTTGCAAATATTTCGCAATTCGCACTTTGGACAATAATCATATTGGTTTTACTATCGGTAGTAATCAAAAACTTTTGGTGCCGCTATCTTTGTCCTTACGGTGGTTTATTAGGAATTATAAGTTGGCTGAGCCCAATCAAAATTAAGCGGGCTGAATCGACTTGTATTAACTGCGATTTGTGCACCAAAGCTTGTCCGTCGAATATCAAAGTTCACAAAGTTAATACTGTATGGAGTGATGAATGCACAAGCTGTCTTGAGTGTGTGCAAGTATGCCCTGTAAAAAATACTCTTGAGTTAAAAACTCATTTTACCAACACGCGAGTATCAAACTGGGTATTCGCCACGCTGATAATTGGAGTGTTTGTAGGGATCACCGGGCTTGCAATGCTAATGGGTAATTGGCAAAACAAAATTTCCGACGAAGAATATTTAAAAAGATTTAAAGAGTTAGATACACCGCTGTATCAACACAACGGCGGGCAAGTGCCTGAGTATACACCTAATGATTAAATAATGGATGAATATGTAGATATCAACAACAAAGGAACTAAATCCACTCCGCTCGGAGTCGAATGTAAAACAGTGAATATAACAAACAAAAATTCACATACCGCTCCTCTGGAGCGGAAATATGGTTACGATCATTCTTATATAAACATACGAGTCCTACGGACTCATGCATAAAATTTAACTGTGATTGTCTCCGTTAGGAGACAGATGTCTGTAGATAAGATTTCGGATATGATCCGACTCCATAGGAGTCGAATGTCTGTAGAACATGAAATGCGGTAGCAAACCGACCCCAGCGGGGTCGAATGTTTGTATGTTAAAAACAAAATATCAGTTGATTAGAAAAAGGAAAATAAATGATTAAAAGAAAAATTATAAAAATAGATGAATCGCTTTGCGACGGATGCGCACTTTGTATTCCCTCTTGTCCCGAAGGCGCACTTCAAATTATAGATGGGAAAGCCAAACTTGTTAAAGAAAGTTTTTGCGATGGATTGGGTGCATGTCTTGGCGATTGTCCGCAGAATGCTTTAACAGTTGTCGAAGAATTTACTGATGAATATGACGAGGTGAGCGTAATTGAACATATCAAATTAAAAGCACCCGATAAACTACAAACGCACCTCAATCATTTGCGTGAACACACTCATGAATTAAACCAAATCGAAAAACCGGCGGCGGGTTGCCCATCGAGTCGTATGATCCAGTGGGATAAAAAACCTGCAGTACAGGAGAAGCCGGCATATCCATCCCAGCTTCGCCAATGGCCCGTACAACTCCACCTTGTGCCGCCAAGTGCGCCTTATTTCCAGAATGCTGATTTTGTGCTTGTAGCTGATTGTGTTCCGTTCACATATGCGAATTTTCACTCCAATTTTTTAGCAGGCAACGCAATCGCCATTGCTTGTCCGAAGTTAGACGACACATCTCCTTATATTCAGAAACTAGCGCAGATATTTAAGGCGGCAAATTTAAAGAGTATAAAGGTTGTGATGATGGAAGTTCCGTGTTGTTCAGGTTTAGTGAGGTTGGTACAAGAGGCAGCTAATTATTCAGGTTTAGATTTGCCGATAGAAATTATTACTATAGGAATTAAAGGGAACTTATTGGGAAGTAAAATCTTACACAATTAAAATAAATGATTAGTATGGATTCTGATAAAATAAAATTTTTTTATGATGAGTTTGCCGATGAATACGACTTGATGACTCAGTTTGAATCTCGCTTTGAAAAAGAGAATTCTGTATTTCAAAAAATAATTAATCAATTTAATCTTAAGAAGGTTCTCGATGCTGGTTGCGGCACGGGCTTTCATTCCATTTTACTGGCTAAATTGGGATGTGATGTGACCTCCGCCGACATATCCCAAAACATGGTAAACCTCCTAAATTCAAAAAAAGCATCTTACGGCGTAGAAATTAAAACTGTTGTATCGAGTTTTCAGGAGTTAGCAACTAAAGTGGATTCCGGTTTCGACGGTGTATTCTGTATGGGAAATTCTCTTCCACACTTGCTCACGACTGAAGATATAAAAACAGCATTAGACAATTTTTATCTCCTCCTGAGTAAAGGCGGGAAGTTAGTTTTACAAATATTGAATTACCATAAAATTCTTTCAGAACATAAAAAAATACAGAGTGTCCGTGAGATTCAGGGTAAAACTTTTATACGATATTATTCATACACAGAGTCATTATTAGAATTTAATATTATGACTTTAGACAGAACAGGAAGCAATATTGAAGCAGACGTCCGGTCAATCTTATTATTTCCAATTAAAAAAGAGTTGCTAGAAAGCTTACTGAAAGATTCAAAATATATTAACATAAATATTTATGGATCGATTTCTATGGGTCAATACAATCCGAGAGAGTCTAACGATATATTTATCATCGCTGAGAAATAAATTTGATATTTTCAATTGAGATAAGTATATTTTATCAATCTTGTTCTGGTAGTATTTATACTTAACACAATAATCGGTATAAATTAAATTATGGAGGTTTTATGAAATCATTAGTAACAAAAACTAAAGCATGCTTTACATTAATTCTCTTATTTTCATTTACTGCATTCTCTCAAGTATGTGTGGACTGCCACCAAAAAAACACTCCGAATATTGTTACAGACTGGCAGATAAGCAAGCACAGTCAGAATGATATCACGTGTTCCACCTGTCATGGGGAAGAACATAACTCAGCAAGTACGGTCGAGTTGGCAAAAATACCCACACCCGACAAATGTGCAGAATGTCATGAAGAAAAAGTGGAACAATACAAAAAAGGAAAACATGCACTTGCGTGGGTAGCAATGAAAGCTATGCCTACGGCGCACATGCAGCCAATGGCTTTGATGGAAGGTATGAAGGGGTGCGGCGGTTGCCATAAAATCGGATTGAAAACCGAATCTGAAATCAAAGAATTGAAGAGAGAAGGCGCCGGCTTCGGCGTTGCTTCGTGCGATGCATGCCATACCCGACACACTTTCTCCGTGCAAGAAGCAAAGCAGCCGCAAGCTTGCCAGACATGCCATATGGGTTTCGACCATCCACAGTGGGAAATGTATTCTTCATCTAAACACGGTGTACGTTATTTACTCAAGCAAAATAAAACACTTCCTGAAAATACTGCCGCGCCGACTTGTCAAACATGCCATATGCAGGAAGGCAACCACGAAGTTAGAACTGCATGGGGATTTCTTGCTGTACGACTCCCTTTACCTGAGGATAAGCAGTGGGCTGACGACCAGGTAACAATTCTACAAGCGTTGAATGTGCTTGACCCTGAAGGAAAACCGACGCCGCGGCTCGAGGTCGTAAAAGCTGCCGATATTGCACGACTTACACAAAAAGATTGGCAAAAAGAGCGTGATAAAATGATAAAGACTTGTAATCAATGCCATTCAGTTAATTTTGCAAAAGCAGAATTAGAGAAAGGTGATAAGATGATTAAAGAAGCTGACCGTCTAATGGCTGAGGCGATCCGTACGATTGCGGGTTTGTACAAAGATGGAGTTATTAATAAAGCTAAGGGCTACACGTACAATTTTCCTGATGTGCTCACGTTCCATGATGCTCCAACTGAGATAGAACAGAAGTTGTTTGTAATGTTTCTTGAGTATAGGATGCGGGCGTTTCAAGGTTCTTTCCACGCAAATCCCGACTATGCTTTGTGGTATGGATGGAGCGAGATGCAGAGAAGTTTAACTGAAATTAAAAATCTTGCAGTTGATATGCGGGAGAAAACAAAGAAAAAGAAATAAACATGAAAGCAACCGATCAATTGGTGCAAGAGCATCAGGGCATTATGTTAATGCTAAACATAATGAGCAAAGTAGTTGATAAGGTTGAAAAAGCTCAGAAACTAAATATTGATCACCAGGAAAAGATAATAGAATTTCTTAAGGTATTTGCCGATAAATGTCATCACGGAAAAGAGGAAGATATCTTATTTCCTGTTTTAGAGAGCAAAGGAATTCTAAAAGAAAATGGCCCAATCGGTGTTATGCTATTCGAGCATAAGGTAGGCAGAGGATTTATAAAGGACATGAGTGATGCTTTTAATCAGTATAAAAGCGGTGACAAGGATGCTCTTCTGAAAATATCTAACAGCATGAGAAGCTATATTAATCTTCTCACCGGACACATACACAAGGAGAACAATATTCTTTTCCCGATGGGTGATAGGGTGTTATCCGACCAGCTTCAAACTGAGTTATACGAGAAATTCGAGAAGTTGGAAGAAGAGAAAATCGGACTCGGTAAACACGAAGAGTTCCACCGGATGTTGAAAGAGTTGAAAGATATTTATCTATAATTATTATAAATAAAAAGGGTAGTGAGAATTAACCCACTACCCTTTCTGTTACTTGTGTATTTAATACTAAGCCACAGGCTACTTTAGTATTACCATCTTCTTAACGCCCATAAATTTCTGTCCGACTGGAATGTCTTCATCTTTTACTGATTCAGCTACGATACGGTAGAAGTAAATTCCAGAAGACAACTGAGTATTTGCCGATGAGAACTCAACTTCCTGAGCCCCATCTTCCATCTCTTGTCTATCGAGCAGAGTTGCTACTTCCTGTCCTAGAGTGTTATATACCTTTAATGTTACGATACTCGCCTGAGGTAAGTAGAATTCAATTATCGTAGATGGATTAAACGGGTTAGGATAATTCTGGTTGAGTGTAAATTGTTCAGGTATTGCTGATGGGATTGGTATAATCGATATCGTTCCCATACTTATAACTATACTATCCAGGCGTAAGAAAGGAACTTCATCCAATGGTTTCACACCTCTGAGTTCTAATTTAGTCCCAAAGCTTATAGTGTCAATCGGACCGCTGAAAGCGTCGTTAATCTTTCTTATCTTTGTCCAAAGTGTTTCAGGGTCAATACCAGCAAAGAGGGGAGGCATTATGCATTGCGGTGTCTGTGCAGTGTCTTTATACGATGACATGTAAATATCCAACATATCTGCAATAGTTCTGATTGGAGCATTGTTCATTGGATTTGTACCGCCCTCGTCGAAGATTAAATTTCCGAAGCCAGGTGGTAATATTCCATAATCGCTGCCTAAAATATTTGCCCGTAGAGCTATTGCCTCAGCAAATAGTTTATTGTTGTGTTTTGTCGGTGTGAGTGATTTTTGTTCATTCCTAATCGTCCGCTTGTTGGAGAATTTGTCCAAACATCTTGCATCGCCAATATGCATTCGGTCATTCTTCTCGACTAATGATTTTTGAACGTGCTTGTAATTCGGGTGTACCACTGAATGTGGTCCGCCTACGCCAACTTTCAAGTTAGTTCCAACGCCTGCTGCTAAAAAATTGATAGCATTAGGCATCGGAAGCCGATACTCGTTTGTAAACGTTTCCAAATGTCCGACATAAATTTCTCCACCCGCGATCATCCACTTTTGAGTTGACGCATGCTGTACTCCGATTTTTTTTGAATATCCATGCAGAGTAACTGAATCGCCGGGTTGAACATATTCTTCGAATATTATTTTAATCCTCTTTTGTTTTGCATCGATGAATTCAATAGGCCCAGGTTTTGAACAAGTTACCGTTGACGGGATCATTGACTTTGATGTATGTACAATAAGTCCATGAGCTGGTGCGGTATAATCATTATGGAGTGTGATTGTGAACTCGGTCTTATCGGGTTTTGGTTTTATTAAATTGTGTTTATTTTTCTGGTCTACTGCAAGCGCTAAACTTTCAGGTAAGAAGGTCCTGAATGTGAGCGTGAAATTACTGTCAGGAGTGTTTCCGAAATTTTTATCTATGATGGCGACTTCTGCACCAAGGTCAACAAAATATGGTCTAAAGTAGCTCGGAAGTGTCTGTCTCCAATAAGGTTGCCATACTTCGCTCACTGTGTATTTACCGGGCCAGATTCCTGTAAAATTGTAATTTCCATCCTGGTTGGTTGTAACAGTCTTGCTTATTATTGTTTCATAGATTGTAGAACCGCTGAGTATGATCGTCCAGTTAACTAATCCGTTCTCTCCATCACCTTTTATTCCATTTCCGTTTAAGTCGTTGAAATTCATTCCACCGACTGAACCCGGTTCAATTTGGTAATTACCAAAATCGAGTGTATCGAATTTACCATCTGGAGCCATTAAAACGATGTAGCAGGATTCGGGGTACGATTGATACCAGCCGAGTAACGGTACTTCAATTACTTTATAATTTCCTTCCGGAAGGTTTAAGAATTGGTAGTAACCGCTGCTGTCTGTTGTTGTTTTTCTGTAGTTGTTAAATTTACCGCCGGAACCTTGTTTATACAATCGCATATTAAAGCCGGCTAAACCTTCTTCGTCTTGATCGCGTAAATGGTTCTTGTTACGGTCATGAAATTTCTGACCTAATATTCCGTTTACGGTTGGGTCATAATAGTTTCCAAAATCTTTACCATTCACAGTTGAATATAAATCAGGAACTTCAACGATATAATATTCTTCAGCCGGATATGTTTGTACCCATCCACGTTTGGTGTTCTCCTTTACGATGTATATTCCCGGCTCATAAACATACAATTGATATTGTCCGATGGAGTCTGTACGGTCATAATCGATCATGTTACCAAGCGTATCTGTTAGAAGAATTTTCCATTCACCAATTAATGTATCGCCACCGTCGTATGAACCACCCTGATTCAAGTCGTGGAATTTAATACCGTTAATAAAACTCGCATGAGTGTAATTGCCGAAGTGGATACTATCTACGAGTGTATCGGGGGTTGCCAGATTGATATCCCATTGACCCGATTGTGGATATGTCCGTACCCAATTTGGTTGAGGAGTTTCAGTAAGAGTATAACTGCCGAGTGGCAGCGGTAACCAATATCTACCTCTGTAATTGGTGCGTGTCGTAAGTGAAATTCCTTGTCCTGTTGCGGTAATTAACCAATCTTTAATTCCGCGTTCCCCGATATCTTTTATACTGTTATTATTTATATCAAAGAATTTTTTACCTGTTATCATTCCGCATTGGTCGAAAATGATTACATCGTCTACAAACCAGCCGGGGAATTCATTAAATAAAGGATCTCCTGTATCAAAGTAAAAACGTATTTGTACGTTTTGGTCGGCATAAGGAGTAAGATCGAGTGTGGTAATAATCCAACCTTCGCTTGTGCCCGATGGTGCAACTCCGTAACCGCCTCTCAAATGAGTCCAGTTCACACCACCATCTGTTGATATGTCAACCATACAATAATCCCAACCTAATTCGGTAGTGTAATTTTCCGTAAACAATAAATTGATAGAACCCACTGTTCCGGAGAGGTTGATTGTTGGCGATATAAGTGCGTTGTTAATTCTCGAGCCGTTGTTGTAGTTTTCTTGCTGGTCGAAACCGGGCCACCAGCTTGTAGCCGGCGAAGTTGAGTTCAAAGTAGTTTGGTGCCAGATATCGGAATTGGAATAAGCGACTGTCGTCCAACCTCCGATGCCGCCTTCCATGTTGTCGTAGAATTTGATATCGGAAAAAGTCTTATAGTTTCGGTCGAATCGGATACCGACCTTGTTTGGTGAGGATGATTGTTTATAAAGATTTTCTTTTTTAGCTTCGCTTGCAATTCTCTGCTGATAATCGCGTAATTGCTGGTTAGCATTCATTGCACGTTCGCGCAGAGAATTTATTTGTTGTTGATTGGAAGCTTGTGAATGTGTAGATAATAAGAAACTGGCAAGTACGAAATACAGAAAACGAATGAAATACTGCATTCCATTTATAATTAATAATTTAAAAAATGTCGTATAGGTGTTCATACGTAACCTCGTTTTATTAATTTAAATTGAATTGTTCCTAGTACGGCTAATTCCTAGAAAATTAAATAATCAAGTGACGTCAGGTAAGTGGTGGCGAACGGTCTTTATTTTCAAAAAAGTAATTAGAAGATATTAACCCGAAATCACAACCCCACAAAGGAGTGTAATAAAAAATATTGTTTTCAGAGAAGAGAGATGGGGGAAAAATAATATGAAATGCTGATTTATTGTCCTCTTTGATATGTCTTTTGTGTGACCATATAGGTCGGACGTTTTGAGGAAAATTGTTTTCGTCGGGGGAATCTTTGGCATTTAGAGTGGTCTGTATGATATTATTGTATGAATAAGTTCCATAAACTACACCCTCGAAGGTATAAAGAAATAGAACAGAAAATAAAAGAATATGTTTTGTAAATCTTAGCATAAACGTTTAAAAATGTTATGGAAATTATTCTCTAAACATTATAATTATTGTATACGAGAAAAGCAATTTTTAAAATATTTTGCAAGTGTTCACATTAATTCGTATATTAGACAGGTAAAAATTGGGGTCGTAGTTCAACTGGTTAGAGCGCCGCCCTGTCACGGCGGAAGTTGCGAGTTCGAGTCTCGTCGACCCCGCAGAAACCCAGCCTCCCGGAGCGGATGCTGGGTTTTGCATTTTTATGGGATACTTTGTGTATATATTGCAAAGCGAGAAGGATGAATCATATTATATTGGTTCAACACCGGATGTAGCATGGAGATTAGAGAGACATAATTTAGGATGGAGTAGATCGACAAAAAGTAAGATACCATGGAAGGTAGTGTATACTGAAAGTTATGCTACAAAACATGAAGCATTGATGAGGGAAAAAGAGATAAAACGGAAGAAGAGCAAAAAATATATTGAAAAATTGATCTACGGCAGAAGTTGTCCCGATTCCGAATGAAGCGGAATCGGGAAGTCTCGCTTGTCCCGTTAATTGAATTTGTGAAATTACCGGGATCGACCCCGCAAAAACCCAGCCTCCCGGAGCGGATGCTGGGTTTTGCATTTTTATGGGATACTTTGT
>CAZOQB010000010.1:22814-37209 GCA_964581995.1 uncultured Ignavibacteriaceae bacterium | reverse complement strand
TTGTCCCGATTCCGAATGAAGCGGAATCGGGAAGTCTCGCTTGTCCCGTTAATTGGATTTGTGAAATTACCGGGATCGACCCCGCAGAAACCCAGCCTCCCGGAGCGGATGCTGGGTTTTGCATTTATGGAGTACTATATTGGCTCAGCCCCGTATATAGTGTGGAGATTAGTCATCTTTTTGCTTTTTGAATTGCTGATAGATATATTCAGATAGTTTTGTTAAGTATTTATCGACTTATAACATGAACGCGTAAATTTGCGTCAAGCACATGGTATGAACTCAAACTCACTTCAACACTAAAAGATACGTTCAATAATTATTTGCCAGCTCCGGTATATATTAAATTTAAAACAGCAAAATTTGAAAATGCCGGTGCGGTTCAGGATATCTCAACAAAGAAATAAATAAATATTCAAAAGGAGACATATATGAAACATTTAACTTCACTGTTTTTAGTTGTATCATTGTTAATTCCCATTATTTCATTTACTCAAGAACATGCAGTAAGAAATTATGGAAAAGAAACTAAGCTTAGAAAAACAACACCATTTCAAGAAGTTTATAAAACCCCGGGAAAATTTAAAAACCGAGAAATATTAATCGAAGGGTATGTCACGTCCGTTTGTAAAACGAAGGGTTGCTGGATGGAAATTACTGACGGCAAAAATAAAATGCGAGTCAAGTTTGAGGATTATGGCTTTTTTGTTCCGTGGGACTCAAAAGGTAAAAGAGTAAAGATTCAAGGTAAAGTAAACCGTGAGAAAGTAAAAGCATCGACGTACAAACAATGGTTAGAAGAAGCAGGAGAAGCAAAAGAAGCTATCGAGAAAATCAAAGGCGACCAAAAAGTGGTGATATTTACGGCTTCTGGCGTACTGATGGATGGCGGCAGTGAAATAAGCCCCGAACAGCAATCACAGATTGATGGGCCAGATAAGAAGTAGAAAATACAAAAATTCCTTGCGCTACAATACAAAGCCGGGTTTAGTCTCCCGGCTTTTTCATTATAGTGATTATGGGCACAACATGTAATTTACGAAAAACTCATATTATTCATGAGATTAAATTTATGAATAATAGAATAGCATATTACTTTACACCGATTCCCAGAAAGATAAAAAAGAACTGGGAAAAGTTGCTAAAACAGGAAATATCAAATCAGACTTGGCACTCTGTTGTCTACATAAAGTTTGCTAAGGCGAACGTAATAATAAATATTCAATGAACCATGGGAAATATAATGAAAACTTTAACAATTACAGCCATCATAGCCACTTTAGTTGCAATACCGTTAATTTTAAAGCTTAAAAAAGAAAAGATGCTTCCGATTTTTACAGATGAAAATAAGCGCTACGATATCAACGATTATATCGAAGAAGTCGGGTTATAATTTGTTCAAAATTATGTTTTACCCAATCCCGTTTGTGATAGGATTGGGTATTTTTTTTCCGATTACTTAGTGTCTAAAATTATTGGGAGACCGTCTTTACCGCTGCCGATTATAACGATTTTTGAATTATTCGATTCCGCAATTTTCATTGTTGCTTCAATCCCTTTCCATCTCAATAACGGGTCGCTTATACCTTGAGCCACAATCTTCTGGAAGTTGGAAATACCTTGAGCTTCAATAGCTTTTCGGTCGGCTTCCTGTTTTTCCTTTGTCAATACCCACTGCATTCGTTGGCTTTCTTGTTCTGCCCGGAGCTTTTCCTCGATCGCCGCAGTTAAACCTGCCGGAAGGACAACTTGCCTTAACGGAGTTACTTCAATTGTGATTCCTCGTGGGGCTACTAAATTTTGTAATCCTGCAGTAATCTGTTGTCCAAGAATTTCGCGTTCGGATGTGTAAAGCGCCTTTGCTTCATAGCCAGCCGTAACTCCGCGGGTTACAGAACGGAATTGTGGTTCTAATATAATCCCAACGTAATTTTCACCGACTGTCTTATAAACCTCAGCCGCTTTATCTGGGTTTAAATGGAAGAGAGCGCTAATTTCAAGTCCTACAGCTAAACCCTCTTTCGATGGAACTTCCATCCTTTCCTTTATCTCTTGAGTTTTGATTGACATTTTGACTACGCGAGCAAGGGGGTTTACAAAATTAACACCTGCCTTTAACGTGAGCTCTGAAACATTTCCCAAAAAGTCAATAACGCCAACATTACCTGCCGGGATAACAGTAAATACTTGTGTAATCGCCAGAATAAAAGCCACCGCGGTTATTATTTGTGCGATTCCCGCGCTACCTTGGTACACTTTGTTGCCTTCAGTTTTAAATTTGCGACTGGCATTTTTCCATGTAATAAAAGCTGCTATACCTGCAATAATAAAGAAAATAAATAACATATGTTTTATCCCTCCAATTTGATTTTGTTAAAGTATGTAAATATTTTTTGCTCTGTAATTTAGAGAAATATACATTAAGATGCAATAACATTTATGGTAGAAATTAGTTATATTTGCGCTATGATCTTTCAGAGAATTATAAAAGATATTAAACGATGAAAATTATTAAACCGAAAGCTTTAAAAAAGAATGACGTAATAGGTACCTGCGCCACGGCAAGTCCTCCGAAATCAAAGACATCTTTGACAAAAGGTATCGATTATCTAGAACGAATCGGGTTTCGAGTGCAGCTTGGTAAACACGTTTTCAATGAATATGGCTACCTTGCCGGCGGGGATAAACAACGCGCCGAGGATTTTAACAAAATGGTTTCAGACAAAAAAGTTAAAGCTATCTTTTTTGCCAGGGGAGGATTTGGTACATCTCGTATTCTGCCCTTAATTGATTATGATAACCTTAGTCGTAACCCGAAAATAATTGTCGGCTACAGCGATGTTACTGTTTTGCAACTCGCGATTTTTAAAAAGACGGGTCTGATTACTGTTGCAGGCCCGATGGTCGAACCGGAATTTTCAAAAAACTTTTCCGGTAAGGCAGAGGAATTATTTTGGGAACTCTTAACATCTAAATTGCCAATTGGTGATATCTCAAAATTTATTGACGATGATTTGATGGTCGTTCGGGAGGGAAATGCAACCGGTCGTTTGTTAGGTGGAAATCTTTCCGTTCTTTCATCGTTAGTCGGAACAAAATTTCTGCCGCCATTCACAAAATCCGTCTTGGTCCTTGAGGATGTTGACGAAGTGCCATATCGTATCGACCGTATGCTTCATCAATTGAAGTACTCCGGTGTTTTGAGTAACCTGAGCGGTGTTATACTTGGAGATTTTTCAACTTGTAAACCTGAAGTTAAAAAACCTTCTCTGACTCTTAAACAAATATACAATAATGTATTCCCAAATTATCCTGTTGTCTCAAACTTGCACTTTGGACACGTTCGGAATCCGGTTTCTTTGCCGTATGGGATAATGATTAAAATGGATACACGAAAGCAAAAAATAATAATTTTAGAATCTGCAGTAACTTAATTGACTATTCTATAAAATATCGTTAAATTTGAGAAGTAGATGCGAAAAGATAAATTGGCAGATCGGTTAAAAATAGCAGTATTCGCATCGGGTAGAGGGTCGAATTTTGAATCAATCCTAAACTCGATAGAAAGTGGTAGAATAAAAAATGCTGATATTGTTTGCTTACTAGGCAATAATTCAGATGCGGGTGCTCTACTATTCGCAAAACGCAAAAATATACCCGCCGTTCACATCAGCAAGCGACAATATTCAACTGATGAAGATTTCGATGCGGCTCTAATCAAAAAGTTGGATGATTATGATGTGAATTTTATTGTATTGGCTGGTTACATGAAGATTTTAAGTCCAGTATTAGTTCGAAAATTTAAAAATAAAATCATAAACATACATCCAGCCCTGCTGCCTAAATTCGGAGGAGAAGGGATGTATGGGATTCACGTTCATGAAGCTGTTCTGAAGAGCGGCGAAAAAATTTCCGGTGTTACGGTTCATATTGTAGATGAAGAGTATGACCATGGACCAATATTAATGCAAGAGACAGTGAATGTAGATGAAAATGAAACTGCCGAAACTCTCGCGGCAAAAGTTCTGAAAGTCGAACACAAAATATATCCTGAGGTGGTACGGCTTTTTTCAGAAGGTAAAATCAAAATAGAAGATGGAAAAGTAGTTATCAATAAATGATAAACAATTCTGAAAATACAAATTTGATAAAAATTAAAAGGGTGGTCATTAGTGTTTCGGATAAAACCGGTATAGTCGATTTTGCCAAGAAACTTATGCAATGGAATGTAGAGATCATTTCAACTGGTGGTACGCTCGAAATCTTACGCGAAGCCGGAATCCCGGCAAAATCGGTATCTGAAATTACCGGATTCCCAGAAATACTCGACGGTCGGGTAAAAACCTTACATCCCAAAATACATGCCGGACTTTTAGGTGTTTCCGATAATCCTGAGCATCAAGTAGAATTGAACCGTCTGGAGATTCACCCAATTGATATGGTTGTTGTCAATTTATATCCATTTGAAAAAACGATCTCAAAACCATCCGTTACTCAAGATGAAGCAATTGAAAATATAGATATCGGCGGACCATCAATGCTAAGGTCTGCGGCAAAAAATTATAAATATAAAGTTGTCGTTGCAAATCCGGTCAAGTACAACTCAATAATTGAGGAGATGCAGAATAATGAAGGCGGAATTGATTTTCAAACCAGGTTCTCATTAGCTAAAGAAGCGTTCCATCTGACTTCCCGGTACGATTCAATGATTACAAAATTTCTTTCACAGATTGATGAAAAAGATCAACTTCTACCTGACATTTATTCAATAGCACTCAGAAAAATAGAAGAGCTGCGTTATGGTGAAAACCCTCATCAACGGGCAGCGTTGTATGGAGATTTCTTTAATTATTTTGAAAAATTGCACGGTAAAGAATTATCCTTTAACAATATTGTGGACATTCAGGCTGCAACAGAGTTGATTTCGGAATTCACCGAGCCTACAACAGTAATAATAAAACATACCAACCCTTGCGGTGTCGGTTCGGACAAAAAATTACTTGAAGCATACAACAAAGCATTATCTACAGATAGTAAGTCGGCTTTTGGCGGGATAGTAGCATTTAACAGACCGCTCGATATGGAAACGGCAAAAGAAGTTAACGAAATTTTTACCGAAGTCATCATAGCGCCCGAGTTCTCTCATGATGTGTTGACATTTTTAAGGAAGAAAAAAGACAGACGATTAATTCGTCAGGTAAAATCCCCAGATGAGGAAATAAATATTAAAAAAATTGCAGGCGGCTTGCTTGTACAAGAAACAGATAGATTAAAAATTTCAAAAGCACAACTTAAAATTGTTTCTAAACGTCAGCCGACTGATGATGAATATTCGGCAATGCTCTACGGATGGCGTGTTGTTAAACATCTCAAATCCAACGCAATCGTTATAGCGAGGCCCGACCGCACGATTGGTGTTGGCGCCGGTCAGATGTCGAGAGTCGATTCGACGAATATTGCTATACAAAAAGCCAGGAAAGCTAAGCTTGACGTAAAAGGTGCCTCATTGGCGTCCGATGCTTTTTTTCCGTTTGCAGATAGTATTGAAGAAGCCGTAAAAGTCGGAATTACTGCAATCATTCAACCGGGTGGTTCGATAAGAGATGCCGAGGTGATCGAAGCCGCGGATAAGAAAAACATTACGATGGTATTTACAGGAATCAGACATTTTAAACATTAAAATAATAACTAAAACTTTGAAGGTATAATGGGAATATTCTCAATTTTTTCTGCCGACCTGGCGATCGATTTAGGTACCGCCAACACACTAATTTTTATGAAGGGTAAAGGCGTAGTGTTGAATGAACCTTCGATAGTTGCCTTCGACCGCAACACAAAAAAAATCGTTGCACTCGGAAACGAAGCTCGCGAGATGTTGGGAAGAACGCACCGCGACATCCGGACGATAAGACCCATGAAAGATGGCGTCATCGCAGATTTTGAAATTGCAGAAGGGATGCTTCGCGAATTTATCAAAAAGATTCATTCAAGCTGGCTGCCGAGTAGAAGAATAGTAATTTCGGTGCCGAGTGGTGTTACCGAAGTTGAAAAACGGGCTGTGCGCGATTCAGCCGAACACGCTGGAGCAAAAGAAGTACATCTGTTAGCAGAACCAATGGCGGCGGCTATCGGTATCGGTCTGGATGTTGATGCGCCGGTTGGCAACATGATCGTTGATATTGGCGGCGGCACTACCGAAATCGCCGTAATCGCATTATCGGGTATCGTAACAGAGGAATCAATTCGGATAGCGGGTGATGAAATGAATAATGCCATTATCCAATTCTTCAAAAAGAACCATAATATACTGATAGGTGAAAGAACCGCTGAAGCGATAAAATGTGAAGTCGGTTCTGCGATGACATTGAAAGAGGAAATTTCCATTCAGGTAAAGGGGCGCGATTTGGTAAATGGTATTCCAAAAACTACCGAGGCGACTTCTGTGGAAATACGAGAGGCGTTGAATGAATCGGTTCAACAGATCATTGACGCAATAAGGTTGACGTTAGAAAGAACACCGCCCGAACTTGCTGCCGATATTTTAGACCGCGGAATTATGCTATCTGGGGGTGGGGCGTTGTTAAAAGGGTTAGATGAGCGTGTTCGTTTAGAAACGAGCTTACCCGCGCATGTCGCCGAAGACCCGTTAACCGCGGTTGTGCGCGGAGCCGGAAAAGTACTCGAAAATTTAAACCACTATACAAAAGTTCTTATTAAGAGCAGAAGATATTAATCAAGTTATGAATGCAAAGAATTGTTAACATAATAATTGAGTTTAAAGAATATTTCATACTCTTACTTTTAATCTTAATTTCTCTTATTCTTCTTGCTCTAAACGACAATCCACAAATAAAACAAATCCGTTCCTACACGGTCGGACTTATCGGCGTAGCTCAGAATACACTCACACTTTTCCCGAATATTTTTAATATCAAGAAGGAAAACGAAATTCTTCGTCAATTAAATGTTACGTTGTCCGATGAAGTTAGCCGTTTAAGAGAAGCAAAATTAGAAAATGTGCAGTTGCGAAGGTTGCTTAAATTTAAGGAGGAGAGTACCTACAAACTCATTACCGCCGACGTAATAGGAAAAAGCCTTTATCTTTTACGGAATACAATCACTCTAAACGCGGGGGATGCTGATAGCGTTAGAGTAAACATGCCTATCATTACTGAACAGGGGATAGTCGGTCGGATTATTGCTACGAGTGCAAATTATTCGATCGGGCAAATTCTTTTTAACAAGGATTTTCGAACAAGCGTTAAAATACAGCGAAGCCGTGTTGATGGAATTCTTGCTTGGGCGGGAGGTGATTATTTGTTGATGAAAAATGTTTCAAAGAAACAGGACGTGAAAGTTGGCGACCTTGTCATCACTTCTGAGTACAGTAAAATTTTTCCTTCGAATTTCAAAGTGGGGCTTGTTACTAAGGTTACTGAAAATCCTATAAGTTTATTCAAAGATATTCAGATTGAACCAAGTGTTGACTTTGCCAGGTTAGAGCAAGTTTTTATAATCCAAACTTTACCCGATACTCAACGCGTTTATCTCGAATATAAGCTGTCAGAAAGAAAAAAATGAATCACCATGTAAAATATATACTGTTATCGTTGTTATTAATACTTTTACAAACAACGGTGATTCAGTTGTTTTCGTTAAACGGCGTCGTATGCGATGTGCTATTAATCTGGATAATTTATATATCCATCCGGGAAGGTCAAATATCGGGAATAATCTACGGGTTCTCGATAGGATTAATTTTCGATATGGTCTCCGGTGGTTTTTTAGGATTAACATCCCTGACTAAATCGCTAAGTGGGTTTTTGGCTGGTTATTTTTATAGCGAGAATAAAATAGAAATAACTCTGGGCAGCTACCGATTTTTGCTGATAGTCCTTTTTACTTCAATCCTTCATAATTTTTTATACTTTTTAATATATTACCAAGGAAGTGAAATTAACCTCTGGTCGGCAGTTTTAAATCTTGGTACGACGTCAACTCTGTATACTGCGACTGTATCAATTATTCCCGTATTAATATATGCAAGAAAGTATTCATTCAGAACATGAGTGACAACGTAACACCACATTCTAGAAAGCTGGTATTTTATATCTTCATCTCATTTATTTTATTCGTTTATGTTGTCCGCCTTATACAACTGCAATTTTTGTACAAAGATAAGTATGGTAAAATATCTGAGGAAAATAGTATTCGCACTATATCTGTTGCTCCTATTCGCGGATACATGTATGATAGGAATGGTTTGTTAGTAGTTGATAGCCGCCCATCTTACACTGTAACGGTTACGCCGGCGGAGTTCGACAAAAAAAACATAGACCTCTTAGCAGATATATTATCATTAGATAAAATGTCTTTGGTTGAGAGAATTGAAAAAGGGAAAAAATACAACAGGTTTGCACCCGCAAAAATAAAAAGGGATGTAGATTTTCAAACTCTCTCTCTTGTGGAAGAGTATTGCAATCAATTGCCCGGTGTCGATTATTTAGTCGAATCAAAACGTTTTTACCCGACGAAGGCAAAATCGCCCCATCTGTTCGGTTATACAAAAGAAATTTCCGAACGACAGCTTGCAGAAATGGGTGATTATTACAGGCAGGGGGATATCATTGGTGCGACAGGAATCGAAGCCGGATACGAAAAATATCTTCGCGGTGAAAAAGGTTATGAATTGATTACTGTGGATGCGATGGGAAAAATTGTCGGCAGTTTTAACGATGGTAATAGCAATATCACGCCGATAGAAGGGGGCGATTTGGAGTTAACCATCGATGCTGGAGTCCAGGCGCTTGCCGAGTCTCTCTTATCGGATAAGAGAGGCGCTGTGGTCGCGATTGACCCTACCAACGGTGGAATTATCGCTTTAGTGAGTAAGCCGGATTTTGACTTAGATCTGTTGAGTGGAGTTACAACCCCGGAGGTGTGGAAGTCATTGAACACAGACGAGAGTACACCACTTTATAATCGAGCCACGCTAACGAGTTATCCTCCCGGCTCAACTTTTAAAATGTTATTGGCTATAGCAGCCCTGCAGGAAGGAATCATCAACGAGCACTGGCGAGTGAACTGTACCGGCGCTTTTAGATTTGGTAATAAAGTTTTCAAGGATTTACACGTCCATGGGTCTACTAATGTTGTCGAGGCTATTCAAAGGTCATGCAATGTATTTTTCTACCAACTTATGCTGAAAACAGGTTTAGATAAATGGAATCATTACGGGAAGGAATTCGGTTTCGGTTCTCCGACTGGTATTGATATCATAGAAGAAAATTCAGGTTTACTACCCTCTGAAGAATACTATAACAGACGCTATGGAAAAGGTAAATGGACACAGGGCTATCTTGTAAGTTTAGGAATAGGACAAGGTGAAGTAGGTGTATCACCTCTCCAACTGGCAGAATATACATCAATACTTGCTAATGAGGGAAAATTTTTCAAGCCGAGAGTCGTTTCAGGAATAAGGGATAAAAAAACAGGTAAGGTTTTGAATGTATCGAGCAAATCTCGCGACGTGCTTCTTTCTCAATCTGTTTGGAAACTTATTCGAGAAGGAATGAACAGAGCCGTGAATTTACCGGGAGGGACCGGTGCCGCTGCAAGAGTTCCGGGGATCACAGTTGCGGGTAAAACCGGTACGGCACAAAATCCACACGGAAAAAAAGACCACGCATGGTTTATCGGTTTTGCGCCGTTTGAGAATCCAAGAATAGCTATTTGTGTACTGGTGGAAAATGTCGGATACGGCGGTGTGTTTGCCGCACCCATCGCCGGGCTGTGTATAGAAAAATATATTTATGGTGACATCATTAGGGGTAAAATTCAGCACGACGGTTTAACAACCAAAGTTAATGAAGAGTTTATTAAGGATTAGAATGCACAAGTGGTATAAAGAAAATATTCATTTCGGAATTTTATTTGCAACCATGTTGCTTGTTATCATCGGGCTAATATCGATCTATTCTGCCACTTATGATGCCGGCGCATCGGATTATTTTTACAGGCAGATAGGCTGGGCGGTAATTGGTGTGTTCTTAATGCTGATTATAATGTTTATTCCTTTCCGTACATTACAATTAATTTCTTATCCCGTGTATATACTCTCATTACTGATGTTGGTGGCTGTTCTGGTTTTAGGAAAAACCATCGCAGGGTCCACAAGTTGGTTTGGTGTTGGGAAAATGGGGTTGCAGCCGTCAGAAATTGTAAAAGCAACCAGCATACTTGCCTTAGCAGCTTTCCTTTCCGATAAGCGCTTGAACCTTTATCGTTTGAAATCTGTACTAAAGGCAAGTTCATTTGTTATTTTTCCTGTAATTTTAATACTTTTACAACCCGATATGGGAACTGCCATAATTTACATCGGCATACTTTTTCCCGTATTATACTGGTCGGGAGCTCCAACTCTTCTTATGATAACTGTAATTGCTCCTTCGATAGTTGCAGTGGCGGCATTGTTCGGAACTACGCCGTTCTTAATTATTATCTTTATCTTACTGGCTGCTTTATTCGTGATGAAAGAAAACCGATTGATTTCTGCTTCAATATTCTCGCTGTCGGTTCTCGTTGGTGTTTCCGTGCAGTTTATGTACGGTAAACTCGCTTTGTACCAACAGAAACGGATAGATACTTTTTTAAATCCGGAGAATGATCCTTTAAGCGCGGGTTATAATGTAATTCAAGCAAAGGTTGCCATCGGCTCGGGGGGGATTTTAGGAAAGGGCTTTTTAGAGGGAAGCCAGACGCAGTTGAATTTTATTCCCGCCCAGTGGACGGATTTTATATTTTGCGTGCCCGCCGAAGAGTTCGGTTTTCTCGGCTCACTCTTAATCTTAATTTTGTTCGGATACTTGTTGTTCAGGGGTATTAAAATTGCTGCTACCGTAAAGAACAGGTACGCTAGCATCGTTGCTATAGGTATTGTTTCTATTTTTGCTTCTCATATCATAATAAATATCGGGATGGTGATGGGAATTATGCCCGTTATTGGTATCCCTCTCCCATTTCTGAGTTATGGCGGCTCATTTTTATTAACGAGTTTGTCATTGATAGGACTTTTGCTTAATATGTACGCAAACAGAAAAGAATATTAAACAATAATCAGAATGTTTATGAAATCAACAAACAAAATTAAAGAAGTGCCGGTTAAACAGCTACGATGGCGTTGTAATCCCGATAGACTGAAAATCAAAACAACAGATGATGTAGAACCCGCAAAGGATATTATCGGTCAGGATAGAGCTTTGCGCTCTCTTCGTCTCGGTCTCGAAATTAAGCATCCCGGTTACAATGTATTCGTCACCGGTTCATCCGGTACCGGAAGGACGACGACAATCAAGAGGTTACTCAGAGGGTTCAAGGATGAAAAAGTACCTTTGGCTGATTATTGTTACCTGTATAATTTTGAGAATCCGGATCAACCGTTCCTTACAAAACTAAATGCCGGCCAGGGGAGCTCTTTAAAGAAAGATATGGAAGCCCTTCTCTTGGATTTACTAAAAAATATACCGGCAATAATAGATAGCAGACGTTACCATGATGAAAAGAAAAAAACAGTTGAGTTTTTTCAAAATAGACAGAGAAGCGTATTGAAGGAATTCGAAAAAAAAGTTAAAGAAAAAAGTTTTGAAGTAATACAGGTGCAGGTCGGTACCGCAATGAGACCCGATATCGTTCCGGTTATAAATAACGCAGTCGTGTCTTACGAACAGATTGAAACGATGATACAGGAAGGTCAGGTTACGAGGGGGCAGATAGAGGATTTGATGAAGGAGCGTAAAGGGCTCGAATCACAAATGGAAATAGTTCTGCGCGAGATGCGAAACATCGAACGCAAGCTAAACGAGACAGTAGATGACCTTGCCGTAAAATTTGTACTGCCGTACGTAAAAGAACAACTGGATGAAATTTGTAAAAAATATTTGTGCGAAAAGCTCTCTAAATATATCGATGATTTGTTAGAACACATTTTAACAAACCTCTCACAATTTAATCCCCCTATTCTAGCACAAATCCCGGTTTCAATAACAGGGCAACCCGAAGAAACGCAGAAAGAAGAAGATTTTTTAGAATTCAGAGTTAACGTCATTGTCGACAACTCAAAAACTGAAGGAGTCCCGATAATACTCGAAACGAATCCAAAATACAAAAATGTATTCGGGACGATTGAGAGAGAAGTTGACAGAAACGGTATATGGCGTTCTGATTTTACGATGATAAAAGCCGGGTCGCTTCTTAATGCTAACGGCGGTTATCTAATTATAAATGCACTCGATGCTTTAATTGAGCCGGGTGTTTGGCAAAATCTCAAACGTACACTTCGTAATCAACTTCTCGAAATACAAACGGTCGAATCCGGGCTTTTTGGAGCAACATCGGCACTCAAGCCAGAGCCAATTCAACTCGATGTTAAAGTTGTAATGATCGGAGATGCTTATATCTATTCAATGTTATACGATGCGGACGACGACTTCAAAAAGGTATTTAAAGTGCGAGCCGATTTTGAGGTTGAAATGAAAAGAAATGAAGATGCAATCAGCAGCTACACATCTTTCATCAGGATGATTTGCGACGAAGAAAAATTAGTAAAATTCGATAAGTCGGCCGTCGCCGAAATTATTGAATACGGTGTGCGTTTATCCGGCAGACAAAATAAATTGACGACTCGTTTTAACATCATCGCCGACGTAATGCGTGAAACTAATTACTGGGCAATTAAGGATCAAAGCGGTATTGCCTCAGCCAAGCATATCAGAAAAGCGATCGATGAAAGAATCGAGCGCGTAAAAATGATTGAGGATAAAATTCAAGAATTAATTTTAGACGGTACAATTTTTATTGACAGCAAGGGTAAAGTTGTCGGTCAGGTTAACGGGCTTTCTGTTTATGATACAGGTGAATATTCCTTCGGCAAGCCATCGCGAATTACAGTTACCACTGCGCTGGGGAAAGCCGGTATTATCAATATTGAGAGAGAAGCTGAGCTAAGCGGGCCCACACATAACAAAGGTGTGCTAATACTTACAGGTTATCTGAGGCGACTGTATGCGCAAGATAAGCCGTTGGTATTGAGCGCGAGTATAGCATTCGAGCAGTCGTATAGCGGTGTGGATGGGGACAGCGCTTCCTCAACAGAGATTTATGCAATTCTATCTGCGTTAGCTGAAGTACCGATCAGGCAGGACATTGCTGTTACTGGCTCAGTAAATCAAAAAGGAGAAATACAACCTATTGGCGGAGTAAATCAAAAAATTGAAGGATTCTTCGATGTTTGCAGAGCGCGACGTCTAACGGGAAATCAATCTGTTATTATCCCGCATAAAAATATTGACGACCTCATGCTGCGTCACGATGTTGTTGAAGCTGTAGAAGCGGGGAAGTTCCATATATATCCGGTAAAGACAATTGATGAAGGAATCGAAATATTAATGAGTGTACCGGCGGGTAAGAAACTGTCCTCGGGTAAATTTCAAAAAGATACTATTCACTTTCTTGTAGATAAAAAGCTGACTGAATACGCCAAAAGGTGGAAGGAGATTGAGGCAACTGTGGAAGAATCGGCATAATCATTTTTATGAGCACGGGTTTCGTTTACCACGATAGATATCTTTCTCACGATACAGGCGTCGGCCATCCTGAAAAACCGGATAGGTTAAAAGCCATCACATCTCATTTAATAAAAACCGGCGTTTGGCAGAAGCTTCATCATTTAATGATAGATTCAGCTCCCATCGAAGTTATTTCTAAAGTTCATAGTCCGTACCACATCAAGCTTGTTAAGGATAGGTGTCTTCTGGCACGCATCGACGGATATTCAACACTCGATCAAGGCGACACGGTAGTATGTGAAGATTCGTATGAAATTGCATTGTTGGCGGCGGGAGGTGTTTTGGCGGCTGTTGATGCCGTTATGAGCGGTGTATTAAAAAATGTTTTTTGTGCTGTCCGTCCGCCAGGTCATCATGCAGAAAGTGAAACACCGATGGGTTTTTGTCTCTTCAACAATGTAGCAGTCGCGGCTCGCTATGCACAGGAGAAATTCGGTTTAAAAAGAATTGCGATTATTGATTGGGATGTTCATCACGGCAATGGAACTCAGGAAATATTTTATTCGGATCCTACCGTATTTTATGTCAGCTTACACCAGTATCCGTTTTATCCCGGCACCGGCGCTCCAACAGAGGCAGGAGATAGAAACGGCAAGGGCTTTAATCTAAATTGCACAATGAGAGCGGGCAGTGGCGAAAAAGAATATATTGAAGCTTTTAAACGTGAGATTATTCCTAAACTCGAGGGTTACATGCCGGAGTTGATTTTAATTTCGGCTGGCTTTGATGCGCACAAAGATGACCCGCTTGCCGGAATTAACTTAACAGAAGAT
>CAZOQB010000010.1:0-22804 GCA_964581995.1 uncultured Ignavibacteriaceae bacterium | reverse complement strand
TTCATTTCGGATAATGACGGAGATGGTTGCCGAGCTTGCAGAAAAATATTCTCATGGAAGAATTATATCTGTCCTCGAAGGCGGTTATAATCTGAATTCTTTATCGAAGAGTGTTGAAAAACATTTAGAAGTGTTAATGAATTACTAAAAGGCAGCTCGTAATGACAAAAAAAATAAATACAGGTGAACAACTCGACTACACGATTAGCGGTGTAGAGCTTAAATACGGTTTCACTGAAAATTCTTTGATCGGATTTTCGTGGCTGATAAAAATTATTAGCCATATTCTCGGAGCTTTTGTTTTAATATTTGTCGGTTCTTTAGTGATACCCTATTTAGAAGGTTATTCCCGGTACCCGGTTCTCAATTTTATACTTGAAATCGGAAACTGGTGTAAAGAATTTTTGCGTACGCAGATACCTACAAAAGTTGGGAAACACGATTTGACGATATGGATTTTAATTGTCGGAACATTTTTTATAAAGGGAACTCTTAGCCAAACCTCCGATACCTTAAAGGAAAAAGTATATTTTGTTCATTTTAAGCGAAAGTATGAGTTGTGGAAATCGAAGCAGAATATCAAAAAAGGTTCTGCGATAACGAGTAAGTTAGATGAGACGTTGATGGATTTGCAGAGTGCCAAGCCGAGGGACCGCGAACAGATACTGAAGCAATTCATCGAAACAAAAAAGAAATTAGATGCGATGGGACGTGACCTTGCTTTCTTATCTGTCGATGTTGTTGATTCAACAAAGATGAAGGACGGTGAGGAGAAAGCTTTCGTCGAACATGATTTTAAAGAATTCAAACGGTTTGTTGAGGGTGTGTTAGTTGGAAATGGAGCTTTAAAACAAGCATGGACTCCCGACGGAGTGATGACATGTTTCGAGCGAGTGGACCAGGCAGTAACGGCAGGCAGGCATGTAATTATCGGACTTGACGCTTTTAATAAAAATATTAAAGCTATGCAGCACGATTTTGCAGTGAGGTGTGGAGTGAATGCCGGATTTGTTTACTATGATGAAAACTTGCCACTCGAAGAAATCGCGGACAGAGTCATAGACATTGCCGGACATTTTCAGAAGCACGCAAAACCGAATACAATCTGGATTGCAAAGCCGTCAATCGAGCCGCTCGGAACGCGCGAAGGCTTTAATCCGACCACGGAAGTTGTAGATGGCTACGAGGTTTATGAGTGGAAAAAAGATTGAGTCCTAATTGCATTTTCAGAAGGATGTATCGAGAAAACTTTTTTCCTACAAGGTAAATCTGTAAGCTCATCGCGCTATATAAGAAAGAGGAAAACCTCCGACAGTTAAAATGATTAAGCAAAACAAACCGTCGGAGGTTTACCCATGATTTTTCCTCAATATCATAAAATTTTCTGTATTTCACAGCCCCTGCCGACCCCATATAAAAGTCATATTCTAACCCAAAGCGTTATTTGGAATTAACCGTTCTTTTTTTTAAAATACCTATTGTTAATCTCAAAGGGTTGAACTCCCCGCTCCTTATCTACGACTCGTAGAGCGGCGAAAAGTTTCAATCCCGAATCATCAGATACTCTGCTGATTGTCTACGACTCGTAGAGTGGCGGAGTAGTTCATTGAAACTCATTTTTAGAATAGCACGACAATAATCAATATGCTGATATCTAATTTTACTTTCGCATGTAACACTTCTTACCAACATAGTGGCGTTGCGAACTTCCCCACAAGTCAACAAAAAATAATTTCCGAGTACAATATCTTTCACTATATCATAGATAAGAAGGATGGTGTTTCATGTTAAAAGCATCAAAACAACTGCTTTCTCAGAAAAGTCATATTGTAATTCTATCTGCGGCAATAAGCATCTTACTGATTATTGGCGGATATTTTTACTTCATTCATAATAGAAACATCATCCTGTCTAAAAATAATGACGACATTAAAGCAATAGCCGAATCAAAAATTGATCAGATTGTTCGTTGGCATAAAGAACGAACAGGAGATGTATCAACTATTTCCACCTCGCCGCTCATTATTAACACAATTGAAAAACTGAATCAAAATTATAAGAACGATAAAACTATCAGCGATGTCAAAAAACGTCTTTCTTCGGTGCAAGAGTTAGGCGAGTACGAAACGATTCTCCTAACTACTGTACAAGGTGAGATACTGTTATCGGTTGGTACAGAGTTATCCATTTTAGATAAAGCAATATCGGCGAAAATAATTAGGTCGGTTGAAAATCAAAAAATTACCTTCACAGATTTTTATTACTGTCCTACACACAATAATATTCATTATGATATAATCGCTCCCATAATTAACGATAAAAATCAAAATGTAGCAGCGATTTTGTTTCGTATAAATCCGAATGATTATCTTTACCCTTTCATCCAATCGTGGCCCACGCCAAGTAAAACCGCCGAAACAATTTTGTTCGAGAAAGACGGCGATAGTGTACTATATCTGCATGAACTCAGGCATCAAAAAAATACCGCGTTGAAATTTCGCGTGTCGTTAACAAGAAAAGAGCTTCCCACGGTTCAAGCAGTGTTAGGTAAAACCGGATATTTTGCTGGTAAAGATTATCGTGGTATTGATGTCCTGGCATACTTGGCGCCTGTTCCCGGAACCAATTGGTACATGGAGGCAAAAGTTGATCGGGATGAAGTTTTATCTGATCTAAAATTTCAGGGAATCGCAATTTCTCTGTTTGTTTTTATACTCATTTCAGCTCTCATCGTTGGATTAATGTGGATATACCATTACCGGCAAAGGAATATTTATAAAACTTTATTTGAAACTCAGGAAGAATTTAGAACAACACTTTACAGTATCGGGGATGGTGTTATCACCACAGATAAAAAAGGGAGAGTTAAACACTTTAACCGGATCGCCGAGCAATTAACTGGTTTCACCGAAGCTTTTGCTAAAGGGAAAAAATTAGAAGAAGTTTTTAAAATAATTAACGAAGGAACAAGAAACAGTGTTGAAAATCCGGTCCAAAAAGTATTGAAAAATGGTGTAATTATTGGACTTGCCAACCATACTCTCTTGATTTCTAATGACGGAAGCGAAATTCCCATCGCCGATAGCGGCGCACCGATTAGAAATGAAAGCGGTGAAATAATTGGCGTAGTGCTTGTGTTTAGAGATCAGACGGAAGAAAGAAAATCTCAAAAGCTAATTTTCGATTCCGAAAGAAAATACAGACGACTTTTTGAAGCAGCCAGAGATGGTATTCTTATACTCGACGCCGCTACCGGAAAGATTGTTGATGTAAATCCATATTTGATTGAGATTTTGGGTTATCCAAAAAGTAGATTCATCGATAAAACATTATGGGAAATAGGATCCTTCAAAGATATAGTTGCTAATCGTGAAAAATTTTTAGAATTACAGCAGAAAGAATATGTCCGTTATGAAGATTTACCATTAGAAACCGCCTCAGGGCAGACAATTGACGTGGAATTTGTCAGTAATGTTTATACAGTAAATAGTCATAAAGTAGTGCAATGTAACATCCGCAATATCACCGAGCGCAAGCGCACTGAAAAAGAAATAATACACTTAAATCGTCTTTACGCAATGCTCAGCCAATCCAACCAAGCGATAGTTAGATTGAAGAACAGTGATGAATTATTCAAAGATATTTGCCGCGTAGCAATAGAATCTGGTGAATTCAAATTAGCTTGGGTTGGTTTATTCGATAACCAATCGAAAAAGATAATACCATATAACTGGCATGGCTTTGAAGATGGGTTTTTGCAGAAGGAACTTGCCGGCGCACCGGATGAGATGCGAAATTTGATGCCGTGTATTCGAGCTTACAAAGAAAACCACATTGTTGTAAAGAATGACGTAGCAACAGACCCTGATTGTGAATATTGGCGTAATGGAGCTCTTAAACGTAATTTCAAATCTCTTGCCGCTGCACCGATACAGTTATTTAATGATGTAATTGGCGTATTTGTTCTCTATTCTTCCGAAACCAATTTCTTTGGCGAAAAAGAAACTAATCTGCTTCATGAAATCGGCGTCGATATTTCCTTTGCCTTGGAAACATATGATAAAGAAAAGAAACGCTTGATCGCAGAAAAAGAAAGAGCATTGTTAGAACATACGATAGAACGGAGTGTGAACGAAATTTATATTTCCGATGTATCGACATTGAAATATCGTTTTGCCAATTCAGGCGCAATAAAAAACATCGGGTATTCTTTAGATGAACTTAAAGAAATGACACTTCTCGACATCAAACCGGAAATCACCCTGCCAATTTTTTTAGAGATTACAAAACCGTTATTAAGCAAAGAGAAAGAATTTGAACTATTTGAAACGATACATCGGCGAAAAGACGGCACTGTGTATCCGTGCGAAATACGCATACAGGTTTTTGATTATGAAAACGAAAAAGTTTTTCTCTCAATCATTCAAGATATCACCGAGCGCAAAAGAACTGAAAATGCTCTTCGGGAAAGCGAGCTTAAACTAAGAAGCATTTTTGAGCATAGCACAAATCTTTTTTATTCTCACGACGCTAACCATGTTCTGAATTACTTAAGTCCACAAGTAAAAGAAATTCTTGGTTATGAAGTTGAAGAAGCATTGATAAAATGGACCGAGACTGTTTCGGATAATCCAATTAATGAGATTGGTTTCCAAAAAACTGTTAAGGCAATAGAAACCGGAGAAGCGCAAGAACCATACGAGCTTGAATTAGTTCATAAGACCGGAAGGAAGGTTTGGGTTGAAGTAAGAGAAGCACCCGTCCTTGAAAATGGAAAGACCGTAGCTATAGTTGGTTCACTAACTGATATCACCGAGCGCGTGCATGCGGATGAAATACTGATGGAATCCGAAAGAAAATATTCCGACTTATACGAAAATGCTCCTGATATGTATCTTTCTATTGAACCTAAAAATGGAACGATTATATTCGGCAATAATACACTTGCAAAAGTTACCGGATATACAAAAGAAGAATTGGTCGGGAAACCATTAACAGAAATGTATCACCCCGACTCTTATGAAGATTACAAAAATAATTTAACCGCATTTAGAGAAACAGGCTTCATCACAAATGCAGAATTAAAAGTAGTTAAGAAAGATGGAACTGTTATCGATGTAAATTTAAGCGCTACTGCTGTAAGGGACGATAAAGGTAATATATTGCACAGCAGATCGGTGTGGAGAGACATCACCAAGCGTAAGCAGGCGGAAGAAGCGCTTCGCGATAAACAAAAAGAATTGGATAGATTCTTCACTTCAAATTTAGATTTACTCTGTATCGCTAATACCGATGGATATTTTGTTCGACTTAATCCTGAATGGGAAAAGGTTCTTGGCTATTCTTTGAATGAGCTGGAAGGTAAACGTTTTCTGGATTTAATTCATCCTGATGACCTTTCATCTACTCTAAACACAATAAAAGATTTAGAGAATAACAAGGAGATAATAAACTTTGTTAATCGTTATAAATGTAAAGATAGGTCATATAAGTGGATTGAGTGGAGATCGACCCCAGTGGGAAATATGATCTATGCTTCGGCAAGAGATATCACCGAGCGGAAGCTTGCCGAAGAAAATATCCGTATGCTTTCGCGTGCAATGGAACAAAGCCCTGCTTCCATAGTCATAACCGATCTTGAAGGAAAGATAGAATATGTTAATCCAAAATTTACACAGCTTACAGGTTACACTTCTGCTGAGGTGCTCGGTCAAAACCCACGCATACTGAAGTCGGGGGAGATACCATCTGAAGAATACAAACAGTTATGGGGAACTATTTCATTGGGTAAAGAATGGCAGGGAGAATTCCATAACAAGAAGAAAAACGGAGAGCTTTATTGGGAGTCCGCGTCGATCTCTCCTATCAAGGATGCGTCGGGCAAGATTACTCATTATCTCGCTGTGAAGGAAGATATCACTGAAAAGAAATTGCTTGAGACACAGCTCCTGCGTGCGCAGCGTATGGAAAGCATCGGTACTCTCGCAGGTGGAATTGCGCATGACCTTAATAATGTGTTGGCGCCAATTCTCCTTTCGGTTGAGTATCTTAGAAGATGGATCAAAGATGAAATCGGAATACCCACGCTTGACATTTTAGAGGCGAGTGCACAGCGCGGAACCGATATCATAAAGCAAGTACTTACTTTCGCACGCGGGTCAGAATCTGATAGAGGTATAATTCAGCTTAAGCATTTGATTACTGAAATGGGACATATTATAAAGGAAACTTTCCCAAGGTCGATCCAAACCGATATACAAATCTCGAAACACCTATGGACAGTTACAGGTGATGCAACAAATCTGCACCAAGTGTTATTGAACTTATGCGTGAATGCGCGAGACGCAATGCCGGATGGCGGAAGATTGGTATTAGCTGCCGAAAATTTTGAAATAGATGAGGGCTTCGCAAAAATACATATCGACGCGAAACCGGGGCGATACGTCATTCTATCGATATCCGATACCGGAACGGGAATTCCAAAAGATATTTTAGATAAAATATTTGACCCATTTTTTACTACAAAACCTATCGGAAAAGGAACGGGGCTTGGCTTATCTACCGTACATGCAATTATTAAAAGCCATGGTGGGTTCATTAATGTTTACAGTGAAATCGGGAACGGAACGATCTTTAAAGTATATCTACCGGCTCACGAATTGGGACAAGCAACTAAAACTGAAAATAAAGAGAAGGATATTTTAACCGGAAATGGCGAACTTATTCTTGTAATTGATGATGAAGTATCGATATGCGAAATTACACACCAAATGTTGGAGATGTTCGGATACCGTGTTCTTACGGTTAATAATGGAGCAGAAGCGTTAGAAATATATAAATCGAGAGTCGATGATGTCGCCTTGGTAATTACTGATATGATGATGCCAATAATGGATGGACCACAAACTATTCGAGGGTTACGCAAGCTCAACCCGGTTGTGAAGATAATCGCTTCCAGCGGACTCATGGAAAACCATAATATTGATAAAGTTCATGAACACACAGTTGACGGGTTCATCGCAAAACCATATGCTGCTGAAAAACTTTTAGAGGTAGTACATTCCGTTTTGCATAAAGAATCATAGCTTGAATAAGTTTTAGATATTATCGACTCCGTTAGGAGTCGAATGTTTGTAGGAGAAAATAGAAAAACAATACCGACCCCAGAAGGGTCGAATGTTTGTAGGGAGAAAGAAGAATTCATCAAAATATTAAAAGATTTTGATATTGAATACTAGTATTTTCCCCATTGTCCTATACTCAGAGTTGCATCTGCATCGGTCTTGAACTCCGATGTTAAATGAAACTCAATCTCCGGAAACATATCCTTTGCAGATTTGAGTGACCATGTCCCTTCGGCAAGGTAAACCGGATGGTCATCTTTATCGAATGCAATATGGTGGTTCTGGAGTGAATGAAAACGCTTAAGCTGCTCGTCATCTTCAGAGGTAAACCAAAATGCTTTATAAACATTCAACGGCTGAAAATCACACTCGGCGCTGTACTCGTGCAATAACCTGAATTTAATAACCTCAAATTGCATCTCACCGACTGTGCCAACGATCTTTATGTTACCTTGTTGACGAAGAAAGAGTTGAGCGACGCCTTCATCCGAAAGTTGTCTGATTCCTTTATCTAATTGCTTGGCTTTGAATGGGTTCCTGTTGAAAACCTGTCTGAATATTTCCGGCGAAAACCTCGGTATCCCTTTGAAACTGAACTGTTCGCCTTCCGTCAGCGTATCACCGATTTTGAAATTGCCTGTATCATACAATCCTATAACATCTCCGGGCCAAGCTTCCTCAATTACACTCTTTTCGTTTGCCATAAAGCTGGTAGGACTTGTGAAGCGTATTTCTTTGTTGAGCCGAGTATGATAATAAAATTTGTTACGTTCGAATTTTCCTGAACAAACACGGCAAAATGCGATTCGATCCCGGTGGTTAGGGTCTAAGTTCGCGTGAATCTTGAAAATGAAGCCGCTAAAGAGATCCTCTGTAGGGTCAACTTTCCTGATGTCCGTCACCCTCGGTTGAGGAGAGGGTGCAATCGTAACAAATGTATCTAACAACTCTTTTACACCAAAATTATTTATTGCGCTGCCGAAAAAAACCGGAGCAAGATAAGCGTCGCGGTAGTGTTCTTCGTCGAACGGTTCATACACTCCTTCGATGATTCCAATATCCTCACGAAGCTTTGCGGCAGAATCGGTACCGATATGTTTATCGAGGAGTGGACTGGTGAGATCGTCAATTGCAACGATAACATCCGATATATTAGTTTTATTGGGGGAGAATAGTTCCAACTGCTTGTCGAATATATTGTACACACCTTGAAAGCGCGAGCCGCTACCGATGGGCCAAGTGAGTGGACGCGTATGAATGCCGAGTTCACGCTCCAGCTCGTCTAAAAGAGCGAACGGATCGCGTCCTTCCCTGTCTAATTTGTTGATAAACACGATTACCGGTGTGCTTCGCATCCGGCAGACATCCATAAGCTTTCGCGTTTGTTCTTCGACACCCTTCGCACAATCGATAACGAGGATAACGCTGTCCACAGCGGTGAGAGTTCTGTACGTGTCTTCTGCAAAATCTTTGTGACCCGGTGTGTCCAGAATATTGACCTTATAACTTTTATATTCGAATCCCATCACAGAAGTCGCAACGGAAATCCCTCTCTGTTTCTCAATTTCCATGAAGTCGGAGGTGGCTGTTTTTCTAATCTTATTGCTTTTCACAGCGCCAGCCGTGTGGATAGCACCGCCAAACAACAGCAGTTTCTCTGTGAGTGTAGTTTTCCCGGCATCGGGGTGACTGATAATGCCAAAAGTGCGGCGGCGTGTAATTTCGTTGTTTTTCATAAATGTTTGTTTGGAATATAAGATTGAATTTTTAGTGAAAACTTGAAAAGCGGGGTGTGCATTCTGCCCCGTTAGCGGAGGATGTACTAATGCGGTGTAAGAGCTATATGATAAAAAAGTAAAATCATTCTTAATTAAGATACAAAAAATTCGGGAGAGAGCCAAATTGGAAATCGGAACTGCATTTAAGTAAATGTAATTCCTACTAACCATCACCTTTTAATTTTTTGATATAACGTTCTATCTCTAACAGGTACGAATTTCGGTTAACTAATTTTTTAATCCTATTTATATATTTTTGGGTAATGATTTCACCAGCCGTAACAATTTCTTTTGCCTTACCAAAATCAGCCCACGATAGTTCACCTACTTGAGGACGAATAACTAAATCGGCTTCTCTTAATCTTAAGACAGAGAGATGGAAAGAAGTGATATCTTCAGTTCTGTAAAGAATATCAAAAACATTTTGAAGAGGTTGTACTACTTTTAAGCTGCGGGTAACATCTATTGCTAAAACTCTATCGGCGCCGATTTCTCTTACTTTACCAGCGGGTACGCTGTCTGATGCGCTCCCATCTACGAGATAATAATTATCAAATTTAACGGGCGGAAAAATACCCGGAATAGCAGAACTTGCACGAATTGCGTTGCGTAAACTTCCTTTTGTAAAATTAACTTCCTCTCCCGAAGCTAAATCCGTGGCAATCGCAGAAAAATTAATATTCAGATTTTCGATAGGCACATCGGGAATTAACTTATAAATCTCTTGTGTAACAACATCGTCAAAATATGATAAATGGCTTAAGGATTTTAATGCTTGAAGACGCATTCCAATATAATCGAAAAACTGTTCGAAGTAATTTTTATCCGTTTTTTTAATTTTATTATGTAACTTTTTGTGTATAATAAATTTGGGATTATTTATTACATCGAGTATGAATTTCTCGACCTGTTTTGCGTTACCAAAATAAGCATATAACCCGCCAACGACAGCGCCCATACTGCATCCGGTAATATAATTAATTTTAATTCCCTCAGACTCAAGGACTTTTAGAACTCCGATGTGAGCCAAACCCCTTGCCCCGCCACCGCCAAGCGCCAATCCTAATTGTGACATATCGACTCGTATTTTTAATAATCGTTTAATGTTTCAAATATTTTTATCTTATTGATTTATAACCACCCAAAATTCCGTTTTTAGATAGAATAATTTGCCAAAGTTGGTCTCGTCTTGCTCTGAACGAACCGGCAGATGAAAGTAAAAAATATTTCCACATTCTGAAGAATCGTTCACTATATTTATCTTTTATTTTACTCCAATTCGTTATAAAATTATTATACCAAGCCATCAGAGTTTTGTCATAATCATCGCCAAAGTTGTGTAAATCTTCAATAACAAAAAGTCCTTCTGCCGCTCCGCTTAATTGTGAAATTGAAGGAATCATCCCATTTGGGAAAATGTATTTATTCGTCCAAGGGTTAAAAGATTTTTCAGATATAATATTTCCAATCGTATGCAGCAGGAATAATCCATCGTCGTTTAAACTCTTATTTGTAACTCTAAAAAATGTTTGGTAGTTCTTATACCCTACGTGTTCAAACATTCCAACGCTTACTATCCGATCAAATCTCTCATTAACATCACGATAATCCATTAGCTTAAACTCAACAGGCAAACCTTTGCATAATACTCTTCCCAGGGTAACTTGTTCTTTAGAGACTGTAATACCAAGTGTTTCAACATTGTATTTTTCAGCAGCGTATTTACCAAAAGCTCCCCAGCCGCAACCGATATCGAGAACACGCATCCCCGGCTTTAGATAAAGTTTGCGGCAAATTAATTCGAGTTTGTTTTCTTGAGCTTCGTCCAGATTATTAGCATCCTTCCAATAGGCACAACTGTAATTCATTCTTTTATCGAGCATATTCTGGAAAAGGTCGTTGCCTAAGTCGTAATGCCTTTCGCCTATTATAAAAGCACGACGTTTAGATTGAAGATTGAATAACCTTGCTTGAAATAATTTCAGAAGTATAGACCGTTTTCGTTTTATCTTTTGATTGAGTTCAGCTCTCAGGACTTTGTAAATAAATTCATCAACTTTTTCCGCATCCCACCAGCCGTCCATATAGGATTCGCCGATACCAAGTTCAGCTTCTGTAATTGCACGCTTATAAAATCTTTTGTCGTGAACCTGGATATCCCAAGGGTTGCTGCCGTTAATTTTAACGCCAGCGAGAGATAAAATATCATCCACAAGTTTTTGATGACGATAGTTCATAAATTCACCTTTGTAAAATTAAGAAATTCTTCTGTATGTTACAATTCTGTTTCGTGCAATGAATAAAAAAATGTGTGGGGTTTTACCACTCAAACAAACCATAATTTCAGTCTTCTTTCACCCGAAACAACATTCCAAATGAAATTAATGATAGTGTTATCGAGTAAATCATCGTGGCTTCCTTCCCGAAATTATCCCATAACAAACCGGCAATCACAGAGGCGGGCAATGCGCACAGACCAATTACCATTTGAAAACCTCCCAAGCTGCTGGCTCTAAATTTTTCTGGACTTAACTCGGATACAAAAGCTTTCTGAACTGTCTCGAGCGCTCCTTTTTGCAGTCCGTATAAAATAAAAAGAAAAATGATAAGCACGAAGCTATTTGATACGATAAACCCAAAACACACTACTATCCATAAAGAAAATCCGATAGCGATTACTATCTTTCTTCCAAACTTATCGGCTAAATATCCGAAAGGGTAGGATGATAATGCTGCGACAACTGTAAATATCAAATAGAGGATTGGAACAGTCTTAATAGCGAAACCAAAATCTTTTGCATATATAAGTAAAAAAGAATAGCTAAAGGAACCGAGAGAAAATATCGCACTGACTATCAGAAAGAGTTTGAAATTTTTACTTAAATCTCTGAGGGTTATGCCTTTGAAAGCATGAATTTTTTCTGCGGGTCGTTCTTTAATCAGTACTAGTATCAGTGCCACACCGATTACAGAAGGTACAGCCGCAATTGCAAATATAGTCGAGAAGCTGAGCGAGTCGACTAACGACAAGCAAACGATAATTCCAATTACAGCACCAAGGTGGTCTGCGGTGCGAAGAATTCCAAAGTTTTTACCGCGATTGTAGTCGGTAGATATGTCGGCAATTATTGCGTCGCGGGGTGCGCTCCGAATTTTGCCCGCCCGGTCTAGAATTCTGAATGGAAGTACCGTCGTCCATGCCACTGATATAGAATATCCGACACGCGAGAATGCGCCCATCAAATAACCGAGCCAAATGAAAATCTTTCGCTTATGAATTCGGTCTGATAGATATCCCGAACCCGCCTGAGATAATGAAACTATGGCTTCACCAAGTCCGTCGAGTATTCCAAGCATTGTCATATTCGCACCGAGCACGCTGCGAATAAACAGGGGCCAGATCGGATAAATCATATCCGAGCCCATATCGTTTAGGAATGATGCAGCAGCGAATGTTTTTATTGTCTTTCGGTCTTTGTTCCCCGATATATTTTGAGGGACACTCGAAGTAGAAGTTGAATCTAACATTATTATTCGTTTATAAGTGGGATCGAATTATATGTGTTTGAGAATATATGGAATTATTCATTCGCCATGAAATATTTTCGTTGAAAATACAGGGCTACATTCACAAGCATAATTAGCACAGGTACTTCCACAAGGGGACCGATTACGGCAGCAAATGCTTCGCCTGAATTTATTCCGAACACCGCGATTGCGACAGCGATTGCTAATTCAAAATTGTTACTCGCCGCCGTAAACGAAAGTGTTGCTGTCTTCGAATAATCCGCTCCGATCTTTCTTCCCATATAGAACGAGACAAGAAACATTATAACAAAGTAAATGACGAGCGGAATTGCGATACGTACTACATCAAGCGGAATCTTTACAATATACTCGCCTTTTAATGAGAACATTACGACTATAGTAAATAAAAGTGCGATCAACGTAATCGGTGAAATCTTCGGGATAAATTTGGTTTGATACCAATCTTTACCTTTTGCTTTGACCAACGTGAACCGGGTAATGATTCCTGCTAAAAATGGAATGCCGAGATAAATGAAAACACTTTCTGCAATTTGTCCGATTGTAATATCTACTGTAAATGTTCGCAGTCCTAACCAAGATGGTAAAACAGTTAAGAATACATAAGCGTAAACTGAAAAGAAAAGTACTTGAAAGATTGAATTGAAAGCAACCAGCCCAGCGGCGTATTCTGTATCTCCTTTTGCAAGTTCGTTCCATACTATCACCATCGCAATACAGCGCGCCAGTCCGATCATGATCAAACCAGCCATATATTCTGGATAATCTTGGAGAAAAATAACTGCAAGAGCGAACATCAGTATTGGACCGATGACCCAATTTTGAATAAGCGATAAGGAAAGGATTTTTACATTTTTAAAAACATCGCCAAGTTCCTCGTACTTAACTTTTGCGAGCGGTGGATACATCATTAAGATAAGCCCGATAGCAATGGGAATGTTTGTTGTCCCGCTTTGAAATGAATTCCAGAAACCTGCAACGTTAGGAAGGAGATAACCGGTAGAAACACCAACGAACATTGCAAGGAAAATCCAGAGAGTTAAGTATCGATCTAAAAACGATAGCTTTTTAGTAATCGAACTCATATTTGTCATTTTTCCTTTAATCGTTCTTGATAGAATTTGTAAAATTCTGTTCTTATTTCATCTCTAATTTTTCTGAAAACTGAAATGATTTCTTCTTCCGTGCCGGTAGCGTTGGCGGGGTCTTCAAATCCAATATGCAGTTGCATACCAACCTTACCGATAAAAATCGGGCATGTTTCTTTAGATTTATCGCATACAGTTATTAGGTAGTCGAATGGTTCTTTTAAAAACGTGTCAACAGTTTTAGTATAATTCTGTGAAATATCAATCCCAACTTCTTTCATTACTTGTATTGCTTTCGGATGAACGTTTGAAGCTGGATTCGTCCCGGCTGAAAATACTTCTATTGACGGATTAAAAGATTTCAAAAACCCTTCTGCCATTTGACTGCGACACGAGTTGCCGGTGCAGAGGATGAGAATATTCATGTGAAATATTAATTTCTGTTAGACTAATATCAGGTCAATTACAATCGAAATATATGGAGATATGATTTGAAAGTCAAAGAGGATTTTGGAAAGAATGATTCAAAACTGGTAGGGGGGCGTAACAGAAATTTTGTGGACGCTGCGGGGATCGAACCTGCGACCTCTGCCTTGTAAGGGCAGCGCTCTGAACCAGCTGAGCTAAGCGTCCAATTTATTTATACGAGAGCGGGATACGGGATTCGAACCCGCGACCCTCAGCTTGGGAAGCTGATGCTCTACCAACTGAGCTAATCCCGCATTCCAAGTTGTCGAAATGAGGATCCACGTTACGATTAAGAACTTACAGAGTAAATTCTATCGTAATGGGACTTCGGAAGCTGACATTCTACCACTGAATTACTTCCGCACATATTTATTGTGGATGAAATATAATTAAATTATTCATTATTACAAAATTTCTTTGAGAAGATAAATAATAAATATCACGACTGCCAAAGTTAAAAATATTTTGATCAACCCCCAGATTATCTTAAATGGAAGCCAAATTGGGAAGGTTAATAATTTTAAAATGAATTTCATTTTTCTACTTCTGATTTCGTCGGGACTATCCACCAGGCAATAATATAGCCGATGATAAACGGAATCAGACCGGTGGCTAAACCTAAAAAGATAAAAACCAGACGGATTAACGTAGGGTCAATATCAAAAAACTCACCAATCCCACCACATACACCCGCAATTTTTTTGTTCTGTTCAGATCGAAATAGTCTTTTCATATTTTTTCCTTAAATATACAATATTTTTAACATTAAGACAGAAGAACCTTTCAAAATGTTTCAATCCTAAGAATTTGGGCCAATTTGATTTTTTTAAAAAATGTGTTATATTATTAGCACTCTTTGACAGAGAGTGCTAATCTGAACGAAATTTAACAGAATAAGTAAAAAAACAAATAGTCTGTAATTCATTATAAATCAATAAATTAAAAAGGAGATAAAATATGAAAATAAAACCATTAGCAGATCGAGTTGTAATTAAACCCGAAGTGGCTGAAGAAAAAACAAAAGGCGGAATTATTCTACCTGATACGGCAAAAGAAAAACCAGTTGTAGGAACGGTTATAGCTGTTGGACCCGGAAAAAAGGGTGACGACGGAAAAATTCAACCTATGGAAGTTAAAGTAGGCGATAAAGTTCTTTACGGTAAATACTCTGGAACTGAGGTTACCGTAGAGGGTGAAGAATATTTGATCATGCGTGAGAGCGACCTGTTCGCGATTGTTTAATTAATTAAATTCGAAAAAAATAAAGGAGAATAAAAATGGCTGTAAAAATAATTACTTATGATTCAGAAGCGCGTTCTGCCCTTAAAAGAGGTGTAGATAAATTAGCGGATGCTGTGAAAGTAACATTAGGTCCAAAGGGCCGAAATGTTGTAATAGATAAAAAATTTGGTGCCCCAACTGTAACAAAGGATGGAGTTACTGTAGCAAAAGAGATCGAGCTTGAAGATCCAGCAGAAAATATGGGTGCACAAATGGTTCGTGAAGTTGCAAGTAAAACTTCGGATGTAGCCGGCGATGGAACCACTACCGCAACTGTCCTTGCGCAGGCAATTGTCCGAGAAGGACTTAAGAACGTAACTGCCGGTGCAAACCCGATGGACTTAAAGCGCGGAATCGACATAGCAGTTCAAAAAGTAGTCGAAGGTTTAAAAGCTATGAGCAAAACCGTTGGCGACGACAAGGAAAAAATTGCTCAGGTTGGTGCAATCTCTGCTAACAACGATAAAACTATTGGCGACCTTATTGCTAATGCGATGGAAAAAGTTGGAAAAGATGGTGTTATCACGGTTGAAGATGCAAAGGGCACCGAGACAACGGTCGAGTGGGTAGAAGGTATGCAATTCGACCGCGGTTATCTTTCACCGTACTTTGTTACAAATGCAGATACCATGGAAACAGAATTAGAAGATCCGATCATTTTAATTCACGATAAAAAAATCAGTACGATGAAAGATTTACTCCCAATACTAGAAAAAGTTGCTCAAGCGGGTAAACCCATATTATTAATTGCTGAAGATATTGAGGGTGAAGCTCTCGCAACATTAGTGGTTAATAAATTGCGCGGTACTCTCCGTGTTTGTGCGGTTAAAGCCCCAGGATTTGGTGATCGTCGTAAAGCTATGCTTGAAGATATCGCAGTATTAACCGGTGGTGAGGTAATTGCAGAAGAAAAAGGATTTAAATTAGAGAATACCACACTCGCTTCTCTCGGTAGAGCAAAAAAAATTACTATTGATAAAGATAATACGACAATAGTTGAAGGAGCAGGAGAAGCCAAAGATATTAAAGCAAGAATCAATGAAATCAAAGGTCAAATCGATAAAACGACATCCGATTATGATAAGGAAAAACTCCAGGAACGCCTTGCAAAACTATCAGGCGGTGTTGCTGTATTGAGAGTTGGTGCCGCGACTGAAATCGAGATGAAAGAAAAGAAAGCCCGCGTTGAAGATGCTCTCCATGCAACTCGTGCAGCCGTTCAAGAAGGTATCGTACCAGGTGGTGGTGTGGCTTACTTGAGAGCAGCGGCAAAGCTCGATGGTATTAAGCTGGAAAATGAAGACCAAAAAATTGGAATAGAAATTATTCGCCGGGCTCTTGAAGAACCAATCCGTTGGATTGTTAATAATGCAGGATTTGAAGGTTCCGTAGTTATTAACAAAGTAAAAGATGGCAAGGATGATTATGGATTTAATGCACAAACAGAAAAATACGAAAATTTAATTCAAGCGGGTGTAATCGATCCGACAAAAGTTACTCGTATCGCTCTCGAAAATGCAGCAAGTGTGGCGAGCTTATTACTAACTACAGAAGCTACAATTGTCGAAAAACCAGAAAAAGAAAAATCAATGCCCCCAATGCCACACGGCGGTATGGGTGACATGTACTAAGGTTTATGAACATATAAGTCCAAAGTACGTAAGTATTAAGCCCGGGATAGACCTCCGGGCTTTTTTTTTCTAAAACTTGACTTCAAAATCAAATTTTGTTATTTTTATGACGTCAAAGATAAAGCTGGTAGCCCCCCTTTTAGGAGTTTTCATAAACTCTATCGTCTCCTACTATATCAGAAATTAAAAATAACATAACAACATTTAGGAGGTTATAATGGATCCGCTTTTCACCAAAACAATCAAGTCAGGTAAAACGACTTATTTCATCGATGTCAAGGAAGCTAAAAATAAGTCTAAGTATCTAACAATAACAGAGAGCAAATTGAAGGATAATGTTCAAGAGGGGGAAAAGAAATTTACTCAAAAGAAATTGATTATTTTTGACAATGCCCTCGAAAAATTGCGTGGTGCTCTCGATGAAGCTTTCAGCATGATCAATAAACAATAACAGTTTCCCTAAAAAAGTTTATTTATCGTAATACAAAAAATCAGTAGTAGGAACAAGCTCTTCTACGAAAGGGTGAGGTATTCTTAAATAGATTTCCCAATTGTTGAAAAATCCATTAATTTACATTATATTTTGACAGTATATGATTATCTACCGACATATATTGCGAGCGCATATCGGGCCGTTTTTCTTTTCGCTCTTTACGCTTATGTTTATTTTTCTCCTTCAGTTTATAATGAAGTTCATAGACGATTTTGTAGGGAAGGGATTAAGTGCATGGATTATCACCGAATTGGTCGCTCTGAACTTAGCCTGGATGGTAGTGTTAGCAGTTCCGATGTCGGTTTTAATTGCGGTGCTGATGGCTTTCGGCGGCTTATCTTCTCAAAACGAAATAACAGCGATGAAAGCATGCGGGGTGAGTTTATACCGTATGATGATGCCTGTGTTGTTGGTCTCTTTTATTATCACATATCTGACAATCGAATTCAATAACAAAATATTGCCCGAAGCCAATCATAAAGCAAAAACCTTAATGATCGATATCAGGAAAAAGAAACCAACACTGACTGTGAACCCCGGAATGTTCTCACAAGAAGTTGCTGGCTACAGTATACTTGTTAGAAAAACTTTTGAAATATCTAACGACCTCGAAGGTGTAACTATTTACGATTACACAAACCCTGCGTCAAGCGTAGTTGTGACCGCACAGAAAGGGCGGATATCTTTTACGCCGGATTACAGAAAACTAATCATGGATTTGCAGGATGGAGAAATTCATCAGTCGGATGAAGGAGAAGAAAAACAGTATCGGAGAATAAAATTTCAGAAACACCGGTTACTGATGAATGTTGAGGGGTTTGCACTCGAGAGAACTTCTGAAGGAACTTTCCAAAGAGGCGACCGCGAATTGAGCGCACAGGTAATGCGCGCGTATGTAGATAGTTTAGAAAAAATTAATAAGGATTTAGCCGGTCAGGTTGTCGATATCGTATCTAAAGATATTAATCTGAAAATGGACTTATCCCAAAAGGATAAGATTTTGTTTTCAGAAAATGAATTCGTGAACAAAGATAGTTCTAAAATAATTAACGAAACCTTAAACAAACTCCGATATCAAACGGGTTCTCTTGAGAATTTATTATCCTTAATGTCTTTTAATAGAGACCGGATTGATGAATATCTTGTAGAGATTTATAAAAAATATTCAATTCCAACTGCTTGTATAGTATTCGTGCTGATAGGCGCACCTCTCGGTATGATGTCGCGCAGAGGCGGTTTTGGAATTGCTGCCACGTTGAGCTTGGGTTTCTTTCTGATATATTGGTCTTGCCTTATTGGAGGGGAAAAATTAGCCGACCGAGATATAATTTCACCCTTCATCGGTATGTGGGCGGCAAACATAGTCATCGGTATTGCAGGCATTTACTTAACTTTAAGGATGGGGAGGGAAACTCACACCATCGATTGGAGCTTCTTTAAGCGGTTCGTTCCAAAAGCATACCGTGAGGCTGAGAATTAAATGAAAATAATCGACTTATATATCATCCGACAGTTTGTAGTAACGGCTGCTTTTGCCATGATCGCAATTATTGTAATCTTTGTAATCGTAGACATGATGGAAACCCTGGATGATTTTATAGACGGGAATGCCGATATTTTTCTTGTTCTAAAATACTATTTCTATTTTATGCCCGAAATTATTAAACTGATGATTCCGGTTTCGATGTTACTATCAGCATTGTTCACCACCGGTAAATTTTCGACAATGAATGAAATGACTGCCATGAAGGCATCCGGTTTAAGTTTGTATCGCTACATGGCACCGCTGTTAATTATTGCACTCATGGTTAGTGTTCTCTCGATTTATTTTAACGGCTGGGTGGTTCCGTACACGAATAAACAAAAGTATTCTTTAGCACGAACTTACTTACATAAATATCTAACTTATATTTCAAAATCAAACATCTTTATACAAGATTCTGAAACACGAATTATCTCTATAGGCAATTTCGATGATACGCGAAATATAGCATCGAACGTTACTGTGGAAGATTTTGACCATAATGATTTGACAATAGTTCAAGCACGCTACCATGCCAAGCAAATGGTATGGGACGATGTTAACAAGAGTTGGTCATTAATGAATGGGAATTTCAGAAGGTTTAGCGGAGATAAGGAATATCTTGAAGTATTTACGATATTAAATATCGGCAGATTGAATTTTATACCGGCGGATATTCAAAAAAAGCAGCAGCGCCCTGATGAGATGGATTATTACGACTTAAAGAATTTTATCGCTCACCAAAAAAGCGCAGGGTATGATGTTGCCCGCTGGGAGGTAGATTTCTATAGCAAGATTTCATTTCCGTTTGCGAGCTTTATAGTTGTTTTATTTGGCATTCCGTTTTCGTCTATTAAACGACGAAGCGGAGTTGGTGTCGAATTTGGTATTGCAGTGGGTGTAAGCTTTTTATATATGATATTCTTGAAAATCAGTCAGGCATTCGGGTACAACGGCGACCTGAATCCGTTGTTCACTGCGTGGCTGGCAAATATTATTTTCCTCGCCGCCGGTGTTTGGAATTTATACAGGGTTCCAAAATAATATTTATAAAATAAATTCGGGAAGATTTTACTTGACACTCAAAAATAATTTCAGTATAATGTCCTTAGTTTCTTATAGATAGTTTTAAAGTTCATTAAATTAAACAGCCGGGATTTAAAACAATGATACTAAGAAAATACAGTTACTCTCTCTCTCTCTCTCTCTCTCTGCGGGATTTAGACTTACCATAATTTTCCTAATGCTATTCTTCAGCGATTTTCTTTTTGCACAGGTGAGGATAAAGGAAAAAGTTGTAATAAATCCCCAACAATCATTACAGAATCTAAATATAATTGGACCAGAGGGTACAGAAGGAATTGTATCTGGTTTTGTAATGAAGAAAAGAGGAATGTTGCAAGTATATTATTCCTTCGCTGGGCGTGATAGCAGTCCTATTCCATACTCAAGCCATCTTAGGGTCGATGTAAGAAATGGTGATACAATTTTAACCGATTTCGTCGTTCCCCGTTTTTCTCAATCTAATTCTTACTTAAGAGATTGCTTTGGTAATTTTACAAGCAGGTACAATTATTCGATTTCAGATCAACCGTTTTCTGTAATACCTGTGCAGCGAGGAGATAGTGTAATATTTGTTTACGTAACCGACCTACATCCAGTTGATGGAATTATGGATACGCTTGGGATTAGCTCTACAGACACAACACAATATGGATGGGATGCAACTTTTCATACCCAATATATTTGCCGAGAAGAAATTCTTCCAGTATTTATAGGTGTTTTAGATACAGTAATAAAATTTACTCAACCAGCATCTGATAGCATATGCCCAAATATTACAGATTATAACGATAACTCCACCAGAAGAAATTGGATAGATTTAGAATTAAAAGCTACCTTTGACGGCATAGCGATGCAGAATGTTTGGGTGAAAGTTGACACGGCAGCGATTGCTGATAGCGGAGGGCATTCGCACAATGGGAATAGACCTATGGGAAAATATCGCGTTCCAAAGTTACCACCCGCCTCGGGCTATGATACTGTAAGTACATTCAAAAGAAAAACAGATTCTACTGGTGTATTGAAATTTAGATATTTAGCTTCACAGTTTGGAGGGATAGAAAAGATAACTGCAAAATTATTAAGTGATACAACAAGTTTTGATACGTTGAGAATAAAAGTTAAAGTTGATTCGCTGTATGATTTTTCAACTTTAAGTAGTGACTATTGGGTTTTAACCGGAAATTCTGGGATCACTACTTATGGTAGATGTATTGGAAATTTAATTAAACATTATGACAACCACTGGTTCCATCCTGAATGTAAAGATAGCCTAGGAAGCGCTATCAGAGACTTCTATGAATGGTCGGGTACAGATTCTGGTGGGGGAATAAGCCTGAAACTTCGTATAAATGATATGAGTCTTAAATTTGGTGGTTTATTTGATATTTGTTCAGATTGGCGTGCTGGACATTTCTACCATAGGACTGGTAATAGCGTAGATATTAGCAAGTCTGCTATTCGAAGCGATAATGATCAACTTATCAGTTTAAGTAGAATACAAATTATTGAACTTGAAAGAATTATGAAAAGATATAGTGGTAAACGATATCAAGAACCATCAATTCATTTTGGATTTGGAGGGAAATATTAATATGAAAAAGAAAATGTTGTTAATCGGAATTTATTTTTTATCGATTTGTACGGATATTTTTGTAACAACTGAATCGTGTCTTGGTCAAAATACTTATTTAAAGTCACGAGTTAATAAAAATAACTATAAAGAGATTTACTCTTATAATTACACAATTATTAATAATCTTGCAAGTGGTGATAGTATTATCGAATTTTCATTAGATGTTTCAAGGATAGATAATACAAAAATGTTAGATACGATCGGTCTATCATTTGCAAATGAGTACACCGAAAATACTGTGAGAAGATCCTATGGTACATTATATGGAATAATTACATCAATAAGTTTTTCAAATTTACCACGAGGCTGGAATGCTGGTTTGTATAATGATAAAACCGCCAATTGGGGTAATCCTCGTCTATTACCCCCTGACTCAATAGTTTCAGGGTTTACTATAGAAAGCAAAGGCATCCCATCCATAAGATGGGCAACTGTAATTCCTTTTTTAGATGTTGAGCAATTCCCGAGTATGGACGATTTAAACACACTTGAGGAAGCGGATAGTTTGATGAGATATATCGACTCACTTCGTGCAGCAGGGCCCAAATATACAAAAACTATAGGTCCAACAAATCCACCATCAGTATTTAATTCTATCCATTTTCTCGACACACTCAAATCCTACACAACTCAGTCGCTCTCGCTCGGTTGGATTGCGAATCAAACTACAGCAAATAAATATTTAGCATTTTTTGATACAGCAAAAGTTAGAATACAGCGGGGCGAAAACAAATCTGCTCGTAATTCTTTAAATACAGTTTTACAAAATGCTAATCAGGATAGCTCAGGTTTGCTAACGAGCGAAGCTTATGCGCTAATCAGGTTTAATACAGAATATCTAATAGAAAATTTGCCCGGTGTAGTAACACTTCCATCGTCAGTTAATACAGGTTGGAATATGATAAGCGTACCGGTAGATGCTTCAAACTACATTAAGTCTGAGCTATATCCTCAATCAACTTCAAATGCTTTTATGTATTATGCTGGTTATGTTCGAAAAGACACACTCGATAATGGAATAGGTTACTGGTTGAAGTTTGGCTCTAACGATACAATAAAATACAAAGGTTTTCCGATTGAAATTGACTCGATAGATGTTGCAGCCGGCTGGAATATGATTGGCTCAATATCATCAAATATTATCCGCTCAAAAATTAAAGCCGAAAATACTGAAA
>CAZOQB010000009.1:0-131366 GCA_964581995.1 uncultured Ignavibacteriaceae bacterium | reverse complement strand
GTACCCTGACATTTCTACTGAGCGTTATACCTGACATTTTCGCTGGGCTATGACAGTCCTTAAACGAGAGGAATTGATTTTATTTCAAAAATATCTATATTGGACTAACCAAAATAAACATAAAGGAATATTGTGGAAGAAAATCAAAAAGAAGTGCAGCCCGTAATTGGAGAATTTAAGGACAAACCGGTAATACGAATTCCAACCGTTGACAATCCATCGCCGGATAATGCGTGGCACTGGTTTACGTTTGGCAAGAATAAAGCAAAAGCGATTGTTAAGTTCTACGATGCCATTAAGAAGTTTGCGGAAGAGTAATATATTTTCGTAACTTCTTCATAATCAAAAAGAGAATTTATACTAAACATTGCAATTTGAAGCCGCAGAAGGTAATGTTAGATAAAGACCTTTCCGAGTTGTATGCTGTACAGACGAGAGATTTGAACAAGGCGGTAAAGAGGAATCTTGACCGCTTTCCTGAAGACTTTATGTTTCAATTGTCAAAGGATGAATTTCAAAGTTTGATGTTCCATTTTGGAACATCAAAACGAGGCGGCACGCGGAAGATGCCATACGCCTTCACAGAACAAGGAGTGGCAATGCTCTCGGGAATTCTTAAAAGTCAGCGGGCTGTTCACGTCAACATCGCTATTATGAGAGCATTGTAAAACTGCGGGAAATATTAGGAACGCACAAAGACTTGGCACATAAGTTAGAAGAACTTGAAAGAAAGTTAGGCAATCACGATCGACAAATTCAATCCATCTTCGAAGCTATCCGCCAGCTCATGGCGCCGCCTGAAAAACCAAAACGCCCGATCGGTTTTGGGGTCGAGGAACCGAAGACGATCTATCGAGCAAATCGTAAAAGAGGATAAGCATGCCCGCCTTTGCTTAGAAAGTTTTCAAAGCAAATTTATAAAATTTTTCGTAACTTTTTAGTATACTAAAGGAAAACAATATGCTAAACATAGCCATAGAAGCCGCCAAAGAAGCGGGCAAGTTTTTAAAGCATAACTTAGGAAAAGTCAGAGAGATCAATCTTAAGAGCGGACAGGAGAAAAACCTCGTTACTGAGATTGATAAAAAATCGGAAGAGCTGATTGTGGGAATAATTAAAAAACATTTTCCAAATCACGATATACTCGCCGAGGAAAGCGGCAGCGAGCACGGAAAAAAATCAGATTACCGCTGGATTATCGACCCTCTTGATGGTACTACCAACTTTACACACGGCTTACCCATCTTTTGCGTTTCTATCGGACTTGAACGCAAAGGTGATTTGATTGCAGGTGTAATCTACGACCCGAATTTAAATGAGCTTTTTTCGGCCGAAAAAGGGCGAGGTGCTTTTTTAAACGGCAGACGCCTGCGTGTTTCTCAAACACAAGTACTCAAACAGAGCTTGCTTGTAACCGGCTTTCCTTATGATGTCGCCGAAAATCCCGACAACTGTATCGAACATTTTGTGAATTTCCTCTTTGAAGGTCAGGCAGTCAGAAGAATGGGCTCAGCAGCAATAGACCTCGCTTACGTAGCCGCCGGCAGGTACGACGGTTTCTGGGAAGTCAATTTGAATGCCTGGGATATGGCAGCCGGGGTTTTGTTGATCCGCGAAGCCGGCGGAAAAGTCACTGGTTTTGAAGGAGATGAAATAAATATCTATGGAAAAAGAGTCGTAGCAAGTAACGGATTAATCCACGACGAGATGGTAGGATTGATTTTAAAAGCCAAATAGTTGGTAATTTAACATGTTTGCTTTTTATGGACAAAAGTCTATATTTATAGACAAAAGTCTATAAAGGTAAAGATATGATTATTAATCAACCGTTTGATGAATTATTCCGAACATGGTCGCACATTGCTATCCTGAGAGTTTTACGTGATACGGTGATAGGTTTTTCGGGTAACGAGGCGGCACGTTTAGCCGGTATGGATCCAAAGGCAGCATTCAGAGCATTAAATAGCCTCGAAACCCTTGGTTTGGTTCGCCGGCAGAGGGGCGGACGCGACCACATATTTAATTTAAATCGTTCTCACTATTTAATTGAACAAGGCGTCGTTCCGCTTTTCGAAGTAGAAGAAAATTTTTTTAAAGAAGTAAAAACTGTCATCGGTAAAACCTTAAAGCCTTTTGTTGTTAGTTCAATTATTTTTGGCAGTGTTGCTAAAAGACAAGAAACGCCTCTGAGCGATTTAGATATCTGTTGCATAGTAAAAAATAACTCTCAGAAAGAAAAAGCAATTATGGCATTAAATAATATAAGCAATAAATTGTACGAGCGATTCGGTTTAAAGCTCGGGCCTATCTTTCTGACGGTCAGTCAATTTAAAGAAAAAGCATCTAAACGAAATACTTTAATTACTGAAATTCTTGAATACGGTAAATTGGTTGTTGGTTTACAACCAAGGAAATTACTCCATGCCTAAAAGAACAACACGCCTTCTGTTGACAGACGTAGGTCTCAGGATTATAGGAAAGTTGCAGCACATTTTTCCGACGCCGCTGATATTGCGATTGAATACAAATACTGGACGGCGGCTGGAGTACTAATCGTACATTCGGCTATTGCATACGCCGATGCGATATCAATCAGATTGTCAGGCCAAAAAAGTGCGAGTGAAAGTCATGAAGACGCCATCACATTACTTGAAAGTATTGCACCCGATGGGGAAAAGCAGAAGAATGCGATTAATCAATTTAAAAGGATTATATATGAAAAATCGAAGGTTTCATATTTTGGCGATCTTTATGAGGAAGCTTCAGTTAGAGAAATGTGGAAACGATTAGAAAGATTCCGTAATTGGGCAAATAGCATACTTAAACATTAGCAGGTAATACTTTTCAAAGATTGTGAAGTAATAACCACTTACCACCAAAACTCCACGCTTTTAAGTTTACTCCTTGATAATAAATGACATATAAAAATCACTCTTATTCAGCCACTTTCTCCCAGCCCATTTTTGAGATATGGTTAAACAAAAATCCACCCGCTATTACCGCAACCGCAAGAAATATAGCAGCAGGAATATACTCTCCAAGTATAAACTTTCCGAAACCAAAGAGCATCGAATAAACTAAAACAACACCGGCAAGCCAATCGAAGGCGAGAGATGGCAAACCTGAATCTTGTTTTACATCTGGAAGTTTTTCGGCAACCGGTTTCCAGAATCCACCCGGATGTATGCGTCTGAAAAAGCTTTTTAAGGTTTCAGCATCTGTTGGTTTTGTAATAAATGTAACTACTACCCATACAATTGTTGTGAAAGAAACAATTATAAAAAGCGACTCAGGAAATTTTATCTCAGTGAAAAACTTAACATAACCGAAAGCAATAAAGGGAGCTATCATTGCAGAAATTTCAGACCAGGCATTTATCCTCCACCAATACCATCGAAGAATTAAAACAAGTCCGAGTCCGGCGCCGGCTTCTATTATAAAAGCCCACGCACCGGAAATTGTATTGATAACGAGCGTCAGTAAAACTGAAACAATCATTAAGGCAATTGTTGCGAACCGTGAAATTAGCACATAATGTTTTTCGGTAGAATCTTTCTTCATAAATCTTCTGTAAAAATCGTTGATGATGTATGATGTTCCCCAGTTGAGATGAGTGGCAATCGTTGACATATAAGCGGCGAAGAAAGCCGCAACTAAAAATCCTAATAAACCTGTTGGCAGGTGGTCTCGCATTGCATAAACATAACCCAATTTTTTGTCCGTCAAATCGGGATAAAGCACAAGCGTTGCAAGTCCGACCAAAATCCAGGGCCAGGGACGCAAACAATAGTGAGCAATTGTAAACCAGAGAGTTGCCAGCAGCGAGTGCTTCTCGTTTTTTGCCGACATCATACGCTGAGCAGCATACCCACCACCGCCCGGTTCTGCGCCCGGATACCACGAAGCCCACCATTGAATTCCGATGAAAGCAAGAAACGCCGAGAGCGAAAGCGCCAGCGCCCCACCAATTCCCATTGCGCCAACTGATTCTATTGACGGAAAAAATTGGAATGTCCATTCGGGTAATTTCTCTTTTAAACCAGCCACGCCCCCGACTTCCGGTAACGAAAGCACAACGATAGCAAGAATTATTGTTCCTGCCATCGCGATAATAAATTGAAACACATCAGTAACAGCAACTCCCCATAAACCCGAAAGTGCTGAATAGATCGCGACGATAATCATGCTTCCGGCGACATAAAGAATTACTTGCGATTCAGGAATTCCGAAAAGTCCGTGAAGGATGGAGCCCATCGCAACATTCACCCATCCCATAATTATACAATTGATGAAAAGTCCGAGGTAGATTGCGCGGAACCCGCGAAGGAATGCTGCCGGCTTGCCCGAATAACGTATCTCAGCGAATTCTACGTCTGTTAAAATTCCGGCACGCCGCCATAGCCGTGCAAAGAAAAACACAGTTAGCATTCCGCCGAAGACGAAGTTCCACCAAAGCCAGTTGCCGGCAATTCCGTTTTGAGCTACGAGTTCAGTAACGGCAAGTGGTGTATCTGCTGCAAAAGTTGTAGCGACCATCGAAGTTCCCGCAAGCCACCAAGGAAGGTTTCTACCTGACAGGAAAAACTCAGAGGTGTTTTTGCCCGCGCGCTTCGAGTAGTAAACACCGATGATGATTGAAATGATGAAGTAAAGAGCGATTAAAAGCCAGTCGAGTAATAGCATAGGAATATTTTAAATTTATGATTGATGAACTATAATTTTCGATTTTCTTTTTCTAAACATAATAATTTCTAATCCTTGTCACACACCCCCCTCCAACTTCCCTCTCCAGAGGGGAAGTTTAAACGCTGCCACTTTAGCTGCCCACTTTTAAAATCCTCCCCTCTTGGGAGGGGACAGAGGGGTGGGTCGCTAAGCCACAGCTAAAAAGCGGGGTGTTGTATTTTTATTATCGTGTTCTACTTTTCTCTTTAATCCATTTTTCTATTTTATTTAAAACTTCTTCCAAATTGTAAAATACGTCAGCATCTTCGAACCTTAAAAATCGGACGCCTAAATCTTCGAGTTGCTTTTGTTTATTCTCGTCATATTTTTCTTTTCCGAAATGGCTTTCGCCATCAATCTCGATTGCTAACATTTGTTTACCTTTAAGAAATTGCCACAGCAAGATTTCAGATTTAGTGCTGTTATTTCTCAACTGCCTTGCTTTTTCTTTTAACGCAGGATCGTATGGAATTATTTGTCTTTTGAATTTCATAATATCCAATTCTTGACTACACACACCTTCAGCCCCCCTCTTTTGACTCCGCTCAGGGCAAGTCTCAAGAGGGGACTTTTAATATCTTACTCATCATAACTCCAACCGCCACCGTAGTTATACTTCCAATTACCGTGTACCAAGTCCATGCGATATTTGTAAAATAAATTACGCCTATCATCACAATAACGCCCGTTGCGAAAGCAATTAAAGCATCGGGCTGTCTGGTTTTCTTAAATAAAACGCCTAATAAGAAAGTTCCCAACAATCCGCCATAAGTGAATGATGCGATACTGAGCGCAAGCTCAACAACTGTTTTCGGTGTGTTCATAAAAATAAATGCCGAACCAATCAGCAAACAGCACCATAATGCAGTAATGATGCGAGATATTCTTAACTCCTTGTCGGGTGAAGTAGTTTTACCAAACAATGGTTTATAAAAATCGAACATGACAGCCGAGGCGAGCGAGTTCATTGAGCCGGAAAGTGTTGACATAGCCGCTGCTAAAAGCCCTGCAATAATTAATCCCGCGATGCCCGATGGAATATGATTGATTATATATTGAGTAAAAACCTCGTTCGGGTCCATCCTGGCGCCGTTGTAAAAAACGTAGAGTAAAATTCCGATGAATAAAAACAAAGCAAACTGAAACATCACGATGAAGCCGCTTGTTATTATTGCTTTCTTACTACTGGCGAGCGAATCGGTTGCAAGTAATCGCTGCACAATCAACTGGTCTGTGCCGTGCGATGCCATAGATAAAAACATCCCGCCCAAAACGCTTCCCAAAAAAGTATATGGAGTGGAGAAAAAAGTTTTTAAATCCAGATTAAATCCAAAATTAAAGAAGGAAAATTTTTCTGAAATGTTCTGCATTGCAAATATTGATGCGATGCTTTCAGGAATTTGCGAGTTCAAAACCCAAATTGCCGCAGCCGCACCTACCAAATAAATAAACATCTGCACAACATCCATCCATATTACGGCGCGTATTCCACCGATGTAAGTATAGACAAATGTTACAACGGCAGTTAATATAATTGCTGTGGGATAGTCGACGCCGGTAATTAGTTTGATTGGGATTGCAGTAGCGTAAAGACGGACGCCGTCGGCGAAGAGGCGCGTTATCATAAAAACAATCGATGCGGTTTTACGTGTTGTAGTGCCGAAACGGTTACCTAAAAAAGTGTAAGCGGTTTCGATGTTACCGCTGAAATATGCGGGCAAAAAAATAAAAGCAATTAAAACTCTGCCGATGATGTAACCGATTGTAAGTTGTAGAAAATTTAAGTTAGCAACATAGGCAACTCCCGGAATGCTTATGAATGTGAGTGTGCTTGTTTCGGTGGCGACAATAGCAAAACAAACAGCCCACCAGGGAATTTTGTGGCTGCCTAAGAAGTAGTCGTGTGTAGATTTTTGTCTCCCCCCTGATAATATGCCGAATACAGCAACGCCAACGAGGTACAAGATTATAATGATAAAGTCGATACTTGAAAAGCTCATCTATTTTCCGTAAGATTGATTCGATGCGCTCTTCATTTTAGTTCGAGATTATGCCTTCATCGCATCTTTTAAACTTTTATAAACCAGAAAAAACCTGTCGAGCTGGGAAATTTTGAGAAGGCTCAGAACCGATTTGCTGACATTCGCGAATCTAACTTCTCCTTCGTGCTCGTTCATAGACCGATGTGCAATTAACAAGGCACTCAACCCGCTGCTGTCGCAGAACTCAACCGATTTTAAATCCACGATGAGCTTCGAACATTTTTTAGGTTTGCAAAGAATCAGAAACTCCGCCTTCAGCTCGGGAGATATCGAGCTGTCAAGTTTTTTATCTTTTATAGTCAGTATTGTAGTGTCGCCGTCTTTCTTTACATCAAATTTCATTAATAGCTCCGATTAAAACATAGTTAAATATTGTGCTAATTGATTGTAAATATATTGGACAGGTTTCGTCCGGTCAACGTTAATCTGCACGTTATAAAATGTATCGGCAGATGGATGCGTAAATCCTATACGCACATTCGAACCCGTCGCTCTGCAAATATAAGCAGCGTAAAGGACGAAATCAAGATTCAAATCAATTATTACATCGTAAGTTGTTTCATTTATCCTTTCGATGAGATGCTGACGAGGGAGAGAAAACTTATTGATGTGGCTCGAACTTATTCGAATAACTTTACTCTTAGGGAAATCACCGAGAGGAGTTGCTCTAATACCTTCTGTCAGAACTGTCACATCGATACTGTCGAATTTACGGAGTACGGGATAAATCAAATTACCAGCAATCTGAGCTTCTTCGTAATCAACAGGCAGAATCAGAAGCATCGTCCGCGCGTTGCTGAAAAAATTAGTTAGCTGTTGTGCGGAATCTTTTTCCTGCCTAAACTTAAATTTCGTGTACTGTAATCCTATATATTCAAATACCTGTTCGAGCATGTTATTTTTTCTTTAATATACTTAAAAATTTTTCTTCGTCCCACAATTCAATCCCCAACTTTTTAGCTTTTTCAAGTTTTGAACCCGCTTCGGCGCCGACAATTAAACAATCAATGCTCTTGGAGACCGACATGGCAACTCTACCCCCCGATTTTTCAATGATACCTTTGGCTTCTCCACGAGTCATGTTTGATAATGTTCCTGTAATGACAAATGTCTTGCCTGTTAATGGTGTGAGGGCAACTTTTTCAGCTTCAAATTTAAGGCGTGCGTCTTTCAGCCGCTTAACCAGTTCACGATTATGCTTGTCGGAAAAAAAACGCGAAATACTTTCTGCTATTCTCGGACCGATTTCATGAGTATGTTGTAATTCTTCTACAGAAGCGGACATAACTTTATCAATCGACGGATATGCACCGGACAAAATCTGAGCGACGCCGGCGCCAATATGTCTTATTCCGATAGCAAAGAGAATTCGATGATACGGTTTTTGCTTGCTGTTTTCTATGCCGCTTAAGAGGTTCTGGACACTTTTTTCGCCCCATCTCTCTAAACCAGCTAATTGTTCTTTATGCTCATGCAGTGAGTATAAGTCGCCTACATTTCTAATAATTCCCAAATCAACTAATTGGTTTACGACCATCTCACCAAGTCCAGAAATATCCATAGCGCCTCGTGAAGCCCAATGAGTGATACGTCCCTTTACCTGAGCAGGACATTCATTATTCTCGCAATAGTAATTTACTTCTGCTTCGGGGCGGTAAATTTTTGAACCGCATTCGGGACAGTTTAGAGTAAAAATAAATTCGGCTGTTCGTGAAGGACGTTTTTGCTTAACTACTTCAGTTACTTTCGGTATTACATCGCCCCCTTTTTCCACTATCACTATATCACCGATTCTTATATCGAGTTCGCGGATATAATCCTCGTTATACAACGATGCCCGGCTTACTGTTGTGCCTCCAAGAAAGACCGGCTGTAAGTGAGCAACCGGAGTAATGGTGCCAACTCTTCCGACTTGTAATTTTATATCGAGCAGCTTTGTTTCTGCCTTTCGTGAAGTGAATTTGAAAGCGAATGCCCAACGCGGGCTTTTTGCGATAGAACCTAATATCTCCTGCTGACGCAGCGAATCCACTTTCACGACAACACCGTCGATGTCATACGGTAGTTCGTCTCGTTCGCTTTCATACTTTTTCCAAAACTCAATAACCTCGTCGATGTTATTACATAGCTTGTAATGATCATTCACGGGAATTTTTAATTTCTTCAAAATTTTCAAGGATTCATTATGAGTCTTAACCTCGGAATTCCCAGCATAGAGATAATATGCATAAAAATTTAAAGGACGTTCGGCTACTAATTTTGGGTCTTGCAGTTTCAACGTTCCAGCGGTAGCGTTCCGTGGATTTACAAAAAGTTTATCTCCAGATAGTTCTCTTTCTTCATTCATCTTGAGAAAATCTTCCTTCATCATAAACACTTCACCCCGAACTTCTATATCGAGAAGAGTCTTATCCTTCTGTGCAATCTTCAAAGGAATTGAATGAATAGTTTTCAGATTGTTTGTTATCTCGTCACCCTGAAGACCATCACCACGCGTAGCGCCTACAGAAAAAATTCCATTTTTATACTGCAAACTGACAGCAATCCCGTCGAACTTTAACTCACAAACATATTTATACGATTGATCAGGAAGAAGCGTTTGAATCCGCCGGTCGAATTCAAAAACGTCTTCTTCAGTATATGAGTTCGCAAGACTCAGCATCGGCGTCGTATGCGTTACAGTTGAAAACTTTTTTGTCGGCTCTCCGCCAACCCGTTGTGTCGGTGAATCGGGCGTGACGAGTTCGGGAAATTCTTCCTCCAATTTCTTCAACTCATCATAGAGTTTGTCATACTCGAAATCGGATATAATTGGTTCGGCAAGCACATAATACCGGTAATCGTGGTCGTGGATTTCTTCCCGCAACTTTTCCACTTTGCTTATCACTGACTTTGGTGCTGCCATAGGAATCAACGCTTCTCCTCTAGAGATTTTTTCGTCAAGACGTAATCCCTCACGACGGCACCTCTTTTCCCAATCGCACCAATTACTTTCTCATTAAGTTTAAATATCGTTGAGCCTGCGCTTCCGATTGTTATCTTGAATTGGTTTACAGCTTTCCACCGAGTACTTTGGTTGGGAAGCAAAAGAATTTCCCTCTTTACTTTCTCGTCCATTACAACGCTGATCCATGCGCTTTCTGTTGCCGATGCATAAAGTATCAAGCTGTCTCCTGAAATATAAGACAAAGTAGAATCAAAATTGGGCAATTCTGGTCCTATCAATCGTGTTGTATCCGGTTTTGAGATTTTGGGTTCTCCCTGTTCTTCGATTACGCTTTGAAACGGAATTTCCCTCACATCGCTTTTCTTTTCGCGATTGAACAATAAAATAACTGCAACTAAGGAGCCGATTAAAATGACCGCCGTTAATATTAATACTGTCGATTGAGTGGCGCCAGCCCGACGCGGCAATCTGACTTTCGCGGGTGATACGGATGCGGTAGTAATTTTCTGAGCCTCATCCTCCGACGACAGCATAGTTACATGTTCATATTTTTTAATAACTTCGTCGGCATTAAGCCCTACCTCGCGTGCATAATCACGTATAAACGCACGGATATAAATCTGAGGCAGCATGGAAAACTCGCCATCCTCGATTGCTTTTAAAAATTTCTTACTTATTCTTGTAGCCGCCGTTAAATCGTCAAGAGAGATGTTTTGCGATTCACGCGCTTTGCGAAGTTCTTCCGAACAAATGTTATCCATTTTTTTTCAGATTAAATATTTTTATCGAGAGCTTCTCGAATTGCCCGGGCTAAATCCTCATACATATATGGTTTATTTAAATACCCGTCGACAGCCTGACTGAAAGCCCCATCATTTAAGATACTGTCGCTGTAACCGCTGCATATCATAACCCTTAAAGATGGCTTTAATTTTTTTATACTAAAAAAAACATCCTTGCCGCTCATACCCGGCATGTTCAAATCTAAAACCACTAGGTCATAATATGTATTACTCTGAATTTTTTCCATTGCTAAATAACCGTCTTTAACAGCATCCACTTTATAACCTAACTCCGTTAATATATCTACACCGACGATATTTGCTCCGAGGTCGTCATCCACCAGAAGAATTTTTTCATTACCGCCCAGTACTTTTTCAATTTTTTCCTCGCTGTAGAAGTCTTCGAATTTTTCAATACGCGGAAAATAAATAGTGAATGCCGTTCCAATTCCCACTTCACTCTCTACCCCAATATATCCATTATGGCTTTTGACTACACCATACACAACCGACAGACCCAAGCCGGTTCCCTTGGATAATTCTTTCGTTGTAAAAAATGGCTCAAAGATTTTTGGAAGTATATTTTTTTCTATGCCCGACCCTGTATCGACTACTTTTATCTGAACATAATTGCCAGGGGGCACATCGTTATAAACGGCTGGGATGGTCTCATTTAAATTCACTACTTTACAAGACAGCGTTATAACGCCACCCCTTTCCATTGCATCACGAGCGTTAAGTAATAAATTCAGCATCGCCTGTTCCAATTGTCCTTCGTCTGCATTTACAATAACGAAAGTTGGAGACGGCGACCAGCTTACACGAGTTGACTTGGGTACGCTCCGTTCGAACAGTCGCACCGTATCTTCGATTATCTTATTCATATCCAGCGGACGAAAATAGATATTGCTCTTCCGGGAAAACGTTAGCAATTGACGCGTAACAGATGCACCTCGGCGGGCTGAATCTTCTATCAAATTGATGTATTTATAAAAAGGGTCGCCTTCCTTTAATTTTCTTTTCATCATTGATGCCGGCCCAAGAATTGAATTCAGTATATTGTTAAAGTCGTGTGCAACGCCTCCTGCTAAATTCCCGATGCTATCTATCTTCTGTGCTTGAATAATTTTTTGCTCCATCTTTTTCTGATTCGTAATATCACGGGCAACAACTCTGATAAGAACCGGATTGCCGTTGGAATCGTACACAATGGAAGTGTTAATACTTACGTCTAGCACTTCTCCATTCTTTTTTACCATCGTTTCTTGAGACCCCTTTACCCCAGCCCGATTCATAAACATATGCTTGAATTTATCTAACATACTTTCGTGTTTGTCGGACGGATAAAGCTTGGTAATTTTGTTTCCAACAAGTTCTTCTTTCGAATAACCCAAGTACTCTGTTTCGGTTGTATTACAACTTACTATAAGACCTTCACGATTTACGCTATGGTACATGTCCGGAAGGTTTTCATACAAGTCGGCATAGAGCTGCTCTGACTGCTTCAATTGTTGAAAAAGATATGCGTTATTAAGAGCTACGCTGATCTGATTACCGAACGCTGTTAAAAGGTCTAATTTCTTTCGTGTGAACGCTCCATGGTTTTTACTTGCTAAAATTATTAAACCGACAAATTCGTTGCTTCTTTCAAGCGGCATCGAGACCCAGCTTTGAACATCTATTTTTTTTAATCCCTCGGTAATAACATTATTCTGATCTTGAAGTTCCAGGTAATCGCCCTCGGATACGATAAGACCGACAGGTTCGCTTTGTTCCTTAAGGTCTGTTACCCATTTGGAATTAAGTTCAATTTTCTCGGGTAAGAATTTTATTTTAATTTTATATTGATGTTTAAGTTCTAACTGATTACCCTCAACTAAATAAATCCAACCAAAATCTACATCCGATAATTCACAAACTTTTTCCAGGGAGTTCTGGAGTACAGTATTCAACTCTACTGAACGACTTACCGCATGGGCGATTGTGTTCAGAGCAAGTAATTGCTGATGCTGTTCGTTAATTTGAAGTCCGTAAGTGGCTATAAAGTACACGATTAAGAATCCGAATATGCCTACTGTAACCAGAGTAATAAAATCCCACCATTTCAACTCTTGTCCAGAAAAAAAGTGAATTCCGATGATAGTTCCCATAAGGACTATAACTGCCGTGGATGCTACAACTTGAGATTGTTCAGCCAGACCGAGTGAAGAAGTAAATCGCCTTATTTGTATGAAAGGATTATTCATGGTTCCGATAAAAATTTAGGAATATTTTAGATGAGTTACAACTCAGAATACTATGATTAACTGTGCCCCGACGGAAGAGGTTTTTTGATCAATCCTGAAAATAGGTTGAATCGAATTTCCGTCACGATGAATTTCAGAAAACCCATTTCCCACCAGCAATCCTATTAACGCTCCGCTCAGAACATCCGATAAATAATGAGAACTGGAGCTTATACGTTGTGCACCAACTATTGAGGCACAAATAAACGCGGGAACGCCTACTTTCCAGCCGTATATGCCATTCATTGACGCTGCAAGTGCGAAAACAGAAGATGTATGACCGGATGGAAATGAATGGTTGTCTGAAAAATTCGGTCTTTGACGATTAACAGTAGTCTTCAGTGTTTGTGTAATTATTTGTGTTACGGCAATAGATTCGAGTACCAATTCTATTTTTGAAAAATACTCATCCATATTATTTTTTGAGACTAAACTTTCAAGCGTGATAAATCCGACTCCTGCAAAGTAACCCCAGCCAAATGATTTGCCAAAATTATCCGCTTGCTTAGATAAAGTAGGAGCTAAGAAGGGCTTTCCCTTAACATTCGAAACAATATCATCATCGAAATTACTCGAAATTAAAACCGCTGACACACCGGCAATTAATTTCAACGATGATTGATTTTTAAGAAAACCGTTCTCTACACCGATCATAATATGATGAGGGTATGACCTCAACCAATGATTGAGACTTAAAAAACGATTCTCTCCATTATCCAGAGTATCTGATTGAGAATATACTGTAAGGGTTGTAAAGAGTAAAATGAGAAGACTGTATTTATAGTAACGGTTCAAAATTTTATAGCCCCTAGCTTAGAAATCCGAATATCATTTAAAACAAACCCCTTATCCGCCCGACGGATAAGGGGTAAATACTTACACTCAAATAATTTTACGAAGGAGTATTTGTTGTTTCTTCTTCAGGCAGATTCTCCGGCTTGACCTTCATCGCTTTGTTAGTTTCAACAAACTTTAGAGATTCTGTTTTTATGTTGAACTTAATTTTAATAATACTGTTTGTAGAAAACTTGTTTCGCAAAATCTCTTCAGCAATCGCGTCTTCCACATACTTTTGAAGAACTCGCTTCAATGGCCTTGCCCCAAACGCAGGGTCAAACCCTTTACTAATCAGAAATTCACGAGCTTGTTTTGTCAGCACTAATTTGATATTCAACGACTCCAAGCGTTTAAGCAGTTCTTTTAGCTGTATGTCAATAATCTCGCTGATGTGTTCGCGTCCGAGACTGTGGAAAATAATTATATCGTCCACACGGTTTAAGAATTCGGGGTTGAAAACACGCTTGATAGCATCTTCAACAGTCTGCTTCATCGACTTATATTTATCCTTCTCTGTATCCGTTCCAAAGCCAAAACCACCTCCGGGTTTAATGTCTCTCGTACCGACGTTTGATGTCATTATCACAATCGTATTTTTAAAATCGACACGACGTCCGAGGCTGTCAGTCAAGATTCCGTCGTCTAAAACTTGTAGCAGTATATTGAAAACATCGGGATGTGCTTTTTCGATCTCGTCCAACAACACAACCGAATAAGGTTTACGCCTAACTTTCTCAGTAAGCTGTCCACCCTCCTCGTATCCTACATAACCTGGAGGGGCGCCGACAAGCCGTGAGACGGAAAATTTTTCCATGTATTCGCTCATGTCAATACGTATAAGAGCATCCTCAGATTCGAATAAATATTTTGCTAAAACTTTTGCCATCTCAGTTTTACCTACACCCGTTGGGCCTAAGAAAATAAATGACCCGATTGGGCGTTTTGGGTCTTTAAGCCCGGCGCGTGTTCTTCTGATTGCTTTACTTAGTTTAACGATTGCTTCTTCCTGTCCGATGATTTGATTTTTCAGCGAATCTTCCATCTTGAGCAGTTTTTGAGATTCGGATTCCGCAATTTTATTGATCGGGATACCGGTCATCATAGCTACAACGTCAGCAATATGGTTTTCTGTAACTTCGTAAACCATCTGTTCGGTTTTCTTTTCCCATTCACGCTTGGCGGTGTCCAGGTCTGTTAATAATTTCTTCTCCTGATCGCGCAGTCGTGCAGCTTCTTCAAAATTTTGGTTTTTTACGACTTGATTTTTGGATTGTTTAATCTTTTCGATTTTGTTTTCATATTCCAGAATATCCTCGGGAACGTGGATGTTCGAGAGGTGAACGCGTGCACCGGCTTCATCCAGTACATCGATAGCTTTGTCGGGCAAGAAGCGGTCGGTGATGTAGCGGTCGCTGAGCTTAACAGCGCTTTCTATAGCTTTATCCGAATACTTAACGCCGTGGTGTTGTTCGTATTTATGCTTTATGTATTCTAAAATTTGAATCGTTTCCTCAACCGATGTTGGGTCAATCATGATTTTCTGGAATCGCCGATCAAGCGCGCCGTCTTTCTCTATATATTGCCGGTACTCGTCCAGCGTAGTTGCGCCGATGCACTGCAGCTCACCGCGTGAAAGAGCCGGCTTAAACATATTCGATGCATCCAAGGAGCCCGAAGCTCCTCCAGCTCCTACAATCGTATGCAATTCATCTATAAATAAAATTACGTCTTTGGCTTTTTCAAGCTCGTTCATTACAGCTTTCATTCGTTCTTCGAATTGCCCGCGATACTTTGTTCCTGCAACAAGCGCTCCTAAATCGAGTGTAACCACTCTTTTATCGTGAAGAACACGCGAGACTTTTTTCTGAACAATTCGAAGAGCCAATCCTTCTGCGATGGCAGTTTTTCCGACGCCCGGTTCACCGATTAAGACGGGATTGTTTTTTTTACGGCGGCTGAGAACCTGCGCTACACGCTCAATTTCTTTTTCACGTCCGACAATCGGGTCAAGCTTATCTTCCATTGCAAGGCGTGTTAAATCTCGACCGAAGTTGTCCAAAACCGGCGTCTTGGATTTATCAATCTTCTTCTCCGCTTGTGCAGCTTGCTGCGAAGATACAGGTTTACCGCTAATTATATTATCTAATTCATTCCTCACTGCATCGTAATGCACGTTAAACTGATGCAGTATCTGTGCTGCAATATTATCGTCGTCGCGCATTAAAGAGAGGAGTAAATGCTCTGTACCGATAACGTCCGACTTATATAATTTCGCTTCGAGGTAAGTTATCTTCAAAACCTTTTCGGCTTGTTTGGTAAGCGGTATGTTTCCCATCGTGATAGTACCGCCCGATGTACGCACTGCTTCTTCGATTGCTTTTTTTAGTTTATATAGGTCGATACCAAGATTCCGCAAAATCTTAACGGCAATCCCTTCGCCCTCTCGGATGATTCCGAGCAAAAGGTGTTCGGTTCCGATATAATCGTGACCTAAACGGATTGCTTCTTCACGGCTTAGTCGTATTACGTCTTGTACTCTATTTGAAAAATTACCTTCCATCGTGTTCCTTAAGTTTTAAATTTCGTTTTCACATCATCATAATGCACATTAAATTGATGAAGTAATTGCGCTGCAATGTTATCATCGTGGTGCATCAGGGAAAGCAATAAATGTTCGGTATCTATTACTTTGGATTTATAAAATTTTGCTTCGCGTTTTGTTGTCTTCAAAATATTTTCTGCTTGTTCCGTCAACGGGATATTTCTCATCGTGATAGTACGACCGGAAATAGGGACAGCTTCTTCGATTGCTTTTTTAAGTTTAAGTATATCGACACCGAGATCCCGCAAAGTTTTTACAGTAATTCCATCGCCCTCTCGAAGGATACCAAGTAAAAAGTGTTCTGCACCCATATAATTGTGTCCTAAGCGTAGTGCTTCTTCACGGCTCAGTCTGAGAATATCATGGAAATTATCTGAAAAAATATCCCACATTATATTCCTTGGGTTTAATTATCATTTTCATTATTATCAACACTTATTCAGTGAAACAAGTTTCTATCGATAATATACAGAAAAGGGTAGGATTAGTCAAATGTTTGACATTTTTAAATATTTTTGATATATTAAAATACAATTCCGCGATAGCTCAATGGTAGAGCATGCGGCTGTTAACCGCAGGGTTGTAGGTTCGAGTCCTACTCGCGGAGCTATCAAACATAAACCTCAGGCAAAATTCACTTGGGGTTTTTTATTATCGAAAAAATATTTCACGTGCTCAATCCACTAAAACGACTCTGGACAGAGCATCCATTGCTCGCCATAATTCTTATCGCTATTCTGCCACGCTTAGTAGCTGTTATTTTTTCTAAAGGATACGGAATGCACGATGACCATTTTGAAGTCATCGAACAGCCGTTTATGATCATTCACGATATCAGCTTTTGGGACAACCGGGGAGAACCAGAAGGACACAGCGTCGTATATCCTTCAATACAATATTTTTTCTTAAACGCATTTGGTTTTGTAGGAATCGAAGACCCACAGACAGCAATGTTTCTCATTCGGTTGCTTCACGCAATTTATTCTCTTTTAATTGTTTACTACGGCTACAAAATTGCTGAAATTCTTAGTAACCGAGAAATCGCTAAGAAAGTTGGATTGTTGCTTGCACTGTTTTGGGCGCTTCCATTTCTCAGCGTCAGGAATCTTGTTGAAGTTGTTTGTATCCCACCCATCATGGCGGGGTTTTATTATACACTAACTTCGAAGGACCGGTTACTATCTGCGCTCATTGCCGGCTTATGGTTTGGACTCGCGTTTGCTTTTCGATACCAGACTCTAACTATTGCCGGTATGGTTGGACTTATGCTTCTTTTTCAAAAAGAGTTCCGCCAATCTGTATTTTTTACTTTCGGTTTTCTTTTGTCGGCTGTATTGATTCAGGGTGGAGCCGATGTTTTTGCATGGGGCTATCCGTTTGCGTCATTCATCAAGTATATAAAATATAATATCTCTCATGGACAGGCATACACTACGGGACCATGGTACACCTATACATTGTTAGTAATCGGAGCGCTAATACCACCGGTAAGTATTTTTCTGATATATGGATTCTGGAAAAAAGGGAAGAAAATTCTTATCATTTTTCTTCCGGTACTTATGTTTTTTATTTTACACTCGATATTCCCTAACAAACAGGAACGATTTATTATACCGGTTATTCCTCTGATCTTATTGCTCGGTGTTATAGGTTGGGAAGAATACATTATCAAATCATCATTCTGGTCGCGACATCGAAGAGCGATGAAATCAATCTGGGCTTGGTTCTGGATAATTAACACGATCCTACTCTTTCTCTTTTCAACTTACTATTCCAAGAAATCAAGAGTAGAAGCAATGCATACTCTCTACGGTAAAAATGTAAGCGGTGTAATTTTAGTAGGTGGCAAAATCGGCGCTACACAACCGCCGCTATTTTACGCCGGCGTTTATCCTCTGCCAACTTTCGTATTCAATAACGATGAAGAGGTTCTGACTGCGAAAGCAACGTTCGACACTATGTCTGTCATCCCGAATTATGCTGTCTTCTTTGGATCTGAGGAAATCGACAATCGAGTCCGACATATTGAGTCTTCACTTAATTTGAAATTATCGCTAGAAAGAAAAATAGACCCTAGCTTTTTAGATTATGTTTTTTACAAACTAAATCCAAAGTATAATAAGAACGAAACTGCTTTTGTATACTTATCTAAAAAATAATTTCTTTACTTTTAGGCTGCTCAAATTTGGGATCGTGGGCGCAAGCGGAATAGTGGTAAATATGAGCGTGCTCTATTTATTTGTCGAGTATGTAAAATTCCCTTATTTTATAGCAAGTTTAATTGCAATCGAATTATCAATTCTATCAAACTTTACAATCAACCTTGTTTGGACGTGGAAAGACAGAGTAAGTATAGTGTCTTACTGGACCAAATTTCTACGCTATCATATCGGAGTTGGAGTTACTGCCTTTGTAGGCAACTACTTAATATTAATAGCACTTACAGAATGGTTTGGTATTTATTATTTGCTGTCGAACCTTATAGGCATCGCAGTGGGGACTGCAATCAATTTTATCGTCAACGACCTCTGGACTTTTAAGAATTCTGAGATATAAAAAAAATCCCGACCGGTTTAAACCCATCAGGATTTTTTAATGCTTTGCTAAGAAATTTCTATGTTACTCTACACTTTCTTCTAAAACTTCAAAGTACGATTCGGAATGTTCGCAAGCTGGACATTTTGCGGGCGGTGTTTTACCTTCGTGTATGTAGCCACAATTTCTGCATTTCCACTTAACAACCTTCTCTTTCTTGAAAACAGTTCCTTCTTCCATGTTCTTATGAAGTTTCCGGAATCTTGCCTCATGATGTTTTTCGACGAGAGCAATAGACCTGAAAGCTGTGGCAATTTGCGGGAAGCCTTCTTCTTTTGCAATAACCGCAAATTCAGGGTAAAGTTTTGTGTGTTCGTGATTTTCGCCATCGGCGGCAGCTTTTAGGTTATCTTTTGTTGTGCCTATTACGCCCGCCGGATATGTCGCCGTAATTTCAACATCGCCGCCCTCAAGAAATTTAAAAAACTGTTTTGCGTGTTCTTTTTCATTATCGGCAGTTTCTAAAAATATTGCAGCAATCTGTTCAAAACCTTCTTTTTTCGCCTGCGATGCAAAGTAAGTATAGCGGTTACGCGCCTGCGATTCGCCCGCAAATGCTGCTAAGAGATTCTTCTCGGTTTTTGTTCCCTTCAAACTTATCATTTTGATTGTCTCCTTAATTAATATTGTAATTATTAAAATTAATCTCGGGAGTAATATACAGATTCACTTCAACAATAAAAATTTCTTCGTCGAGATAAATCCTCCGGCAGTCAAGCGATAAAAATAAACCCCGCTCGGTAAATTAGTTGCGTTTAATTCATACGATTGAAAACCCGCCTTCTGATTTTCGTCCACCAAAGCAGCAATCGATTGTCCAAGAATATTGTAAATAGTCAATTTAACTTTCGCATCAACCGGTAAGTCATACTTTATCTTGGTTGTTGGGTTGAACGGATTTGGATAATTATTGTGCAGAATAAACCGGTTAGGTATATCATATAATAATTTAACTGACACAGGGTCAAGGTATTTAAAATTCCAAACCGAAGACCAATTGCTTATTCCGTTTAGATAGATAGCCCGAACACGCCAGAAATATTTTATACCAACCTGAAATCCGCCCAACGACAAAGAATCAACGGTCATGCTCGAATCATTGTAAAATAAATTTGTAAAATTACTATCAGCGGATATCTGAATCCAAAATTTACTCGCCTCTCCCAACTCTGTAAACCAACTGAAGTATATTGGTTCAACTCTTTGAGTAGAATCATTTACCGGCGTCAGAAGTGTCGGCGCAGAAAAAACGACTGCAAATTTCCATCTCGTTGACCATTCACTCCATCCTACAGAATTTCCGGCTTTTACACGCCAGTAATATAAAGTGTTGTTTAACAATGAGCTCACTTGTTTTGACGTATCCGTTAGCGTGGAATCATCATACATTGTTGACGTAAAAGTTGAATCAGTTGAAAATTGTAATCTGTAATTAATAGCTCCGCTGGATGAACTCCAATTTAAATTCAAGGTGTTGGTATAATTCGTTGAGCCATTCGGTGGTGATAATAGGGTAGGTGTGTACGGCGGCGGCGGTGTCCCGTTAAGCAGTTCTTTTACTCTCGGATATATTGCTGCTGCCATTCTTCGATAACCACCAACCGGATGCCCATTCCATCCATCGTACGATGGGTGAACACCGTCTAAAATGTATGCTTTTACACTTTCGGGCGGCATAAAGTAAGCGTAAACATCAGCCAGTACGATTGTTTTGCCTTGTGCCGCTTTTTCAGCTACTAAAGTAGGGAAAAGTGCGTTTGTTGTAATAACATTAAACCACAAAGGTACAAGGTTAGGACGACCGAGGGTGTCCGGGGGTATTATTGTGTTCAACACTATTTTGATGCCCGGATTTACACTCCAAATTGTATCCAACAACTTCCGCATATCATCACGAAACATTGTAGGTGTTCGTCCGCCTGAATATAGGTCGTTCGTTCCTAGCTCAACGATAACGATTTCGGGCTGATATGTTGTCATTCTGCTGGCTGCTGTTTCAATATGTGGATATACTCTGCCGGCATCCCTCGTTATTGTTGCAGAACCTACACCTTCATGCTCATAATCCGGGTTAGCCCAGTTTGCTTGTCCATAGTTTCTTGAGCCGACAAAATCAGTTTTATACCCTCCGAGAACAAGTGAATCCTTTAATAATCTTCGATAGCCGCCTTGCCAGTCTAACTCTGTGATCGAATTACCCAATGGCATAATCTTGACAGGAGTTTGGCTATCTATAACAGCTTCGATTACAATCTTTTGCATTCTATCATTGTGTGCGAATAGAATTTGTGCCTCTCCTAACTGGATGATAATGAGAAGTGAGGTCAAAGTTATTAAGAATGTTTTCATATATCGAACTCCTTCTTTTCTCTCCCTAGTTTAACAAATAAAAACATCAAAGTCAAAAAGTCTGATGGGATCAAACTACCCTTATTTTTTTCTCTTTGTCATTCTTATGAAGAAACTAAGAGCCCTAAATTAAAAAGCCCGAGTTATTCACTCGGGCTTAGTAGAACAATAAAACAATATAAATTTCTTAATTAAAACCCACTAACATTCAATCTGCCACCAGTAACACATTTCCCAGCCAACGAACTAGTTGGGACTGTGCTTGAAAGGATTGCAGTCTTGATAGTAGCGGCAGAAGTGCCTGGGTGGGTTGCAGCATATAAAGCTACAGCACCCGTAACGTGAGGTGTCGCCATTGAAGTTCCGCTGTACGATGCATAACTTGCGGCACCGGATCTACTCGGTATGGTTGAATAAATACTTGAACCGGGGGCACCCAGATCAACAGTTGTTAAACCGTAATTTGAAAAACTCGATATTGTTCCGAGAGAAGTAATTGAGGCAACAGCGATGATGTTAGCATTAGGATAGCATGATGGATAGCTCTTAGTTACGTCGGTATTAAGGGTTGAATTACCCGCTGCTGCAACGAACAATATATTTGCTTGATTAGAACGTTCAATCGCGTCTTGCAGAGCTTGCGAGAATAAACCGCCGCCCCATGAATTATTCGTCGCCACAATATTAAGCCCGTGACGTGTTTTAAGATCAGTGAAATAGTCAACAGCTAAGATAGCATTGGTTGTTGTGCCGCCTGTTCTTCCTAAGAACTTCCCTGAAATTATCTTGATATTCCAGCAAACCCCAGCTACACCGAGAGCATTACCACCTTTGGCGCCGATAGTGCCGGTGACGTGTGTGCCATGGTCGTCTGCGGGACCATCATAAACAGTATTATTAATTCCGGCGAAGTCCCAGCCGTTGATATCGTCTATGTAACCATTACCGTCGTTATCAATTCCATCTTTTAGATCAAAAGGGTTTACCCAAATATTAGCAGTAAGTTCTGGATGTGTAATCATTATTCCCTCATCGATCACACCAACGATGACAGTACTTGAACCCACATTGCCTGCTGCCCAAGCTTCACCTGCCTGGCTTCCGTATTGGTTTGCTGGAGTAGTTGCATCGCCATACATCCCCCATAAATAGCCACTGGTATAATAAGGATCGTTTGAAGTCGCCATATGGTTATAGATATAATTTGGTTCGGCATATTCAACATCAGCCAAACCTTGAAGTGCACGGACGGCATCGGGAATGTGCATGGAAGTACGTACTAGCGTAATGCCTTCATTATCGCCCGCTTTTTTCATTGCCTGTGTGTGAATTTTTGTGCCAACCGCACCGCTAACTGCACGAAGCGCAGCGCCGCGTTTTAAATCAGCAACACCAGCTTTAAACTTTACAATTAGTTCGCCGGGAACATACTGAGGACCAAGGTCCTGAGAATTAGCTTTTTCCAGGACAGGTGCATTTTGTGTTTCTGTGACGTTCGTTAATAATGATGGCTCGTCACTGGATTGGCATCCATAATATGTGATTACTATGGAGAGGAAAAAAACTCCAATGAAAAAAAGTTTTTTTGAAAGTAAAAAGACTTTTTGCATAACTACTCCTTTAGAAGTTAATTTTAATGGTTATTTAATAGGTTTATCCTATTTCTCACAATATAATAGAGTTTTAATAAATGTCAATACCTGAGCTGGATTCCGCATAATTGCTACTATATTTATTGACATAGAATAATTTTCTATATCATTTTTTTGGGGGGGTCTGCAACCATTCGCTCGCACGGAGTTTATCCCGACGAAGGAGGGATGCTTCCCGCGCAACAAATGGTGTAGGATTACCGAAAGGCAAAGATAATTTTTTTAAATTCTTCAAAATTGTATCCCGAGTCCTCGGATGCTTTTAATATTTTTAAGAAAACCTTATAACGAGATTTAATCTGTGTTAAACTTAGTTTCCTTTTTTTAATTAAAGAGATAGTGAATAACCACTTCGTTAACTCTTCTAAACGTTCCTTGTTAAAATACCTGATGCCGAGGTGCTCGTTGACCCTAATATAATCCTGTACTTCAGAACGATTAAAATATTCATCAAATTTAATAGACGCATCCGGCTGAACGCTTTCAACCGAATTCATAACTTTAAGCAATTCGACTGCCTCTTTCACAACATTATGTTCTATATCGAAACTCTTGAATACATCTTCCAAAGCTTTTCCAATCCGGAGCTTCTGAAAAATTCCTGATTTGTCAACATTTTCTAAAGAAAATATCAGAAGGTAAGAATATAAAATTAGAGAGCTGTGTTTGTCGGTAAAATCTATAGCTATAAAATTTTCATCCTCGAATTGTAAATTTACAGGAAGCGCCTTTTGTACTGCACGGGTTTTATTCATAAAATCATCAATCACAACTTCAGTATCCCAGGCAGCATTAAGAGTCAACTTGGCTTGATTTATAAATTCTGTGTAATGAGGGACAACAGATGTGGTTAACTCCTCCAGTGACGAAGGTTTGCCTTTAGAACAGCACACGTTCTGGAAAATTTGAAGTTTCTCCGGATTTATTAAGTCGAATAATTTCAAGTGGACGGGCAGTAACTGCATCATCTGTAATTCTTCTAGAATATTTGGAACGCCCCGCCCGTTTAGAATTTTTGCAAGGCGGGTATATTCTCCTGTCGTGTCGTAAACTTCACTGAAATCTAAAAATATGTGATACTGGAATGCTTTCAGTTCAACGTAAAGCCCTTGCTCGTGCAAATCTCTGCCGGATCGGATGAATTCAATATTTGCTTTATAGTCTTTAAAAATGTAATAGATTTTCTCCTCGGCAGAAAGCTCAAGCGCATCCGCGAGTGTCCGGTGAATCAGTCGCGGGTGGTCTGCCGCGGCAATATTTCTTCCGACAGAATTTTTTATCCAACCCGATGTCTCGGCGAATTTATTATGATAGCAAACCAATGCACGTTCATTTCCCGATTTGTTAGAATACGCGATCACATTTTCATTTAACGAACCGTGAAAGTCGAAAAAATCGTAAAGCTCAAATGACTTAACTTGACTGAAGAGATAACGCTTGCTTAGAAGCGGGAAAATTTCACGCTCATGGCGTGAGATAAGATTGACGTCAGGTTCTTCGTTGTAGTATGCTCGTTTGTACTCCATTCCGTACTTTTCATGGTATCCTTCAATTTGTCCGTGTGCAAACATAGGCAATCCGGGCAAGGTTACCGTTAATAGTGCGACCCCGAAGTATTTATCATCTTTCCCGAACTGCGCAATTGCCGTTTGCTCATCGGGGTTACTCATAAAGTTGACATATCTTTTTAGGATTTCCGGGTTATAATGCATTGTGTTTCTGATAAGTTCACGGTACTTCTTGTTTTCTTCTTTCATCAGCATGTGCATGAAAGCGCTGTTATAAACGCGGTGCATACCGAGTGTGCGGACGAAGTATCCTTCCATCAGCCAAAAAGCTTCAGCAAGCAGCAAAGTATCAGGCATTTCATGGTTGATCCGGTCAACCACTTCTCTCCAGAATTCTTTCGGAAAGAGGTTGTTGAATTCTTTTGTCGAGAGCGCATGGTCGGCACGCGATGGAATATCGCCGCCGCTTCCGGGATGTGGATACCACAAACGTTGAAAGTGCCGCTTAGCAAGAGTCATCGCTGCATCGAAGCGGATGATGGAAAATTTTCGGGCAACGTGGAAGATCGTTTGTATAACAGCTTCACGGACTTCTGCTTTTAAAAAATCTAACTGTGCTGTATCGTTCCACGGCATGTGCGTGCCGTCGTTGCCGTGGTAAATATATCGAATGTTTCCATTTTTTTTATCGATACGTTGGAAAACAACAGAAGCGTCGTTACGGCTCCAATAACCGTCCTCTATTCGGATTTCGAAATCGGGATGCTCGGAAAGATTTCCACCGGTGAACCTGTAGTTCGGGAACGGCTGATAATCAGATTGGACGAAGTAGTCGGGTCGTTCAATAACCCACTTTGAGTAAATGCCCATGTGGTTAGGAACCATATCTCCCGCAAGTCGGATTCTGCGCTGCCACGCGCGATGACGCAAATTTTGGAACGCATCTTCTCCGCCAAGGTCGTTTGCGATTGTATAATCGTAAACTGAGTATGCTGAAGAAACTGCTTCAGGATTTCCCGTCCACTGTTTGATCTTTTGCGAAGCAGGGCTTCTCTCCCATATACCGATTAGCCAGAGCGCCGTCAGGTTCCATCGTGCGAGCATATCCAATTCTTCATCCGGAATTTCGTCTAACTTAGTGATTGACCGTTTATATTTACTCGAAAGCTGGTCGAGCCATACGTACACATTCTTTGCGAGTATAACCACATTCGGCATCCAATCTATATCCGAAGTAAATTTTTCGAGGTCGAGGAGTCCAACTCCTTTCATCTCTTCGTACGTATATCGCGGAACCGGTGGTGTAGCAGGAGCGCCGTGGAAAATCAATTTTGTATCTTCTTTAATAAAATCGCCGGCGCTTAATATTTTCAATAGAAATTTTTCAGATAGAATCAACCCCCAATTTTTTTTGATGTATTCGAGTTGCCCTTCAATACTGTTTGGACTTGCAAGAATCGGTGCGCGCAATAAATCGAAAATGTGTTGATTCTGTGGACCGAACGGTTTTTCTGATTTAAAAAAGTTTTCTAACTCGGTGATAGACTGTGAGTAAGCCGTCCGCTCACTTAATTCTTTATCGTCAAATAATTCTTTTAGATTTTTGTTAGCGGGGTTGAAATTTGTAAAATAAAGAAGAATCATTTCTTCCAGAGTCACTTCCGTATGCGGTTTGTCGCCCGTGCTATCTTTGAGATATTCATCAAGTTTCTTCTTACCGAGATACACTTCGAGTGATGGAAAGAGCGTTCCAAATTGACCGAGTGTTTCAGTCACTTTTTCCGGCATGATTGCCTGATTAAGTTTTTTCTCTGCACGCTCAAAAACTTTTGGGTTTGCTGTTTCCTCATAAAGTCGCAGCAGATAATGGTAAATTTCGTCGAGGAGTCCCATCGCATTTAGCTGACCCGCTCTTATTGTTTGTTCGGGATGTTTTTGTAAATCGCGACGAGCATTAATTTTTTGGGCAAGGATGCGAACGGCATTATAATTCGGGAAAATCACATTTCCCGTGCTTGTGAAGAGTGATTCATCAACTTCATATTTTTTTCGAACAGACCCAAGGATGTGAAACTCGCATGTTGGAAAGACCTTATAAGTTAATAATTTCGGAAAATTGGAAAGGTGAATATGTAGTGCTTTCTTTTTCATCATACTCCATTTTTGTAGTTAAGATGAGCTTTCACATGTTCTACAATAAGCCGTTCTATTTTATGAACTATGTTATCGGGAGCGCCGTTGTAATATACAGATTGAAGTCTCATATCGCACACTTCATTAACGTAATCTACTACAATAAACGTTTCGCTGTCGGTAATTGCAATCTCCGAAGAAAAAAAATCCAATTCGCATATCTTCTGAATTATAGCCATCGTAGCTCTGAGTCCTGCGAGATTGTGCAGCTTCTCATCTTCCGGTGTAAGTTCGGTGTACAGATGTGTTTTATCGTCCCACCAGCAAGGTATAATTTCATCAAACGCGAAATAAACCCTGAACCATCCGCGCTTGCCGTCCAAAAATTTTGGCTTAATATTTTCTTGAACAAGATACTTGTCGTTCCTGTGTTCCTTGCGTGCTGAATAAACATCTTCTAATGTCGCTGCATTCAATATTACACCTGTGCCGCCGCCGGTCGTGTTTGCCGGTTTGATGACAAACGGATTTCCTAATTGCGCCAAATCTTTCTCGCGAAGCGAAATTGTCCGCTGCTCATTATACGGTGGTAGGATGATAGTATTGGGCACATGCAAACCGTGCGTGATAAATTCTAAATGCATCGTCGCCTTATCGACTGCATGAACGACACGATGGTATGGATTAATCAGACACGTAGCCTTTTCTTCCATTATTTTGACGAGTGGGAGAAATGACGGGTCAGAGTCTGAAGCGCGGTCGAAGAACGCCTCTAACGATATTTTCCCCAGCCTGAGTTCTTCGATTAAATATCGTAAATGATCCGCACCTATGCGATACGTGGATATATGTTGAGCTGAGCATTCACGCTCGATGCCGGCGATGAACTCTGAATCAAAGTCCCAGTTCCATGCGAGTGCGAGGTTGTATGTTTTCATTTAATTTTAAATATCTTTATCAAATATACTATATTCGGAAGGGAAGTTCAATTAGTATAAGATTTCCGATTTCTTATGTGTTCGAACCGAGAAGAAATCGGAAATCTAAAATGCTAAAACGGAAACTCCTCTTTACTGTCGAATACTTTCTCCTGCTTCTTTACTTCCGGTTTCTTTGCCTGCAAGTGAACGGAATTCGTAGTAACATAAATAGCTTTGCGAGGAATTGTCGGACAAGCGTGTTCACAGGCGCCGCAGCCAACGCATAGGTCGTTGTTAAGCTCAGGTATTTTCAATTTTCCTTCATAAGGAACAGTGTACACTGCTTTAGTAGGACAGTGTTCCGAGCAAGCCGAGCAATCTTTTTTCTTGTCAACCACTACGCAATCTTCTTTTACAAAAACTGCTTTGCCAATTTGAATTAATTTCTTCGCATCAGTTTCAACAGGAAGAATTGCGCCACTCGGACAAACCTGACTGCACACGACACAATCGTAGTTACAATAGCTGGCTTCATAATTCATACGCGGTTGAAAAATTCCTGATGCACCGTATTCAAGGAATGATGGATAAAGCACCTGAGTTGGACAAGCGCTTACACAAAGATGGCAGGCAGTGCATAGATTCGTAAAATGCTTGATACTTTTTGAGCCAGGAGGCGAGACGGGATACTTACGACTTTCATAATACCCTGTTCTGTTTGTGGTATCTTTCTTTACAATTTCTGGAATCAACACCGCAGCTACAGGTGCAAACATGTTCTTGAAAAATTTTCTTCTAGAGGTGTCAGCGTTCGTTTGAAGGTTGATAGATTTTTCGAAGACAACTTTGCCGAATGCTATCCCATCCGTTGGACACGATTTGATGCAATTGAAACAACCGATGCAAGCCGCGAAATCAATTTTCTTGGTTTCGCTTTCGATGCAGTTTGCCTTGCATACTTTTTCGCACGCGCCGCAATCGTTACACGCTATTTTATCAATTACAATTTTGAATATCGCGAAACGCGAAACCAAACCTAACAAAGCTCCGGCTGGACAAAGCGAGTTGCAAAACAATCTGCCGTGCCAGAAAGCCATGTGCGAAACGACGGCTAAAAATATTAGAGGAAAGAGCATGGTAACAATTTCCACAACCCGGAGTGGGATATTGTAGATTGAATACACGTGGAATGTTCCAAGCACATGGACCAACAAGTTGTTCATCTGGATGACGATCGGTTCAATAAGATTTGTCAGAATTCTACCGAAATTACTGAACGGTTCCAACAAATTCAACAGTACCATACTGCCCGCGATTGCAAACACTCCCACAATTATTAGAACAGAATAATGGAATAAGAAAGGCGGTTTCTTATACTCGAATCTTTTTTTCTTATGAATTTTCTTTTCGAAATGGATTATAAAATCCTGAAACGTACCGAGAGGACAAATAGTGGAACAATAAACTCTTCCGAATGCAATGGTCAACCCGACAACAAATACAAGCCCTAAGGTCGTGAGGCCGGTAAAAACAAGAACTTTAGTCAGTGCAGGAATTAACTGAAGCGAAACAAAGAAATTACTTACCGATGCCGGTATAATGTGCCAGGGGTCGATAAAAAGTAAACTGAAAGGGACAAAGAATACAAGTGAAACTATGACACGTATTTTTTTTAGGTTTTTTAATTTGAACCAACTCAAACCGTTATCCGTTTGATATTCAGTTTGTCCAAATCCATCCTGCCCACTTTCATGTCTGAGGCGATTTGTATATATCCGATGTCTTCCGGTTTCATGCCGAAGAGCTTTGCCGCTGCGGCGTCAACCGCCACGATATCTGTTGATAGTAGTTGTGCTTTCATCAATACAACATCGTCAACCGAAACACCTCGCGGACCGTTCGCCTTCATTACGCTGTAAGCATCGACAACGTTCAAATCGGGTTTACGATAAGTGGCAAAATCGGCAATGCACTGATGCAGGTCGGTACGGTGCCAGTATCTTCTGTCCCATACGTTTCCCATCAAATTTTTCATGGCAATTGTCAGCGATGTTCCGCTATGGCTCTTCAGTATCGGGACGTTGATAAACACATCCGCATTAAGAATCAATTCGTGCTCTTTTGTTTTCTTCAGAGTTTTGCCGTTTGGTATTGTAACATCGTTGTAATAATTTTCACTGGAACCGGGTGCGATTTTTCCGCCCGCGTCATTTACGGCTTTCTCAATCCCGCTGTTTTTATAACAACGTGTCCACTCGTCGCAAGTGTGGTCGAGAACATAAACTTCTTTTGCGCCGGCGTTCAAGCAATGGCTAATTATTCTTGCTACCAACTTCGGATTTGTGTTTCCTGCGCGTTCCGGGGGCACATCCCATCCGATATTGGGTTTTACCACTACTTTTTGTCCCTTTTTAACAAACGCTTTCATACCTCCCAATGCTTCAATGCCTTTATCGAACATAATATCCGGCTCGCCGCCTTTTACCGCAACCAGGTCGAAAGGTGTTGGCGGATATGCAAACAACTCGTTGTATTTTCCAAAAGTAAGATATGCACCAGCGGCTACCGATGCGCCGATACTTTTTAAAAAAAATGTTCTTCGGTCCATTTTAATCTCCGGTTGTTAATGATTCACATTAATACATTTAAAATATATAATTCTCACGGCTGATTGTCAAATCAATTATTTTGTTTAATCCAATTCTCGATGTTTTTTAAAACCTTGTCTAAATTATGAAGTACTTCAGTGTCTTCAAACCTTAAAAATCGTATTCCTAGATCCTCAAGTTTTTTCTGTCGAGCTTCATCGTATTCTTCTTTGCCGAAATGGCTTTCACCGTCAATCTCTATAGCTAACATTAATTCATTGCAAAAGAAATCAACAATGTACTCATCCAACGGTTTTTGTCTGTAGAAATCATAACCTAACATCTTTTTGTTTTTAAGGAATTTCCAAAGCAACACTTCCGCAATAGTACTGTTGTTACGTAGTGTGCGGGCTTTTTCTTTTAGTGTTGGATTGTATAGTATAATTTTTCTTTTGAATTGCATAATTAAAATGTAGCTACCTTTACACACCCCTGAACAAAACATAACCCAAGCATCCCCTCTCGAGAGGGGATATAGGGGTGTGTTGTTTAAGTTTTGTTTTTGCATTGCCGCTCTTTGCCTGTGAACTTATTGAGCGTATCGTAACTTCTTGCCATAATTATCACCGCCATTTTTTCAATTTAATGTCTTGCAAATACGGCTTAAGGTTTTCTGCGTCTAAATTCGATTCAAGATAGATTATTTTTGTACGGGATAATTCTTTAACCGCCCGGAATTTTCCTTCAAATGGTTTTTCTTGATAGGATTTCCCTTTCTGAGGAACTAAATTTAATTTTTTAATAAAATTGTTTTTCTCCTTCTCATCTTTAAATCCAATTTGTGCCGTATAAATATTTCCCTCTTTTGTTTCAATGGGAAGTATATACACAGAATAATCCTTTATGCCGTCGAACAAATCTTCCCATTCGGGGAATCCGTTCTCGATTCCCAACCTGCCTTTAAAAAATTTCACCGCAGTTATATAAGGAAGATAAACAGCTTTATCAAACAACGTAGGCAAAGCGAATATTTTTTCTTTTGATTTCTTTAATATCTTTTTAGCGAGCTGTATTGCTAACTCTTGTTCCCCGCGAGATCCGTTATCGTTCACAATCGAAATGTATAATCTGCCATGTGCGATTTGAATATGGTATGGAGTAGCACAATTGAATTTAGAGATCGAATCCAACGGAGCGCACCTATGCCGGGAAACTGAAAATATTCCGAAAGCGGCTTCTTCATCCTTCATCCTGTAAACATTTATTTTGAAGTGATATTTTTTCCAGCTTATTTCTTGAACGAAAACTTTGTCGAAGCCGTACTCTAAATAAATGTCGGCGCCACCGTTGATGTAGCCCCATAGCGACTTACCGTCGTAGCGTTCGGAACGTGTTATCGCAGCATCGGGTATGTCGGTTGAATCGAGAACCGGTATATCGCTTTGACTAAAAACGAGTTGGACTGATACTGCAATGAATATCAATGCTGACAGTAAATTATTCATCTCTTTTACGCCTTAATCTTTTTTGCACAGCATCGCTTTTTAATTCTCTGAGGGCATCGGAGGCAATCCATCTTGCGCCGGCTGAATTCATGTTTTTTATTTCACCCGCCAACGATATTGCTTGTTGGTTCAACGCGAGATTCCGTTTTCCAATTTGGCGTAATGTCCAATTGACTGCTTTTTTAACTCCGTTCCGCTCATCGTTAGCCGCTCTTTTAATCGAAGAAAAAAGAGAAATAAATTTCTTGTCTTCAACTTTTTTATCGTGTACCGCTAAGGTAGCCATCATAACAAAACCGGCGCGCCTAACGAACTCCTCTTTTCTTCGAACCCACTCTTTAGCTTTCTTCCATGCAACGGGCGTTTTTCTAAACAGGTGAATGCAGCAGCCATCACAGATTGCCCAGTTATCAAAATCTTTTACCCATTCGTTCACCTGTTTTTCTGATATCGTGTTGGGATCTTCAACCATCATGGCGATTACGCGTGCATCGAATATATTAGTCGCCCACAGCTCAATCGCTAACTCGTGGTTTTTTCCGATTTCCTTTGCCATCAGGCGAAGGGTCGGCGTGCAAACTCCAAAAACTTTTTTCGAAACAATGCCGTACCGAGCCATCCCTTCCACTGCTTTTAGGTTCGAGCGCGATTTAAGTTGTTCTACAATCTGTTTTACTTTTTGATTTTTCATAGCACGACTTTCTTTAAATCTATCCTGTCAATATCGGCAACGCCGAGCTGCAGGTTCTCGGCGAGCGTCAGGAATTTTCTCCCTTTAGGAGATTCTTCTTTCTGTATTTTTTCTGCAATTCTTTTCTTTAATATAATCTCATACCCAATTCGATCCACCGCGACGGGGTCTGTTCCTACCAAAACGGAATTGAACTCGGTAATAAAATCAGGGTTTGCACCGGGACCGCCGTCGTAGCAGCCCTTAATGCCGTCCACAATATTCAAAACAACTTTATCGCGAAGCGGTGGAAACGCGCACACCTCGGCGGAGGTTTCTGACCACAGTTGTTTGTGTAATCTTCCAGTATTTGAGATACTTCCGTAAGCGAGGTTTTTTAAACATAACGTAATGGATGAACCGGCATTTTTTAAAATTGGAATGTTGATAATTTTATCTACTTGCTGAGTTACGATTTTTGAGAAGTAAGAATATTTTCCTTCGTTGATCATGTAAGGAATTGTCTCAGCGTCGTACTTCTCTTCCACGTCGGCATAGTAGTACCAGTCCTTGTCAATCATTTTCTCGCTGTAGAGTTTTCCATCTTTGTCGTAAAAAGAATCTTTGTCATCTTTCTGCTCAGTGCCGATGATTTTTATGCCGGGAAAATTCTTTTCGGTAAACCCGGCTTCGTGAAGCTCGAATTCTCTGCGATCCCAAATTGCAATATTCTTTTTCGGTATTCCCGCTGCTTCCAACTGTTGTATTATGGCTTGTGTAATTTCAAGACTTGTAGAAAGAAGCGTGCCGCCTATAGGGTTCACCTTAAGCCCGATAATTTCATCCGGAGAAACAAACATACGCCAGGCTTCTGAGATATCTTTTTTATCGGTGAGATTAAGCATTCCGCTTTTTACCATCTCGTTCACGGCAGCAGAATCGAATTTTTTTTCTACGATACATTTATCATGATGGACGTGAACAACTCTTCCGGGAAACTTGCCCGGCATCGAACTTGCGGTACGCGGATACTTTAGCGCGTCTTTAATATTAGTAGCGGGTTTGACATCTTGAGGAGCCTGGGCAAAAATATGCTGTAACGACGGCGGCAGTACTGCGGCTCCGATTCCGCCTGCTGTTACGATTTTGAAAAATTTCCTTCGAGATAACATTTTAGTTTTCCTCTATTAAATTAACAAATAGCAAATCCCAAATTCCAATTTACAATGTTAAAATTCCAAAGAGTTTGAGGTTTTTGAAATTGAGTATTGAGCATTATTTGAGATTTGGAGTTTGTCGTTTGTGACTTTACAGATATATTAAGGTGAAGTTAAAAAAATCCCGAATAAAATCAAACCTCGTTTCTTGACATTCAAATCTATTATTCGTATCATTGTTTTAGATTTAAAGTAAATAATTATTATTGCGTTAAATTTATTAAAAGGAGGTTTTTTATGTCATATACGTATGAACAGCTAAGTCAAATGACGGTAGCCGAACTTCGGAAAATTGCAGACGGAATAGACCATGAGGCTACTAAAGGTCACAGCACAATGCACAAAGATAAGCTGTTGCCTGCGCTCTGCACCGCACTCAGTATCGATGCACATGTGCACCACAAGGTAGTAGGCATCAATAAAACAAAAATCAAATCAGAAATTAAGGTTTTAAAAGTAAAGCGCTCTGCCGCCATCGAGGCAAAAGACTACAAGCAACTCAAAGAGATAAGAGACAATATCCACAAGCTAAAGCATACACTGCGAAAATACATGGTGTAAAATTTGGTGAACCCGGAATATTTTAAGTTTTCACTCGGAAACGGCAGCAGAGCATTCGCGCGGCTCGTTTTATCGAGAACACACCGATGCTATAAAAAACTAACTGGAAAATTTTTAAACAATCGTTTTACATTTTGCACAGGATGATGCGTTTGTTTCTCACGCTTGGAGTTAGCTGGAGCCGTTCTGCCGAGTAAGGATTGGTTAAAACTTTGCCTAAAATCAACCTAACACAGCAACCGATAATCGAACGCTTTCGTAAATTTTGGCTTGACAATAAAAATATAGTTATGTATATTAAAAACAGCCCCCCGACAATATTGATGATGGTAGAACCCATAAGAGGCGTTGATTTATGGAAGGTTTTTATGAAAAAGTCAGGGGCGAGCTGAGGTTAAGAAATTATTCTTATAAGACAATAAAATCATATATCAGTTGTTTTTACCCCGTGAGATAGAATATGAAAAGTTTTTTTTACATATATGTCTTGCGCTCACTAAAGGATAATAATTTTTATGTTGGTTACACAGCCAATATACAAAGAAGATTAGATGAACATAATAAAGGTATGGTAACCTCGACAAAAAACAGAGTCCCATTTGTTCTTGTATATTGGGAAGGTTGCTTAAATCAACAGGATGCGACCACCCGTGAAAAATATCTCAAGACTGCATGGGGCAAGAGGTATATAAAAAATAGAATAAAAAATTATCTCACGGGGTAAACGTTCTTTTGTAAAATATTTTAATCCGAAACATCCGCGTAACATAACTGAGGAAGATATTAAAAAATTTCTTCTGCATTTATTGGTGGCTGAGAAAAGGTCAGCGAGTTCGGTAAACCAAGTATTCAATGCTATACGATTTTTGTACGTTGAATTGTATAAGAAGCCGTTTGTGATCGGCTCGGTACCCCGGCCGATGAAAGAGAAAAAATTGCCGGATGTTTTAAATGAGGATGAGGTTGTAAGGATATTCAGGGCAGTACATAACTTAAAGCATCAGACAATGTTAATGCTTGCATACGCGAGTGGTTTAAGAGTGAGTGAATTGGTTAGAATTAAAATAGAAGATATTGATGGCAGCCGGGGTCTTATTCATATTCGTAATGCAAAGGGTAAGAAAGATCGGTTCACGTTATTTCCCGAATCGTTGCGCGGACAGTTGATTGAGTATTGGAAAAAATATAAACTTGGAACCAGTGGCTGGCTTTTCCCCGGAGAAACAACAGATAAGCATTTGGCAGCGCGTAGCATTCAAGCTGTATTGATGCGGGCAATCCACGCAAGTGGAATAACGAAAAAGGTTTCGATGCACACATTGCGACACTCGTTTGCCACTCATTTATTGGATCATGGAACTGATTTGAGATATATACAAGAATTATTGGGGCATCAGAGCGTTAGAACAACTGAACTGTACACGCACATTAGCCCGAAAGGACTAGGACGGATTCGCAGTCCCCTTGATTTCCTAATAACGAAAGACGAACATAAAATACCTGATGAAACTACAAAATTGCTTAAATAAGCAAAATATAAAAACGATAAAAACGCAATATTGCGTCATTACAGACGTTAGCGGTCATTGTATTGGACGACAAAACTAACAATTAACGATAAGAAAAATGGATAATAAAATCAATGCTGCCCGTTTAGGTTTTGAAAACCTCGGGAAAATATATGACAATGCTGAAAATGTTATGGTAAACAAGACCGTAATTGAGAATGTGGATTGTTTTTGGATTGAGAACCAAAGTCAAATAAGTAAATCTAAAATTATTATCTATTTACACGGTGGTGGCTTTGTTTTAGGTTCAATTCAATCGCATCAAGCACTTGTAAGTCATTTGGCAAAACAATTATCACTTCCAATTCTTTTTATAGAATATAGTTTGGCACCAGAAAAACCTTATCCAAATGCTATAAATGATATTCTGAGTGTATATGAGTACTTTCTCCATCAAGACCCGAAAATTAATATTATTTTTATGGGAGACAGTGCAGGTGGTGGTTTGGCTATTTCTACAATATCAAAAATTAATGCAAGAGAAATGCGACCACCTACATTTATGGTTTTACTTTCTCCGCAAGTTGACTTGACATGTACAAATGAATCCTTTATTACAAATGCTCAAAGTGATCCTGTTCTTACCAAGAAATTAGTACAAGATTTTTCAAATTTATATGTTGGTGAATATAAATTGAAAGAAGCTAATCCTATCGAAACAATGTTCGGACAGTTTCCTCCAACATTGATATTAGTTGGTAGTGGAGAAATCTTACTTGATGACAGTAAATCAATCTACAAAAAACTTGTTAGCCAACAGGTCAAAACAAAATTGAGTATTTATGAGAATCAAAATCATGTGTGGATATTAAAAAATATTAATACCGAAGCATCGAAAAAGACAATTAAGGAAATTTATGATTTTATTTGGCTTGACTAAAGTACAGAATGTAAAAGAACAACGAACCGCTAACAGCACATTTGCAATAGGCGGGGTTTCGTGCTCCGCAGACAGTTTAGTGGTAGCCGAAAGTTTTGTGCTCCGTATAAACATTTGTGGTAAAAATCCCGCCCATCGCAAATCTGCAAACCGTTAGCCGCAATGTCTGCGGTCTAGACAATCAACCATATCTAACAATAAAGGAGACCACACTATGAAGCAACGTTTTGTACAATTTGTTATGATTGTCATTTGCATTCGACTTGCAGTCGGTTGCGCATCAATCATCCATGGATCCAGTCAAGACATTAACATCTCGTCAAGCCCCGATGAGGCGGAAGTTTGGATAGATGGTGCTCGAATGGGAATGACACCAACAAAGGTTAACCTTAAACGCAAGAATGATTATCTTGTAACGGTGAAAAAGGAAGGTTATAAAGAAGCAACAGTGAAGATTGAGGGATCAACATCGGCATGGATAATAGGCAACGTCATTTTCGGTGGCATCATCGGATGTGGTATAGACTTTATAACTGGTGGAGCTTACGACTTAAAACCGGAACGAGTTGACATCAACATGACAAAACTTGCCGAATTAGATGGAAAGACAATCCACATTGACAGAGCGGATTTAGACAAGATCAAAGAGTTGCGCTTCTGCGATAAGAATGGCAATCCAGAAGTGATTGTGAATATTACATGGGTTGACTGAGATGACCGCAGCCACTGCGTCTAACAATTGTAAAAATGTTTGTGGTTTAAGTTTTGTTTTCAAATTTAAGTTTTAATCGTAAATGAATATCATATTTTATTTTCAAGTTCAGTCAATGCGGTTGCTCACGAGAAATGAATCTATCTCGAGTTCGCAACCACATTGCATTTTTACAACAAACGTTATGCGCCACCCACACACATGGAGAACAACATGAATTACAGAATCGGCTTTCTCATGATGATGACTGCAATCTTCATTGGATGCACGAGCAACTACGAAGAAGGTAAGCGAGCTTTTCAAGGGGGACGTCTTCAAGAGGCCGCAGAGTCCTTTTCCAAAGCGAAACCGGAGAGGAATTCTACCGACAAAGAACAGGTTGAGGCAGCGAATGCGCTCTCCGTCCTTGAATCAATGAGTGCCTTAAATTCAAGACAATATTCTACCTGCATAATCCGAGCTCATGAAGTTACACTTGGCGAATGGAAGGCCCTGGCTGACTCCCTCATTACTATATGCGATTTACTTTTCCAACGAGATGTTGAACAGTTCATAGCAAATAAGGACTACGCTGGTTTGTTGACTTGTTTCCGTTCAGCAGGTTGGCGTCGCCCTGATTTCGATGCTGATTTCGAGGAGGTGATGAAATGGAAACCCACCTTAGCTACTGACATACAACAAGCATATCTCGACCTTCCAACTGTTGATGAACTTGAGAGTGATATTCAATATAAGAAGTATCAAGAAAATGAATACAGTAAGACTGCGGCAGGTTGTAATCATGATATGCAGATGGTGGTCAGAGAAGCATACGGCGATAATCTAAGAGCAGAGCGTATGGCGAGAACATATGATGATTGCCAAAGCAGGATGGCAACTCTTCGTTCGGAAATTGCTGAATTAGAAAATAGAAAAGGTAACATCGCCAATGAGAAGGAGCAGTTATCTTCTCTCTTTTCTTTGCTTACAGGTACACCCATCATGGAAAAAATCGTTCAGAAAAAAGAGCCCAGCATCTTCGATATTCTAAATTAAAAACGAGGTTATTCTATGGAAGCCATTTTTTCTCTACCTTATTCTGAATATGCAACCATCTTGCAACTTCAGAAACATTTAACTCGGAAAAAGGGTTATGCGATTTTTGTCCCTACCAGCAGGCAACAAAAAGGCATTGATTTCTTAATTCAAAATACCCGAACGAAAAAGGTTCTCACGGTACAAGTTAAAAGCTCACGGTCTTGGGTCCATACCGATCCCGTTATCGCCGAACAAAAAAAGGAGTATCTCTACAATTTCTGGTTCGCAAATTTCATGAAGAACTACACCCCCGCATTGGCTGACATCTATATTCTGTTTGGTCTTTACCCTGTGTATCATCCCAGCAAGAACATTAAGTCGAAGGGTCAATTTTGGAAAAGCCTCGTTCTGGTTTTCACAGATGAAGAAATGGGTGGCATCCTAAAGCAGATAAAGACGAAGAGAACTGGCAATCCTGACCGCTTCTTTTACATTGCGTTCACAACAACATCGGATGTTGTCTGCACAAGGGGTTTTTCAAGTCCGTCGAATCTTGCTCCACATGTTCTTGAGCGCAGGATATCTTTCTTGGAAAGTCTTTTACAATAAATGTGTGGGCGGCACATAACAGCAGTAGCAACGTCACTCGATTTTATTGATATGGATTATTGTACTCGTTCAATGTTTTCGCTCACAAATAATTTGTCTATTTATAGTTCGCTCAAACAATGCGTTGCTACTGCACACGTTAGCCGCTACCTTATGGTTTCATTGTAGAACAGGAATAGATAAAATGAAAACAAACACATTAATATTTTTGCTCCTATTGATCGCATCAAATTTAAAATCACAGCAAAGTGATGACTATAGGGGGATTTTTGTTAATCAGGGATGCTCTTCTTTCTGTCTCGAGAATAATGGTTATGCGATTTTTGGAGCGAACTATGATTTAATTAAGAATAAGTATGACGGATTGGTTATTGTCAACAAAAGAAATGTATCGAAAACCTTCCAGCAATCCGATTCATTAGATAACCATGTGCGATGGACATCCAAATATGGTAGTGTAAGTTTCAACTTCATAGCGAGCCAAACATCCTGGACCGGTATGAATGAAGCCGGACTCATCATCTACTCAATGCGGCTTGAGGAGGGAAGCAAGGCACCCAAACCGGATAAGAGGTCTTCGATATCAGCTCACTACTGGTTACAGTATATGCTCGATAATTTCTCGACAGTCGAAGAAGTCATGGCGAGCGATTCCACCTTGCGAATCTTTAGCCCTGACAGAATTCCTCACTATCTTGTGAGCGATAAATACGGAAATTGTGCTTCCATTGAATTTATTGATGGGAAAACGGTGATCCATTCTGGGAAAACTTTACCTGTGAAAGTGCTTGCGAATACTGCTTATGCGAGTTCAATTGCAGAATGGAAAAATATCACACTGTTGAAGAAAAACAGGAAACCGATTCCTCCAACAGGAACAACTTCTCGTGGTAGGTTCCTCCGGGCTGTAGAGCGTGTTACAGCGTTTAAACCAACAGATTCCGAATCTGCTGTAAAAATTGCATTTGATATATTGAAGGATATCAGCCGTGCAAACACAAATTGGAGCATTGTTTATGATACCAAGAATCTTCAGATTCATTTCAAAACAATTGTTCACTCCAATATACGAATGATTGATTTTCATAAACTCGATTTCTCCTGTCAATCTCCTGTAAAGATGATTGATATCAACGAGAAGCTTTCCGGCGATATTACAGATCACTTGGTAGATTACTCATTCAAATATCATTATGATAAAGCTCTGCATGCAGCAAAGAAATACGATCTGAATATGACGCCGGAAGAATTGGAGAAGTATATTCGGATGATTGAAAAATTTCCATGTCGGAGTTCTCCAGAGTTAAGAACAAATTGAGCAATTGTATTGGAAGATTTATCGGTCCCTATAGCATAGGATACCGTACCATCGCCAACTTGAAGACTGCATTCGATTAACATTAAGACAAAAGCAGTGATTCAAGTCGAAAGTAAAAAAGAATGATGATCATGTTTAATCAAGTTGAAAAACTAATTAAATCAGAGTTAAATACTACTTTCCGATTTAAACCTAGTAGTATTACTCTATTAGCTATGTGGATATTAACAACCACGTTGCTAATTATCATGCTATTCAATGGAGTCCGAAGCTCAGACAATTTTCAAATAACACGCTACGTTGTTCAAGTTGGGTATGTAATATCCTTACTATGGTATCTTGGCAGCAGTGCACCATCATTAAGAGAATTACCAGAAATTAAATCTGTTTTGCTTTCGAACAAAGAGAATAGAAAGATTATTCCAGTTATAGGAATTGCATTGTTATTTATAGTTTCATTCATGGAAGGATCGTTTGGCATTGTATTGCTCACGCTTATAATTGCATCTATTTTGATTTTAATTTTTTGGTTCAGTGAAATTAGGTTACATCAGGTTATTATTGGAGTTGTCATATCCATTATTGCTTTTCTAGGAGGATTACCTTTACTGAATAATCAATTTGTTGGTAAACCTATTTTTTTTCTATTTCTTTCTTTGCTTACGCCAATGTACGTTGCGGGTTGTTTGCTTTTCGCACACACTGGTTTGGGAGGTAGTCAGTCGTACCTGAAACAATATTCAAAAGCTATAATGTCATTTATTTGGGGTTGTATTCTATTTATTCCATTAGGTCTTCTTAATGCAGCAACAGGTAGTCCTGGTTCCGGCATAACTTGGGTAACTGAATGGTGGATGCCCTTAACATTACCTTTTTACTCGGCTATAGTAGAGGAAGTCTGGTACAGGCTGTTTTTGGTAACCATGTGTTACTTATTGTTAAGACCTGCTTTCAATAAAGTCCCTTGGGTGGCCATTTTAATTTCAGTTCTTTTTAGTGGAATTGTATTTGGACTAGGCCATGGTGGTAGTTTTTGGGGGAATTTAATTGTTACAGGTTTACTTTATGGTTTGCCAATGTCTTTTATATATGTTAAACGCAATTTAGAATATGCAATAGGTGCTCATTTTATGATTAACATGATTCCCTGGCTAATGGTTTATACAACTTCTTCCTAACTCAAGTATGATGCCACATAGAAGAAGTGATGCTACGAGCTTCAAGAATCATCGAAGTGTCAATACCGTAGAACTTTAAGACATGAATTGTTGAAAGGACGATACTCAATGAAACAATTATCACGGTTACGTTTGGTATTCATAATCTACTTCCTCGCCAAGATAGCAATTGATATTGCTGCCGGTGGACGCATTAGTAGTGGACTAACGAGCTACTTAACACCGACCACCTATTATACTCTTGCTATTGTTGGCAACGTTATTCTATTCCTCATTGGCTTGCTGTTCTTCTACTTTCTTTTAGACAAAAGACAATGGGCAAGAATTGTACTCTTGATTGTTGGCTGGTTAGCTGTGGTCGACTTCTTTTCAAGTTTGTTGTCTTCAACAGCAGAAGTAGAATTATTAAACCGCATTGATCCATCTACGAATTGGAATGTAATCATACAAATAGATCGAGTTACTGATTTCATCGGCTTAATCTTTTGGGGCTATGCAATATTTATTTTACAGTTTAACACTGCAGTGAAGAAACTATTTATGTGTGAAACCGAACTGTCGAAACCAAGAGAAGATAAAACAGACTAACCTGATCGTGAACAAGCATAATAACCATAAGGCGGCGGCTAACAGCAGTAGCAACGACACTCGATTTTATTGAAATGGATTATTGTACTCGTTCAATGCTTTTGCTCACGTGTTGGTTCTCTCTCTTTGCTAACGCTCTCTATTTGTTGTTCGCAAACGCAACCAAGTTAGAAACGTGTGCAAGTATGTTTGCTTCGCTCACAAACTTTGCACACAAGCCAAGTAGCTCGCAACCAACAAAAAAAAAAACGTTGGTCGTTGCTCGCATGAGAGCGTTTGCTCACAGAGAATCCATCGCACGCAGAGTTGGTCATTTTATAGTTCGCAAAAGCACTGCGTTGCTACTGCACACGTTATGCGTCATTGTGTTGCACATTAAGTAAATACTTTATTAGGAGACTAGATGGATAATTCAAACATTTCACTGGAACACATAGAATTTGCTGGACTCCAACGGGTTAATTATTCAAAACTTGCTTGGGAGGAAAAACTGACCATCATGTGGGGTTGGTTTTGGAGAGGAATTGTAGTCACCATTGCAACCGGAGGAGTTGTAGGTCTCTTCATGACAATAGTAGGAACTATCATTGCTATAATCTCGCCAGGGATTGCTCCTACCGTTCTGACAATCATCTTCTTGATTTTTAGTATTCCAATTGGAATTATAACTATTCATCCACTTATTCACTGGATATTAGTATCGAAAATTAGTGGCTATAGAATTTTACTTTGCAGAAAACGGGATAACGAAGATATCACAATAGAAGTAACACAAGAAAGAAAAATAGTTGCATTATAATAATAGTTTATTTGTGCAACACAACGAACGCCTAACACGGCAAACAACGTCGCTGGAATGAAGAGCCGAAGGAATAAAAGCCTCGCTCAATACTTTTATTCACGAAAATGAGATTGAGGTGTGTTAACTTCCAGAGCCCTGCACAATGTCTCTAACATCTTCAGTAATCTTCCTGAAGTCTATCTTTCCACTCCCCGTCTTTGGCATTTCGGGGACGACAACAAACCTGCTTGGCATCGCAATGTTCGGCAGTTGTTCAGACATTTTTTTCATTATTGCTTTCTCATCTATCGGCTGCGTAACAGCAGCAACGATACGCGCCCCACGAACAGCATCCGGCACTTCAACTACGCAACACTCAATATCAGCCGGAAGCAAATGTTCGAGAACATCCTCCACTCTAATCAACGATACCATCTCTCCGCCGATCTTCAGAAATCGTTTCAATCTTCCTACGTGCCACAAATAACTATCGGCATCCATATATCCCATATCGCCCGTGTCGTACCAGCCATGGCGAATACTTAAAGATGTTTGCTCAAAATCATCAAAATACCCCTTCATAACATTATCGCCTTTGACAAGTATTTTACCGATTTCCCCGATACTGCATGTCTCGCCGGTTTCATAATTCTCCACTCTAATTTGAACTCCGTCGATAGGTCTGCCCACACTTCCGGGTCGGTTATGTTCTAATGTATTCACTGTAATAGCAGGGCTTGTTTCCGTTGTTCCATACGCTTCGAGCAAAACTTTGTTGTGCTTTTCGATAAAACTTTTCCTCAACGCGTCCGGACATTTGTCGGCGCCGGAAAGGAGTATGCGCGTGGACTTGAAATCACCGGGCTTTGAACTCCGCAGATACCCCCAAAAGAACATCGGCGTTCCAGCCATCAGCGTTACCTTCTCTTCACGAACTATGTCGCAAATAGTTTTAAAGTCGAGAGGGTTTGCATACGTAACGATTGTCATCCCGATGGCTAAAGGCACCCATAGGTTCGCTGTTTGTCCAAACACATGGAAGTACGGCAGGTTCGCCAGGAAAATATCATCCGATGAGAAAGTAAATGCTTTGATGAGACTTTCATAGTTGGATGAGATGTTTCGGTGTGTTAGTTGAACGCCCTTCGGTTCCTTCTCGCTGCCGCTCGTGAACAGTATGAGCAGTGTGTCGTTTTCGTTACCTTCATGAATTTTTTTCAGTAAGCGCTCCACCGGAAGTTTGGCTTTGAATGCTGCTTTAATCTTATCGAAAATCGAAACGGATTTCATGATGTCTTCGAGAAAGACCATGCCTTCAATTTGACGGCAATTGATTTTTTCGCAAAGAGCTTTTGAAGTTATGATCGTTTTAAAAGCACATTTCTTTTGAGCAAATTCACAGTTAGCTTGAGCGCCTGTCGAATAGTTAATCATCACAGGAACGCGACCGCTCATGAGGGTACCCAGAATTGCCAATATAGATCCAGCGGTGTTGGGCACCATAATTCCAACAAAGCCGGGAGCGAATTTTTGAAATTTCTTTGTAAGAATGAGCGCACCGATCAACGCACGTTCGTACGTTATGCGGCGGTCGAGTGTTCTATCGACTATTGCAAGTTTTTTTTCGTATTGTTTTGCAATCCGAACGAATTGCTGATGTAGTAACATCATTTACTCCAAATTTATATTATTGAGAACATGTAGTTTGATCACTGAAAATATACCATTAATTTGCTGAAAGTCAAAAATAATTCTTCCTACTTCTTTTTATCCCGAAAATAGCATTTAAGAAATTAAAAGAATAACCAATTATCTATTGCATTTTCGGGATTAATCAAAGACCGAAGTATGGTCGTGCACAATCCGCCATTCCTCTTTCATTTTCTTGAAGATATTGGTAATTTTTCCGCCGCTGGTAAAAACCAAATCATCCGATTTCCAGTAACCTTCCATGTAAGTATCGAGATCGCCTTTGTTCCAATAATCGGTGTGAGTGTTCAGTACAGATAATAGCTGCTCATGGTCATAGAAAACTGTTTTGAAAACAACAATTTTCATATCGCTTTCTCATTATCCTTCTGGAAAAAATGCAATTTACTCGTATCGAGATAAAGCGGAAACGAACCGCCGACCTTCAACCGGTTGTCGGGAGGAATGCGGGCTACGAATGGTTCTTTAGAATTGCTACCTTGCAGGGTGAAGTACACAAACATCTCATTACCGACAGTTTCAATAACCTCAACAAGTCCGTTAACTACCGCCATCGTTGAGTTTGAAGATTGGTCTTGAGAATGTATATGTTCAGGACGGATACCGAGAATAATTTCTTTGCCTGAAAACGGAGAGAGTTTGTTCCGCAGATTTTCATGAATAGTTAAGATTAAAGTTTTATTTAATGACTGGTATTTTAATCCACCGTCAGTAGAAATAACGCCGGTTACGAAATTCATTGTCGGACTTCCGATAAACGATGCAACAAACTTATCGGTAGGATTATTGTAAATATTCAGCGGTGTATCTACCTGGTGAATGTATCCATCTTTCATTACTACGATTCTATCGCCCATCGACATCGCTTCTACTTGGTCGTGAGTAACATATATCATCGTTGTTTCGAGTTGGTGATGGAGCTTGGAAATTTCCGTGCGCATCTGGACACGTAGGTTTGCGTCTAAGTTGCTTAGCGGTTCATCGAACAAAAATACTTTCGGCTGACGCACAATCGCGCGACCCAACGCAACGCGCTGCCTCTGTCCGCCTGATAAAGCTTTTGGTTTACGGTCAATCAAATTTCCGATACCAAGTATATCCGCCGCTTTGTTTACTCGCTGTTTGATTTCCTCCTTGTCGTGTTTTCGTAGCTTAAGCCCGAAAGCAAGATTTTCAAAAACATTCATGTGCGGATACAACGCATAGTTTTGAAACACCATCGCGATGTCGCGGTCTTTGGGAGGCACGTCATTCACCACAACATCATCTATTGAGATCGTGCCGCTCGAAATTTCTTCAAGTCCGGCAATCATCCGCAGGGTTGTGGACTTCCCACAGCCCGAAGGACCTACTAAAACCACGAACTCCTTATCTTCAATAAAAAGATTAACATCGTGAACGACGGTTATGTTATTCTCGAAAGTTTTTCTGACATTTTCTAACGTTACAGAGCCCATTAGTTATCCTTTATATCTTTTGCTAAAATATAAAAAGATAGCTTACGAAAAACAAAACCAACCCTGACACTCAAGCTTTATTTGAGGACCGGTTCTGATTCCTGGTTGTAGATATACGCCATTACATTTAAAGCAGCTACGGTTCCATCTGCAACAGCCGTAGTTACTTGCCTGTAACGTTTTGCGATAGCATCACCAGCAGCAAATACGCCAGAAATGTTCGTCATTAATTGCTCATCTACCACAATTTCGTTCCTCTCATTCAGTCTGACTACACTCTTGAGATTTTGTGTGTTCGGCTCATATCCTATAAGAATGAAGGCGCCCTCAGCTTGCAGCTCTGTAATTTCTCCTGTCTGTTGGTTTTTTATTCTAACCATTTCGAGTTTTTCGTTTCCAACAAATTCTGTTATTTTCGATTCCATAAGAAAGCGTATTTTTAGATTTCGCTTCGCTTCTTCGACGGCATGAGGAAATGCTTGGAATGTATCGAACTGATGAATTATCGTAACAGCTCGGACATATTTTGTTAAAGAAACTGCTTCTTCCAACGCAGAATTTCCGCCGCCTACGACGACTATGTTTTTATCCTGGTAAAAATCACCGTCGCATGTTGCACAATACGAAATACCTTTGCCCTTGAATTCATCTTCACCCGGAACATTCAGAGTCCTCGATTTTCCGCCGGTAGCCATAATCACTGCCTTAGCAATAAATGTTTCTTCTTTGTTCACTTCAACTGTTTTAAATTTATTTACTAAATCGAGTTTTGTTATTCGTACGTTCGATTTAATAGTACATCCAAAACTAAGCGCCTGAGTTTTCATTGTTCGTGCAAGTTGGTAACCGCTTATTTTTTCAACACCTGGATAATTTGCGATTTCATGCGTTAGAACCATCTGACCGCCGACACTGCCCTCATTTATGATAAGGGTCTTCATCTTTCCGCGTGCGAGGTAAATGCCGGCGCTTAAACCAGCCGCACCACCACCTATTACTATCACATCATATTGATTATCATTCGTATGAACCATGTTATTTTTTCGCGAAATTTGAGTCTAATATTTTAGTGACCTGCTCCATCGATTGAATACTGCTGGTGGCTTTTACAGGTTTTCCATTCTTAAAATAAACCGTAAATGGCAACCCGTTAAAGTTCTTAGTATCTGGAAGGTTGCGAATAAGGTGTGAAATTGCAGTATCGAATCCCATATCAGCAAATTTTACGTGTTTATATCTCATTTCAAGCTCTTCCATGACCTCATAAACAGGTATGCACATCGGTCCCATTCTACCGCAGCATATCATGACGTTTTCGTGATCCTGTAATGTTTTATGGAATAATTCTTCAGATGTAATGTGTGTAAGATTGGTTTGAAGCATAAATATTTCTTTCTAAATAAATTTGTGTAATTAGCTATTGTTTATATTAGATGCGATAAACTGCAAAAAGGTTTTTCCATTTGATTTTTAATAAAAACTGTTTTATCTTAATTACAAAATTTAGAGGGTTTGATGGTGTTGATAAAATATCTATTTTTCATAACGTTTCTCGCCCTATTTTTTGTTTCAATATCATTCTCAGGAAATACGGGAAAAATTTCGGGGCAGGCAATCGACTCTAAATCGAAAGAAATTCTCATAGGCGTGAACGTTTTTATAGAAGGCACCAACTTGGGCGCAACTACAAACATTGACGGAGAATATACAATTCTAAATATCCCTCCAGGAAAATATTCTGTTAAAGCATCGTTAATAGGATATAACAACGTAACTGTAAAAGAAATTTTAGTCCAAGTTGATTTAACGACAAAGCAAAATTTTGAATTAAGTGAAACCATTCTCGAAGTATCCGAAGTTATTGTTACAGCACAAAGGGCTATGGTGCAGAAGGATTTAACAGCCTCAACCTCAATCGTTACTGCGGAGAATATACAAGCGCTACCGGTACGAGAATTTACGCAGCTTGTAAACTTACAAGCGGGTGTTATGGATGGACACGTCCGCGGCGGAAGAAAAGGCGAGATTGCATACTGGGTGGACGGCGTACCCATAACCGATGTTTATGACGGCGGAATTGTTATAGAAGTCGGTAAAGATGCTATTCAGGAATTGCAACTGATTAGCGGGGCTTTTAATGCCGAGTATGGACAGGCAATGTCCGGTATAGTAAACATTTCCACAAAGGATGGCACTAACAAATACACAGGTTCTATAACATCCTATTTCGGCGATCAATTTAGTTCACATAAAGACATATTCTTAGGCATTGATAAGACAGATCTTACATCAATCCGTAATTACGAAGGAAACATCAGCGGACCGATTATCCGCGATAAATTATTCCTCTATCTTAATGGCCGATACTCATACAGCGACGGATGGCTGTGGGGAATACGTAAATACAATCCCTCGGACATTACTAAAAACGCAGACGCAGATGTTACTAAATGGATAATCAACAAAACGGGCGACAATAAATTAGTTCCGATGAATTGGAATGAAAAGATTTATTTCCAGACAAAAACATCTTTCAACCCCCTGACAAATATCAAAATAACACATAATTATTTTTTAGATAAAGTAAAATATCAGGATTTCGATTTCTATTTAAAATATAATCCAGACGGAAACTTAAACCGCTTTAGAACTGGATACTCAAACATATTAACCGCCACACACTCACTGTCCAGTAACTCATTCTACACACTCGGGCTTTCAAACTTTTTTAAAAGTTATCGTCATTATCAATACGCCGATCCGCACGATGCAAGATACGTCCATCCTAACTTGAATAACCAACAACCACCGTACAGCTTCAGAACAGGAGGAGGAAACCTCCAGCACTTTAAGAGATTTACAGAAACATGGTCGGGCAAGTTCGACTTTAATTCTCAAATCACACAAACTCATCTTCTTAAATTTGGAATCGAATACCGGAAGCATAATATAATGTTTGAAGATTTTTATCTTATCCCGTCCGATGAGGATTTATCGAGGAATCCCAATACAGACATAACAGACAATAATCCATTCATCAAGACACGGGTAGGCGATATTTCGAGCTTCGCGTATAATTACTATTTAAGAAAACCTTTTGAGCTATCAGCTTATATTCAGGATAAGATGGAATTCAAGGATATCATAGTCAACATAGGTATTAGGGGAGATTTCTTCAGGTCAGACGGTTGGATACTTTCTGACCCAACAGACCCGAATGTTTTTGACCCTCTAAAACCTTCGAATAAATTTTACGACCTAAACGGCGATGGGATCCAACAGCTTGACGAATTAAATAAAACAACCGCTGAAAGAATGCTTTATTGGTATAAAAAACCATCCGATAAGTTTCAGATAAGCCCGAGGATTGGTGTAGCATTCCCAATTACAGACAGAGGTAATATTCACTTTTCTTATGGATATTTCTTCCAACTGCCGGCATTCGACCTGCTGTACCAAAATCCATACTTCAAGTTAGGAACAGGCACGGGTAATGTGGGAGTAGTGGGAAATGCTGACCTGAAGCCACAACAAACCGTAAGCTATGAAATTGGTGTACAGCAGCAGCTCACAGATAATTTGAACCTATTTTTGACCGGTTACGTCAGAGATATTCGCAATCTTGCCGGAACAATGGCTGAAGAAATTTTTATTTTTGGCGGGTCCTCAAAATACAGTAAGTATGTAAACAGCGATTTTGGCTTTGTGCGTGGTATTATCGTCTCACTCAATCAAAGGTTCACTGCAGGACTTTCGGCAACGTTAGATTATACACTACAATTAGCAAAAGGCAATTCCAGCGACCCTGCATCAACACGCAATGCGATAGCGGGCGGGCGGCTGCCAGAAACACAACTAGTTCCACTCGACTGGGATCAGAGGCATACACTTAATTCCACCATAAATTATAACACACCGGATAACTGGGGTGCCAGTTTTATTGTCCAACTCGGAAGCGGCACGCCTTACACTCCGCCACAATCGGCTGATGTTGGGATTATTTTAACAAACAGTGAAATTAAACCATCTTTCTTTAATGTGGATTTCAGAGGTTATAAAGATTTTAATATTTCCGGATTAAAGTTGAGTATATTCTCAAGAATTATAAATCTTTTTGATATTAAGAACCAGGTGGGGATATATAACGACTCGGGAAGATCCGATTTTACTATTCAAGAAATGCAGGCTCGACAAAATCAACAACCGGAACTTGTAAACACGCTCGGAGAATTTTTCAAGAATCCAACTTTTTACTCACAACCAAGAACAGTTGAATTAGGCGCAACAATTTATTTTTAAAAAAAATGACAAAAAAATACAGATTTATAATACTCCTCTTATTGCTTAGTACGTCGATTTCATTTAGTCAAATCGATTTAAGGGGCGATAGAACATTTCGCAAATCCGGCACATTAAACGGCAACCGTGTAAAAACAGTATTCGGGAATTGGGGAGTTATAGCCCAACCAATTGGAATTGGACCTCGCGGAGCTTGGAAGTATGATGAGAACGGTTATGTAGGCGATGTATCTCCGCTTGTCGGTGTCGAAGTCCCTGTCAAGAAAAAGAGAAAAGACGGAACCATCGTTGACACAACTTTTTATTCAGTCGTAATTTGTCCGGTTGAAAGACCCGGCGGCGGCGACGGTCCACCCGGCGGCGGAGCTGCCTGGGGATTTGAGCCATTACCCGGATACGCTAATCCAACGAGGAGTATACCCGGGTCGAGTGTTGCGGTAAGCAACATCCGAGATACGTGGCCCCCGTTCTGGCCCGACCGACCGACATGGATTGATGTGCAGGGCAATGCCGAATGGAACGGATATTTTGGTAGGGGAATATTAAGCGCCGACCAGGAAGCTTTTTTCAAAATGGACGATAACGCCGATGAAGAGCTGTACGCTTCCGACTGGAAATTGTTCAGTTCGGATTCATCTTTCTTTAAATTCGTTCCTGACTCAACCGACCTTACAAGAAAAGGGTTGGGGCTTGAAGTAAAAGTCCGCGCATTACAGTGGAATAACTTCCTTGCGCAAGACGGAATATTCTGGCTCTATGAGATTACTAACAAGAGTAAAGTCGATTATCCTAAAGTTGATTTCGGTATGATAGTAGGTACTTATATTGGTATAGCCGGAGATGAATGGAACGATGATGTAAGCTTCTTCGATGTTAAAGAAGACCTTACATACTCATGGGATTTCGATTTTAACATACGCCCTGCTGCGAACCCGAAATGGCTGCCAAATCCCAACGAAGTCGGTTTTGTTGGCTACGCATTCTTAGAAAGTCCAAGTAATTCGTACGACGGAATTGACAACGACGGCGACGGCAAAAACGGACCTGGCGAATTATTCCAAGAGAGAGACTTTTTATCTCGAGTTCTCTCGTTGCAGCCTGGCTCCAACCCAAATTTCCCAGACAACAAAATTGTGTTCATAGATAAAAAAACGTTCGTACGAACTGTTCAGGATGTTCCAACCTCACGAACCGATATAATTTCTCAGGGTGTAACTTATTCTATAGCTCCCGGCGATACTCTTAAAGAAATTATTAATAACGGGTTAGACGATGACTTGGATGGTTTGATAGATGAGAACCCCGAACTTCATTACAAGCAAGTAAGAAGAACTCCTTTAGGTATCATCTTGTTCGAAAAATTAAATCCTTTAAAATATAAAAATTATTTTCTCGGTTCCGGTTTAAACAATTTATTGATCGATGAGGCTCGTGACGACGGCATAGATAACGATGGAGACTGGAATCCACAGTTCGACGATGTAGGAGGCGACGGTGTTGTGGGAACCGGCGATATGGGTGAGGGCAACGGACAGCCGAGCCCGGGCGAACCTCATTTTGATGCACTCGATATTGATGAATCGGATATGATAGGGTTAACAAGCTTCGAGTATTTTACACCGGCAGGAAATATTTCGATGGCTAACGACGCAAATCTTTGGCAACGGATGAGTCCGGGATATTTCGAAGTTCCCACTAATTTCCAAAACAACGTTGCAATTAGGGGTGAAGACGGGGACTTTATTTACGGCTCGGGTTACTTCCCATTGCCCGCGGGTAAAACAGAAAGATTTTCATTAGCCCTGTTCTTCGGTGAAGCTCCGAGCAGAAATCAATTCGATACATCTTCTCTCTACTCTAATCTCAGAACTATGAAACAGATTTATGGCAACAACTACAACTTTGCACGCCCGCCTGAAAAGCCAAAACTTACAGCAGTTGCCGGCGACGGCAAAGTAACACTTTACTGGGATAGAACAGCTCTTGAAAAAACATTCGACCAAGACCTGAAAATAAATGATTTCGAAGGTTACAAAATATACCGCTCCACAGAACCAAATTTTAACGACATAAGAGTAATATCCGACGGGAAAGGAAATCCTTTGTTCGATAGACCTTTGGCACAATTTGATCTGAAAAATGGAATTCAAGGATACTTCCCCAACGATTTCGGAAAAGGTGTAAAATACTATCTCGGAGCCGATGTCGGCATCCAACACTCTTTCTTAGACAGCACTGTTCAAAACGGTAAAACATATTATTATGCAATCGTTGCTTACGATAGAGGCGATATGGATAAAAACCTCCCGCCTTCGGAGAACACAAAATTCGTCTCGCGCGATGCAACCGGGCGAGTAACAACCGACATCAATACTGCTGTGGTTGTGCCCCAGAAACCTTCGTTGGGTTATGTCCCTCCTCCCTCAGGTATACAGCTAACCAAAACAAGAGGGAACGGTAACGGAAACATTTATTATAACTCTATTGACCCAAAAAGTATTATAGACGGGAATAAATATTTAGTTAAATTTTTTGACACCTCGATGGATAGCATAGATAATAATAATAATTGGAGAAACCACGCAAAGGACAGTTTAGGGCAAATTCAATCTTGGGGAGATGACATAGGAGCGGATGGCGATTCTACAATCATAGATACTAACGACACACAAGGTAACGGGAAGCCGGATGTTGGCGAACCGAGATTAGACTATCGAGATAATGAAGAAATGACTCAACAAACATCGTTTTATCAAGTAGCTGATATTACAAACCAATCATCTCCAAAAATTGTAGTACAAAAAAGCCCCTATATACAGGGAACTCCTTTCTTATCAGAATCTAAAGACAGCGATATATTCGACGGTATCACTTTTCAATTTCAAAATCAATGGGTACCCGCATACGATACTGTAAACAGCCTGTGGGCTGATACATCTAAACCCAACCTTCTTAATTTCTCTGCCCGTGTTACCGAATTTTCAAGAACTATTGGCACAACACGTTACACACACAAGGGGATAGGAACTCCTAATGATTATAAAATAATTTTCTCAAATACATTTGACCAAATGTCATCTTCATTCGTGCTATTTCCGGGAACACCCGCACAAACCACATTAGCTGCGCGCAGAACTAACTTTAAAGTTTACAACATAACCGACCCTTCCAATCCGAAAGAAATTAAATATGTATTTATGGAAAGGAAAAGCGGCAACCCAGTCCCCGACACACTATCTGATCAAGATGTTATTATCATGATAGATACACTTGAAACACCGACGCTATCGTGGTACATCGAGTTCCGAGGAACCGACTCTATATCTTACCGTCCGCTGGATGGAGACAAACTCACCGTCCCAACACTAAAACCGCTTAACATGAGTGATGAATTCGAATTTTCAGTTGTCGGTGCAATGATTTCTACAAACATTGCAAAGCAAAACCTGAAAAAGGTAAAAGTGGTCCCCAACCCTTATGTTGCCGCCTCGACTCAGGAATTACCGCTTCCAACCGGAACTACCGGCAGGGGTGAAAGAAAAATTACTTTTATAAACGTCCCTGTTAATGCAAAAATTGAAATTTATACATCCCGGGGCGAACATATTCGAACGCTCTACCATAGCGGCAACCTCTTCGACGGAAATGTAAACTGGGATTTAAGAACAAAAGAAAATTTAGAAACAGCCTATGGTGTTTACTTTTATGTAATCGAAGCCCCCGATGTTGGCACTCAGCACGGTAAGCTCGCCATCATTAAGTAAAAGGATATCGAGGTGCATATATGAAAAAAATATTTACATACATATTTCTAATTGCTTTATTCACAAGTTTTTCTCTTCCACAATCAAAAGTCGGAACTACGGCGGCTCCTTTTTTAGGAATTGGCATAAATCCCAGAGCATCGGCATTAGGAAACTCCTTCGTTGCGTTAGCAAATGATGTGTCGGCTTTGTATTGGAACCCCGGTGGAATTTCACAACTCAACCGCAGCGAAGCAATGCTGTCTCATACACCGTGGCTGGTTGAGACTGACTTAAGTTGGGCTGGAATTGTGCTCGCAATTGATGCCGATAACGCTATAGGTTTTCACATTACATATTTAGATTACGGGAGTGAGGAAATCACAACAATCGAAAACCCGGACGGAATTCAGCAATACTGGGATGCAGCCGACCTGGCAGTTGGAGTTTCTTACGCGCGAAATCTCACCGATAGGTTTTCAATTGGAGGAACCGTAAAATATATCCAACAGCGAATATGGCACACTTCGGCAAGCGCTTATGCTATTGATGTCGGCGTTTTATTTAAAACTTACTTCAATGATATGAAGATTGGTATGAGTATTTCCAATTTCGGCACAGAAATGCAGATGACGGGTAAAGATTTATACCGGCAGATTGACCTTGCGCCAGGGGACGGCGGAAACAATGCGGCAATTACGTCTGTCCTAAAAACCGACTCCTGGACACTACCACTACTCTTTAGAGTTGGCGTGTGTATGGATGTAGTAAAATTAGGTTCTTCAACATTAACGCTTACGACGGATGCAATTTATCCTAACGACAACAACCAGTACATCAATTCAGGCGCCGAGTACAACTGGAACCAGAATGTTTTCTTAAGGATGGGATATACATCGTTATTCAGGAAAGAAACTAACCAGGGACTCTCATTCGGAGTTGGATTGAGATATAGTTTATTCAGTAACTCTGAGTTAATTTTAGACTTCAGCTCGGAGCCATATGGTGTGTTTCAAGATATTCACAGGTTTTCTATAGGCTTAACATTTTAGTAAAAAATTAATTAATAGTAACATAAACTAACAATCAAAGGAGAAATATTATGAAACAGTATTTACAATTATTAATACCCAAGATTTGGGTATTAGCCATACTCCTCATCGTCGGCTTTGCCTTTAGCACGCCGACTTGGGGACAGCTATTGCTGGAAGAAAATTTTGACTACCCAGCAGGAGATTCCTTAAACCAATTGCATGGATGGGTTGTTCAACCAACAGCATCGTATGTTAATACTATCAAAGTGGCATCACCTGGATTGATATATACTAATTATCCCTCGGCTGTGGGAAATAGTGTAATGATCGATACAACCGGACAGGACATTTACCATACTTTCACTTCACAGGCTTCAGGAAGTATGTATGCCTCGTTTCTCGTAAACATCACCAAAGCTACGACAACTGGTGATTACTTCTTCCATTTTACCGAGTCTGCGGGAAGTACCACATTTAGAGGTAGAGTTTTCGCGAAGCTCAGTGGATCCGATGTCGTGTTTGGTCTGCTAAAGGGTTCCACTGGCACAGCCAATTATACTACTGCAACTTATGGAATGAATACCATTCACCTTATTGTTTTAAAATATACATTTAATTCAAGCTCAACGACAGATGACTCGGTTTATTTATTTATTAACCCACAAATAAGTGCGGTTGAACCAATACCAGATCTCAGTTACGGCTCTACAGATGCTGATTTTACAGGATGTGAATTGATTAATTTGCGTCAAGGCACTAACACTAATGCTCCACGTTTAACATTAGATGGTATTCGTGTAAGTACATCATGGTCGGAAATTTTTCCACCACCACCTACTTACAATGTAACATTCCTACTGAATACATCAGTCCGGCTCGATACCATTGTGCCAACTTCTATGGTACAAATTAGGGGCAACACTGCACCTCTTACTTGGGGTGATGATTCTCCATTGATGACAAACATTGGCGGCGATTATTGGGAAGTTACTCATGCTTTCCCCGAGGGAACAAACTTGGAAGTACAATATTATGCAACCGATTGGGAGGGTGTGGGAAACACTGCTCTCACAGTAACAAAAGACACTATCCTGCCTCTAAGGTTTTATCAAAGAGGATTCGATAATCCACCTTACACACCTTCTGATAGTGTAGATGTATGGTTTAGGGTAAACGTTGCAGGTGTTGTTGGATTTGACCCGGCAACACAGCAGGTTGGTATCCGCGGAAGTTTGTCGCCATTCGACTGGGGTGCAACTTATCTGTTAGCTCAAGAAGGAACGAGTATGTTTTATTCGGGAGTTGCAAAATTCCATCCCGACAGCGCTCGGAACGTTTATTATAAGTTTTATATCGAAAATGGTGCGGGATGGGAACCCTCAGGAGACAACATATTCCCGATGAAAAACGATACTACGCTTGTCTGGAAATGGTACGGAGGTTTACGCCCACCCGACCAACCGATAACCGAAAACAATATTGAATTTCGCGCCGACATAGCCGAGTTAATCAACTCGAACGGGTTTAATCCGGCAACAGATTCTTTAAAAATATTAATTTTTGCCGGCGGTGCAATTATTGCCGGTAATCAAAAAATGGAAGAAGATATAAGCCAAGCCGGATTATTTACCACTACTCTAACACTCAAAGCTGCTCTTGATTCCGAAATTAAATACAAATTCAAAGCATATCCTGATGAAAGATTTGAGAACGGCGGCGGATACGAAACAGGTTTAGACCGGATTTATGTTTGGGCGGGTGTTGACTCTATTCTACCAATTGCCTTCCCGACAATTATTCCAAAAGCTGCCGGATTGCCTCACGATGTTACAATTAAATTTATCGTGGATATGCGATCGCCAATTTACGATGCCAAGACAACTCTGCAAATCACAAACTTGAGAGATGTCTGGGTTAAAGGCGGCGCTGCACCATTAGGAGCGTGGGGCGGAAACTGGACATACGATGACACAACCGCCGGTACTTTAATTAAATTTTTTGACGACGGGACAATGGGCGACCTGACTGCGGGTGACGGCTATTGGTCGAGAGATTTAGTATGGCTTGCGGGCACGCCTGGCGGAACATTCGAATTTAAATTTGCGGCGGGTTATCCCGGTGTCGAAAGCGGTGGTTCATATTACTTAGACAATGAAGCTGGTTATGGAAGCAACCACACGTGGTCTTTCCCATCAGTTCCACCGACTACCGCGACACTACGAATGAGGTTTGGTGAAATGGGAACGGTTTCTGTTCGAGATATTAATGCGGCAATTCCGGAAAATTATTCGTTATCGCAGAACTATCCAAATCCGTTTAACCCAACGACTAAAATTGATTTCAGTCTCCCTGTTTCAGGTTTAGTTACACTGAAAGTTTTCAACATTTTAGGTCAGGAAGTTGCAACGCTGATGAACAGCGAAATGAAAGCCGGAAACTATAGTGTTGATTTCGATGCCTCAAAACTCTCGAGTGGAGTATATTTCTATAAATTACAAGCAGGGTCATTTACACAAACACAAAAATTATCCTTAATAAAATAGTATCAAATTATAATAGTATTTCAAAAGCCCGTCGCCTAAAAACGGCGGGCTTTTTGCATTTCTTGGAATATTTGAGTATATTTTTCACGTTAAAATACCGACTCTGATGTCGGTTTTTTATTCAGTTTGCTGTAATCTTGTAAAATTTTGCCAACTGTGAGAATTACGAGAAGATATCATGGTGACCATAGTTCAGTTGGTTAGAACGCCAGGTTGTGGCCCTGGAGGCCGAGGGTTCAAATCCCTCTGGTCACCCGAAGATAATTTTAAATTTTTATTTTTTTCCGCCCCTATCGTCTAGAGGCCTAGGACACGAGCTTTTCAAGCTTGGAACACGAGTTCGAATCTCGTTGGGGGCACTCTGAAAATTTCAAATGCATAGCTCTGGTTTCTTTACCGGAGCTTTTTTTTTATTTTATATTTATCAAGCGAGCTTTTCAAGTCCCGTCCCGAAAACATTCGGAATCGGGATCCGCAATTTGAATTATAACTTAACTGCACTGCGTTTGTTAATTTATTTCAAATTGGGACTTGGAACATCCCGACAAAGTCGGGAAATCTCGTTGGGGGCACTACGAAAATTATCAAATCTTAAAATTCAGATTTAAAATGCAAAGCTCTGGTTTCTTTACCGGAGCTTTTTTTTTATTTTATATTTATCAAGCGAGCTTTTCAAGTCCCGTCCCGAAAACATTCGGAATCGGGATCCGCAATTTGAATTATAACTTAACTGCACTGCGTTTGTTAATTTATTTCAAATTGGGACTTGGAACATCCCGACAAAGTCGGGAAATCTCGTTGGGGGCACTAAGTAAAATATCTTATCCGCTCCGCCTTAGGCGGAAGGCGGACAAAATTTTAAATGCATAGCTCTGGTTTCTTTACCGGAGCTTTTTTGTTTTTAAGTGATGATGTGAGCTTTTTAAATCCCGCTTCTCCGCATTCGACGGGATCCACAATTCGACCGAGAACTTTTTTTTACACTACGTTTGATAAAATCCGTCGAATTGGGACTCGGAACATCCCGACAAAGTCGGGAAATCTCTATGGGGTCCCCCTATTATACCAACATATCAATCACAGATGTTTTTTTTAAGCAAGATTACATTGGATTATTAAGCAACTCTTTAGTATATTTTTAATCAGATGTTCAATTTCTCAAAAATAATTATTTTTGTCGCCGTCATAATGCTGCTACTTCACATCTGGGCAGCGATATATCCTTCGCACTATAACTGGGGATTTCATTTTTTTGGTTTTTATAATTTTTACTTTTCATTATTATTCTTATTACTATCGCTCTTAATATTTTTACCCCGTGTTCAAGATAAGATCTTGGCTTATCTTGAATCTATTAGTAAATTTATTAAGAATAATTTCCCGAAATGGCTGCCTTTTGTTGTCGCCCTCCTGGCATTGATAGGAATTGCGATGATATTTCCGGCTCGGTTACACTTATTGGGCGATGGTTCCCTTTTGCTCCGGGAAATATCAGGAATCCGATTGGGAGACGAGCTTCCACCGACGTTTAACCGCCAATTGTTAGCTGGTATCGTAATAAAATTAATAAAGAACGCCTTTGAGACGGGTAAACTTGAAAACCCTGAAACCGTTTTTAAAATTATAGACATATTCTCCGGAATATTTTTCTTGGCAATTATTTTCTACGTGATGAAACTTATTAAAGCTACATCGGTGGATAAATTTCTTGCCGGATCATTTCTTTTCTTCACAGCGGGAAGTCAATTTTTCTTTGGTTACGTAGAGAATTATGCCTTATTGTTTGTGGCAACTACAGCATACATATTTACAAGCTGGCTCGTGCTGGAAAGAAAACTTCACATCATCATTCCCATAATTTTATTCGGGTTCATGGTGGGCTTACATATCGGCAGTGTAATTCTCTTCCCAACAGTTACCTTTTTAATCTATCGCAATTGGAAGACTGCTCGATCTCAAACAATTTTTACACTCGGCATTTTGGCTTTTGTCTCAATCATTTTGTTGATTACTTACTCAAACAAAATTAATATTATCGTACAGCGCACGATAAGCGAAAGTAGATGGAATTTTTTACCCGTTGCGCTCTCTGACGATTACTTCGCTTACACTATGTTTTCCATAGCGCACCTGCTGGATTGGTTAAATGCAAATATTTTAATATCACCTTTTGCTGTCCCACTGGCAATTGTGTTTCTAATTACCGGCGGGAAAAAAATCGAGTGGAGAGACCCAGTTTTAATATTCTTACTCTTGGCTACCTTGTTAGGACTTGCGTTTACATACATTACTTACTTCGCGTTAGGTATGGCGCGCGACTGGGACTTTATGGCAAGTTTTTTCCTCCCGCTTATTATACTCAACTTCTATCTATTTTTGAAGCATGCTTACACATTAAAGGTCAAAAACACGGTAATATTAATCGTCATACTAACATTTTTCCACTGGGTAGGTTGGATAGGAGTTAACGCGGATGAAGGCAGGCACTACGTGAGAGCTAAGTTGCTCAATAATTCCACCCTTCTCGGACGCGTACCGAGGTTAAATTACCATGAAACACTCGGAAGCTATAACTGGGCTCAAAAAAACTACTACGAAGCTCAGCATTTCTTCGAAAGGTATATCGAGGTAGATTCTTCAAATCCCCGTATACTAGGAAATATCTCAGCAATTTACTCTAAGCTAAATAATAGTGAAAAATCATTCTGGGCTTTAAAACGTGCAGCCGACGTAAATAGCTCAAACCCCGCTGTTTATATTAATCTCGGGGTTGCGCTCTCACAGCGCGGCGACACTGCTACTGCAATGAAGATGTATCGCAAAGCGTTATCTATGGATTCAACACGCTCAAAGGCTTACGCTAACATAGGTAGTTTGTTGATGAGACAAAAAAATTATGCTGAAGCTGCATACAATTTTTCGAAAGCGATCGATAACGGACTTTATGATTCGATGTTGTTTAGAGAAACCGCAACTGCATATTTCCAACTCGGAGATTATACAAAAGCTTTGACTTATTTTGATGCTTATCTTTCGATTGTACCTACAGACGAGAAGATGCGTTTCATTCGCGACAAGTTGGGTGAGATGGTGAAAGACTAAATTAAAAAATATTTTCTACTCTCCTTTTTTTGCTCCCAAACCTCTGATGATGCCCGCTATACTACCAATAAAACAGACGACATTGTCTATAAAAAGAATCGGAATCATAGCGACCATCGCGAAGAGCCCACGCACTTGTTCGAGATAATTCAAAAATCTAATATTCATCAACAAATATATTCCGAATGTTAAAAGTAGAAACGGATAGTCAATAATTCCTGTTAATGCTAAAGCAAGTATTCCAATTACGATAAATGAGTAAAGAGTTGAGATAACGAAGGTAGGATAAATATTAGCAAAACCCTTTGTTACCGAATTCTTAGTTTCTCCCAAACTTGTGGCTAACTTGGCAAAACCCAAACTCCGGTTAAACTCATTTTTTATAAAAGACCAGAGAGTATAATTTTTTAGATGCTCGACTTCGATATCAAGATTTAACACTATAGTAAGATTTGCCTGTTTAAATCTTTTCCCCAGCTCGATATCGTCGTTGCCGTGGTGCGCGAGTAACTCAACATTGAAGCCGCCAATTTTATCAAACACATCTCGCTTTACTCCTGATATCGCTCCGAACAACCAATCAATAGCTGGGGGACTTTTAAGATAAGAATATCTAATCCAAAGATTTTTATATTGACTAACTAAATTTTCGTGTCGATGCCGAGTAGTATAAATACCTACAACCGCGTCAACCCCACCATCTTGTAAAGTTTCGACAATCGTAAGAATAGTATCGCGTTTAATAACCACATCAGAATCAATGAAAACGAGAATATCTCCTTTTGCATTTTTCGCGCCGAAGTTGCGCGCCCGGTTTGCCCCATCGCCTTCTAGAGATTGTAAAACTTTACAATCGTAACTTTCAGCAATTTCAACACTATTATCCGTTGAGTGGTCATCAACAACAATTATTTCAATGTTTTTGAAATAGGAGCGCTTTATAGACCGCAAACAAGCGCCGAGTGTTTTATTGCCATTTTTTACGGGAATGATAACAGAAACTTGCAAATTATTTTCGGGATTATTCATTGTTTAGCTATATGTGTCTTTGACGATTTTTATAAAAACAAAGATAAGGGATTTAGACAGACGAAACAAATGTTTCCGAAAACTTAAACATCCTGCTATGAATGATACTGCTGCCCGTAAAAGCAATCCAATTAAAACTAAAATGAAAACAACAATATAGAATGGATAACTATAATGTTTCCTGATAAAAAGTAATTTGTTGTGATAAAGATTAAAGAAGAAAGCTTCTCTATCGTTTGAAGAACTTTTTGCTGCAAAGTGAACAACTTCTATGTCTGGGTTATAATAGACCGAATAACCTTTTTGTTGAGCACGTAAACAGAAATCGATTTCTTCATAATATAAGAAAAATCGTGTGTCGAGGCCGTTCAACCTTTCAAGCGCATCCCGTCGAACAAGCATACAAGCTCCGGATACATTTTCTACCTTGGTTGGTTTATTCGGCTTTTCTGTAACAAGATTAATAGAAATATTGTATGGTAAAAGAGTCTCCGCTATAGTCGTTAATAAAGAGATTTTTTTCCATGATGATGGCTGGTGTTTATTGTTCTCGTCGACTATTTTTACACCGGTTACCGAGGCATCGGGGGTACGGTTTGTAAACGCCAACAACTTACCGGTAAAATTATCTTTTAGAATCGTATCCGGGTTAAGCAATAAAACATTTTCACCTTTCGACAGTGAGAATGCCTGATTTACCGCGGTTGCAAAACCTACATTTTCACGATTCTCCCTCAGAATTACTTGAGGAAACTTATTTCTGACAATTTCAACTGTCGAATCCTTAGAAGCATTATCAATGAGTATGACTTCGCTCGTAATCTCATTAGATTTTTGTCTGGCAATCGAATTTAAACAATCACCGATGAAATCTGCAGAGTTGTATGTAACGATGATGTAAGATAAGTTCATTTCAAATTCTTTTTCGAAACGATAAGTACTCTACATTCTTCCTTACAGTTATCCCCACATCTATATCCTTGTGGGACATAAACCTTTGAGATATAACTAAAACCGACTTCTCCTAGCATCTTGACCAAAGACTCCTCGGTAAGCCAAAAGGAAGTAGGATTTCCCCAAGATGTCCATACATGTTTTTCAAGGTCAGCTTTTTTCATTCCTGCTGGATACTCTCTTGCTTCTCTACCAATGTATATTTTAGATTCAAATATTTTTTCAACGAGCATAGGTGAGCATTCGTGTCCAAAGCTGGTTTTGTTTGCAATGTGCGTATCGATAAGAGCAAAATCAAGCGTCATTTCAGAAACATTTTTAAGAAAAGTGTATGGATCATCTAGATGATAGAGAATGCCGGCAGCAAAAACAATATCAAATTTTCCCAACCACTCGCTTTTGACATTCCGAACATCCTCTTGATGAAAATGCAAATTTTCAAGTCCTAAGCATTGCTTAACTAATGAACACCGATTCATATTCGCTGTGCGCACTTCGATACCAACAACTTCTTTTGCGCCCATCCGGGTAAAAGCAACTGAATACCCGCCCTCCAGACAACCGAGATCAAGGATTCTTTTCCCAGCCAGGCTACCCCCAGCTCTCTCGACCAGTACCCGCGTTGAAAGAGCAGTCAATGGATCGTCTCCACCATCAGCAATCGTCCATAATCCATCCCCGATCATTATTCTATGTGCTGTAAACGGTAGTAGTTTCTGAATTTCTTTCTTGCTGGGCATCATATTTTCATCCTAATATGTTAATAAAATAAGTTATTGAGAATATTTTGTTTTCTCAAAAATATTCTGGGTAATTTTCTTTAAGATAATTCCACAACTTTTCAACATTAGGATTTGTTACCGTATTCAGCATTGAAGTTTTATGCACTCGATACCGAGCAAGAATTTCTGGAATCTGAATTCCCCATCCCTTTATTCTCGCAATTTTAAACCACAGTTCATAATCTTCCCAACCTAATTTCATAGTTTCATTTGTAGAATAACCACCGACATTTTCCCATGTGGATTTTCTAAGAAGCACCATAGCATCTATCGGATTCACAACTCCCAAGGTTAAAGAATTCCAAGGTTTTGTGTTTTGAAGAGCATTTCCATCTCCAAACTTTTCCAGATAACAATAAGCAAAGCTCGCATCACAGTTTTCTAGTGCATCGACAAGACTTTCTAAACATCGTGGATAAAGTAAGTTGTCAGCGTCGAGTATAAAAACATACTTTGTACGAGTAAGCGATATGGCTGTATTGCGAGAATGGGCAAGTCCGCGATTTATTGTATGCCGAGCAAGAACATAATCGTTGAACCTTTTTCCATTTTCATCCAACCATTTATTTGTTATTTTTAGAGATTGATCCTTCGAGCAGTCATCTACTATTACAAGGTTTAACTTATCTATATTCTGATTTTTAACAGACTCTAAACATGTTGGAATAAAATTCTGATAATTGAATAAAGTAATAATAACTGTAACAAGCGGAGTCTCTCCAATATTTTCTTTGTGAGAAATTATTTCGTATAAGTTTTTGTCGTTTTCAGTGCTCATAGATGAATACTTTATTCTTCGGTTATATTTGATTGGTGCTCAGGAACATGCAGCCGTGAGATTAATGGTTGAAGAAAGGCTGCTAACCGACATTCTTCCGTGAGTTTTTTAAATCCTCTTTCAATAATTTTTTCTGCTTCTTTCTTTCCGGCTTGTGTAGAAAGATAATAATTGATTCTATCGGGTATGTCTTTAATTTTAGCTTCGACGTAATGAATGCCAGGTTGAAAGATTGGCGAGGATATACTCGGCTCCGATATTACTAAGGTTTTTTGTCCAATTCCAAGCAGCACTATCCGGTGCCATTCGAAATAATTGTCGGCGCCATGGTGAATGTTAAGCAAAATCTTAGACCTCTGCATCAATCCTAACACTATCTCTGTATTCATATGAGTAGTAATACCCGGGACAACAGGTGCAGTCAATCCATCCGAAAAATGGATATACGATTTATATTTTGATGTAATTTCTGCTGTTTTAGCAAAAAACTCATCCCGTCTAGGGGTTAACGCCCCCACAAACGAAATGTCGATGGGGCGGCTTATAAATGGCTCATCAATGAAAGATTTGTTTTTGATGTCTTGCTTTAAAAAAGAGGTAGTGTAATTTTCAGGCAACCGTTTAACTTCCTGAAAAAGGTATGAACCATTTACAAAACCGAGCGGTAAAAAATCGCATTGAAAACCTTGTTTAGAAACCCGCTTTGCTGAGTCATAATTAATATCCCAAATAAACCGAGCCGTCGAAAAATATTCTTCTGCAAGCGAAAACCATTTTGTAGAGGGCTGTTCTGTGTTTACGAGTATCAATTTTCCCGGAAGTACCTCGTTTTCCGAATTTGTATAATCGCCTAAATAAAAATATTCATGCGGGGCAACAACGATGTGCCAGGCATCGTCTTCACACAACCAATCGTTCTCATTTTTTACTTCAACGTGGTATCCAAGTTCACGAATACCTTCAGCAATTAGATCCCGAATCTCAGTAAAAAAATAATTGCCTTGAGAGTGTGTATAGAGTATAAATTTATTTATCTCTGAGGAGCTCCGGGACTTCTTGATAATTCGATTTTTTTTCTTATTGCTTTGACTCTGAGTTGGATCAATATTTACGTCTGTAGATACAAAAGGATTTTCAGGTCTGACGGACTTCACTTTTTTCCTAAAGAATCGTTCTAATACAGCTCGTCTCTTGCTTCCAAACGGAATAATCCATTTGTCCCAGAAACGAAAAACATATCGATTCAAGAGACGCCATGATAAGTTATTTTGAATCGCCAATAATTTGGCGTTTAACGCTTGTATTGAATTATTCGATTGTTTAAGATTTTCGTGTAAATCTGCCTTCTCAGTTTCAAGCCCTTTAATGTGATCGTAAGCCCACCGTAGCGATTGTGTTAATTTATTTTTCCTCGCCTCAAGAATTCCCGCTTTTTTAATTGTTTCGTCATTGTACTTATCGTAGATACTCAGTAGAGTTGATAGAAACTCAGATCGTCTTTGGCTCTCTCGCATATCATCATCTATCCAGCTAAATTCGCACGTGATTTTAGGAATATGTCCGATAGAAAATTTTTGGGACATTCTTATCCAAAGCTCCCAATCTTCATGCGAAGTCAGCGATTCATCGAACATCCCTACCTTATTGAAGCAGGTTCTTTCATGCATAAAACAAAGTACGGGTATAAAATTTTCAACAAAAATTCGGTCCCCATCAAAATCTGATGAATGAAATATTTCTTTACGTTGGAATACGGTCTCCCCTCTAAAGTGTTTATAAACTGCACGATACGAATCTGTGTAGGCAATTTTATAATCTGTCGTCTCTAAGAAATCGACTAATGTTTTAAGATGTTCGGAGTAAAAAATATCGTCGTCATCTAAATAAGAAATATATTTTCCTCGAGAAGCCCGTATCCCCGTATTCCTCGCTGCGGGTAATCCCCGGTTAGTGGCGTGATTCAAATAAATGATGTTCTTTTCCTTATTCAGATCGTCAATAAGGTTTTTGATATCTACACCGCCATCGTTAATGACGATGATTTCAAAATCCTGATAAGCCTGATTGAGAACACTTTTCAACGCTATGGAAAGGGTTTCGGGTCTGTTGTATGTAGGAACTATTACAGATACTTTTGGAGCAGACTTAGCGACGCGTTCTTGAATGGGGCTTCGATTCTGATCCGCTCCTAATAAAAGATTTTTTGCCTCTTCGATTTCTTCTTGTGAGTATGCTTCGGAGTTATTCAAAATAATTTGTGCTTTTATAATTTCCATATATCTTTTTGAATTTTGGAATCTGCCTGTATCATGGCGACGGTATTTAAAAAGAGGTTTGGAAATGTGGTAACCGTTAAACCCTCTCGCTCCCGCAGCAACCCAGAAGTCCCAATCCTCACACCCGGTAACATTCGGACGATACCCGCCAACCTGGTCCCACACTTCACGCCGATACACTGCACAATACGAAATGTGGTTTTCATATTTCAGTTTATCGAAATTGTAATCGCCTGCTTGAACGACCTCTTCGACCCCCTCAAAATCCAATCTATCAGTATAAGCGATTGAGAATGTTGGATTATTTTCGAGGACTTTTAAACACTCTTTGATCATTGTCGATGCTATTTTATCGTCAGCATCCAAACATAAAATGTACTGACCTTTTGATGCGGCAATACCTATGTTCCGCGAAATTGCCGGCTTACCAGAATTTTCCTGGTTGATAAGGACGATCCGGTAGTTATGATATTTCTTGACCAGTGATTCGGCAACATATTCGGTTTCATCGGTACTTCCATCATTTACGATGATAATTTCGAAATCCTGAAATGTTTGCTGTACGACACTTTCGACTGCGTCGGTTAAATATCGCCCATAATTATAACAAGGTATTATAATAGAAACTTTAGGATTCATTTTTCATCTGCCACTAAAATTGGACTACTCCATTCAACCCAGGCATCTGTACCATAGTAAAGCACTGAAAATCGTACAGTTATTGGTTGATTCAGATATCGCGACATATCTACATATTCATCAGACCAGTTTCGATCGGAAATATTTTGAACAGCGTCCATTGAACGCCTGAAAACCGTATCACTCTGAGAGGATGTTTCCACAACAATAATACACTCTGCGCGTGCCGAATCAGGAATTCTTAGACGCATACCAAAGTATAGATCATTACCGGTTTCTTCGGGGAGCAGAGTAAAGCTCGCCTGTCCAAACACACCAATCACCATCGCGTCTCTGCCTTCTGTTCCCTTCTGCCATTTTTGATACTTGAACACTTTATCCGGACTTGGTTGTCTTACCGCTCTGGCAAAATTTTGTAAAAAATTAAAACGCAATGTACTCTCAGGAACCGGCGGATTACAAGATAGAAAAATAAATCCCAACAAAGTTAACACGAGTATTCTGCCTTTTTTAATCATTACGATTCTGAAATTCATTTTATAATTGCTTTAGTTGATTGAATAAGATAGCGTTAAACCAAGTATCAACGATTGAGCATAGCTGCCGCGCTGAGATACAATCTCAAGCGCATCAGGATCACGGTCAATATTTTTGTAATAATTTTTCATGACTAGAAAAAAAGTGTTTAAATTACTCCATCGGTAATTAAATTCACCACCGACTTGAATAAATTTTTCAGGATAATGACTCACAGAGTAAACCGTACCATAACCTGAAGCTAAACCATGGCGTTCTTTATGATAGAACAATTTAACACCACCAAAGCTAACTCTATGCTGGAGTTCCAAATATAAATCGTCCGCTTCAGGTCCCATATGATGCCCCATTATAGAACCATAGTTAAGGAAGGGGATAGTTCTGTACCATTTTTTTGTATATAATTGGTAGCTTTTAAATCGTTCTGTATGTACGCTGTAGAAAATATTTTTGATGCTATAGTTTTGAGAATACTCTCCTCTCAAAGATGAATTTTTTGTCTCGAGCCAAAAACCTGTCGTAATTCCGGGGTCAAAGAATTCAATACCTAAAGGGCCCAGCCATTTACTATCTTCCGGCTGCCACCAGGCATAGATGTCTTCGCCGGCATATTCAAAATAAATTTTTCCGTTGACAATTGGTGAAATCTTTTTGAGAAAAGGTAAATGTAATGCAACGTCAAGACTTGCTCTCTGATCGTTATTGTAATACCCCGGGAGGTTTTCCTGAGAGGCGCTTATGACCTTAAAAAATTCCCAAAACTTATAATTCCTTGTATAAACTACCGTTTGGTTTATTCCGAATTCAAGCCATGGAACTGGATAATAACCAATTCTCTGGCCTAAAACCTTGAAGTTCTCAGCCCAACTGTTAAATATTAAATAACTAAATCGCCCTATGTATGGAATTCTAAACGGTTTCTCTGTCTGAAATTTTACTACTCTACATGGCGCGGCATTGTTCGACATAAGAAGTGAGCCGTGATAACCATGTCCGAGCCATATTGAATCTAAACCCGCAAGGAATGAAATTGAATTATTGCGGTACGAAAAATTCAAACGCTGGAAATTAATCCATTCAAGGTTTTTAAGCTGTAGGCGGTATCGAAAAAAGAAACGGTCGATTACGCTCGCATCACCTTTAATTTGTAAAAAAGAAATCATTCCTTTATTAAAAAATTCGCCATCTGAATTGAATAGATGATAGTTAGCAAAAGCATGATTAGCCGGCAAATAATACGTGCGAAAAGATACTTGACTTACCGGATTTATTTGGTACCAGTCATCGTTAGCTGCGGGAGAACTTTGCGTACTTGAGTCCTGTAAATTCCCTAATACTGGTTGTATAGTTAAAATAATCAATATACATAGTACGAAGACTAATGACTGGTGGTATCTCTTTATCATTGTGTTAATATTTTTTCCTGATAGTATTTAATCATCTCTTCGGTGTTACCTTCGTTTGCAACCTTACCTTCGTGAAACACAATAACCCTATCGCAATACTCTTTGACTGATGCAAGGTCGTGGCTTACAAAAATTACAGTCCGTCCCTGTTTCTTATATTCCCAGAAAAGTTCTCTGCATTTTTTCTGAAATACTGTGTCTCCTACTGCCATTACTTCATCTACGATTAAAATAGGCGCATGAGATTGGATTGCGATCGTGAAAGCGAGACGGACTTGCATTCCAGCAGATAGTTTATTCAATTTAATATCTTTAAAATTTTCAAGTTCTGCAAATTCTATGATATTGTTAAAAAGTTTGTCAATTTCTTTTCGTGAGAAGCCTAAAAGCGCACCGTTAATGTAAATGTTTTCACGGACAGTAAAATCTCCCTGAAAGCCCAAACCGATTTCGAGAAAAGGAGTAACTTCATCCTGAACCTGAATCTGTCCGGATGTCGGCTTATAGATACCCGCTATGATTCTCAGCAAAGTGGTTTTGCCCGACCCGTTACGACCGATAATCCCTATAAACTCACTCTTTTCTATCTGAAAAGATACGTCTCGTAAAGCAAAAAATTTCTCATAATTATATGTCGAACGGAAAATGCTCGTCAGTTTGTGGAAAAGAGTTTTCGTCCTTTCGTGAGGTATTTGAAAAACTTTCGTAACGTTTTCGACTGTAACCATCTATAAGTACTCCACAATCTTATGCGAATGTTTATTAAATAACCACAAGCCAACAACAAAAAATGTTATGCAAAATACGAAAGTCGTTACCATGAATTCTACGGATGGAAAATCATCAAAAACCAGGAATGAGCGAAGCATTATTAAAATTCTTCCGACAGGATTAAAGAGTGCAACCATCTTCAAAGGCAGAGGCGCTGTGAGTGCATTGTAAACGATGGGAGTAAGCCAAAATCCAACATTTAAGCATACAAGCCATATTTGAATAGTGTCCCTGAAGTAAACATAAAATACGGAGAGCAGAAAAGCGGTTCCCATTGCCAGTAATAATATTGAGAGAAAAGGGATTACTATTAGAAATTGATTTATTGAAAAGTGATCGAATACTATAACCACTAACCACAGGATTGAAGTGTTGATGGTGAATGATATAAGAGCAGTTGTTGTTGAAGAAAATATTATTAAATTGCGTGGGAAATATATTTTTTTCGAGATAGATGCTTTTGCGTACACTGCGTTCATCCCGCTCAGGGTTGCATCGTGGAAAAAATTCCAGAAAACAATTCCTGAAAGTAAATAAAATGTAAACTTGGGAATTTGTACAACAAAGAGGTAAGAAAAAACAAAGTGAAGAACTACAAATTGCAATAGCGGATTCAACAAGGACCAAAAATACCCCAAGACTGAGTCGTGATACTTCATCCTAAAATCGGCTAATGCCAATTCTCTTACGATATTGTAAGATTTTCGTAAACTAAATGCGGAGTTACTCATATTAATAATTTATTGTTTTTTTTTAATGCTTGCAAACCAAAACCGATTGCTACTAACTTTTGAGCCGCGATATATAAAATAAATTTTAAGACACCTAAAAATATATTTCCTCTAAAAAATGATTTACTCAATCGAAGATGTGCGGCAATAGGAATCTTTGGAATTTTTGATGAGAATTCTTTACCGGCTACTTTGTACAGCACAAACGAGCCACGCCCGTAATTTAACTGTTGTCTTACAAATCCGGACAAGTCCATCACGTGGCCATGCTCAACCACAATCTCAGGTGCATAAACCGATTTGCCGCCAACGCTCAGTATTTTCCAATTCAACGCTCTCTCTTCGCCGCCGGCTTTTCTGAATCGTTCATCAAAACCGCCGACCTTCTTCAAAACATCAGCACGGTAGGCAATATTGTTGGATGTTAGAAATGGAGATGATATTCTACCTCGGTTCAAGTATTCTACAAAAAAATTTGTAACGTGTTGACTTACCTCTGAGTAAATATTATTCTTGATAGAATTCGTGACCGCGCCACCGATAATATTAACAGCGATAGATTCAAAATATTTTTTAAAACTGCTTAACCAATTCGGCGGAACCATACAATCATCGTCTGTAAAGACGATATATTTTCCTTGAGCAAGTCTGATCCCGGCATTACGAGCGGCGGCGGGACCTTTATTCTGCTGACGAATCAATTTTAATTGTGGCGTTGCCATCGAATTAAGATATAAATCTGTACCGTCTGTACTTCCATCATCAACAACTATAACTTCATAATCGTCGAAGTCCTGCTTAAATATGCTCAGTAAAGCTAACTTAAGCTGGGATAAGCGGTTATATGTAGGAAGAATGATGGAGAATTCCATTAAATTGCGATAATTATTTTCATCAATTTAAGAATTAACCTATCTATAATCAATCAGCTATGCCTAACCGAAATTATATCCCCATCGTTTACAATATATTCCTTACCCTCCAACCGCCATACACCTTTTTCTTTACACTTCGCAAACGAGCCGTGTTCAACAAAATGGTCGTAATGCACTACTTCAGCACGAATGAATTTATCGTAAAAGTCGGTGTGAATTACTCCCGCAGCTTCCTGTGCCGTCATTCCCTTTTTAATCGTCCACGCGCGGCATTCGTCTTCGCCCACAGTGAAGAACGATTGCAATCCCAACAGGTCGTAAGCGTTGCGAATCAACCGGCTGAGTGTAGATTCCTTGATTCCGTACTCACGCATAAACGATTTGGCTTCTTCCGGCTGAAGCTCGGCAATCTCCAATTCAATTTTCCCAAAGAAAATATCAACATTAATTTGTTTGCTGTTGTACATACTTCTTACTTTTGCCAAAATTTCTTCATAAGTATGCACGTCGGTTTCGGATAAATTCAGAACTACCAAAACCGGCTTAACTGAAAGCAATTGATAGCCGCGCAAGATTTTTATTTCGTCTTTATCGTACTCGAGATTTCTCAACGGAGTAGAGTGTTCGAGTGCAACCAAGCATCTTTCGAGCAGCGATAATTCTTTTGGATTAATTGCTGCGCCGGATTTTTGAAAGTTCTTCTTCATCCTGTCGATACGGGATTCTATAATAGCCATATCGGAAAGAATGAATTCGCTCTCCATCATATTTATGTCTCTAAGAACATCCAGGCTTCCTTCAGGATGTGGTGATGAAGGATCGTCGAACAAATGAACCACTTGCAGCAGCGCGTCTGTAGTTTTCACTTTATCTAAAAAAGCTGTCGTGAATTTTACAGAACCGCTGTCTCCGATTTGTAGGTCGGAGATTTCAGCGAATTCTATTACCGCGTAGTTATCTTTTTTCGGCTTAAACATGTCAATCAGCTTAGTCAATCGTTCATCCGGAACCTTGACCACAGTTTGGTTGCCAGCATTTTTCTTAACGTCCGATTCTTTTACGTATGCTTTGCTTATCGTCTGGAAAAGGGTGCTTTTACCTGAGGAAGGCAATCCGATAATACCTATTTTCATAAATCCTTTATTAATTTGAGTATAAATATACAGAATTTTGGGCAGGATTGAAAATTTTGAAAACATATGTAAATAATATTATTCTACAAAACTTTCAATGACAGGGCAGGTTGTCAACCTACAAATTATTTATTGTAGGTCGAGCAGCATACTCGGCTATACTTAGTGTAAACAATATTTTTCGTATATTTAACCAATGATTCTACTACAAAACATATCGATACAATTCGGCGGCGAGTATTTGTTTAAAAATCTCTCTGTACAAATCGGTGCGCATGACCGGATAGGGCTTGTAGGCGCTAACGGCACAGGCAAAACTACGTTATTAAAAGTGCTGGTTGGAATTACGCAGCCCGATACTGGCGCGGTACAAAAAGCCCACTATGTTACCGTTGGCTACTTGCCGCAGGATGGTGTAACTGCAAAGGGAAAAACACTTTACGAAGAAGCCAAGTCGGCATTTGAAAATATTATCGCAGTTGAAAATCAGCTTGATGAGATAAATTCTCAAATACAAAATTTCGATTCAACGAAGAATTCTGAAGACGACCACAACGAATTAATAGAGCTTCAAGGCGAGTTGCAGCACAAGCTTGAAAGTTTAGACGCATACAGAATGCAATCGGAAGTTGAAAAGGTGTTGATGGGGCTTGGGTTTGCGGTGAAAGATTTCGATAGGTTGACAGATGAGTTCAGCGGCGGCTGGCAGATGAGAATTGCGCTTGCAAAACTTTTATTGAGCAATCCTTCTTTGCTGCTGCTTGACGAGCCGACAAATCACCTCGACCTCGATTCACTCCGATGGATCGAGGATTATCTAAAATCGTATGTCGGATCCGTGATGATTGTTTCGCACGACAGAACTTTCTTGGATAATATGACAAAGAAAACGCTTGCATTCGGCAACGGCAAGTTAGAAAGTTACTCGGGGAATTATTCGTTCTTTGAGATCGAACAGAAGAATAGGAAAGAGTTACTGTTAAATTCCCAGAAAAACCAGCAGCAGCAGTTGAAACAAACACAACAATTCATTGACCGCTTCAGGTATAAAGCTACCAAAGCCAGACAGGTCCAAAGCCGCATAAAGCAGTTAGAAAAGATAGACCTCATCGAGGTTGAAGGAGAGGAAAAAGAAATTTCTTTCTATTTCCCTCAGCCAAAACCATCGGGTGCCGTTGTTTTGGAAATTCAAAATCTCACAAAACAATATCCGCTTACGCATTCAAACTCCGCTAACGAAAATAAAAATATTCTTACCGTTCTAGACGAAATAAATCTAACAGTTGAACGGGGAGATAAAATTGCGCTCGTAGGTGTGAACGGCGCGGGCAAATCAACATTAAGCAGAATAATCAGCAACAGTGAACAACCGACTTCGGGAGAAGTGAAATTTGGTTACAACGTAACGACCGCCTATTTTGCGCAGACACAAGTGGATGAACTTGAAAGTGATATGGAAGTTTTACAGGTTGTAGAAGCCGTAGCATCTGGTGAAACCCGAACGCAGATACGAACTCTTCTTGGATGTTTTCTTTTTGAGGGGGACGATGTTTTTAAAAAGGTGCGGGTTCTTTCGGGCGGCGAGAAGAGCAGGTTAGCGCTGGCAAAAATGCTTCTTCAGCCGGCAAACTTTTTAGTGATGGATGAACCTACAAACCATCTCGATATGCGTTCTAAAAAAGTTTTGCAGGAAGCTTTGATAAATTTTGAAGGCACATATATAATCGTCTCGCACGACAGGCATTTTCTTGACCCCGTGGTGAACAAAGTGATTGAAGTTCGGAACAGGTCAATTAAAACTTATCTTGGCAATATTTCGGATTACATTGCGGCAAAAGAAAAAGAAACACAGTCATTTAATCCGAACGCAGAGCTTAGGGCAAAGACTAATAATACAGAATTATCGGAAAAGGATCGGAAGCGGATAGAGGCGGAAGAGAGGCAGCGTTTATACAAGCATACAAAACCGGTCAAGGATAAGCTTGCCATTTTGGAAAAGAAGATACACGAGAAAGAAAAGAAAAAGTTGGACTGCGAGATAATCATGGCTGCCCCGGAATTTTATTCAGACCCACAAAAAGTGAAATCAATATCCGCCGAATATAAAACCATAGATAATGAATTATCAAATTTATACGCACAATGGGCTCGGTTAAGCGAAGAGATAGAAAAGATAATTCAAAAAATAAAATGACATTAAGTCCTCAATTGGCATAAACTTAGAGGCAGCTTGTTACTTACATTGAGTTCAATTTTGCTTCCTCGGCAATTTTTATTATCTTTTTCCGGTCGATATTAACTTATTAAACATAAGGAGAGAAAAATGGAACTAACAGACAATCAAGTACTAGAAGCCCCACAAACAACTTCATTAATGACTCGCATTACTAATGTTTTCGCATCACCATCCGAGCTTTATACTGAAGTAGCAGCCAACCCCGTAAAGGCGAGTTCATGGGTGCTTCCCCTTTTGTTGTCAATAATCATTACGCTTTTCTTCATTACGGCCCTATATTACAATGACGCACTTCGTTCCCAAATTTATGAAATGCAGGCAGAGAAAATGCAAGAGCTTGTGGAGCAGGGAAAAATGACACAAGAGCAATACGATAACGCGGTTGATGGGATGGAAAAAAGTGGACCCGGAATGTTCATCGCTTTTGGCGGAATTTCCGCGGTAGTGATGGCGCTTATAGTTTTCTTTGGAGCCTCACTTATTCTGTGGCTATTTATTAAGATTGCTTTAAAATTTGGAGGAAGTTATAAAAAAGTTTTAGAGGTTTGGGGACTTGCATCATTTATAGGAATCTTTGGGTCTGTTATCGCAATGCTGCTGATGTACTTATTAAATTCCATGACCGCAACGCCCAGTCCAACTTTATTTTTAGGCGAAGGTTTTGACGCTAAGAATAAGATCCATGTTATTCTTGCAAGTTTAAATATTTTCACAATCTGGCAGATGGGAATTGTCGGACTCGGTTTATCCAAGATATCTAACAAATCCGTTGGACTTGGATTAGGGGTATCGTATGGATTATGGGTTATCTGGATTTTAATTTCGACTTTCCTTGGATTTGGAATGAGATAAAAAATATCAGGCGTTCTGGGGTGTTGATGTTTTAATCCGTCAATGCCCCAGCCAATTATTAATTATCTGACGTCCAGCTTTCGTCATAATTGACTCGGGGTGAAATTGAATTCCTTTTAAGTCGTATCGCTTATGGCTGAGTGCCATTATTATACCATCTTTAGAACGAGCAGTAATTTTTAAGTCCTCAGGAAAATTTTTATCAGTAACCGCCCACGAGTGGTAAAGGCCCACCTCGAAAACCTTAGGTAAGTTTTTAAATAAATACTCATCTTTATCAACCACTTCTATTTCTTTTGATATTCCGTGGCTGACTTTTGATAAGTTGATCAAACCCCCTCCAAAAACTTCAGCAATTGCCTGATGACCAAGACATACTCCTAAAATACTTTTTGTCGGTGCAAATTTAATAATTACATTAGCGAGCATCGGAGTGTCTGAGGAGAGGCCGGGTCCTGGGCTTATTAGTATCTTATCATACTCAGACACTAGAACCCTGCCTAACAAATCATTTTTTATAATCTCAAGATGACATGAACCATATTCCTCTACAATTTGAGCAAGGTTATATGTGAAGGAATCGTAATTATCAATAATTAATATGTTCATTGTTGGAAGTTTGTTTTTATTGTTATTTTTATTTCATTTGTTCCATGAATAATAAAGATGCCGTAATAAAGAAGATGAATTCCTATGGAAAAAAGGGTATTCCGTTTTTATTCATCATTGATTATAAAATGACTGAGCCGAATGCTTTGCCTTTAGATGACATCGATGAAAAAAACATCTTGTTCGATATTAACGGTTTTAAAAATTTTACACACAGAATTATACCTCAAAAAGAGATAATATTCAAGAAAAGTCCTGTTTCACTTCATGAATACCGCTCGGCATATCAAAAAGTACTCGAAAACATAAATGCCGGGAATACTTATCTTCTAAATTTAACATTTCCAACAAAGATTGAAACTAATTTGACATTAGAGGAAATATTTTTCTTAAGCAGGGCAAAATATAAATTACTCTACCGTGATAAATTCGTTCTCTTTTCACCAGAAATATTCGTGCAGATAAGAGATAATATTATATCTTCATTTCCAATGAAAGGGACAATAGATGCCTCCGTCGACAATGCTGAAGATAATATTTTGTGCGACCAAAAAGAATTTGCCGAGCACAATACGATTGTTGACCTCATAAGAAATGACCTGAATATAGTTGCAAAGAAAGTATGCGTGGAAAAGTTTAGATATATAGACCGAATTAAAACGCACGAGAAAGAATTACTACAGGTCAGCTCGAAGATAACAGGACAGCTCGACGGCGACTTTTCTTCGAAGATCGGTGATATTATTTTTACATTATTACCGGCTGGTTCCGTTACGGGGGCGCCAAAGAAGAAAACTGTGGAGATAATTAATCAGGTCGAGAATTATGAACGCGGTTTTTACACCGGAATTTTTGGGTACTTCGATGGAAAGAATTTGGACAGCGGCGTTATGATACGATTCATTGAAAGAGAAAACGATAAATTAATTTTTAAAAGTGGCGGCGGAATTACATCGCTAAGTAATGTTGAATCAGAATATCAAGAAATGATCGACAAAGTTTATGTGCCAATTATTTGAAACGATAAAAGTACATAAAAGAGCTTTCCACGACATCGAGCTTCATAACGAGAGATTGAATAAATCGCGTAAAGAATTATTCGGCTGTTCTGAGATTTTAGATTTAAGAGATGTTTTGAAAATCCCCGAATATCTTACAAACGATATTTATAAATGCAAAGTCATTTATTCCCATAATGTTGATAAAATTGAATTTACCCCCTACCTCAAAAAATCCGTCCGCACACTTCAGATTATCAAAGACGATAAAATTGAATACAATCATAAATACCTAGATAGAAAATGTTTCGATGATCATTTAAAAAGCACAAACTGCAACGACATCCTGATAATTAAATATGGAAGAATAACAGATACATCTTTCTCGAACATTGTCTTTTGGGACGGCAGCAAATGGATAACTCCTGCTTCGCCTTTGCTAAAGGGAACCAAACGCGAAAAACTGTTACGAGAAAATATAATAGCAGAAGAAGAAATTATTAAATCTTCTCTCAAATCATTTAAAAATGCCGTGTTAATAAATGCAATGTTAGATATTGAAGATAACCCGCCTATTTACATCAAAAATATCATTGGAATGTGATAATAACCTGGTTTTAGAAAAAAACAATTACATTCCGTTGTTCAGCGTAAGAAACTTTAAATGCTTTAAATCGTAAGTGTGATGGACAACTAAACAACCAAAAAAACATCAACAAGGAGTTATAATTTTATGCGATTAAACAAATATTACATTTTAAGCATTATTGCAGGTATAATGCTGGCATGTGCATTAAGTACTGCCCAAACCCCAAAAAATATACCTCTTCGGGATTTTTTCAAGAATCCAGAGAAGACAGCCTTCCTGATTTCACCCGACGGAAAATACACTTCACACGTTGAACCGTATGAAAGACGCATGAACATTTTTGTACAACCGATTTCTGGCGGTGAGTCAAAGCGCATTACTTCAGTAACAGACCGCGACCTCTCCGGATACTTTTGGAAAGGTAACGACCGGCTGCTTTTTACAAAAGACTTTGGGGGAGATGAAAATTTCCACCTCTTCGCCGTCGACCGTGAAGGCAAGTTGTTGAAGGACCTTACGCCATTCGACAGCGTACGCGTGGACGTCATCGATAACCTTGAAGATAATGAGACCGACGTACTCATCGTTATGAACAAACGCAACCGCGAAGTGTTCGATGCGTACCGCCTTAATACAGTCACGGGCGAGCTAACAATGGTCGCACAGAATCCCGGCAACATCAGCGGATGGGTAACGGACCACGATGGCAAAATCAGAATTGCCACAACCACAGACGGCGTCAACACGAGTATACTTTACCGCGAGGCGGAGAAGGATACTTTCCGAACTATCATGACGACGACTTTCAAAGAATCATTCGGTCCGCTGTTCTTCACGTTCGATAATAAAAACATTTACGCTGCATCCAACCTCGGCCGGGATAAAGCCGTCATCGTAGAATACGATATCGCAAACAACAAAGAGGTTAAAGTTCTCTTTGAGCATCCGAATGTAGACGTCAGCGGAATGAATTTTTCACGCCTACGTAAAGTGATTACAGAAATTTCTTATGTTACTTGGAGACTTGAAAGAAAAATCCTCGACAAAGAAACTGAAAACATCTACGCATCGCTGCAAAAGAAACTACCGGGTTATGAGGTTAGAGTAGTCTCCTCAGATAAAAACGAAAATTTTTTCACTGTTAGTACTTCAAGCGACCGGTCGCGCGGCTCGTTCTATCTCTACGAAAAAAAGTCCGGCAAACTAACAAAGCTGGCAGACCGTTCACCTTGGCTTAATGAAAAAGACCTCGCTGAGATGAAGCCGATTGAGTACAAAACGAGGGACGGTCTAACAATCCATGGTTACCTCACACTGCCAAAAGGGAAGGAAGCTAAAAACCTGCCCGTTGTCGTTAACCCGCACGGCGGACCGTGGGCCCGCGACCAATGGAGATTCAATTCTGAAATACAATTTCTTGCTAACCGCGGTTATGCTGTTTTGCAGATGAACTTCCGCGGCTCAACCGGATACGGTAAACAGTTCTGGATGGCATCCTTCAAGCAATGGGGAAAAGCTATGCAAGACGATATTTCAGACGGCGTTAAGTGGCTCATCGACCAGGGCATCGCGGACCCGAAAAAAGTCGCTATCTATGGCGGCAGTTACGGCGGTTACGCCACTCTCGCGGGACTTACATTCACGCCCGACCTTTATGCCTGTGGAGTTGACTATGTTGGCGTTTCAAACCTATTCACGTTTTTGAAAACAATTCCCCCTTACTGGAAACCATATCTCGATATGCTTTACGAAATGGTTGGCGACCTTCAAAAGGACAGCGTGCTTTTAGCAGCGGCATCACCGGTGTTTCATGTCGATAACATAAAAGCGCCCCTGCTCGTTGCACAGGGCGCTAAAGACCCGCGTGTAAACATAAACGAGTCGAATCAGATTGTGGAAGCGTTGAAAAAGAAGGGTATTGACGTGCCGTACCTTGTTAAGGATAACGAAGGACACGGCTTCCGCAATGAGGAGAACCGTTTTGAATTCTACGAGGCAATGGAGAAATTTTTAGAGAAGCATTTACTCGATAAGAAATAACTTGCCTTTTCACGATGAGGTTGTCCAATAAGTTCTTTGTGAACCTTTGTGCCTTTGAGACTTTGTGGCTGATGTTTTAAAACTGTTTAATAATAGAGATTTTTACTTGCCACGAAAACACGAAGACTCAAAGAACCACTAAAATAAATTACTTTTTGGACACCCTCTTTTTTAAATTGCTCGAATAGATATACGCCTCATATTATATTGGGTTGACTTGTATTTTACTACTGCTATACATACATTAATACAGCAAGTATAATCCAAAGTCATCAGTTTATGCGCCTCATAAAACACCCAATAAAGAAGAAAATCATGTTAGGATTCGGCGTGATCATAACTTTAATGATTATATCGAACGCCTTCGTACTTTTTCAACTGAACGAAATATCAAACTCAGCAAAAATCACACTGTCGAATAATGTAACCGGTATCGAAATCCTTAAACACCTAAAAACGATACTTATCAATGAAGAACGCAACGCGCAAAAGTTTACAATCGCCCACGACCGAACATACTACGACTTGTTTTTAGATGGCGGACGCGAGTTCGATTTCTACATAGATTCATTGATGTTCGTACAGCGTGGAACTGACGCGACAAAACAAATTCATCAGATCCGCCGAACCCACACATGGTTTATTGATGGTGTCGTCGATGAATCGAGAAAGTCGTTCTCCGCAAACTATGAACCTCGCGATTACTTTTTGGAAACTATTTCAGACAGTCTCAGCTCTATACATACAATGTTCGACCAGCTCATCCGTCATCATCAGAATGCAATAAACGCTGCGATGATCACGGTGGAAACAAAAACGGCAAACTCGCTGTGGCTTGCATTCCTTCTAACACTGAGCACGCTCGCCTTAGCGATTATACTTTCTATATTTATCGCACGAACGATTACACATCCTATTGAACAACTTATCGACGGGACGGAAAAAATTGCAGGAGGGTCGTTCGAGTCGATTCAAGTTTCATCCGGGGATGAGATAGCCCTTCTTTCCCAAGCGGTCAATGAGATGAGCGGAAAGCTCAAACAGATTAACGAATACAAATCCGAAATGATGCAACAAATATCGCATGAAATTCGCTCGCCGCTGCAAATGATTATGTGGGTATATCATTACTTAACAAGTCAAGAAGCCGGTCCGCTTAACGACGAGCAGTTAAAGATGTTAGAATCTGTTCGCAATACAGTGGACCGAGTTGCCACTTTTAGCAATCAATATCTGGACCTTGCAAAATCAGAAGCCGGAATGATGCAATATTATTTCGAGAGTGCTGATATTATCGAACTGGTAAAAACGGTTGTGAATGAGATGGAGTTCAGCGCCTTAAGCAAGAATATTACAATCGAACTTGATACTGTTCCCTCTCCTGAAGTAACAATTGATGTTGACAAAATGTATCTGGTCGTCTCAAATCTGATGGGCAATGCAGTTAAGTACACACCCAAGAACGGAAAAATTCATGTCCAGGCAAAACCGTCGGATACGTGCGTCAAAATTTCGGTTAGCGACACCGGCATCGGGATTTCCGCGGAAGACTTGCCTCATATTTTCACAAAATTTTATAGATCCGGCAATGTTTCACGCCACGGTGAAAAAGGGACAGGCGTAGGACTTGCACTCGTAAAAGCTCTGACGGAAGGACACGGCGGAAAAATTTTTGCTGAGAGTACATTAAATGTAGGGTCAACATTTACGCTCGAATTGCCATTTCCCAAAGAAAATATTCAGCCAGGTTCAGCTAAGCTAAAAGCGAGAGAGGAAAAAACAGCATGAGAACTATACAAATAATTCTTATTGGCTTTATTACAGTTTTAGTGATGGGGTGTTCTGCATTGAAAGAATATATTGCCGACGAACCCGCAGCAGTACATCATATGAAAATTGCCGACAGTCTTGAGGCAGCATCGGCGATACATGAGGCGGCAGCGGCCTATTCGAATGTGGCAAAGCAATATCCAACATCTAGTTTCTATAAAAAAGCCGTGCGAAAAGCTGCTTTTCTCTACTGCAGTCCGTTAAACCCGTTGGCAGAAGACAGTACTTCACTCCAATGGTTCCAGATTTATGCGAGCCTTCCGATTTCGAAGGAAGAAAAAATTAGTGCCGATTTGTTTATCTCGTTGTTGAAACGGATTATTACTCTTCAAAAGGGAATAGAAAATCTAGCCGCGTCATTAAAAAAACAGAACATTGAACTTACATCCCGTTCAAATCAAGTGCATGAGCTTGAAGCTCAATTAGAGAAAACCAAACAAGAACTTAATAAACTCAAAGATATAGATGTAAAAGTTTACCAGCGTGGAACAAAAAAGTAAACTAGAAATAATATAGATACTTCAACTTCAACACACCGGCCCGGGCAGTTGTGTGCATTTTGCTTGGCAGTAAATTTCCTAAAGAATCGTATCTTTCGCTGCGGTCCTGAATTTCATTAACTGCTAAATATATCCAGCTCTTCGGCAGAAAATTATAAGCAAACAAAAAACCGACAATGACTCGTTGCATCTGATCCTGCGATCTTACAAACAGATTGTCAAAATAAACACGAACGTTCAAATCGTTGATAGGAGTAATAGAGAAGTACGGTCTCGTATTATAAGTAATATCCTCAATTTTATTATCAGGATTACCTTCAATAAACATATTTGCCGAGGTCCCGATTTGTAAAATATCTAAAACCCGCCAACTGAATTCGCTGCCTACCCAGGAATAAAAAGCGAGATAATCGCGGCTGAAGTTGTACGTTTTTGTATAACCTCCCCAAATATTTCCGCTCCATTTCGGAGAAATGTTAAACCAGGAAGACAGATTAATTTCATACGAGGAAAATTTTTTACCTCCATCTTTCGACCTGCCATAATTAAGCGTAAACTCATAACCCCAGTTGTTCCTGAAATTCATATTGAATCCTAACAATCCCCCGTGGTCGGTGTACCCATCAACTTTCTCATTATAAAGTAGTCCTCCAAAATAAATGAGAAATGCTTTTAAATAACCTTCGTCATAATACCAGCGCGGTCCTGTGAGTAGTGTGAATTCCGCTGTACCTAACCACGGAACGTATCCGACTTGGTTTATATCGAATTTTTCACCTATATACTTAGTCCTTACGGCTGTCAGCCAATTTTCACTGGACATTCTGAAACCTGAAGACATCGCAAAGTCCCCTTCGGAATTTTTGAAAGAACGCGCAAGTTGATAAGCAAGCTGCCAGTTCGACCCTCTAAACGCCCCGTCAATATCAATAACTCCGTTGTCATTATCTTTTGTATGTTTACCGACATACAATAAACCAACAGAGGAATTGCCAAGTATTTGTTTTTTTATACGCGCTGAACCGAAATATGCACGGTCTTCGGTATATTTTGTCGTATCGAGTACATAATCCTTTTCGTCAGTCAATGCTACGAAGCCGCCATATTCCCAATCATCTATTCTTCCGAAAGCCTTTGTTCCGAGCAACAATGGTACTTCCGATCCATCGGGTAATTTCTTGCCGATTCTCCTCGAATAAAACAATTCAAGCGGACGGTAGAATCCACTGTTTCTATCGCGCCCCGATGCCATAAAGATTTCGTTCCCCTCAGTAAAAAATGGTCTGCGTTCACTGAAGTAAGTTTCATATCTCGAAATGTTAAAGTCGAAAGGGTCGGCTTCTATTTGTGCAAAATCGGGATTTGCAGTTAGTTGAAATGTCAACTTCTGCGAAGGGTTGTAAAAAATATCTATTCCGGCATCCGGCTCCACTTTGTATTTATTACCATGAAGATAAGTTGCTTTAGAAATTCCAACAGGATAAACTTCCAAATTCAATCCGCGCACAGTTGGTTTAAAATCATCAAACATTAATTTCCCGAACTTAGAAATTCTTTGCCCCTCATTTTCTTCGTAGGCACACCAGTAAATATCTTCACTTCTAATCGGAATCCATCTGTCAAAGTCCAGACCCCATTCTGTTAATTTCTCGTCGTACTGAATTGACTTGTAAGGTATATCCATTTCGACGACAAAACCCCAATCGTATACTTTCGAATCTGCAAACCAGATTCCATCCCAGTTATAATCCCGGTTACGTGCATCGTCTAACAATCGGCAATCGCTTCTTACACCCGAGGCAGCAACCGCGAATTTGTAAGCAGTCCGCTTGTCGCCAAAAGTATCTAACATTATTGAAACTATGTCGCCGGTAAATTCATCAAGTTTGCCCGTGTTGTTTTGTATATTTTTTCCTTCGTCATAACAAACTATCAGACAGTATAAAGTTTCGTCAGTTGTAACTACTTTTGCAATTGTTTTTCGTGATGGCTCTTTGCCATGGTAAGGTTGATATTGCACAAAGTCCGAGACCGAATCGATAGTATTCCAAACGGGATCGATGACGCCGTCAATAACGATTGATGTTGATGTTTTCTTTAACAATATAGCCTTATCGTTTTTCGAAGCAAAACCACTGCACGTAACAGTTATAATAAAAAGTATTAAATATTTTTTCATAGAATACGCCTTCTTAAAATTTATAGTTATCGTGTAAACAACGTTACTGACATTAGTTACGGATATTTATTTGAAAAGTTGCATGATAGGGTGCGAAGCTTTCGCGCTTAATTTGACTAACAATCGGAATTTATTTATAATGAGATACGAAATCTATAATCCAATTTATGCCACGCATATCAAAAGACGAATACTATTTAAACATCGCACGCGAAGTATCCAAACGCAGCACTTGTTTACGCAGAAGATATGGCGCTGTAATTCTGCAATCAGACCAGATTATTTCTACGGGTTACTGCGGCGCGCCCCGCGGAACCGAGAATTGCATCGATATTAATTTTTGCCTGAGGGAGACGCGCAATGCCAAACGCGGCGAACATTATGAATGGTGCCGCTCCGTTCACGCAGAACAAAATGCCATCATCCACTCGAAGCGCCTCGACATGCTCAACGCAAAATTATATTTAGTCGGCGTAGAGGCAAAGACCGATGAATTAATGACCGATGCTGAGCCGTGCAAACTTTGCAAACGCATGATAATCAACTCGGGAATCAGCAAGGTTGTCACTTATGATAAAAAAAAGAAAATCAAAGTCATAGACGTTGAGAAGGAATGGATAAAGAAAAATATGGGAGAGGTAAAAAAAGTAAAAGGCAAATGGGTAGTTTTAGAGAGCGCTGATTTTGACTGAGGAAAATTAAGGTTTGCTTTTTTCCCTTCCTTCCTCTATCTTAATTAATCAAAATACACAACTTTCCTACAATTTGAAGGAATAATTATGAACTTCTCTATCAAAACATTTACTATCTTTTTGTTATTGACCTCTATAACAACATCTTTCGCACAACAAAAAACTATGACACTCAAAGAAAAAATCAAACGGTTCGCTCCCACAGAAATTACGGGAGACGCATCTAAACTTTCCGCCAGCGACCGTAAAGCGCTGAATAAGTTGGTTGAAGCCTCCAAGATCATGGACTCGCTCTACTTGCTGCAGGTGTGGAGCGGAAACATTGACCTTCTCCACAAGTTACAGACAGATAAATCTCCAAAAGGAAAAGAATTATTCCGTTACTTCACAATCAATATGAGTCCGTGGTCGGGCATTGACCATCAAGAGCCGTTCGTGAAAGGAGTGCCGAACCCAAGACCTCCGGGCGCAAATTTCTATCCTGATGACATGACAAAAGAAGAGTTTACTAAATGGCTTGAAAAGTTACCTGAAGCCGAGCAGAAAAAAGCTACCGGATTCTTTTACACAATCCGCAGGGACGAAAGAGGAAATCTATCAAACGTTCCGTACAGCGATGAGTACAGAGATTTACTCGAACCCGCCGCAAAGCTTCTAAAAGAAGCCGCCGAGTTTACCGATAACGCTACGCTTAAAACTTTCCTCACCAAACGTGCGGATGCATTCCTCAGCAACGACTATTACGATAGCGATGTGGCGTGGATGGATTTAGATAGTCCGATTGAACCGACAATTGGTCCTTACGAAGTGTATATGGATAATCTCTTTAACTACAAAGCTGCGTTTGAAGCGTTCATCACACTACGCAATGAAGTTGAAACAAAAAAGCTGGAAAAGTTTTCATCTTATCTGCAGGAAATTGAAAACAATCTTCCTATCGACCCGAAGTATCGTAATCCGAAACTTGGCGAATTATCTCCCATACGTGTTGTCGATTTGGTTGTAACGGGTGGTGAGGCACGCGAAGGCGTCCAGACTGCGGCATTCAATCTTCCCAACGATGAAAAAGTAACGGCAGAAAAAGGCAGCAAGCGAGTGATGCTAAAAAACGTGCAGGAAGCAAAGTTCAATAAAGTGCTTGTGCCAATTTCTAAGATCGCAGTTGACAAAGAGCAGCAAAAATTTATTTCATTCGAACCTTTCTTCACTCACATACTTGCGCACGAACTTATGCACGGACTCGGTCCCCACAACATTACGATAGCCGGTAAACAAACGACGGTGAGACAAGCGATGAAAGACCTAAGCTCTGCGTTCGAGGAAGCGAAGGCGGATATTTCCGGCTTGTTCCTTTTACAATACTTGATCGACAAGGGAAGTATCGAGAAAAAATTTGAGAAACAGATGTATGTTACCTATCTTGCCAGTTCATTCCGTTCTATTCGTTTTGGCATTAAGGAAGCACACGGAAAAGGAATGGCGTTACAATTTAATTATCTTTTAGAAAACGATGGCATCGGGTACAATGAGAAGACGAATAAATTCAGCGTTAATTTTGAAAAGATCAAGGACGCGATGAAGAAATTAACCGGCGAGATAATGACTATCCAAGCAGAAGGAAGCTATGATAAAGCAAAGGCGATGCTCGATAAATATGCCGTTATGAATCCGAAGATGCAAAAGGTTCTGGATAAGCTCTCGGATATACCGGTCGATATTGCGCCGCAGTATCCGTTAACTTCTATATACAAGTAGAGCCTTTTATGAAATTCCCGTCATTTTCGTATGTAGTTCAGCAGTCGCTGAAAACATATTTTCGGTTCCCGTTCACTATTCTGAATGCTATTGTTGGCTCTCTTACGGGAGTCATCATAATTAACCATGAGAACCAAATCCACGAGCCGATTCTTTTATCCGTGCTCCTGGCGACACTGCTTGGAATTCCTTTCCTAATTTCTGTGACGTTGTTTGGCGAAAGACAGGGTTGGGGAAGATCTAAGAATTTACTTTTTCAGTTAATCGGATTGGCGCTGCTATTCCTGTACGGTTTAATGCTTCCAAAGGATTTAACAAATGCACCGTTGTGGTATATCGTCCAATTTTTTATACTGCTTACCGGAATGCATCTGCTGGCGGCGTTCGTATCGTTTACCAAAAAGGGAGAAGTTAACGGTTTCTGGCAGTTCAATAAAACTCTTTTCGTTCAAATTCTTACAGCGGTCCTCTATTCCGGTGTACTGTTTCTCGGTTTGATAATCGCGCTTGAAGCTCTTCGCCACTTATTCGGCATGGACATTCCGTACAAAAGATATGGACAGCTTTGGGTGTTGATAACAGGAGTTTTTAATACGTGGTTTTTTCTTTCGGGTATTCCTGAAAATTTCTCAGCAATGCAGGAAAGCACGGAATATCCCAAAGGACTCAAAATTTTTACTCAATACATTCTCCTGCCGCTCATCGCCGTTTACTTAGTTATCCTGTATTCGTACGCCGCTAAAATTATTATCGCGTGGGACTTACCGCAAGGATGGGTCAGCAAATTGATTCTCGGTTTTTCTATCAGCGGCATCTTAGCGCTTCTACTTATCTATCCCATAAAGGATCGAAAGGAGAATGTTTGGATTCACACTTTGTGGAAATGGTACTTTTTTATTCTGGTTCCTCTGGACGTCATGTTGGTGCTTGCGATATGGAGGCGCATATCCGATTACGGCATTACTGAAAGCCGGTACATCGTCCTGGTATTGGGATTGTGGTTAATCGGAATCACGATTTATTTTATCGTAAGCAAATCGAAAAGCATAAAAGTTGTTCCTGCGTCGCTCTGTCTAATAGCTTTCTTTAGCTCCGCCGGTCCGTGGTCGGCATCCAGTATTTCAAAACATAATCAACTTGAACGCCTCGAACAAACGCTCACAGAGTATTCGATACTCATAAACGGCAAGGTCGATAAAATAAAAACTGAAATTCCGTTCAAAGATGCGAAAGAAATTTCCTCCATAGTGAAATATATTTGCGAGATGCACGGTTCATCGATTCTTCAACCCTGGTTCCGCGAACCACTTGATACAATTGCGAACAGAGGGGCAAAACAATTTAGAAATGTTTATGAACAACCGAAAGCAATTTTAAATTCGATGGGAGTCCGCTTTATAAATGAGTGGGAACCTTCCGGGTATTCATCGCAAAGTTTCTCTTCAGCACAATTGCGGTCGGTATCGGTAGATGGTTATAAAGATTACATATCGTTTTACACCTATTGTAATCTTGCCAGTAAGGACACATTTCAAGTCAATTCTCAGAAATATACCCTCAACATCGACAGCTCCGCCGCTACAATTTGTTTGAAGACTCACGGAATCATAAAGGATTCGGTCGCTGTAAAGTTATCGGGTCTGATTCAATCTCTTATGAATAAATATAATGATTCCAACGAAAAATGGAACATTCCACAAGCCGACATGACGATAGAAGATTCTTTAGATAAACTCAAATTGAAAATTATTTTCGAACAGATAAACATTAATAATTCGGATGATAAACTAAAAATTAATAGTCTGAAAGGAATAATGCTCGTTGGATTTGTCGATAAACAATAACAAACTATTTACTTTCGAACATCGTGCCAATTTATTCCTCCGCAGATAGGAAATAATAACATGTCATTTTGGTATATAGATTTATTCGAAAATTACGCAAGGACTTACGATAAAGAATCCTTTACACAGGGCACTGTTGGAGAAGTCGATTTTATCGAGAAAGAAATTAACTTCGACAAATCTAAAAAGATTTTAGACCTGGGATGCGGAACGGGACGCCACTCGATTGAACTTGCAAAGAGAGGATACAACGTAACAGGTGTTGATTTATCGGTGGCTCAATTGAATCGAGCCAATGAAAAAGCCAAGGAATGCGGTGTGGCAGTACGGTTCATCCGGGAAGATGCGCGTGAATTAAATTTTACCGGTGAATTCGACCTCGTAATCATGATTTGTGAAGGCGCTTTCCCGCTGATGGAAACGGACGAGATGAATTACAAAATTTTGGAGAATGCCGCCCGAGCACTTAAATCAAAGGGGAAAATAATTTTTACGACATTGAACGGCTTATACCCTCTTTTTCATTCCGTAAAAGATTTTGTTAATTCCGATATTCAGGGAACTTCATCTATCGACAATACTTTTGACATCATGACGTTCAGGGATAAATCTACAGTTGAGGTAACAGACGATGACGGAAAGAAAAAAGTTCTTAATTGTAATGAACGTTATTACGTTCCCTCGGAAATAGCGTGGTATCTTAAGTCGTTGAAATTTGAAACCATCGATATTTGCGGCTGCAAACTTGGAAAATATAGCAGAGCGGACATGCTGACGACCGAAGATTTTGAGATGTTAGTAGTTGCAGAAAAAGGCTGACCGTTGATTGATTCTTTTTGGATATTTCCCGCTCTTTTCACAACGGCATTTGTTGCAGGTCTCATAGATTCAATCTCTGGCGGCGGCGGACTTCTAACGCTGCCGGTTCTCCTCGGCATCGGACTTCCTCCTCACGTTGCGTTAGGCACAAATAAATTCCAATCGAGCTTTGGAAGTTTTACGGCAACATACTATTACCGACGGCATAAAGTTGTTAAAATACGGGAAGCAATCACCGGCATAATCTTCACGGCTATTGGAACCGTGATAGGCACTTGGTCTGTTCAACAAATCCATCCGGAATTTTTAAGTCATCTGATTCCGTGGCTTTTGTTATGCATCGCGCTCTACACAATCTTTTCACCAAGACTTGGTACAGTTGACCAACGAGCAAGATTGAGTTCTAATGTTTTTTATTTTTTGTTCGGAATGTTGTTCGGTTTTTATGACGGCTTCTTCGGTCCCGGCGTGGGGTCATTTTGGGCAATCGCTTTTGTTGTAATGATGGGTTTTAACCTTACAAAAGCTACCGGACACACAAAGGCAATGAATTTTACAAGCAACATTGTCTCGGCAGTTGTGTTTATTATTGGTGGAAAGGTAATATATGCCATCGGTTTGGTAATGGCAGCCGGGCAAATTCTCGGCTCGGTTGTCGGGGCAAGATTAGTAATCAAGAGGGGGGTAAAACTTATCCGACCGGTTTTTATTACGATCGTCATCCTAACCACGATAAAATTGTTATACTCGAACTACTGGTAACCATATTTTATTTTTTTGACTTTGATAATAACTGCTCTATTTACTATATTAAATAGAAAGGAGACATAAAACAATGTTAAGTATTCCTAAAAAATATATCGTGGACGAGAATAACAAAAAAATTGCCGTTCAACTTGATATCGTCATCTTCGAAAAAATTGAAGAGGTTTTAGAGAATTATGGATTAGTAAAACTAATAAAAGAAAATAAGGGTGAGGAAAAACTGAGTCTTGCTGAGGCCAAAATTTTTTATGAAACACTGGAAAAGAAAAAGTGAAAATCGAATACCGAAAACGGTTTTTGAAAGAGCTTGCTTCAATTCCCACCACTAGCCGGTTATCGATAGGACAATTCGTATTTGAAACTTTCCCCAAAATGAAAACTATTTTTGAATCGGGCAAAATTGAATTGATGAAGGGTTATCCCGGATATTATAAAATTCGTTTTGGAGATTATCGGGTCGGACTCCATATCGAAAATGATACAGTTATCTTCGAACGAGTTCTGCATCGAAAAGAAATTTATCGCCATTTTCCATAAAATATTCTAACAGGAGCATATATGAAGAAATATTATTACTTTACGGTCTTATTAATTTTGATTGCATTAGTAAGCAACAATGCATTTTCTCAAACAGACAGAAAGGACAAAGCGGTTTACATCGATTCCAAAAATGCTTTCATGGATTCGATTAAATCCTCTCTCGACAAATTCTACAAGAAAGATACGCCGGAGAAAAAAAATCTCAAGCTCGATTTCTCCACGGTAAATGCGCCGGCAAGCATCAACGATTTCAAAAAATACTGGCACAGCAAACCGATTTCTCAAGGGAACACCAACACGTGCTGGTGTTTCTGCACAACATCTTACTTCGAGTCAGAAATCTATCGCCTCACAAAACGCGAAATAAAACTATCCGAGATGTTCACCGTGTATCATGAATACATAGAGAAGGCAAGGAGATTTGTTCATGAGAGAGGCAACTCGGCATTCGCCGAGGGATCGGAATCCAATGCCGTTGTTAGAATGTGGAAAATGTACGGCATCGTTACCGAAGATGCTTACACCGGACTCAAACCCGGACAACCTTTTCATGACCATTCGAAAATGTACGATGAGTTGAACAAATACATGCAATCTCTAAAAACTTCAGGTGCCTGGAATGAAGATGAAGCCGTCTCGACTGTAAAATCAATTATGAATAGTTTTATCGGTGAGCCGCCAAAAACCGTAACCGCCGATGGTAAACAGTTTACTCCAAAAGAATATTTAGAAAAAGTTGTGAAATTAAATTTAGACGATTACATAGATGTTATATCGTTGATGGAAAAACCGTTTTATGAATTCGTAGAGTATGAAGTTCCCGACAACTGGTGGCACAGCAAAGATTATTACAACGTTCCCCTCGCCGACTGGATGAAAGCCGTAAAAAGTGCAATACGAAACGGGTTCACAGTATGTATTGGAGGAGATGTTTCGGAAGCCGGTATTTACGGTAATGTTGGACTCGCAGTAGTTCCAAGTTTCGATATTCCCTCCTCATATATAAACGATGATGCGAGGCAGTTTAGGTTTAGTAACGGCACTACCGGCGACGACCACGGAATTCACATGGTTGGTTATACAGAAAAAGAAGGCAAGGATTGGTACTTGATAAAAGACTCCGGCTCCGGCTCGCGCAACAACACACACCCCGGTTATTATTTTTATGACGAAGATTTTGTGAAGCTGAAAATGCTTAGCTTCATGGTTCATAAAGATGCGGTGAAGGATGTTATTAAGTTGGTGAAATAGTAATTCTTGAAATACATGAATAATATTTGTATAATGTTCTTAGATAAAGTTTATTCGGAGATTAAATAATATGATTTTTCACGTTACACTCGACAAAGCGGAAGATGGCTGGATAGTGGCAGAATGTCCTTCCCTGCCCGGATGTGTGTCGCAGGGCCGAGACGAGAAAGAAGCTTTAGAAAATATTAAGGAAGCCATCACTGCATGGTTATGGGCAGAAGACCAAAAAGCCGTAAAGATGATTTCAAAAAAGAATAAACGCCAATCGGTGGTTGTTGCAATTTAAGCCCTTGGGAAGATTGGCTAACATATCCGGCAAAGAAGCTGTTAAAGCTTTTCAAAAGGCTGGTTGGCAAATAATTGGGCAGGTTGGGAGCCACATGGTGTTGATAAAACCCGGACTCAGAGTAAATCTTTCTGTGCCCCAACATAAAGAATTATCTATCGGCACTCTCCGGGCGTTAATAAAAAATTCAGGATTATCGGTAGCGGAGTTTTTAGATTTAGTATAATCGCAGCAGATTAAAAATGATTGGCTTCATGGTTCATAAAGATGCAGTGAAGGATATAATTAAACTCGGAAAGTAAAAAATAATATTTTGTTTGGCACTTTCCGAGTAATTTGTTATTTTACGGATGGTTGATGAAAGAGTTGTTTTGATATAAAAGAAATAATATTGTATAACTAATCTAAAAGACATTGTAAATATTTAAAATCATGAGGGACGCTATGGTTAAGAATGTATTGTTTTGCATAATTGTCACATTACTATACAGTATTTTTACATATTCACAAACAAATTACTGGGAACCAACAAAAGGCCCTTATGGTGGTAATATCCGCCACATTGCAGTAGCTCATAGTGGGCTCATGTTTGTCGCTACCGGAGACAACCACGTGTTTCGCTCAACAAACAACGGGCAATCTTGGGAAGCAATAGACAATGGTTTGCCTAAAATAGAAATTACTTCATTCACAGCGAGTAACACAGGCACCGTTTACATAGGCAGTTATAATGGCGATGGATTCTCATCAAGTGATAGTGGAAATCATTGGTCTCCTTTCAATATTAGTAACTATTATTACGCTGACATATATGGTTTAGCTGTCAAGCCGAGCCTTTCAACATTAAAAGATACAATCTTCGCAGCTATTACGTCTGGTCTTTTTAAATCCTTTAATTCAGGTATATCCTGGAGCGAAACCGCCGGTATACCAGGGGTAAGTTGCATTACCTTAATGGGAATAACACAAGATAAAATGGGAGGTATTTACGTAGCTGAATGCGGTGGCCTTGTGATTCATTATTCGCCAAATGGTCTTGATAATTGGAAAAACATTTCACGCATAAATGTCGGATATCCAAATAGTCGCGTAAGTCTAGCAGTTAATTCTAGAAGGGATATATTTGGTAGTGCGGTCCCAGCAAGTAGTTCCTGGCCATACGGGCTATATCGCTCTTTGGATTCTGGAGCTACCTGGACACGGATAATGAACGGCTTGGGAGACGAAAGAGTAAATGATCTGTCTACTTATTCAGATGAAATTATTTTCGCTATTACTAGTAGTGGCAAAAGATTTAAGTCCACCAACAACGGCAATAATTGGCAATCGATCACCGATAGTGCTTCCAATCAAATCTTTACGTCCATTTCAGTAGATTCTTCAGGTAATCTTTGGGCGGGAACTTCTGGAGGAGGTATGTTTCGATCAAGCGATAGCGGTTTTAATTGGAATCAAAGCAATATTGGGATGTGTAATGTGAAAACGACAGGGATAGCCTCGATTGTAAAAGATCTAATCTTTGCTGGCACAGACGGTGGTGGCATTTACACTACCTGCGACAATGGTGAAACCTGGTTATCAAAAAATCATGGTTTGAATTGTGTTTTTATAAATTCTATTTCGAAAGTTTTGGATTCGGTTCTCTTTGCTTGTACAGATAATGGGATATTTTATTCAAGTGATTATGGTGAAAATTGGTACGAAAGAAATACAGGACTAACAAGTCTTAATGTTAATTGTTTAACCTCGAATTCAAACGGTATCTTATTCTCTGGAACCACCGGGGGCGTCTTCCGCTCCACGGACCTCGGTTTAAACTGGGTAAATTTAAATCAGGGATTAACCGACACTCTAATCCTATCTTTAACTAGCCACGATTCTCTAATAATAGTTGGAACCAATAGTGGAATGTTTCTGTCAAGTGATGAAGGGGATACTTGGGTACAGTCCCAAACAGGATTACCAATGAATAAAACTATTAAAGCTTTGGAATTTGTTGAAAATGTTTGTTATGCGAGCGTAGCTGACAACGGGGTCTTCATTTCAAAAGACTTTGGCAATAACTGGACTAGTCATAACACAGGCATTTCTAGTTTAACCGTATATTCATTATATAGAATTGACAGCACCATATTTGCCGGAACTGATAGTGGAATGTTTTTATCCTCTCTAAACCGCTCTGCTTGGGTACCTTTTAATAATAACCTCAAAGACAAAACTGTTTTGTCTATTTCCGCGAATAATTCACATCTTTTTGTCGGTACATTAGGTAATTCGGTGTGGCGTAGCCCATACCGGATAAACGAGATAAAATTTTCTCAGAATAATATTACTTTACCTTATATAGGTGGAACATACAATGTAAAGGTTATCAATAGTGGACTTAATACTGCTCAGTGGGAGGTAGACTCAGATCAACCTTGGGTTAATATCATTTCTGGAGATTCGGGTGTTGGTGACGGAATAGTCTATCTCAATTGCGAAGAAAATCTTAATGCAAACAGCCGTAGTGCTTTTATAAACTTGTTTTCACCTGACTTATATCCTACAACAATTTCTTTAAAGCTCAACCAGTTAGGCTTTCCTCCGGGTATTCGTACAAAAACACGAATCAATATTATAGCTGCAGATAGTTCCAAAGTCAATCTAGATATAGGTGTAGATTCATTAGCAAGCAACGCTTTAGATTCTTCTCTTTCAGAAATCCAAATTTCAGAAATCGGAACTTTGGATGCAAAATTGATGAACCCAAGAAAAAACGAAATGTTTTATGGTAGCGGCACTTATGTGGACTTTAGACCTTTTACAGATACGTCTCAAATAGATACATATAGAATTGTCATATATTCTAATTCTGCTCCTGTTACCTTAAGATGGCCCAACAATCTCTCTTCAAAATATAATTCAATACATATGAATTTTTGGTATGAAGATCAATTAATCAACACTGTTGATATGCTGAACACTGTGAGTGTCTCTGAAGAGCCTTTTTTCGGCCCTTATATAGGGGATTTTCAAATAATTGCAGAAGGTCCAAAAGAGTTTCCGACATACATATCAGATAAAGAAACCCCGCCAAACAAATTTAATTTAGAACAAAACTACCCCAACCCTTTCAACGGAAGCACAAGGATCAATTATCAGCTCCCCGCTAAGAGCCACGTCACGCTCAAAATATTTGATGTGCTTGGGAGAGAAGTCTCAATATTGGTTAATGGAGTGGAAGAGCCAGGGTACAAGTTTGTGAACTTTGATGCAGGCAAGTTAGCGAGTGGTATGTATTACTACCGTCTCCAGGCTGGCAGTAATACTGAAACTAAGAAACTATTATTGCTTAGGTAACAACACTCAATTTAGAACTTGTTTGACACTTTCTGAGCAATTAAGTATCTATCTATGTGCTCCTAATTGCTTTACCTGATCTCAATGTCGATATAATATTCAATTAACATCGGCAATAACCTCACTCAAGTCATAAGGCAGAGCTAAAAATTCATGGTCACCTAACTCTTTTATCTCTACAACAAATGAAATACTTGTTAATTTTTCGGTTGCCGAATATTTTTAGTTTGATTAGCTTTATAAAAAAATAGTATGCTAACAGATACAATAATGTATAAAGCGCTTGTTGATAAAGATGTTTCTTTCGAAGGAACATTTATTGCCGCAGTTAAGACCACGGGCGTTTTTTGCCGTCCCACCTGCACGGCAAGAAAACCTAATAAAGAAAATGTAGAATTTTTCAAAACTACCAAAGAAGCTATACTTCACGGTTACAGGCCCTGCAAAGTTTGTTCGCCGTTGGAAAAGTTAGGCGAAACTCCAAAATACATCAAAAATATTCTGAAAGAGTTCACCGACAATCCATCAACCAAATTAAAAGATTGGGATTTGCGTTCAAGAGGAATTGAACCTGGCAAATTACGAAGATGGTTCTTAAAAAATCACGGCATAACGTTTCATTCTTATCAACGGATGTTCCGTATCAACACGGCTTTTAAGAAAATCCAGAACGGTGAAAAAGTTACATCGGTGGCATTCGAGACAGGGTACGAATCTTTGAGCGGCTTTAACGACTCATTCAAATCTGTTTTTGGCGTATCGCCAACCAACAGTAAAGACAAGCAAATAATAAACATCACACGGCTTGAAACACCATTAGGAACTATGTTTGCCTGTGCAGTTGAGCGGGGCGTTTGTCTTTTAGAATTCACGGACAGACGAATGCTGGAAACAGAGTTAAAATCGTTAACCAAACTTTTAAATGCAACAATCGTTCAGGGCACGAACAAACTTTTTGATTTACTCAACCAGCAACTCGCCGAATATTTTGAGGGAAAGCGAAAAAAGTTTTCCGTTCCGTTGTTTACTCCCGGAACAGAATTTCAACAATCCGTTTGGACGGAATTGCAAAGAATTCCTTACGGTTCGACACGATCATATAAACAGCAAGCAGAATCTTTACAAAGACCGGACTCTGTTCGTGCGGTTGCCAATGCAAACGGAATGAACAGAATTTCAATCATCATTCCTTGTCATAGAGTAATCGGGAACGATGGGCATCTGACTGGTTACGGCGGCGGATTGTGGCGAAAAAAATGGTTGCTTGATTTTGAAAAGGTACACCAGTTCCAGTAGCACATGCGACCCCTCCGGGGTCGGTTTCATATCTGCGTTTCTATTCTAAAAATATTTGACTCCTAACGGAGTCCTAATACCTGAAGCATTAAAAAGAGATGTTGTTAAAAGAAACATTGGGGCAGAATTTGCAGTTTGTGAATTACGAATTTAATCAAATGAGTAAAACAGCCAACATCCCTCTGGAAAGAAGGAGGAGCAGTATGTGCCTCGCTTTGCGTGGTCGTTGATATTATTTTATTTTTTATTTCTCCGAGACAAGTCCGTAGGACTTGTATGTCTGTAGCCGTGTAAGAAAATAATGTATTTCCACTCCAGCGGAGTGGTATGTTCCAATAGAACATTCGACTCCTCTAGGGTCGGGTTCATAACATCTTTTCTAATCTACAAACATCTGACTCCTAACGGAGTCCTAATCCCTGAAGAATTAAAACAGATTTTGTTAAAAGACATATTGGGGAGGATTTGCAATTCGCAATTTGTGAATTACGAATTTATTCAAACTAGTGATGCAGTTTCATTGTCAAGCTATCTCCACTTAATAGTACACCCAATTGAGAAAGTCTCGGGAGTTTTTGATTCCTTTGTCCGATAAAATTTCCTCGCTCACATCATCGAAGACTATTTATAAGCCGTTGCCGACCGAATTATGGGATCATCATATAGTATATCGCAATATGCGATAGTTGGTTCTTTTGCTTGTATTTTAGTTAATTTGTTAGTATTATTGCATATCGCAATATGCAATAAGGAGTTGAAAATGAGACAAATTCAATATGTAATGAAACCTCAGGATGTAGTTATCCTGTTAAAAATTATTGCCCTCGGCTCTAAACCCTGGCAACAAAAACCATTGGCAGAAGCTTTAAAAATGAGTCAGTCCGAAATCAGTCAATCTTTAGTACGGTCAAAATATGCCGGCTTAATCGATGGTAGTGGTAAAAAATTAATGCGCCAAGCATTTATGGATTTCTTACAGTACGGTCTGGCATATGTATTTCCACAAAAACCCGGTCCCGTAGTAAGAGGGGTGCCCACAGCACATTCGGCGCCACCGCTAAATTCACAAATTCAAAGTGATGAACTATATGTATGGCCTTCCGCCAGTGGCCAAGCAAGAGGGCATAGCATTGTTCCGCTTTATCCATCTGTTGTGGAAGCTGTAATGAGAGATGAAAATCTATATCAACTGTTGGCGCTTGCCGATGCCTTGCGTGTAGGCAGAGTAAGGGAAAGGAACTTGGCTGTCGAAGAACTAAAGAAAAGAATATGCTTATAAATTCCACCGTCAACAGAAATGTTATTAAAAAAATCGCTGTAGCACTTGGCGATCTAAATAAACAGGTGGTATATGTTGGTGGAGCGGTAATAAGTTTGTACATCAATGACCCGGCGGCAGAAGATGTCCGCCCGACAAAAGATATTGATATTAGTTTAGCCATTACTACCCTTGGTGAATTGGAAAGCCTGCGACAACAATTAAGTAAAAAAGGTTTTATACAAAACGCCGAAGAGAATGTAATGTGTCGTTTTGATTACGATGGCATTAAAGTAGATGTAATGAGTACAAAAGCTATAGGTTGGGCACCCGCTAATCCTTGGTTTGAGCCGGGTTTCCATTTTAAGCAAGTAGTTGATGTGGATGGTCAGAAAATACAGATACTCCCGTTATCTTATTTTTTAGCGTCGAAGCTTGAAGCATTTAACGACAGAGGATCTAAAGATCCAAGAACAAGTCAAGACTTTGAGGACATTGTTTATATACTTGATAACAGAAAAGATATTGTGGATGATATGTTCAAATATTCTGATGATGAAGTAAAGCAATATTTACGAAGGGAATTTATTGAAATACAAAAAGATAAATTGAAACAAGAAGCGATTATGAGTAATCTCTCTTATGAAAATCGGGACATACGTTTTCAACAAATCATTGATAAACTGAATTTAATTACCGATGCGCTTTAACGAGCTCAACTCACTATCTCCACTTAATCGTACAACCAATCGAGAAAGTCTCCGGAGTTTTAACTTCTTTGCCTGTTAGAATTGCATCTACCGCGTCCTGCAAATACTTATCTTTTACGGCAGTCGGGTTTTGCCAGTTATCGTCCATTTTGCCGTGGTAACGCAGCGAACGCTTCTCATCTCCGCCAGAGGCGCCCGCCTGCCGGTCGGGCAGGGATCCGCCTTCGACGGAAAACACGAAAAACTCAGGAGTATGTGTCGCGCCAAAAGCATCCGCAACCGACTGGTCATCATCCCGTAGATAAATGAAGTTGAAGTTTTTCTTCTTCGCATTTTTAACCATCTCGTCAAAATTGTCTTCGGGATAATTCTTTGTTTCGTTGGAGTTAATCGCCACAAGCTGAATGCCTTTCTCGCTATAAGATTTTTGAAATGCAATCATTCTCTCTTCATACGCCTTAACATACGGACAGTGGTTGCATGAAAATACAATCACGAGAATTTTCTTGTCGACAAAGTTATCATTGCTGTATTTCTTACCGTCCACACCGGATAAATTTTTAAACTCCGGCATCTTATCGTTTATTTTTAATTTGTCTGTTCCCATTGTTTTACCTTTTTAATTTTCTACACACCCCTTCACTTCCCCTCTCGAGAGGGGACAGAGGGGTGTGTTAATTATTTCTTGCTCCATTCACTGAACAATTTTTCTAACTCCTGTTTTTTATATTTCGGTTTGTTATAAGAACCTTTCTCAAGCCGCTGCCTCATCGCTTCATACAGTGTAACAGCACAAGCAACCGATACGTTAAGACTTTGTATCATGCCAACCATCGGTATCTGTAAATTTGCGTCTGCCAACTCAGCCGCTTCATCTGAAACGCCGTGGTGCTCGTTTCCAAAAACAAGTGCGACCTTTTTTGTTAGATTCAAATCATATAGCGACTTTGAATTTTTCCCTAGATGAGTCGCATAAATTTTAAATCCTTCCTTGTGCAGCTGGTCGTAACACTCTTTAACAGAACCAAACTTTCTTCGTTCCACCCATTTTGTTGCGCTGGCTGAACTCTTCTTGCCCAATCTCGGAAATTTCTCAACAGTATAAATCAACTGAATTTCTTTAACTCCAACAGCATCAGCAGATCGTAGTATCGCGCTTACGTTGTGAGGGTCGTGCACGTTTTCAATAACAACCGTCAAGTCGGGTTGGCGCTTTGCCAGCACAGATTTTAATTTATTTTCTCTTTGTTCTGTCATCTGTATGTATTTAAATTATTGTTTATAAACCGTTCCGCCAGAGGCGGATAAATGAAACGGTTACACGGTAAATGGGTTTTAATTAAGAGACCGTCTAAAAACATGTTTCGACTTCGTTCCGCTTCGCTCCACTACGCTCAACATGACGAATTTAGCTGGATTTTCGTCACTCTGAGCGACCGTAGGGAGTCGAAGAGTGTTTTTTGGGGACTTTTTTGGCAGCCCCTTACTGATAAAAATAGAAGAAGCTAAACAGTTTCAACAGTTTCAGAATCTGCTGTATAATAATATTCCAGAGGTCTCAATTTTTCTTGGGCAATTTCTCATCAATAACTCAACAACTAAAGACGCCTATCTCGGGGCTTCCGTTTCAATCTCATCGGTTGGTTCGCGTTTAAGTTGTAGTATTAGAATTGCCGCTATAACCAAAACCGCCCCAATAATTTGAACGGATGTTAACACGGCACTCAAAATAATGTATGAGGATATGATCGCCACGATCGGTTCGAATGTGCCTGTAATTATCGCTCGCGAAGCGGCAATGTGCCGTAATCCATTAAAATATAATGTGTGCGGTATTAAAATAGAAATCATAGCAAACCCTGTGAACGTCCACCAGGTTTGCGCGCTGTAATGTTTTTCAGCTATTGCAATCGGTGAGTTGAAAAAAAGCCAAAACACCGATGCCGACAAAAAGGAGTAAACCAAAACCGTCCATACACTATAATGTTTGAGAACGCGGCGGAGATAAACATTTGTGAACGCCCAGCAAAACGCAGAAGCAATGCCAGTCGCTAATCCAATGCGGCTGATGTTAAGTAGCGACAAATCTTCTCCCGTAACAGCAAGGTAGCAGCCGGAGACTGAAATAATAGCGGCTGATATTTTCACCCATGTCAAACTTTCTTCTTTTGAAACTGCGGCATAGATCAGAACGAGAAGCGGAGCCATGTACTGCATTAAAATCGCGGTTGCAACATTAGTCTCTTGTATAGTAAAGTAATAAGTAAAATTTGAGCCAGCTACACCGATAATGCCGACAAGCGCGAACATGTATAAATCCTTTAGTCGAACAGAAAGAAGATGGCGTTTGAAAAACAGAAAGTACAATAACATTATAATCGCAGAAATTGTAACGCGGGACTGGACGAGTATTAGTGTTTCTATTTCGTGTGTGAAAAGAAATTTTGCAATCGTTGCCGATATGCCCCAAAATATTGTAGCCAACAGGATAAAGATGTAACCCTTAGCAGATTTCATTCCTCTGGAGTTGCACTTCCGGTTTCGTCTGCTTTTTTTCTATAGAGAATGCTCTTCTCCTCGTTGCCTGTCATTTCATACAACTCAGCCAATCGCTTATACAGTACTCCCGGTTTATTCACTAGCTGTGATCCTTTTGTAACAAAATCTATTATCATGTCAATCGGAGGAATATTTAAATCGTTGTCGTAACATTCGCTTACCGCTATGTAAGGTTCGCAGTCATCAGGTTTTATTAAAGCCGCTTTTGTATAGTATTGTAAGGTAAGTTCAAAATTATCGTACATCGAATAAGTAACTTCAAACACTTTCGCAAGCCACATATAAACATCATAGGCAATATTCGGATAGACCTGCACTAACTTTTCACCGAACAAACATAACTCTTCCGCTGTGAGTGAATCGTTCCAGAACAACAAGCGATAGAGTTCTAAGTCTTCGATATTGTTGTTGAGGGCTGCTTCAAAAGCGTCAAAAATTTCGTTGAAATCATTTGAGCTTGAAAACCGTTGCCGTATTTCTTCGGAAGTCAGTTTAGACATTGATACGTTTTTTTTAACCACTTAATGCCGTCAAAATAATAAAGAGAAATGTTAATGTCAAGAGGTTTGGTAGGATTTTATTTATTTTCTGGATTTATTTCAATAAAACCGTTTTAATCCATGAAAAACCACCGCTGAAACGCATTAAAACGTTATAAACTCCGCTAGACATACCTGAACCGCTTAATATTATTTTATATTCACCTGTTTGAAGATAGCCCTCTGCTAACGTCTTTACCTTCTGTCCTAAGACATTATAGACCTCAAGCAGAATGAATCTCGGTTCTTCAACCTTATAAGTTATTACTGTTAAATCGTTAAAGGGGTTGGGATAGTTTTGTAAAACTTGATATTCTGTAATTTCCTGCTGGATGATTTTCTTTTTCTGAAACATTTCGCTATAGTATTCCAACGACTTACAAAGAGAGGGATTCGAAGAACAACTGAATGAATATTGATCTACATAAGTATTTCCAACATACGATAACTGCCACAGCAGTACGCCCGATGTGCTGTCCTGTGAAATATTGTGAAAGAAAACTTCGTAAAATATTTCTTTATCACTCCGAACCCCAACCTCACCTATTATAAGCGCTTTGTTTTTGTATTTACTCAACGTAAGATGGTCGGATATCCATTTTGTAGATTTAGAATAATCAAGATTCCATGACTCAGGATATAGGTGGACGCTTGCCACGTCTATATTGTGAAGCCCAATGTTTTGAGAAAATGAAATTCCGGAAGAACCGTCAAACATCCACGGTGGATAATCTGAAATATTTATGGGGAGATTGCTATTCACGTCGAAACCCTCTTCACCCGTTCCGAGCAGATGATTAATATCTACCGATTTAATAAACCCAGAAATCTCTTCTATCCAATTATTAACAATAAATCCCGACGGGTCGCTCGAACGCGGCTCGTTTGCAAGTTCCCACAGCATGACTGTCGGGTCGTCTCGATATCTTATTCCGTTATGAGTATTTCTTCGAGTCAAAATTTTAACAACGTAGTCACTGTACCAACTTTTTATCAGTATGTTTTTATAAAAATCATCGTGGGTAAGAGTTTCAGAAACCCATTTGCGGTACTTCCTATCACCGGCACCCGCGACATACTGCTGCAATTTCTCGTCAGAGATTTTTTCTATATGCTTATTCATTTTTCCTGCATACCACTCAACATACTGGTTCATTCCTCCGTAGTCATCCCAATTGTTGACTAGCGGAATAATAAGGCGAATCGAGTACTTGCCTGCTTGAGCGATGACAAAATCTAATGCACGCAAACCGCTTTCATTAAATTTTCCGGGTGCATATTGAATAACGGCAGCATTAGCAGAATCCGACGAGTCGAAAAAGCCCCATGTGCGAATTGTGTTCACTCCGAGCCGTTTTGCTTCTTCAAATACTTCTTTGACGCGGTCGGTATCTCCGTATGCAGCTAAGTTCTGAAGATAATAACAATTAACACCGAATGGATAGAATAATTTTCCATCGACAACCAAACCGCTATCCGATTTTTCAACAAACGATAATGATTGTGAGTTTGATTCACTGGCCAAAACCGATATCAAAAATATTATGACTACAAAATTAGAAGTTGAAACGTATCTCTTGAGCATTTGATTATATTAATTACCTCTTTCAAACAAATATGCACACTCTAACTTTTTCGCTTGTGTTCCGTCGTGGATGAGATACGATGTACCTTTCCAAATTGATGCACCGCCATATTCACCACGTTTGTTTATTCCATAAAATGTAACGTTATGCTTAAATCTACCCTTCTCATCTTTAAGCCGTTTTTCCCGGCACCGTTCATTTACGCGTTTACAGGCAAGCAGGCAGGCTTCCTCGGGAGATTTACCCTGCCTCATCCACTCCACGATCATAACCGAGCTGCAATTTAATAGATTCGCTTCTCCTCTGCCGGTTGAACCCGCCGAACCGACTTCATTATCGCAATAAAGTCCAGCACCGATAATTGGCGAGTCGCCAACACGACCCGGAATTTTATATGCAAGTCCGCTTGTAGTTGTAACACATGATAAATTCCCGTTCAAATCGAGACCGCTGCAATGGATTGTTCCGTAATGTCGTAAATACGATTTCATGTATTCACCGATATCGGCATCTTCAATAGTATGCGGAGGGAGCCAGTCGTCTTCTCTACTTAAATTTTCTTTCCACTTCAACCATTTTGCTCTTGATTCTTCAGTGAGTAAATTTTCTTCCTTGAAGCCGTGAGCTTTTGCAAACTTCAATGCGCCTTCGCCTACAATTAGAACATGGTCGGTTCTTTCCATCACTACCCGTGCAACTTTTGAAGGGTTTTTTATATTTCTTAACGATGCAACAGATCCGCCGTGGTACGAAGGTCCGTGCATCACGGCAGAATCTAACTCGACTACACCTTCTTCGTTTGGAAGCCCGCCATAACCTACGCTGTCATCTTTAGGGTCGTCTTCTACAATATTTACTCCGGCAATTACGGCATCCAAAGCATCGGCGCCATTCTTTACCATTTTCATTGCCAACTCGACGGCTTTGGTTCCGTTGGCGCTTGCTATTACAATAGGTTTGAAGCTTTCCTTTGTGGCTTGCTGAGGAAATGTTTCAGCAAGCTTGCCGCCTATCAAAGTTCCCGCCCCTACGAGTGCCGATGTTTTGAGAAAATCTCTTCTGTCAAACTTGTTCATGTTAATTCCTTAGTCTTGAATTTATTTTATCAGATGAAATTTAGAAATAAGTTAAGATAATGTCAAACAATTCATTCCTCCGACAATCCGCTATTCCCCAAGGTCGTTTGATACTAGCGCATCAGAATCATTTTTTTCACGGCTGAATAGGAATTAGTTTGCAGCTTATAAAAATACACACCGCTTGCGAGTTTCGATCCGTCGAATTGATATCTGTATTGCCCTGCCGATTGTCTTCCTTCAAACAATGTTTTGACCTCTCTTCCTAAAATATCATAAATTTTTATTGCTATGTGTTCAGTTGCGGGTAGTGAATATTCTATCATGGTTACAGGGTTAAACGGATTCGGATAATTTTGAGACAAATAAAAAATGCTTGGTGTTTGGTCTGTAACTTTTAGTATATATTCGTTTGTCAATAAAGGCAACTCGATATATGAAGTATAATTTTCATTCAAGAATATTTCATTCCTGCTGTATTTGAAAACTGGCAGAACGTACGGCACGCTGCCTAACAACGTCCTGTTGGTTTTATCAATATTAGTTATTTCAATTCTGATTCTGCTGCTTGTCTGGAATTCGTGTGAATGAAAGAGGCCGCGAACGTCAGCAGCAATTATTTGGTTAATTGGATTCCCCCGCGATACATAATTTATCCTGTTGACAAAATATTTATTATTTAAACTGTCGACCTCGTATATCTGAACATTAACAGGGAATTTTTCTGAAGAAGATTTTAGATAGAAATTAATCCGGGGAGCGCCAAACATTAGCGCGTTTGTGTTCAACGGAGTTGTTTCAAATGCTAATGTCCGCTTAGTAAAAGCGGAGTCGAACCAAAGCCCTTTAAATCCCTCGGTCCATGCTCTGTTGAGATTATAAGTTGTGTCCCGGTAGTCGTTTAGCAGCTCTGCAACTTCGTTTACTGAAACCGGTAACGAATATTTTAGACTGCCTCCGGAATGCAAATAAAATCGGTGAGGTACAATATTCTGAAACGGAAGTTCATCAATCTCGTGTTGTTTCCAGCTAAAGTAACCCAAAGAATCCATCGGGAGACTGCTGAAGGCGTATGTGTATTTAGGTTCATCAAAGAATCCCGTATTAATATTTCTCAAAAAATGTTTAAACCATCTTGTTATCCATGAAAATTGATATTGCCACTGGTCGTAATTATCGTCCGAAAAATGTCCGCCAGTTCCCAAATACATTTTCTTCACACCGGGATATCTTACCATATTGTAGATTGCGTCGCTGGCTTCAAAATAATAATCCTGATATTTAACAAAAGTCATCAATGGCTTTTGAGAAGATTGCAGAGCGGCAGTATCGACATCACGCGGCGGCGTAAAAATGGAATGAATGGAATCGAAAGAGTCACGATTTAGTAAGTTCCACAACGTATCTCGTATGGGAGCGTACCTGACAGTTTCAGTTTTCAAAAGAACCGCAACTGTTCTTTTGACCGCGCCATTTGCAAACATATCGGACGCCCAGCGCGGAACAATTACATCAGCCGATACGGCTTTTACGGGCAAATTATCAACGATAGACCAAAGTCCGTGCAGGCCGCCTTGCGAACCGCCGATAATACCTACCGAGTTAGTATCGACATTTGGTAACGACCGCACGAAATTAACCACCTCAGCTAAGTCCATTCGTTCGCGTGCGGACATAATTGTGGAATTACCCGAGGAATATCCGTGACCACGGACGGTATAACATAAGGTGAGATAACTACTTTTTGCATACCCCTCGGCAGAAGGAATTGTAGAATTTTTGCTTCCTCCGAACCCGTGAACAAATAAAAGCACTGGATAACCATTTAGCGGGGGAGCTGTTGTCGGAATAAAATAAGTTGCATCCAAACTATCGCTGGTGCTGAGAGGCACGAATGTATCTACACGAGTTTGAGTAAAAACGATAGTAGAAATTAAAATAAATAGCGATATAAATTTTGTTAAATGGTTCATAATGTGACATTAAATAAAAAAAAGCCATTCCGCTTTAACAGTGGAATGGCTTAGCAATTTCTCTAATAAAAAAATTAGATTGTCAGTTTTCCGATATTCGCTTTTACTTGATCGGAACACCGCTGATTGATTTACTTCGCAAAGGACAGAACTTCATCGCTCGATTTCTTTACCGAGGCAACTGATTTGGCAAATGCTTCTTTTTCTTTGTCAGTCAAATCCATAACGATGATTTTTTCAATGCCCTTGGCGCCTAAAATTACCGGCACGCCGATGAATAAACCATTCACGCCATACTCACCATTGAGCAATGAGCAGACCGGCAGAATTTTTTTCTTATCAAAAATAATCGCTTCTGCCATCTCTAATGCCGCCCATGCGGGAGATACAAATGCCGAACCGCTGCCCAACAATTTTACCACCTCGCCGCCTGCTTGTCTCGTGCGAGCTTCGATAGCATCAAGTTTTTCAGGAGCAATAAACTTTTCCACCGGCATTCCGCCTATACGGCATGCCGAACGGATCGGCAACATATCGTCGCCGTGACCGCCAAGCACCATTGCCTCGACATTTTCAATGCTTACACCGACTTCTTTAGCCACGAAATATTTGTATCGCGCAGAATCCAGCACTCCTGCCATACCCATAATTTTTTCGCGCGATGGCTTCAAATTCATATTGAGTCTATACACTATTGCGTCCAATGGATTGGCAATTGAAATGATGGTTGCCTTCGGGCAAAATTTTGAGATGCCTTCACTCACCGCGTCTGTAATCTTTAAATTGGTTGCCAACAATTCTTCGCGTGTTGGAATGGTGCCGTCCGGCCGGGCAGCACGTGGCACGCCAGCCGTGTTAATAACCAAATCCGCACCTTCCATTACGTCGTACTCTTTAGACCCTTCGACCACCACATCCGATGAAATGATTGGTGAACCTTCAGAAATGTCCAAACATTTGCCTTTGGATAGATCGGGTCCTTTTACATCTACTAAGCTGACATAGCGCGCCAGCCGACGCCGGACGATTTCTTGTACTAACACACCGCCGATGTTTCCGCCACCTATTACTGTAATTTTCATTGTATCCTCCTAAATTTTTGTTGATAAAAGAACTTAATTTATTTTTATTAGATTTGGAACTATTGGTATAGATGAGTAAACAAAAAAGCCCGTTTAACCATACTTATGATTTTTAAGATGGTTGTACAACGGGCGGTTATATGTAAGAACTTTTTCTAAAGAATGATTTTAGGATGGTATGATGCTTACCATCTTGCGAGTTTTTCCTGATCGCTCAAACTTCACATTGCCATCTGCCGTGGCAAATATTGTGTCGTCGGATCCAACGCCAACATTTTCACCGGGCAAAAATCTAGTACCACGCTGGCGAATGATGATGCTGCCCGCTGTCACTTTTTCTCCGCCGAATCTTTTTACGCCAAGGCGCTGTGCATTGCTGTCGCGACCGTTACGTGAACTACCGCCGCCTTTTTTATGAGCCATAAATAATCTCCTTATCCAATCTTTGTTACTTCTATCTGTGTGTATTGCTGCCGGTGTCCTCTGCGAACCCGATAACCTTTTCGTTTCTTTTTCTTGAACACAATTACCGTGTCGTCCTTCTCGTGACCGAGAACTTTAGCTTCGACTTTCATACCTTTTACGGTCGGGTTTCCGACTTTAACCTGCTTATCGTCGCCGTAAATAAGTACTTTATCGAACGTTACCGTGCTGCCAATTTCATTTGGAAGTTTGGACACATATAATTTTGATGTGGGGCTAACTTTATACTGCTGCCCGGCTATTTCTACAACTGTAAACATAAATTACTCTAATTTTAGGGGTTTTGTGAAATTTTAATGAGTTAATCTACGAATTTTTTAGGGAAAAGGCAAATAAGTTAGCGCGGCGTATGTTAACCGTTTATTAATAGATTTTATTTGATTGCTTTAAAACTTATTTATCAAACATTTTTTGAGGGCTTCGTCAATATCATTTTATTGTTTGGTCGTTTCTTTTTTATATTTGATAAAAGTATCGCACTCTCAATTGCATCATACCATCTGACTGTTTTGCCTAAGTTCTCTTCGACAATTATAACTTCCTTTTTGTTGAGTTTCCTGCCTAGGTATTCGGTTGCGACGTTTTGTATATCCTCAACCGTGAGAGTATAGACAACATCTTCTTTTCCCATATCATTTTTCCTTTATGTAAAAAAAATCTGAATACGCCCCTATATCTTTTTCTATTCGGTTAAGTATGGGACGCTTGAATTTGTTCACAATTTTTATCATCATCAGGCTTATGTCCGATTGTTTCTTTTTCGACATTCTAAGCATCAGAGATGGTGAGGTAATAACAATGTCTTCGCGAATTCATGACAAACATCTTTTATTGTATTAAATGTTTAAAAATATTGTTACGATGCCAGATAATAGAATTTTCATGTGGATATATTGATTTTCTATCAGGTAATCTTATTGGCTGATCGGGCCTGATTAATTGACGCAGGACATCAAAGCTTCCCATAAAACCGTGGTCAAAGGGAGCATTTTCAATTCTCTCATTGACTTCAATGGTAAAATTATTTCGAAGAGTAAACCAGCCCACATCAAATGACCAGTGATGAAAATGGCAAAGCGCAATTCCATTCCAAATGTCATCTTTTCCATGGAATCGATGAGGAACTATATGGGCTGCTTCCACTTCCCACGCAAGGGAATCCGGAGAAGCGATCCTTAGTCCGCAAATACAGCATCTATAATCGTAGGCTTGTAGTATTGCTTGTCTAAACCCTCTTGTACGTAGCAGTGATTCTCTTGTGGTTATTCTTGGTTTTTTGTCGTTATCAATCGGATTGTAATTCTTAGTGCGTTCAGCCTTTTCTAATGAGTTTTTTATTTTCTGCACTTCATAAGTTACAATTGGAAGTTCTTGTTTTCTGACAATAGGAATTTTCGAGAGACGAAGGGCTTCATCAATGCCCTTTTCTGTTAACATCCATTCTCTTTTTCCGGTTATTCTGAGAGTATCTTTCGGGTGCGAAAGTAGTTTTTGTTTTGCTGCAATATCAGCTGCTCTAAATAAGAGTCGATGCCACGCAGGGAATGTTTTAATTCTTCCTTCTTTTTTTACGATTGTTTGCATAAGAAAGGAGCGTTGTTTCTGCGACAAACCAAGAAAATCAGCAAGTTCATTTACAACCTCTAAATTTGCTGAACCGAACTCTTTCACACTTCCATTATGTTTAAGCAACGACATTAATAAGACATGGATCACTTCATCACGTTTTGGTAGAGAAAGTTCTTTGAATACTTTGCTTTCGTAACTCAATTTACACTCCAATAATTATTTATTCAATCCATTCCGCAATTCAGGCTTGCTTTAACTAAGAAAACTTACAAAAAATATGAACAAAAACAAAAAGGAGACTGACACCCAAGCACACAGTCTCCTTTCAGACGCTTCATTTAGATTTCTAAATTACTGCATTATTTTCTTTCTTAAAATATCCGGCAAATTTCTTCTTTATCTTTTCATGCCATTCATCCAATAGCGAATATGCAGTAGGCACAACAACTAAAGTAAGGAATGTTGAAATAGTGAGTCCAAAAATTATTGCAACAGCTAATGGTCTCCAAAAGCTGGCGCTTTCTGCGCCAATGACAAAGTGAAATTCACGCCAGTCGAAGTCAAAACCCGTCGCCAAAGGCATTACTGCGAGCACCGCCGCCGCCGCTGTAAGCAACACAGGGCGCAGACGAACACGTCCCGCCTCAAGCAGTGCATCGTCGAGCTTCGTCTCACCTTTACGGTATCGGTGTTTCACGAAGTCTAAAAGGATTATACCGTTCCTGACCACGAGTCCTGCGAGCGCCACAGTCCCGACACCTGTCATAATCACACTGGCAGGCGTTTGTGTTACAATCAATCCGACTAGAACGCCGATTAGTGAGAGAATGACCGATCCCATAATTACAAACGGTACTTTCAGCGAGTTGAATTCCGTTACCATAATCAAGAAAACTAAAAGCAGCGTAATGATGAACGCGTTGCTAAGGAAGCTCGCGGCTTTTTGCTGTTCTTCCTCCGACCCCGTTAACTTAACATTATATCCGACAGGAAGGTTAATTCCAGTTATGCGTGCTTTAACTTCGTTTACTACTTCGGATTGTACCCGACCTTCCACATCGCCCGAAACGGTAATTACGCGTTTTTGATCCTTACGTCGAATATCCGTTACCGCAGTTGTCCGGCGTATATCCGCGACTGAAGTCAATGGGATTGAAAGTAACTGCCCGCGACGATTCATGAAGTTGATATGAAGATTCTCAAGGTCGGCAGGCGACGTACGCTGATCTTCCTTCAGCCGCACCCGGATTTTATATTCATCCTCACCTACTCTATACTTAGATGCTTCGACGCCTGCGATTGCTGCGCGAATAGTTGATGCAATTTGACCTGTGCTCGTCCAGAACAAGCCTGCTTTCTCGCGGTCAATAATGATTTCGACTTCAGGACGTCCGATATTATAATCGTCTTTTAGGTCAACGAGCCCTTGAACATTTTTAATTTTTTCGCGGATAGCTTTACTCAAAGATGAAAGCTGTTCATAGTCTTCGCCGGATACTTCGATGCTAACCGGCACACCAACGGGAGGTCCCATCTGTTGTTTTGCTACACGCAACTCCGCTCCGGCTATTCCTTCGGTCGCTTTACGAACTTCTTCAAGCGTTTGAAAAGTACTTTGCTCGCGTTTTATTTTCTCATAGAAATTGATAGCTATGCGTCCCTTGTTTGAAGTTCCCTGACCGCCAAAGTCAAACGGGTCGTCAGAAGTGCCGATGCTTGTTGCGACAAACTCAACATCTTTTTTACCCGAAATCTGATTCAGGTGCTCTTCGATAATCTTAGAGATATCGTTAGTTACCTCCAGCGATGTACCCGATGGAGCTTCGATACTGACGCTAACTTGCGATGGCTCTGTGTTTGGAAAGAATTCAACGCCTTTGTTCAAGAACGCAAAAAGAACTATCACGAAAATAAGAAGTGCAAATGATGCGATAATTGTAAGTCCTTTTCGCTCCAATGTCCATTTTAATGTCTTCACGTATTCGCGCTGCATCCAAGGGAAGAATACTTCATCAACCTTATGGTATAAAATTGTAAAAGGATTATACTTTTTGAACCAATGCGGATGTTCAAGGTTGTACTTCGCTTTACGAATTTCTCGCTTGTAGTTAATCCACTGAGCGCCCTGCACCGGGCTTATTACATACGCCACAAAAAGCGATGCGGTTAAAGTGATGATGAGTGTGAACGGAAAATATTTCATAAACTCGCCTACGATACCGGGCCAGAATGCCAACGGCAGAAAAGCTGATAACGTGGTTACGGTAGAAGTGAGAACCGGGACGAATACTTCGCCGGCTGCTTTTTTCGCGGCTTGTATCGGGTGTTCATCGTACTCTTGCTGATGGCGATAGATATTCTCGATTACTACAATAGCATCGTCAACTAAAATTCCGAGCACCATTACAAGTGAGAACAATACTACCATATTTAAAGTAATACCGAGGGCAGACATTACAATAAATCCTACAAACATAGAAAGCGGTATTGCCGTAGAGATGAGTAAAGAATTTTTAAACCCAAAGAACATAAACAGCGATATCACAACTAAGAACATTCCGGTAATAATACTGTTCTCAAGTTCCTTAACCATTCGCGTAACGAACCGTGATTGGTTGTTCGAAATATCGAGCTTAATGCCTGCGGGGAATTGTTTCTGTTCGTCATTGACAATCTTAGTAACCTCATCAGCGATACGGAGAAGATTTTCGCCGGCGCGTTTCCGAACAGCAAGAGAGACGACTTCCATTCCATTCAACCGGGCATATGTCTGTCGATCTTCAAATGAATAGTTCACTGTTGCAACATCGCGCAAATAAATCGGCTTACCATTTTGAATCTTAAGGACGATATTTTCAAGAGGTTTTACTTCCTTGAACTCTCCCGGAATTCGAAGTGTCAGGCTTTTCTCTTTAGTGTCAATTGAACCGCCTGGGATGGATAGATTCTCACCGCGAATTGCATTCGAGACATCGTCGAAACTGACTTGAAATGCATTCATTCTATATACATCGCAATTTACCTGAACCTCCGGCTCCAGTCCGCCTGAAATGTCCGCACGAAGTACGCCAGGTATTGCTTCTATCTTATCCTGCAAGTTATCTGCTATCTTTTTGAGCCGTGCAAGTCCGACATTGCCGCCGACATTGACAAACATAATCGGGAATTCGCTGATATTAATTTCAGAGACGACCGGATCAAGTATGTCGTTAGGAAGCTGTGGTCGAGTTGAGTTAACTTTATCTCTTACGCGGCGTAGTGCTTCATCAATATCAACGCCTGTGTTGAACTCTACACGAATCGTGGAAAGACCTTCTTTTGATACTGAAGTAATTTGTTTGATATCTTTCAAACTTTTCACTGCACGTTCAAGCGGCTGCGTAACCAACCCTTCGATATCTACGGGTGAAACTCCGATGTATGGCGTTGCAACAATGACCCAGGGAATTACAACGTCGGGACTTGCTTCGCGCGGAAGCCGGTTGTATGAAGTAAATCCAAACACTATAATCAATACAATTAAGAGATAGACCACTACCTTATTATCAACTGCAATATTCCAGATTTTCATAATCGATTCTCCATCTATTGCGCTACAACGACGGGTGTGCCGCTGACGAGCTTTTGATATCCACTCACAATTAGCTGATCGCCAGGGTTCAATCCTTCTAACACCTCAACCATATTGCCCTGACGCCCGCCAAGCTTCAATATGCGCTCTTCCGCTTTGCCGCCATTGTTCACGTACACAATTGAACGGTCGCGGTCAACAAGTTGAACGATATTTGAGCTTACGAGCACTGCACTCGATTTTGTCTGGCGCAGTAATTTTACTTTAGCAACCATTTCAGGTTTAATTTTTCGGGATGAGTTGGACGTTACAAGCTCTACCATCAGTGTGCGGTTTGCCGCAGACACAGTTGAACTGACGAAAGTCAATTTTCCTTTAAGAGTATCTCCCGGAACCGCATCGAAAGTTACAATCGCCTGTGTACCGACGGAAATTGTACCGGAGTAAAGCTCAGGGATTTCGGCTTGAATCTTTATCACCGAAGTGTTGACGACGCGCGCTATCGGAACACCGGGCGGTGCAAATTCTCCCTCGTTAGGGAATGTGTTTTCTACAACGCCGTTGAACGGACTACGAATTTGTGTACGCTCCCAACGGGCTTTCATTAAATCAGCATTCGCTTTCGCAGCGTCACGACCGTATTCTAAATTCTTCAACTGCAGTTCACTAATACCTTGTTCGTCGAAAACTTTTTGTTGTTTACCAAGATTAAGTTTAGCCATATTGTATTGCGATTCGGCTGCATCGTAGCCCGCCTTAATCACTTCGTCTTTAAGCACCACTATCAGGTCGCCTTTTTTAACCTGCGTGCCTCTTTTTGCTTTCCATTCTTTAACAACTCCACCTTCCTCTGGACTTAAATTCGCATCTTCGTAAGCTTTGACGGTTCCGGCAACTTGGATTGCATCACTCAGTTGTGTTGGCTTCACGATTTCAGTACGTATATTAACCGGTTGTATTTTCTGTTCATTGTTACCTTCTTTCGTCTTCTCACACGAAGAGAACACAAATACAGAAATAATTAAAACTACTATTACTTTCTTCATTAATATATTCCTTCTTTATAATTTCATTAATCATTTATTTCGATTACATAGCTTGGTAAACGCCCGATAAGCTGGTCTAAATCAGCCGCCGCATTAAGATAATCGTACACCGCCTGAATGCGGTTGACTTTCGACTGCGTAAGGGCAAGCTGTGCATCATTTACCTCAAGCTGTGTCGCAGAATTGTTGAGAAATTTTGTAGTTACAATTTTATATCCCCGCTCAGCCATATCGACAGTCTTTTCCTGTGCTTCAACTCGCTTCTTTGCCTGTTGCAGATTGCCGAGGATTGAATGCAATGCAGTCTGCAGATTTTTTTCAAGACTGTTAAGTTGTTCCTCACTTTTGCGCTGATCAAGCTGGGCTTGCTGAACCCGTGCGTAAGTTTGCAAACCTTGGAAGAGATTCAACGAAACAGACAGACCGAATTGAGAGCTTTTATAAAAATCATTCGTTGAAAAATTGAATTTATTCATCGCCGCCTGGTATTGATATGAACCGAAAGCCGCAATAGTAGGTAAATAATTTGATCGTTCGGCGCTAATAATAGCTCCATTTAGTTCAATTTGACGCTTTACGACGTTTATGTTGGGGTTCATGTCCTGTACAAGTTCTTCTGCCCGCTCGAATAAAGATGCGTCAACATGTGTAAAATGCAAGCTGTCTGCGAGTTTGAAATCTTCTTTAGTCGATATCCCGATTGTGTTTCGCAGGGCATCACGAGCGAGATTGAAATTGGTTTCACTTTGGATAACTACCGGTCGAAGATTTTCGACCCCGACTGAAGCGCGCAGTTCATCATACTCGGAAACGATACCTTGATCTTTCATCAGTTGAACATTCTTAAGATTATCCTCTGCATTCTTTAAGCTTGAGCGCATCAACTCTAAAGCTTCGTGAGCGAGCAGTGCACTATAATATGCTTTTTTCACTTTTGTTACAGTTTCTACCTGTTTCACTTGAAAGATATCTCGTGCAAGATTCGAATAAACTTGTGCAGCTCCAATTCCGACAAAGATTGCACCGTTAAAAAGAATCTGCTTGACGTTTAGCGAGGCGCCTGCGGTGAACCCAGGCGTGAATGAAACCGGAACCAATTTTCCTGTTGGCTTCGGAATTGTGGAATCTATTTCCTTCATGAAACCATATAAAAAAACATCCGGAAAAAAAGATACAGGTTTGTCTAAAAAATGCATATACTGCCCGGAGACGTCAACCGAAGGCATTGCGTAACCCCACGCTTCAAGCACGCGAGCATCGGATCGTTTCACATCGAGACGCACAGATTCAAGGTCGGAATTTTGTTTTATTGCTAATCGTATAGCTTCTTCAATGCTTAGTCGGCGGGTTTCTGAGTCTTGCGAGTGTGCTGGGATAATCAGCAGCAAGTATAAAAGTAAGAAATTCAATTTTACTATCCTACGAATTGTGTTCATTTATTCCTCAATTATTTTTATCAATATCAATTATATAGAATTTGTTGAAGGTTTTAATTGTGTTCTTGCATCATCGGTAAGTATGCCTTCGAAGATTACTTTAATAATATGTTCATATACTTGCGGTGCAGTCAACGGAAGCTGCGATAAAGTCTCGGGGTTGATAATATTCTGAATAACGTTCACATAAATTAGCAAGACGAGATGTTCGTCAATATCGCTGCGGAAAATTCCTTTCTGTCTTCCTTCGTGAATCAAGCTTCCAAAATTTTTATAAATACTTTTTATCCTGTAGTCTGAAATTTTTTCCCAAAGCTGAGGAGCATTCTGCCGGATGTCTTCGATAAGAGGTTGGCTCAATTTTGAAAGATGCAGTCCAATGAAGGTCATCATATTCCGTAGTTTCTCTATGAAATTAACCTGGGTATTTTGGACAATGTTTTGAAGTCCTTGTTCTGCTTCAGCAAACATCTTGTCGGCAATCGCATTAACAACATCCGCTTTACTGGGGTAGAACTTGTAAATTGTTTTTTTACTCATACCAATTTTGGCAGCGATCTCATCCATAGTTACTTTTGTGAATCCGTATATCAAAAATTGCCTTTGAGCAGCATTAAGAATTCTATTTTTTATTTCAACATTATTTTCCATAAAGTGAGATCTTTGATACTAAAATTGCTTTAAATTGTTAATATTAGGTGTTTTTTCAGTTAAGCGTGGAAACTATATCGGTTTCTACGGTTTCCAATATAATAAGTAACAGGTCGAATTGCAAAATGAATAAGCAATTTATTAACTGTGATGGTTAGCTTCGGAAACTGAGTTAGAAAAAGAGGACTGTTTTTTTTGTAGATTTATTTGATAACTTCAATTAGTTTATAATTATTCGTCGTCTTGCACCTGGAACTCTATTTCTCCCGGTCGCAGATTGTCGTGCATTTCTTTTAATGCAGCGTAAGCAACTTTGCTACCGCGACGAGCCGCTAAACGATACCATCGCACTGATTCGGATTTGTCTGCTATGACACCTCTTCCTTCCTGATAGCAATATCCGAGCGCAGCCTCCGCAAGAACTGAGCCTTTATGTGCCGATTGCTGAAGAATATTAATCAACTCGTCAACTTCAGCCAAACTTTCATCATTCATCAACCTAATCATACAGAGTCGAACTCTGGCTTCTTGGCTTCCTAAGCGTTGTGCCTGTTCCAGGAGTGCAACTGCTTTTTCTTTATCGACAGGAACTCCGTACCCAGAATAATAACATAGTGCAAGTCTGACTACGGCATAAGAAAAATTATCCGCGGCAATTTGCTCGAGAAATTCGAAAGCCTGGCTTTCGGTCAATTTATTATCGAACCCTAATAAAACGAGACCAGCCCAGACAAATGTAGCGGCAGCATCTTTCGAGTCAACGCGGGTCTTCAGTAAATGAAAATATTCTTTATCTTGAATCATATTCCAGAGAAAAATTGGAGCATGTGGTGAGTCGAGGTGTATCGCCCTGAGATAATAGACTGATGCTTGAACAGGATCCCTTTTCACACTAATCCCCTGTTCATACAAGTAACCAATAAGCGTGAGCGCTTCGGGGCTGCCCCATTTTGCGGCGTTCCGAAGAAGTTGCTGAGAGTTTGTATCCAGAAACAAACCGATGCTGACAGAATCATTACTATTAAGCTCCTTATTAAATTGATTTCGGTATTCAAGAAGTAATTCCCTCAGCAATAACTTGTTATCTGGTTTTGATATTGAATCGGAATAGAATTCCAAATAAATAGGTTGCACAGTTGATTGTACGTTTGTCGGAATTTTTGGTCTGGTAGTATCGTTACGTTGGACTGGTTTTTGCCTGTATGAATTTATATATGCTGTAATTCCTTTCCTATCAAACTCCGTTAAGACATCCTTTGCCTGTTCGTAACCGGAATCGGCAGCAATTTTTATCCATCTAAAAGCGTCTTTGTAATTTCTTGGAACGATTAGATTGTCAGTCAATAAAAGTCCATAAGCGTACTCTGCCTCAGTTAAACCGTTTAGAGCTGCATATTTAAAATTTTTATACGCCTCGAAAGGATTCCACTCAACTCCATAACCATTGTAAAATAAAATGCCCAAATTATATTTAGCAGGTAAATAATTCTGGTCGGCAGCTTTTTGAATCCAATACACCGCTTTTTGCGTATCCGGCAGGAAAGCTTTTCCCATCAAATAACGGAGACCAAGTTCATGCTGAGCAGTCTGATTCCCGGAATTTGCACTTCTGACTAGTAAAAATACATCCCACAACCTTGCCGATGTGTTATCAGGTTTAATACGAAATGGATTTACATTATCGTAGATATTATTTTTAAAAGCATAAATTTTCAGGCTGTCCGCGGCGATCATGAAATTATTGAAAAAAATTACTAATGTTATCAGTAATACACACTTAATGGATTTAAATTTGTTCACTTGCAGTGGATACCTTTTTTAAAATAATCATACGTCGCTTTTTCGATGCTCAGTAATTTTTCTGTGAGTGTATCTCATTTCCTTTGAATAAAATATTTATCTAAAAGTTACTTTCTGCCACCAGCAATCGGACTTGCCAATGTAACATTAGCCCAGAGCTTCAACACATCGGGTAAATTATTCTTACCTCGAGGCATTCCCTTGTTTTGAGATTTTCTTCCACCACCGGACATTCCTTTTTGCGGCATATCACCTTTGTTTGGCTCAGTTACTTCAAAACCTACTCCGATTTCGTCTCCTGGGTTTGTATTGATTGCAAAAGGATGTTCAGGACTCATGGCGAGTGGAACTTTTAATTCGTACACCAAACGGCCATCTGAACGACTGAGTCGAGCTTCGATTCCATCTATTCCGGGAGCTAAAGTTTTGAATCGTTCATCTTTTCCGGGTCCGACGATTTCCATTTCGCTTGTACTTTGTTGGAAAAACTGTTCATCATCAAACATACTGCTGCCTTCCAATCCCTGCATCATTTGCCTGCGTTCACCTTGCACCCCTATGGGGAAGTGAATTCCAAAAGTTTTTTCTGTGCCTCCGTTCGCATCCAACCAAACCATAAGGCCTAATCCCATCACTTGGCGTTCTATGTCACGGTCGGAGATGACGCAACTGAGGTATAAATATTTCTCGTCGTTTAAAACTCCCCAAGCCATTTTTCCTTTTTTAAGCGACATCAGACTGCCTTGCCATTCTGCATCAGAGCCATCTATGGTGATTTCGCGATCCCGCCAATTACTGATTAGTTCGATATTATTACAACCTGAAATCAAAACAAACAGATAAAGTAGCACCAATAAAATTATTGCCCTGTCCGTTTTTTTCATAATCATGCTAAAACCTTTTAGTTAATATATTCAAATATCTTAATAAGACAAAAACATTCTCATTTGGTTTAATATTTATCTATTATATTTGGAACTTATAGCCCATACTCTCTTCCAAAGTTTTTGGAGACTTGTTAAAATTAAAAAATATCATAGAAGAGAAAACTTTTACTCGTGTTTATTACTATCGCATCGTTGCTTGGTGTGAAATCTTCACTTCCCGGAACAATAACCGAGCGTGTAACTATTTTGAGTTCGTTTTTTCATCTACTGTTTTTTGTTTTCCTTAGTATGAATTTGAGAAAATGTTGGTCAGATGCAACCAGCGGGTTGGTAACCGATATTGAACATTTAGGACACAAATTTTCACATCTTCAGGAAAGCCAGTTGCCTACTTTGTTTTTTCTTCAAAAATCTCTATATTTAAACCACATTATAACGGATTTTCACAGGATTGTTCCTAAACAATCCTTTTTTTTCTCAATAATCAAACGTAAAGGATTAAAATGAAGCGAACATATCAGCCAAGTAAAAGAAAAAGGAAAAACGTCCATGGCTTTCGCGAGCGTATGAAAACTAAAACCGGACGCGCAGTTCTTTCTCGTCGTCGTGCAAAAGGACGGAAGAAGCTGACTGTCAGCGATGAAAAGTAGTTAAGAATTTTATGTGAGATATACTCTACGTAAAAACGAAATCCTGCGTGGAAGAAATACTTTTTCCAAAGTGTTTTCTTCCGGCAATAAACTGGTCGATAAAAACATAATATGTTTTTACCGACTCGAAAAAAGCGACACTGAAATTAACCAGATAATGGTTGGTTTCGCTGTAAGTAAAAAAATAGGAAAAGCTGTTGTTCGTAACCGTATCAAACGGCTGATGCGAGAAAGCTACAGATTAAACAAACACATACTGTTCGATATACCTTCGCCCAACAATTTTATTGCATCAATAATTCTGATGTATGGGAAGAATAATCCGATCCAAATAAAAAATGTTGTGTTTGATTCTGTAAAACAAGAAATCGAGCACCTTCTTAATAGACTGCGGACAAAAATTCTTCCAAAAGAAGCAACATGAACACACTAGCAATATATTTTATTAAAATTTACAAGTTGATAGTATCTCCCATCCTTCCGGCAAATACATGCAGGTTTTACCCGACCTGTTCATCATATTCATTGGAGGCATTTCAGAAATATAATTTTTTCAAGGCAAGCTGGCTATCTATTAAACGAATTTCACGTTGTCATCCTCTCAACGAAGGCGGTTATGATCCCTTGCCATAATATTTTTTTTAACAATTGGAGTTTAAATGGACCGAAATAATATAATAGGTTTTATTTTAATTGGCTTAGTGTTAATGGTTTGGATGTGGTACAACACACCCAAACCTTCCGACGTAAAACAACCTCATATAGATACGACTATCGTTAAGAAGGAAACGTCAGCGTCGGAAGAACAAAAGATTCAAGAACCTGAAATCAAATTTCAGACGCCACAAGAAAAATATGGAAAGTATTTTTCTTCGGCAGCAGCGGGAAAAGAAAAAATTATCACAATCGAAACAGATTTCTATACTGCGGAAGTTTCATCTAAGGGTGGATTAATACGTAAGTGGGAATTAAAAAACTATAAAGCTTGGGACCTTAAAAAATATGTGCAGTTGATAGAATTCGAGAAGGGCGGAGATTTCAGTTTACTGTTTAACGCATCAGACGGAAAGCAAATAAACACGAGAGACCTTTACTTCGAGACAAACTATAAGCCCTGGGAAAAAATAGAATTACAAAACGAGTCTACATATCGGCTGGTTTTAAAATTGAATGCTGACGGGGGCGGGTATATTGAGAAAATTCTTGTGTTTAAGAACCAACAGTATTCTATTACGGTGGACTATAAATTTGTGCAAATGGAGCCAATTATCGCGAATTTTGAGTACCAGGTAACCTGGGAAAACGGGCTTCGATACGCAGAACATAACAGCGTAGATGAATCGCACAGCGCAAAAGCTTTTGCATATTCCGGCGGTGAGTTAGCCGAGATAGATGCGTCCTCGGATGAGCCAGTAAAAAATAATATCAACGGCACCACACAGTGGGTCGCTACACGAAATAAATATTTTGGTATCGCAATTATCTCTAACGACGGAAAGAGCGATGGGGCTTACATGGAGGGCGCACTTAAAAAAATGCCCAGTCATGGATTAAAAGAAACATATAATATCGCATTGAAAATGCCTTTCCGAGGAGGAAAAGATAATGAATCATCATTTACGCTTTTCCTCGGTCCTCTCGAATTCGACGTTCTCAAGAGCTATAATGTCGGACTGGATCAAATTATGAGTTTAGGCTGGTGGATTATTCGCCCGATATCGGAATATTTCATGATACCGCTCTTTGAATTTTTAATGTCATTCATTCCCAACTACGGCGTGGTGATAATTATTTTTTCTATCATCATAAAACTGCTTCTTCATCCGCTATCGAAAAGCAGCATGAAGTCAATGCAAAAAATGCAGCAGTTGCAACCGATGATTGAGGAAGTAAAAGCAAAACACAAAGATGATCCGCAAAAGATGAATCAAGCAGTAATGAGGCTGTATAAAGAGTATGGGGTAAATCCAGCGGGTGGATGTTTGCCAATGTTGTTGCAACTTCCAATATTGTATGCTCTGTGGGCTGTATTCAGTTCTTCTATACAGCTTCGTCAAGCAAGTTTTGTTTGGTGGATAACCGACTTGTCGATTCCCGATGTGATTGTTACGCTTCCCTTTGCGATTCCAATATTCAACATAACCGATGTCAGCGGCTTGGCGTTGATGATGGGAATAACAATGTTCATTCAACAGAAGATGACTATTAAAGATCCGCGTCAAAAGATGATGGTGTGGATGATGCCGGTCTTGTTAACACTGTTGTTTAACTTCTTCCCTTCCGGATTGAATTTGTATTACTTTATGTTTAACCTCCTTTCTATTATTCAGCAGAAATACGTTACACAAAAGCATAAAGATGAGCCGCTCAGAAAAGTCGATCCGCAAAAGAAAAGCGGAGGTATTATCAATAAACTCACTAAGAATATGCCTAAGCTGAATAAATAGTTTTTTATTGTGCGGCACGCTCTAATTTGAAAGCTTTGTAAAAAACTTTATTAAAAATTTGGAACCCTATCCGTGATTAAATGGATGGGGTTTTGTTTTTCTATTTATTAAGTAAATTGCTTACAGCAGTATTTTTTTTTAAATTAATTATTACGATGCTCAAGTATCAAGAAGACATAATAGCTGCTATTGCAACCGCTGTTGGAAATGGGGCGATTACTATCGTAAGAGTCAGTGGAAAAGGATCGATAGAGACAATCAATAAAATCTTTTCAGGAAAGAATAAACTTGTATCCGCCAACTCCCATACCTTACATCATGGAAAAATCCTTGATAGCGGTGAAGAAGTAATTGATGAAGTATTAGCGACGGTATTACGCCACCCACATACATACACAACCGAAGATATGGTTGAGATAAATTGCCATGGTGGTTGGTTCGTTACAAATCGAATTTTGCAGACGATTTTACAGGCTGGTGCAAGATTAGCGGAACCGGGTGAATTTACAAAACGTGCTTTTCTTAACGGTAGGATCGACTTAGCTCAAGCCGAAGCTGTTGCCGACATGATACAGGCAAGGTCGGAACTGGCTTTAAAATCATCAATATCTCAATTAGAAGGCATATTATCACAAAAAATTATCAACATTAACACACAACTTATCAACATTATCAGTTTGCTCGAATTAGAGTTGGATTTCATTGAAGAAAATCTTGTTCTAACTGATTTTTCTACAGTATTAAAAAATTTGAATAGCATCAAAACAGAAATAGAAAAATTGATAAATTCGTTTAAAATAGGAAAATTATACCGTGAGGGGGTTAAAGTCGTCATCGCAGGGCTGCCAAATGTTGGCAAATCAAGCCTTCTTAATTTGTTATTAGAAGAAGATAGAGCCATTGTTACCCACTTACCCGGAACAACAAGAGATATTATCGAAGAAAATTTTATCATTAATGGTGCATTATTTAAACTAATTGATACTGCGGGAATACGCTTAACAGACGATATCATCGAAAGCGAAGGAATTAAACGCTCACATGAAAACATAGAAAACGCTGATATAATTCTATATATCATAGATTGTAGCAGAAGCAATTTTGATGAGGACATTAGTTTAATCCAAAAATTGATGGACCGGAACAATCATATGCTTATTATTTTCAATAAAATCGACCTTATCTCGGATACAGAGCTTCAAAATAATCCAATCAAGAAAAAATTAAGAAATTATAATATGTCTGAAATTTCTGCATTATCTGGAGCAGGATTACATACCTTGAGGGAGTCAATTTTCAATGCTACATTGTCTGATAGAATTATATCAACCGAATCTAGCATCTTAATAACAAACGAACGGCATAAACAAGCTTTAGTCGAAGCACTAAAGAGCTTAGATTTAGCCATTACCAGCCTAACAAACAAAATGAGCAACGAATTTATCTCTTTAGATATTAGGCTATGTCTCGATAGTCTCGGAACTATCATTGGAAAATCAACCACTGATGACATTTTAAATAACATATTCTCAAAATTTTGTATCGGAAAATAATTAGTTTCACGTGAAACATACATGAAGATAAAAGATAAATATGATGTAGTAGTTGTTGGGGGCGGACACGCAGCCATAGAAGCAAGCTTAGCAACCTCCAGAATGGGTTTAGAAACTCTGATGGTTACAATGGATATTTCGAAAATCGGAGAACAATCTTGCAACCCAGCTATTGGCGGAACTGCTAAAGGACATTTAGTACGAGAAATTGATGCCTTAGGCGGCGAAATGGCTAAAATAGCAGATGTAACAGGTATCCAATTCCGAATGCTCAATAAATCTAAGGGTCCAGCAGTCTGGTCACCCCGATGTCAATCTGACCGGGAAGAATATGCAAACGAAGCTCAAAGGCGCATATTTAGCCAAGATCGGCTTGACGTTGTTCAAGATACTGTAGATGAGATTCTTGTTAAAAATATTGACAAAATTCAAACTACGAGCGGTGTCAGAACATCAAAAGAACGCATCATTGAATGCAGTGCTGTGATTGTCTGTGCAGGAACATTCCTTCGTGGATTAATGTATACTGGATTGAATTCAACTCAAGGCGGCAGATACGGTGAACAATCAGCAAACAATCTTACTTCATCTCTAGAAAAATTGGGGTTTGAAACGGGTCGCTTAAAAACCGGTACACCGCCAAGAATAGATTTTCGCAGCATAGACCTGTCAAGAGTTGAGGTCCACAACAGCGACGATGAGCCAGCCCCATTTTCGTTTCAAACCGAGAAGATTACAAAAACCCTAATTCCGATGTATTTGACATTTACAAACTTAAAAACTCACTCATTATTACGCACTGGTTTCGATAGGTCACCACTTTTTACAGGCGTAATTAAGGGAAAGGGTCCTCGTTATTGTCCATCCGTCGAGGATAAAGTCTACAGATTCGATGAAAAAGAACGTCACCAAATATTCCTCGAGCCGGAAGGTTTTAACACTAACGTAGTTTATGTAAACGGTTTTTCTACCAGCTTACCTGTCGATATTCAGGAAAAAGCATTAAAAACGATATCCGGGTTAGAAAACGCCAAAATGTTGCGTCCAGGCTATGCCGTTGAATACGATTTTTTACCTACACATCAGTTAATGCATACGTTAGAAACTAAGCTGGTCCAGGGCTTATATTTTGCCGGGCAAATAAACGGAACATCCGGATATGAAGAAGCCGCAGCGCAAGGCTTGATGGCTGGAATTAATGCTGCTTTAAAATTACGAAACAAGGTCCCGTTTATTCTAAAACGTTCTGAAGCATATATCGGCGTAATGATAGATGATTTGATAAATATAGGAACTGATGAACCATACCGTATGTTCACATCCCGTGCTGAATACCGGCTAATTTTACGTCAAGATAATGCTGATAGGAGGTTGATGAAGTATGGTTTTCAGTTCGGATTAATTCCAGAATCGGTTTATTCCAGACTATTAATAAAAGAAGAAACCATAGAAGCAGTTGAATATTTTCTTAAAACAACATCAGCCAATCTGGAAGAAATTAACAGTTATTTGTCAGAAGCGGGCGAGAATCCTTTTAGCCAAAAGGACACAATATATCAAGTATTGAAAAGAGCAAATACAAGGTCGATTGATTTATTAAGATTAGAGTCGGTTCGTAATTTAGAATTTGTGAAAAATTTTGATCTATTAGATAAGAAACTCAGAAGAGAAGTGTTAGAGCTGGTTGATATTGAAATAAAATACGAGGGATATATTAACCGACAAAATGAGCAAATACGAAAATTTGAACAATTGGAATTCTTAGAAATACCTGAAAAATACGATTACAATAAGCTCAAAGCCATCTCGACGGAAGGACGTGAAAAATTAATAAAGATTATGCCGCGCTCTATTGGTCAAGCGTCTCGCATACCCGGTGTGACCCAATCCGATATTTCAGCGCTCATTGTTTACTTGCATCGCTAACAGTTTCACGTGAAACGGACTTATGGAAACACTAAACGTAGACAAACTTATTTTCAAAAAAATTGCAAACTTAAATGGTATTGAAGTTGACGACTCTCAAATCAACCTAATGGAGAGTTATATGGGTTTTCTCTTGGAAAAGAATAACGTTATTAACTTAATTTCACGAAAAGATCTCGAATTTATATGGGAACGCCATATTATCCACTCAATTGCGCCTCTTTCATTGTTCTCTTTACCCTATGGAGCCGAAGTTCTTGACTTGGGTACGGGCGGTGGTCTCCCCGGAATTCCACTTAAAATAATGTCTCCACATATTAAATTGACTCTTTTAGATTCAATCAAAAAAAAAGTTACTGCTATTGATGAGTTTATTACAAAACTCAATCTTAAAAATACAATCGCTGTTTGTTCGCGCGCTGAAAATTTAAAAAAGAATTTCCTTCAAAATTTTGATGTCATTCTTTCTCGCGCAGTTACTAATTTAGCCGATTTGATAAAATGGTCATTCCCTCTATTGAACACCAAATCTAAACCTCACGCTGGGAACCCTTCCTCCGCCAAACCAACTATTTCGAATGGCTCATTAATCGTTTACAAGGGGGGAGATATTGAAAAAGAAATTAAACAAGCTGAGGTACATAAAAATTATAAATCATTGAAAATTTTTGACATAAATATTAAAGGCATAGATCCAACAATTTTACATGACAAAAAAATAATTCTGATAAATTTTTAAAGGAAATACTTGAAGAACAATCATCTTTTCGAACAGTTAGGTTTGCTCTCAACAGAGCGCCGCAACAAAGCAGCTAATAACATCGATAGCTTGTCGACAGAGAAAATATTAAAAGTTATAAATGCACAAGACCATCTCATCGCCGATGCGGTGAAAAAAGAAATTCCTTCAATTACAAAAGCTGTTAATATAATTATTAACGCATTTAAAAACGGCGGACGACTAATATATGTAGGCGCCGGCACTAGTGGTCGACTGGGTGTATTAGACGCAGCAGAAATTCCACCTACATTTGGAACAGAGCCTGAATTGGTTCAAGCCATAATTGCCGGTGGTAAGAAAGCAGTATTCAAATCGCAAGAAGGTTCCGAGGATAAATTTGCCGAAGCCGTTAGAGCATTAAAAAAGTTGAATGTTAATAAAAAAGATGTTGTGTGCGGTATCGCCGCAAGCTTCCAAACGCCATTCGTTGCGAGTGCGCTCGAATACGCGAAAATCAATCATGTCAAAACAATAATGATTACAACGAACCCGAAATCCATTCTGAAACAAAAAAACTTTTCTTCAATCAGAAAAAATATCGATGTCGCCATTTGTCTCTATGTAGGACCCGAAGTAATCATGGGTTCCACACGAATGAAATCCGGGACTGCACAAAAATTAGTTTTGAATATGCTGACTACTGCAACAATGATTCGGCTCGGAAAAGTTTACGGAAACATGATGGTCGATTTAAAAATGAACAGTAAAAAATTAGAGGAACGAGCTAAACGTGTACTTATGATTGTAACAGGAGTCGATTATCAAAAAGCTGAAGAAGCGTTACACAAAGCAGACGGACATGTCAAAACTGCAATTGTTATGATAATTAAAGGAGTAGGAAAAAATAAAGCACGACAGCTTTTGAAAAAAGCGAACGGGTTTGTTCGTTCTGCAATTAAATAATAAATTATCGTGATTATGAAAAACCCATTAGACGAGATAGAAATTTTTCCACCTTTTGAAGGATTTCCAAAAGAGGGGATCGCTTTCCTTAAACGGCTTAAGAAAAACAACAACCGTGATTGGTTTGCAAAACATAAATCTGAATATGAGGAGTTTGTAAAACTCCCTATGCAATCATTGGTTGCAGAGTTAAGACCGTTGATGCAAAATTTTGCCGCCGACTTTGTTGTTGACCCGAAGCGTTCTCTCTTCCGCATTTACCGCGATACGCGCTTTAGTAAAAACAAATTACCTTATAAAACTCACGTCGCCGCTATTTTTCAGCCAACACAAAATTGGAAAGACAGCGCGGGTTTATACCTTCACATCGAACCGGGCGAAGTTTATTTAGGCGGTGGAATGTATATGCCCTCAAGCGATGACTTGAAAAAAATCAGATATGCTATAGCTAATGGCTCGAAAAGATTATTATCCATCATCGAGGCAAAAGATTTTAAGAAATATTTTAAAACTGTAGAAGGAGATAAGCTTAAGCGTGTTCCGCAAGGATTCGCGCCCGAACACGAGATGGCTGAGTGGCTAAAGATGAAACAATTTTTTGTCTCTTACACAATGGATGAGGGCGAGTGTTACAAGCAAAAACTTCCAGCAAAAGTTGCCGATATCTTTGAGGCAATGATGCCGCTGGTTAGATTTTTAAATCAAGCAATTGATAATGGTTTAACTAATAAGTAAAGCTTGAAGAAAATTCTATGTTCAAATCCGCTCCGCCTAAGGCGGAAGGCGGACAAATTACAAATAAATTCCAATATCCAAACAATTCGGTAAATTGGAAATTGAAATTTCAACCTGAGTGTTAACTTTGATCAACATGAATGAATATTAATGTTATGGACCGGTCAATCGTAATTAGAAAAGCCATGAAGAAAGATATTCCGAGGATAGTAGAGATAAGCAAAAACCTTCGGCAGCTTGAGAATTATCCGGGGCAAAAAATGGGGCGGTCGGAGTTTGAAAAATTCCTGTACGGCGATTTCGCTTTCATGCTCGTTGCGGAGGTTGATAAAAAAGTTGCGGGATACATAACGGCTTTTCGTTCCGACGATTATTTTTTCCTGCCTTTTTCGGCAGTGGATAAAAAATACTGCCGGCATGGGATTGCATCTTTGCTTCTCAAAAAAGTGGAGGAGATGGCTCGCAAAGAAAAGCAGAAATATATTTTGTACACCGCCTACACTTCCAACAAAGCGATAGAAAAGTTTTCTAAAAAAATGGGATACAAAAAAAGCAGGACTCTGATACAGTATTACAAAATCCAATAAAGATATTGGAAAATACGACTTTTATATGTACATTGTATCTGTACAACAAGAAAGTCTATAAATGTCTATAAGTTTAACATACACACAAGCTCGTGCAAACCTTGCCAAATTATTGGATGAGGTCTCGCTAAATAAAGAAGTGGTTATAATAAACCGCAAGAACGCCGAGAACGTTGCGTTGGTTTCGGAAAGCGAATTGTCCGGCATTCTCGAAACCGCTCATCTGCTTCGCTCGCCTAAAAATGCTCAAAGACTATTGAAATCCTTATTAAAACTTCAAGAGGAAGAAGAAACGCCGCAAACACTTGAAGAACTTAAACGGGAATTCGGACTTGAAAAGTAAATCCCCAAGGAAACGTTTAAGTATTTTTCACGACGAATTTCGGGAAGACCTGGCATATTGGGTAAAGACGGACCGTAAAGTTGCTCTGAAGATATTGGATATTGTAGAAGCGATATTGCGAGATCCCGGTGAGGGAATTGGTAAGCCGGAGCCGTTGCGTTACTTAGGCAGCGGTGTATGGTCCAGAAGAATTACACAAGAGCACCGCATTGTTTATGTTGTAGGCGATGATAAAATTGATTTTATCCAGTGCAGGTATCATTATTAAGAGCAAAACGACCGCTGGTATACCGCTTACAAGTTGTGTAATTATGAAGTTTGTTTGTAACAACTCTTGACTAATTCACAACAACGTTTTATATTAGATGTAACAAGACCAGGGAAAAATATTTTCGTACATTGATAAAAATCCGTACTGCTGATTAATGAACGTTGGACGGAATATTAATCCGACTAAACGACAGAATAATTAATAGTTAAGTTATTATAATCTAGTAATAAAGGTGAATACAATGAAAATAATCTTGGTGCTTGTAATGCTTCCCTTAATTTCCATTTCTCAAACCACAACATATTCACCCGAAGAAGAAAAAATGCTTACTTACGTTAACAATCAATATGCCTATGCATTGAAGTATGGCTCTACTGCGAATCTTAATCCCGCATTGGATTCCTGTAGGAAATTTATTGAGAAGTATCCAAAATCTTTTGCAAAGCCGGGTGTTTTTTCGTATATGGTAGAAATGGCGGCGCTGAATCGTAGCGAATATAAAATTGTTTCGTCACTAATTGATTCGGCAATTTGTTATGACCCTTCTTCAACTACTAAGTTTCGAATAGCAGAGCTATTAATTGAAAATGAAATCGACATGGAAAAAGGATATTCGTTTCTTGACGAGGTATTTCCAAATCTTACTGCACCGTATTATAAATATAAATCGAATATTCTTTTTGCAAGAAAATCGATTGTAGAAGGAAATCGTGCTGCGGCGAAATTCTACTTCGAAAAAGCTCTTGCAGAAGATTCTACGAGAGCTGATGGTTGGATTGAATACGGAACTTTTCTAAAATATTCAGAACAACCGAATGAAGTTGAACTCGTATTAGAGAAAATCAGGTTGCTTGAGGAGCAGGATCGTCTGGGGTATGAGTCGCGAGCAACGGGGAGCCCGAACCTCAACAAATCAATTTTGAAGTACGAAGTAAAGGATATGGACGGTAAGTCGTTTAATTTTCAAAAGCTCATAGGTAAACCTTTAATTCTTCAGAATTTCAATTTCTGGTGTCCGATGTCGAAGAAACACATGAAGATGTTAGAGACAATTAAAAAAAGTTTTCCCAACGCTTCAATATTACTTATGAATGTCGGGGAATCTCCGGAAGAACTTAGAAACAGGTACTTAAAAAAGAAGGAAAACAAATTCTTTAAAAAGCATCAGATTCTTTTTGGTGATTCGTTAATGTCGCACCATATCATAGGTCAAACTGCAAAGTCGATTCTAGTGATAGATAAACAGGGAAATATTCGCGCCGATTACAGTGGTTATGACCCAATGCTTGAGGAAATGCTCCACCGACTTCTGATTGATTTGTCGAAATAGATGCCGCCTGTTCAAAAAATATTTTCAATGGTTACAGATCTGTTTACATCAGTCCGCCTGCGCGATCTGAGATCCATTTCTTGGTTTTGCGATCAAAATCAGTATAACTATTATTAGAAATCATCCACAATAAAGGAGACAAAATAATGAAAATAGCATTAATCATCATTCGTAGTTTAATGGGACTTTTGTTCTTGTTCTCATCCATTACATTTTTTTTCAAACTTATTACACCGCCGGAGCCAACGGGTGCTATGAAAATATTCAGCGAGGGGCTTGTCGCATCGGTTTATCTTTTGCCTACGGTGAAAATAATTGAATTGGTTTGCGGGATTGCTTTTCTGTCGGGGAGGTTTGTTTCTCTTGCAGCAGTTTTAATTTCTCCTATCATAGTAAATATATTTTTCGTACATGCTTTTCTTGCTCCGGAAGGATTACCGGTTGCGATATTTTTGGTGCTGGCAAACTCATTCGTTGCATACAACCACCGCGAAAGTTACAAGCCGTTATTAAAAATTTAAGCTTAGTAAGTGGGATAGGTGGCTGGTAAATAGAAACTTCTTATTTGTTAGCTTGTACTTCAAAGGAAAATTATTTTATCTTCACAGCGCCTAACTTGGTCTTGAGCTCCTCAACAACGGGATGTATTGCTTCGGGTGTGTTTTCCGCAGTATTCTTTACGCTAATCGGGGCTGAAATGTCTATATCCTATAGGATAGCTTCAAGCCGTAGCTTTGTTCCGTAAACCTTTTCTGCTCGTTCAATGCTGGTAGCGTACAGTTACCGGTTGCTAATTATGGTGTAATGCAAAGGGGTAAAAAGA
>CAZOQB010000008.1:0-141283 GCA_964581995.1 uncultured Ignavibacteriaceae bacterium | reverse complement strand
TTAATGCATTCCATTTCAATTTCAAAGAGTTTCTAGGTTTTTAAGGGTCAACTAAATATAAAGACGAAACTAATAATTGTCAGTGGTTGAATCCTATTCATATCCTCACCAGGTAACTTGATTTAGGTCCGAATGTCGCATAGCTCTACTAAATACACTAACTATCGTTGTTACGCCTTTTTTATAATCCTATCACTTAGCTCAATGATGCCGAGCTGCAATTCCTTGATTTCTTTCATCATTTCAAGCCGCATACGAATGATATGGTAGCGCAAGACAATTGTTGCATCTGAGATAGCTATGAAGATTGCTATGCACGTGAACCATATCTTCTGGCTCGGATTTTCTGTAAATCCGGCAACAGTGAAAAAAGTAACGCTCAGAAGAACAAGGAAGATGAAAATGGGAACGCTTATCCATCTTTCGCGACGGACCAATTGACTTTGATTTTCAAGCATTGCTTCGATCTCCTTTCGATGTTTAACATACAGGTCGGTTGTGCGCACATCCAGCGAGATAAGTTTATCTCTCATTGAGGTTTTATTTTCAATGTTGGACACTTTGTTCCTCCACAAAAAGACGGCGTAGAGCTTCCTTTGCATAATAAATGCGAGACTTTACAGTTCCTATACTACATTGGACAACATTAGCGATTTCATTGTAATTCATCTCTTCGAGAAAAAAAAGTGTAAGAACCTCACGATGAAAAGGGCTAAGCTTGTCCATGAGAAGATGAATTTCGGCAGCGTTGTCAGCACTCCAATGAATTTCGTTTGACTGAGATAATAGTTCCTCTCGGTAGTTGTCTTCAGCTTGCTCTCGAGAGAGTTCGTGTCGGATGTGTGTTACTGCCTTGTCATGAGCAATACGATAAATCCAGGAGCGGAACGATTTGGGATCTCTCAGCCCATTAATCTTTTGGAATGCTATAATCCACACTTCTTGCAGTATGTCGTAGCAAATTTCCTCGTTGCGGAGGAAACGTCGAATATAGTAGAGTAATCTTGGTTCCATAAGGTTTACTAGGTCTCGGAATGCGTCAAGCTCACCAAGTTGGCATCGCAAAACAAGCAATTCTTCTCATATCTTACCGGCGTCATTCATTAAGTCTCACTAATAGGTCGGCTGGCAAAGTCAAAATGTTCAATGACGAGATTACTTTAACAGGGCAATTTCGCTGCCGCTTATGAGCAAGCATCACGCCTTGCGGGACGAGTGAATGGCTGCGGAATATTTGTAAAACATCATAACTTGTCCCGTTGAACAGGATGTCGTTATTATTTCTTTTATATACTCTTTAACGCTCATATCCATAATATTAATCCCGATGTTAAAACTCACTACAAATATAAAACTTTTGCAATCAACTGTCAATACCAATCTTAGGGTTTTGTTTAAATCCTTGCTATTACATATATTTTGCTTGAGTGAATTATGAATTAAGGTAAAGCGATGATCAATCTATTAAACAAAGTTGTGCTGATAACCGGCGGCTCACGAGGCATCGGCTCTGCAACTGCCATAATGTTTGCAAAAGCCGGTGCAGATGTGGCTATCACTTATCAAAATGATAAAAAAGCCGCGGCAAGTGTTTTACAAAAAATCCGTAAACTCGGTCGCGAGGCACTCGCCGTCCGTTGCAATGTTGCAAACTTTGCCGATGTTAAAAAAACGGTATCAGAAGTTTATAAAAAATTTGGCAGGATAGATGTTCTTGTAAACAATGCCGGTGTGTGGACTGACGGCGCTCTCACAAAAATGAGTGAAAAAGTTTGGGATGAGACAATCAACATCAATCTCAAAGGTACATTTAATATGTGTCAAGCAGTATATCCCATTATGAAGAAACAAAAATACGGAAAGATGATAAATATTTCGAGTACGGCAGGTCAAAGAGGAGAAGCTTATCATTCACATTACGCTGCATCTAAAGGCGGTGTTATTGCTTTGACGAAATCATTAGGCGCTGAATTAATTGCTGACGGAATATGGGTCAATTGTGTTGCACCCGGCTGGGTAATTACTGACATGACAACCCCAGTCTTTAACGATGCAGAATATCTGAGATTAATCGAAAAAACAATCCCCCGAGGTAAAATTGCTACACCTGAAGAAATAGCCGGTCCCATTTTATTTCTAGCTTCAGAATTATCGAACAACATAGTAGGTGAAATACTGAATGTCAACGGTGGCAGTGTACTCTGTGGTTAATTTATTTTTGAATAATCGATAATGAAACGAACCGTAATTTGGTATTATTCGATAATTGTCCTACTGGGATCCTGGATATTATCGTATCTTTATTTATTTAATGGGATCGACTTTACACTCGAGGTTTTAGGCTTCTCATTTGATATAATCGCATTGATGCCGGGTTTGGTGGCTCTTTTCTTTCTAAAATTAATTGCTAAAGAAAAAGTTTTATCCAATTTTCTTAAATTTGGCAGATTATCCGATTGGCTTATCGGAATCGCTTATCCACTTTTTGTATCGGCAATTATTATTGTTGTTGGTTATCTCTTTAAATTCATCAGATTCGGTGATGCAAAAAATATTGAAACATTAATAATTGGCATCATTTTCGATTTTCCGTTGATATTCCTCTGGTCAATTCCAACATTGTTGTTAATCGAGTTAGGTTGGAGGGTATTTTTATTCTCTAAAATCGCCCAATCAACATCCAATTTAAAGGGGATAATTATTAGTTCGCTTATCTGGGTGTTGTCGTATATCTTCTTTATTTTGAGTCAAAATCATAAAACAATCATTGCGTTTGAAAATACAACCTATTTAATTTCAATTTTTACGCTCGGATTGTTCACCTGCTGGCTTTATTTACGAAGTAATTCTATTTGGGTATTAGTATTTTTTCAATTTAATTGGATTTTGTGGAATAATTTTTTCTTCAGCGATCCGATATCTCAGACGAACGGAATCTTCATCGGAAAAATTTGGCTTGTCAGTATGAAAGGCTTAATGGGTGCTGTCTTAAATCTATTATTCATTCCATTCTATATATTTGACGTGAAAAGGGGGAGAATTCGACTTCACGATAAAAATATAAATACTTGAAATTCGTCCATTTTCGCCACATTTTTCTCAAAACATCTAAAAAATTTAAAAAAATGAAGATTTTACTTGCGTTATTCATTAAAATTTCTAATATTTACATCGAAATAAGTCACCAATTTCTAAATTAGGATTAATGAAAAAACCAAAACATCTCTTTCTTTCAGGAAAACCAATAACCTACGACCCGATTCCGAAGAATGTATCTGTTACAAAATTAGTTGACGATTATTTTCAAGCGTACAATTCAGGGCGTTTGCGTGAAGCATCCCATCTATACACCCAATTAATGCTAAAAAACGATGTGACTATTGGAATGAGCTTGACTGGCGCGCTAACACCGGCAGGGTTGGGTGGTACGTGTATCGTTCCGTTGATTAAATCGGGTTTTGTAGATTGGATAGTAAGCACGGGTGCAAATCTTTATCACGATGCCCATTTTGCATTGGGATACACTATGCATCGCGGCTCTCCGTTTCTTGACGATAAGATATTGAGAAAGGAAGGTGTTGTCCGAATTTATGATATTCTTTTTGATTACAATGTGCTGCTTTCCACCGATGAGTTTTTTAGAAAAATAATACGCCTTCCGGAGTTTCAAGCTGAAATAAGTACTTCAGAGCTGCATTATAAGATAGGTAGGTATATTTTAGAACGTGAGCGTGTTCTTAAAATTAAAAACCGCAGTATTCTGTCAGCTGCATACTTAGCGGGTGTTCCTATTTACACATCTGCGCCCGGCGATAGCTCTATCGGTATGAATATCGCGGAAATAGCATTGTCCGGTTATAAAACAAGAATAAACGTTTTAGCCGATGTAAATGAGACGGCAGCAATTGTATTAAACGCGAAGCGCAACAATGGAAAGAGCGGAGTTTTTATTGTTGGCGGCGGGTCGCCTAAAAACTTTATGCTTCAAACTGAGCCGCATCTTCAGGAAGTTTTAAAGATAGATGAAAAAGGACACGATTATTTTCTTCAGGTTACAGACGCACGTCCCGATACAGGCGGTTTATCAGGCGCAACACCTTCCGAAGCCGTAAGCTGGGGAAAAGTTGACCCTGAACAATTATCCGGTACAGTTGTGGTGTATTCAGATTCTACGATAGCCCTCCCGATTATCACTTCGTATGCGTTGGGCAATGTGAAACCGAGAAAATTAAAACGTTTATACCATAAGCGTGAATTTATGTTGAAAAGGCTACAAAAAGAGTACACAAGATACATTAGTAAAAAAAATAACCATTAATTAACAAATAACAACTCGGAAAACGAGTTAAACATTAAAAATCAACATTAGGAGGTTTATATATGAGCAAATTCACAGAATTAAAAGTATTAGTAGACAGCTTTGAGAAAGATTTCATCAAGTTCTACGACAAAGGAAATAAGTCGGCTGGAACACGTGTTCGTAAGGCAATGAACGAATTAAAGCGCAAAGCCCAGGAAATACGTAAAGAAGTCCAAGAACTCAAAGGTCCAAAAGAAGAAGGTGGAGCACCACCAACAATGTAACTCACTGCCGTTACAATTGTTTTTTTTAGGAGTTCTGAGCAATTGGGACTCCTTTTATTTTTTTCAAGGAACATTCATGAAATATTTAATATTGATTATGCTACCTTTTACAATGGCTTTATCTCAATCTACTGACTATAAAAAAATCCATCGTGAAGCTTTTGTAATTGATGGACACAATGATGCAGTGCGGCGTATTATTAATGGAGAAGATCTCGGCAAGCGGACGGTTAAGGGACAGATGGACTTAGACAGATTAAAGGATGGGGGAATTGATGCCGCTTTCTTTTCAGTTTGGATACCACCGAATAAAAAATTACCGTCGTATTTTAAACAAGCAGATAAATACATTGAGGCATTAATTTCTCTTACAAAAAAATATAATGAAAAAGTACAATTAGCAGTTAACTCGCAGGATGTGGAGAAAATCAATAGCAATGGTAAGATCGCTATGTTACTGAGTATGGAGGGTGCACATCCGCTAGAGGATAAGATTGAAAACTTAGAATATTTTTACAGACGAGGTGTCCGGTCGATAATGCCGACCTGGAATAACAGCACAAGCTGGGCAACTTCGGCAACGGACGAATCTCGAACTTCATCAAAACTGAAACATTGCGGATTGACTGCATTGGGAAAAAAATTCATTCGCAAGATGGACGAGCTTGGAATAATTATAGATGTATCTCATTCGGGTGAGAAAACTTTTTGGGACATAATTAATACTTCTAAACATCCGATAATTGCTTCACATTCATGCGTATGGAATATATGCGAGCATTCCCGAAATCTCAAAGATGACCAGATAAAGGCAATTGCAAAATCGGGTGGAGTGGTTGGAGTTAATTTTGCACCGTGGTTTCTTGAAACTACCTTTAAGGATAAAGAAAAAAAACTGAAAGAAAAATTCAAGCACAAAATTGATTCCCTTAAAAATTCATGGAATGGTGATTCTTTTTCCAGAGAAATTGCAACGGGCGAAATGCTGAGTGATGAATATCAAAAAATCCTGCCTTCCATAAGCGACATAGTTGACCACATAGATTATATTGTAAAATTAGGCGGTGTTGACCATGTCGGCTTAGGTTCGGATTTCGATGGTATAAGCGTACCGCCGAAAGGGATAAAGGATATTTCGTATTACCCACTGATTACGAAAGAGTTAGTTAAGAGAGGGTACAGCGAAATGGATATTAAAAAAATATTAGGCGGGAATTTATTGAGAGTGATAAAAAAGGTTTTGCCTGCGAATTAATAAGAACGTAAGTTGTTTAATTACTTATGTTATACATAGCAGAGATTTGGCTCAGTTTCGGTCAAAAATCCGAAGTACTAAATCCGAAAACCGAAATAATTTCAAAATCCAAATGTCAAAAACAGATGAGATTTATCGAAGGGTTTGGGATTTATACTATTAACGGTTTTAGATAAGCAGATAAAAAAACCCCAATCTCAAAATATGGGATTAGGGTTACAAAGCTACATCTCTGTTTCTTCCATCCTGGTTCTATAGGCTCTGCGAACAGCTTTAATTCTTTTCATTCGCTTCTGTACTGATGGTTTTGTGAAAAACGTTCTTTTCTTAAATTCTTTTAGAACGCCTGACCTTTCGTATTTTTTCTTAAAACGCCTGAGGGCTTTGTCAATCGGTTCGTTGTCTTGGATCTGGATACCGACCAATTAATTCACCCCCTTCCACTATTGTATGATTTCTGCTGATGTTGTTTCCTTTTCTAAATTGTTTCGTTTGTAATTTTCAAGTAGTTTGCGTTCACCGTTTTTTTCAAACTGCACCATAATCGCATTGCTTCCGTCGGACGTCTTTATCTTTTTTATTACCTTTCCCACATCGTTAAATTCGTTATGGAAAATTTTTTCACCAATCGAGAAAGTAAAGCCAGGGTCATAAATGATTGTCGGAATTCCACTTTCATCCGCCTTGCTTTCATTTATCTTTGTTTCAATGTTCAGCAAAGATAAATGATGGCATCGCGTGCAGCGGTACCAACACCGATTATTTTCACCCGCCATTTCCCCGATGAATGTCATCTTTGTAGTTTTACCGCAGTAACTACATATTCGTGCTAAAGCTTTAATCTTACTCATCTAAAATTCCTTTCATTTATACGAATAGTGATTTATTAACATTTTCGATTCAATGAATTGGTTTTGTGAAAAGGGGAGTGAATCGCTTGTATAAATATAGGGAAAATCTTAATTTAAGTCAATAAAAATTCCCCGTCCTGTATGCTCAAACTAAGCTAAAATGAGCACTTTAATTAAATATTTCTTACCCTAAGAAAATTTGATTATTACATAGGTTTCTTAGTCCAAACTCCGGGAATATTTTCGCCACAAAACTTGCATTTTCCGGAGACAAGTTCGTCCTTAATAATCGTAAAACCTCTCCTTTCCACGACCACTCTTTCACACTTGTGACAAAAAGTGTTTTCCGCCTTATGCGCGGGTACGTTTCCGATATAAACATATTTTATCCCAGACTTTAATGCAACTTTTCTTGCTTTCTCTAACGTTTGTATTGGAGTTTGTGGAAGTTGCGTTAATTTATACAGAGGTGTGAACCGACTGAAATGCAACGGGCAATCTTGAAGATTATTCTTAACTAACCAATCGCACATTTTCTTTATCGTGTCGAGGTTATCTGTCCAGCTTGGAATGACGAGGTTTGTTATCTCGAGCCACACTCCTTCTTCCTTAAAAGTTTTTAATGTTTGCAGAACAGGTTCTAACTTTCCGCCGCTCAACTTTAAATATGTTTCATTATCAAATATCTTTAAATCTATATTTGCCGCATCTATAACCTTGCATAGTTTTCTGAGAGGTATTTCGTTTATATAGCCGTTTGATTTCCAGACATTTTTTATTCCTTTTTCTCTTGCTAACTTTGCTGTGTCGTATGCGTATTCGTAAAATGTTATCGGTTCGGAGTAAGTGTAAGCAATAGATTCACATTTGTTTTTTAAACACTGCTCGACAATATTTTCAGGCATCATGTCATAATTATCGGTTTCCTTCGGACTGAATTGGGAAATCTGCCAGTTCTGACAATTCAAACAACGAAAGTTACAACCAGCTACAGCGATAGAAAATGCTCGAGTCAGCGGTAAGAAATGGAAAAAAGGTTTCTTCTCAATCGGGTCAATATGAATCGCACAAGGATTACCATACGCAATTGTGTAAAGTTTAGTTTTGTGCGCAACTCTGGTTCTGCAAATCCCCGTCTCACCTTCACTCAGTAAACATTCGTGGGGGCACTTCTGGCATTTCAAACCGTCGGGAGTTTTTGTGTAGAATAAAGCTTCCCTACTCCACCGCCATAAAACGTCCGGCGACTGCTCGGGCTTTAATTTATCAGTAACAGGTCCGGCAATCGTTTTTAGATTGTGTAAGCCGAGAACACAAGCGCCAATCCCGAATGTGCAGGACTTAATGAATTCTCGTTTGTTAATACTATTAGCAGAATATTTGTTCATTTATCAAACAACGGATGTTAAATATTTATTTCTGTTAATAAATGAAACACTTCCGCTGATAAAATTCAAGCCGGCAATCAAGAAACACACATTAATAATTCCTAATATAGGAATGAGATATGTCGATGCGAGTAAAGCACCGATTGCCGAACCAATTAAATCGACACTGTACAAATTAGCAGCTGCGTGCGGAAACGACAGCTTACGTAACCGAGAAGCAATCGCGAATTCAACGCCTATAAGAACTGCAACAATAAAAGTCAGGGCAAAAAATAATGAATGTATTAAAACTGGATATATGGAAAAATTTCTTAAAAAGAAGAAAGTAAGAGGTAGAAGCGACGTGAATATTCCAATGCCAAATTGTATTTTTACGTAGCTGAACATTGTAATGTCCGAAAACATTTTATTATAGTATCGCGAGCCAACTGCAAGCCCAGCCATGAATATGGTGATGATGATTCCCGTGATTTGAAAGACATAACCGTAAAGAATCTGAAATGTTATTAAAAGAATTATTTCTACCGAGGAAGCCGAAAAACCACCGGTGAACAGGCCAAAGCTGATTGTGTTGAGCTGAGAAATCAGAAACGCCACGATCAACACAGCAATAAAAGCGGGAAACCAATAATTCCGTTCAAAATAACTCAACCAATAAACTAATTGCTGATAGTACGAAATAGGTGAAAAATCCTGATTTAGAGCTGTCGTTTTATCAAGGCTTCTCAAGATAAACTCGCTCCGGTGTATCAGAATGCTTTTGTCCAGATAGTATTGGTTGACATATTTATTCTCAATGTTTTTCTGGTAAACTAACCGGGGAATGTCGATTGATAAAATATTATCCGAGGCAACGAAGTAATCTTTATAGCCCGGCACGATGAGAATGTTTTTAAATGAGCGTTTTAGTGAGTTGTAGATACTTGATTTTACTTGACGCGCTTCAGGGCTTAAATAGTCGGCAGAGGATGACAACCCGATAGATACTATAGCTCCGGCGTTCAACCTGTTTTTTAATTCATCAAAAAATTCTGTTGTATAATACCGATTTAATTGAGCTGTTGCCGGGTCGGGCAGGTTGATTAAGGCAACATCAAACTTTTCAACCGTGGTTTTAATATACAATCGTGCATCCCGATTTATTATTTCTACTTTAACGTTATCTAAATCGGTTGAATACTTTTTCCCTATATAAATTATCCAAGGATTGATTTCGACATAAATAATGTCTTTTACATCGTATTTTAAAATTTCTGATATTTGACCGGATATGCCACCTGAGATTAATAATACCGTCTTTGGATTCTGATGCTGCAGCATTGCGTAATGGACAGCTTCCTCGCTCATTATGGGGTCGCTCGTAGAGAAAAGCAAGTTATTATTCTCATAAAAATTATTTTGTTCACCCTGCTCGGTTATTGCCAAGCTTCCATAAGGAGTATCTTTATAATAAACTAACTTCTGATTCGGAAAAAGGAACTCCTTTGAGATTTTGTCTAAATCAATAACCATAAAACCCAGAGGTAAAATTATAAGGAGGGATAAGACAAGAAGTTTTATAGTTCTGTTGCAGTAGATGAACGAGAAAACAAAAGTTATACTCAGGTTAAAAATCATGAGCATAATTAAACTTTTAAACACAGTCAGTAGGTAAATCAGTATGATACTAAAAATGAAACCGCCGATAACGCTTCCGGTTGATTCCCACGAATACACAGAAGGAATGAAATTGGTTTGGTACCTTTCTGATAAAACAACAACGAATAACGTGAATAAAAATCCTGATATGATGCAGAATGGAGTTAAAATGATGAAAGAGCTGTAGAGGATTTGTAGTAATCCGATCATTGTACCGACAGGGAAGACGATATTTCTTAAAAAATCCACCATGAAAACTGTAACAACCGGCAACACAGAAATAAGTATGAGCAGAATGACGAGCAAGTTAAATTTATTTTTTACTCGTGTTGAATACCTGCCGATAAAAGATCCGAGTCCCGTTAGGGTCATCCAATTCGCAAGAATAATTCCTATTACGAGTTCGTTGCCATAAAAGACGGATAAAAATTCTCTAAGCAATATAATTTGTGTGACGATAGAGGAAACTCCTACTGCTACAATGGGAAGAATCAAACTCGATGTGATCTTAGACTTGTGATTGGCGGGTTCGAGATTTACACGCGATGCGGACATTATTTTTTCATCTAGTCCTTCTCGATAAAAACAAGAGCTTCATATGTATAGATATCTGCATCTTTCCAGCCATCCCAGCCGAGACCAGCTTTGTCCTGTGCACAGTAACCCAAAAATTGGTCTTTTGTCCAACCGGTCTCCGTTGCTACTTGAGGTAGAAATGTCCCTCCACGAGGTCCCTTTTTAATATATATACCGTGTTTTCCTAATTCAATTTCGTCGATTGATTTTATTTTCTGCATCGGAGTGAGCGCCGAAATTTCAATTTCGAGTTCCTTCACCTCGTTCGGCTTAACGGGTGAGAATCTATAATCTTGTGTAGATGCCGCAACTGCCATTTGTTGGACTATCTTATAGAGCGGTTCGTCTGCTTCGAAATGTCCGATGCAGCCGCGCAGCATACCCTGCTTATGAAGAGTTACAAACGCGCCGCATTTTGTTTTGACGTTATTAGAAAGTTTTGATGTATCTATTTCCGGGAGAGTATTTTTGTTTACATACTGTTCGATTGTCCGTCGTGCAATCGAAAGTAATTCCTTTTTATCCTTTTCGTTTAGATTGAATTCCATTTTTTTCTCCTTAATTGAAACAGCGAATGAATAATAACCTACGACTCTTTTTTTATCTCCGATTTCAGAATCACCCGAGTTTTTGTAATCGATAACTTTTACATCGATACCAGGAGTGTTTTCAGTCATGTAGAGCAATGTAGTAACCGAAGTCCATCCGCATAAACTTGTTGCTAAATTAGGTATACCCTTTTCTTCGTTCTTAGATAACGTTTCTAATAAATTTTTCGAGGAATTTGAAACTATAGCGTCTGCAGTTGCCTTATCGATTTTTACAGCGTCTGAGTATTTCGGATAATGCGAAAAATCTGTGCTGATGATGAAAAGGTTTTTGCTGTTTAGGTATGGTTTTAAAGCGCCGGCAATTAATTTGCACATCTCTGGCTTTTGTGTTCCAAGGACGATTGGTACAATCTTGAAATCTTTTTTCATTATGTATTGCAGAAAAGGGAGCTGCACTTCCAGGCTGTGTTCGGATAAGTGGGCTTCATCTCTGTCAGTGAAGAAATTGTAGCGTTTAATTAATGTTTTACCTATTTCGGCATTCACTTTTACAGGTCCGAGCGGTGTCAAAAAGTTGCCTTTGGAATATACTGCTGCGCCTTCGAATGCAATGCGATGACTCGAACCTATGATGAAAATGTTATCGTAAACTTTGTTTGGATCGATTTGGTTAAAGCATGATGCGGCAACTTCGCCAGAATAAACATACCCGGCGTGCGGTGAAATTATTGCAAGCACATTTTTGATGTTCTTTGGAGCAACTGCTTTTGAGAAAAGAGTTTTTAAAGTAGATTTTAGTTCGATTGGATCAGAGGGATAAAACTGTCCTGCCACTGCGGGCTTTCTATCGAATTGCTTAGTTTGAGAGTCGCAATTTGCCCCGGAAACCAGAAAGCAGATTAATGAGAAGTTTATTAACTTGTAAACCATCGTGCCTGCCAAATAATTCTTTTAAAAAAGATAAGAAAGGAATTTTAATATAGCAAATCCAAAAACCGATTTGACACTCACTTTCAGTTTGGATATATTAATATAAATATTACAACAACCTAAGGGGAAAAAATTATGAAAAGGATAATTATTTTTCTGTGCAGCGTGTTATTGATGAACACACCGGCAATTTCTCAAAATCAATTCGAGAAAGATACATTTGATACGCTATCCGGCAAATTAACTATCCATTTTATCGGACACGGGACTTTGATGTTTGAATTCAACAATAAAATTATCCACGTCGATCCGTGGAGCAAGCTGGCTAATTATGCAAAGCAGCCGAAAGCTGATTTAATTCTAATAACACATCAGCATCCCGACCATCTGGATACGATAGCTATCAATTCGATTACGAAAATGAACACAAAAATGGTTGTGAACGGTGCGGTGTTCGAAATTATAAAAAAGGGAATGGTGATGAAAAACGGAGATAAGAAGACGGTGGAAGGAATTGTAATCGAGGCGGTACCGGCTTACAATACAACCGCCGACAGATTGAAGTTTCATCCTAAAGGCAGGGACAATGGTTATGTGTTAACAATCGGTAGGAACAGAATTTATATTGCCGGCGACACTGAAAATATTCCTGAAATGGCTAACTTAAAAAATATTGATATCGCATTTCTACCGATGAACCAGCCTTACACAATGACGCCCGAACAAGTTGCCGATGCTGTGGGTAAATTTAATCCTAAAATCTTATATCCATACCACTACGGCGATACTGATTTATCAACACTGAAAGAACTTTTATCGAAAAATAAAAATACGGAAATTCGGATTAAACAAATGAAATAGAATTTGTAAATCCATACATTCAGAGAAAGAAAATTTTTATGGAAAATCATGTGTGCCCGTGGTACATAGGTTATCTGCTGGCAAGTCCTTTTCGGCGGTTATTTCAACATCCCGAAAACATTTTAAATCCGTACGTCAAAGCGGGAATGACTGTCCTCGAAATCGGTCCGGGTATGGGATTCTTTAGCTTACCGCTGGCGAAATTAGTGGGTGAGTCCGGGCAGGTTATATGTGTGGAATTGCAGGAAAGAATGTTAAACAGTCTCCGGAAGCGTGCTGATAAAGCAGGGTTGTTATGGCGGATTGACACGCGGTTGTGTACGCAGGATTCGCTTAAGATTGAAGACCTGACCGGTAAAATAGATTTTGCTCTGGCGTTTGCCGTTGTGCATGAAATTCCCGACCCGAAAAATTTTTTCGTTGAGATTTTTAATTCGCTCAAAAAAGGTGGAATAGTTTTGGTTTCCGAGCCTACCGGACATGTAACCAAAGAAGAGTTTGACGAAACACTTTCGCTTGCCGTTGCTGCCGGATTTACACAAGTCGATACACTAATCATAAAGCGGAGCCACGCTGTTTTGCTGAAAAAGGATTAGATAAATTCTCTCCTTGTTTTTTTTAACTGAAATTCTTATATTTTAAACGAAATATGAGCAACATGCGGGGCCCTTAGCTCAGTTGGTTAGAGCAGCAGACTCATAATCTGCGGGTCGTAGGTTCAAGTCCTACAGGGCCCACAAAAAACAATCCGTGTGGTCGTAGGTTTTCCGTTCATAAAAAGTCTTTTATTCACGGAATCCCTTCGGGACAAGTCCTACAGGGTCCACAGAGTGTGAAATACTGTAGGAGATTTATGAAGGTAACGGTAATATTTTTAATGAAAATGATATTAGGGTAAGTATCATTCCTCCCGTGATACTTTAAATGAAGCCTGTCTGTGCGTTCCTACCAAAAATAGCGCGCAGACAGAGCTTCGGCCCGATTATTTTTTAGGTTTCTTGTTTATAAAGCGTTCCCGCTTCAAGCCACAAATGTCTGTTACATGTTTGTGGCTTTTTTATTTCTTCTGGAAACAATATTATTTACTATTTTCTTCGTTTTTTTCTTGACAAGCTGTTTTATTTTCATTATTTTTTATTTCAAATCATCATTCAAACACAAAATATAAGGTGAGCTTATGAAGAGCTTTGCGATTGTTTTTAGCGCCATCGTGATGCTTACAGTTTCTTTTACAGTGTTGGTGTTCTCTCAGAAAAAGGAAAACATATACAATTGCCAGACGTTCATTCAGGAAAAGATTGTGGATAGCGCGCGCGCGCAATACCCTCATCATCCTAGAATTCACATTGAACAACAGTTCCGGAATGAGCTGGGATTATTTTTCAATATAAAATTTGCCGATAGAAGAGTAGATAAGTTTACTAAGGTTCTATCAGATACGATGTATCTACAGATTTCTGATGTATTTCAGTTATGGGATACGCTTACAAATGTGTGGGTGAATGAGACTAAACACACTTACACCTACGATGCAAATGGAAAAATGACAGACTGGTTATACCAAACATGGGACGGCAGTGTGTGGGTGAATGAGACTAAACACACTTACACCTACGATGCAAATGAAAAAATGACAGACTGGTTAGACCAAATATGGAACGACAGTTTGTGGGTGAATTGGGTGAAATACAGTTACACCTACGATGCAAATGGAAACACGACAGACATGTTATGCCAAACATGGAACGGCAGTGTGTGGGAGAATGAGTTTAAATCCAGTTACACCTATGATTCAAATAAAAACAGGATAGAGGCGTTATGCCAAAACTGGAACACTAGTTCGTGGGTGAATGAGACTAAATCCAGCTACACCTATGATTCAAATAAAAACAGGACAGAGGTGTTATACCAAACATGGAACACAAGTTCGTGGGTGAATGAGACTAAACACACTTACACCTACGATGCAAATGGAAACATGACAGACTGGTTATGCCAAACATGGGACGGCAGTTTGTGGGAGGATATTTACAAACACACTTACACCTACGATGCAAATGGAAACATGACAGACTGGTTATACCAAACATGGGACGCTACTTCGTGGGTGAATGATACTAAATCCAGTCACACCTATGATTCAAATAAAAACAGGACAGAGGTGTTATACCAAACGTGGAACGCTAGTTTGTGGGTGAATTGGTTGAAATACACTTACACCTACGATGCAAATAAAAACATAACAGAGGAATTATGCCAAACATGGAACAGCAGCGCATGGCAGAATTCCCAGAAAGATACCCTTACTTGGCAAATGCTTATCACCGATGTAAACGAACGAGCAAATGTTACTGGCAGCTTCGCATTAGCTGCGAATTATCCAAATCCCTTCAATCCACAAACAAAAATATCTTTCTCAGTACCAAGAGAAAGTTATATTACGCTAAAAGTGTATGACCTGTTGGGCAGGGAAGTAGCAACACTCGCTCAAGAGAAGAAAGAAAAAGGTGAATACTCTTTATTCTGGAACGCAGGAGGTGTAACAAGCGGTGTGTATTACTACAGATTAGTTGCCGTTGATCCTTCGCTTCTCTCAGAACAAGTTTTTATTGAGACCAAGAAAATGATATTGATGAGATGATAAGCTGGAATGTAATAATAATTCAAGGGTAAGTATCATTCCTCCCGTGATACTTTAAATGAAGCCTGTCTGTGCGTTCCTACCAAAAATAGCGCGCAGACAGAGCTTCGGCCCGTTTATTATTTCCGGTTAACGGGATAGAAGCTGAGCGAAAACATTTGAACTCAACCCCCGACAAGTTTTGAACAAAGTCCCCCTTCTCTGCCTATCGACATGCTAAAAGCATGTCGTACCGGTTGAATCGTACCCGGTAGGACGGACTTTCAGTCTGTCCGCAACTACCCAACCTCAAACCTCTCACATTGACATTTTAGGGAATGTATGCTATATTAACTTTATAGTATCATTAATTCCAGATCAATCAAGAAAGAAGGTTTTTAAAATGCCGAAAAGACATCAATTTACAGCTGTCATTGAACGAGAGGACAATATGTATGTTGCTCTATGTCCTGAACTCGATATTGCCAGTCAGGGTGAAACCGTCGAAGAGGCTCGAAAGAATCTCAAAGAAGCAATCGAATTATTTTTTGAAACGGCTTCAAGTAAAGAAATTCGTGAACGCTTGCATGACGAAGTTTTTGTCACTCGCTTAGAGGTAGCCGTTGGCTAAAATGCGAATCCTCTCTGGCAAAGAGGTCTGTCATATCCTTTCCAAACACGGTTTTCAGAAAGTTCGTCAGCGTGGGAGCCACATTATTATGCAGAAGAAAACCGGCTCCTCAACAATTACTGTTCCCGTTCCTAACCACGAAGAGATCAAATTCGGAACTCTGAAATCCATTATGCGTCAATCGCATCTGCCAACAAAGGAATTCGAGTCCTGAACAAACACGTCTTTTTTGAAATCTATGCAAAATATTTTCGAAAATTATATTAAATCCATCTCCTCCAAATTCGCGCACGAGGAAACGAGCGAGATGGGTTACCGCACCGACTTTGAAATTTTATTAAAGGGAATTTTCGAGTCAATCAATGTGCGGCGTATAGATCACGATGCAAAAGCAAAGCAAGGGAACAAGCCGGACTTTGTTGTACTTAACCACGATGTGCCAATTTTATATATCGAAGCGAAAGATATTGGCGTGTCTTTGGATAAAGTGGAGAAGTCCGAGCAGATGGCAAGATATTTTGGCTATGCCAATTTAGTTCTGACAGATTATGTTGAATTTCGTTTTTACAGAAACGGTTTATCCTATCAAACTCCAATCAAGATTGCGGATTATGATATTAAGCATAGAAAGATTGTAGCTATACCGGAAAATTTTGACCACGTTGCCAAGACATTAGTTGATTTCACGCAATCGCATAAAGAACCGATCCGGTCGGGAGAGCACTTATCAAAAATTATGGGTGGTAAAGCGCAAAGGATACGGGATAACGTCAAACAATTTCTTTCAAATAAGTCGGAAAAAAACGCTGAGATAATACGTGTACATGATACGATTAAAAAACTTCTTGTGCACGACCTTACAGAAGAATCTTTCGCGGATATGTATGCGCAAACTCTTGTCTATGGTCTTTTTGTAGCAAGGTATCACGATACAACGCCTGAAAACTTTACACGGCAGGAAGCCCGCGACCTCGTGCCGGCATCAAACCCTCTGCTTCGGCATTTCTTTGACCACATAGTTGGACCAAATTTTGACAAACGGCTTGAGTATATTGTAAATGAGTTGTGCTCGGTTTTTTCCCATGCCGATGTTCCGGAGTTGATGAAGCAATATTTCAAAGATGATTCGTGGGGAAAAACGCAAGAGGGACCCGACCCCGTAATTCATTTTTATGAAGACTTTTTAAAAGAATACGATCCCGAACTCAGGAAAAAGATGGGTGCGTTTTATACGCCTCTGCCGGTGGTGCGGTTCATTGTGCGTTCTGTTGATTACTTACTTGAAAAAGATTTTGGTCTCGCTTCCGGTTTAGCCGACACATCAAAAACAGCAACCGGTCTGCACCGGGTTCAGGTTCTTGATCCGGCTGTCGGGACAGGCACATTCATTAGCGCTGTTATTCGTATAATCTACGAACGGTTACTTAAGGATGGACAGAAGGGGCGCTGGACCACATACGTGCATAACGATTTGCTGCCGCGACTGCACGGATTTGAGCTTATGATGGCGCCATATACTATAGCCCACCTGAAGTTGAGTATGGCGTTTAAAGAAACGGGATTTAAATATTTTAACCGCCGGCTTGGTATTTATCTTACAAATTCTCTCGAAGAAGGTGCGACCAAAGCAGACCTGTTTACTGGTTTTGGTTTTGCTGAAAGTATTGCAGATGAATCCAAAGAAGCATCGGTTATAAAGAACGAATCGCCTATTATGGTAGTAATTGGTAACCCACCGTATTCTGGTGAATCAAGCAATGCCTCATATACTGGCAATGATGTCTATAAAACAGAACCATCGGGTGGAAAATTACAGGAACGGAATTCTAAATGGCTAAGTGACGACTATGTGAAATTTATCAGATTTGCCGAAAGCATGATTGAAAAAACGGGTGAGGGTATCGTAGCAATGATTACTGCTCATGGATATATTGACAACCCGACATTTCGCGGAATGCGCTATCATCTTATGAGTACATTTGATGAAATATATGTGCTTGACTTGCACGGTAACGCCAATAAAAAAGAGAAAGCACCAGATGGAAGTGAAGATAAAAATGTCTTTGATATTAAACAGGGCGTCGCGATCTTCTTGGGAATAAGAAGGAAAGCTAGTAAGAATAAAGCCACTAGGATATTTCTTGCAGATAGTTTCGGCACTCGCCAATCAAAGTTTGAGTTTCTTAATACTAATTCAATCGATTCGGTAAAATGGAAATCCATTACTCCATCAAGTCCAAATTATGAATGGGTTGTTCGGGATACAAATATTTTGGGTGAGTATAAAAAGGGATTTTCCGTTGCCGATCTATTCTCTATTTCAAGTGTAGGTATTGTAACTTCACGCGACGATTTTGTAATTGATTACGATAATAAAATTCTTAAAAAACGAATCAATGGTTTTCTTTCGAGTGCAACGCCACAAGAGGCAATGATAAAATTTGGACTAAAAGAAAATATGAACTGGCGAGCTATAAATGCTTTAAAACATAATTATGATGATAAAAATTTAGTACCAATTAGTTATCGCCCATTTGATAATCGATTTATTTACTATCACGATGATTTTATCGAGCGGTCCAGATACCAGATAATGAAGCACTCGTTACAAGAGAATGTCGGATTGGTTGTTCGTCGTCAGATGGCAGAAGATAAAACGTCATACTTCTTCATATCCAATAAAATTATGGCAGATGGCTACATACGATCTGATAACAAGGGTAGCGAATCATTATTACCCCTCTATGTATATGCCGAAGACGGATCAAAAATTCCAAATCTCAAAAAAGAAATTGTTAAAGAGATAGAAAAGATTGTCGGCAAAGTTACTCCCGAAGATATTCTTGATTATATCTATGCAGTTCTACACTCACCGAGTTATCGCGAGAAATACAAAGAGTTTTTAAAAATAGATTTCCCGCGTGTGCCGTATCCAAAAGATGCAAAGAGTTTTAAAAAACTTGTTGCCCTTGGCGCTGAATTGCGTTCACTCCATCTCCTCGAATCACCTAAGGTAAATAAGTTTATAACAACCTATCCTGTAAGCGGCTCAGATACAGTCGAAAAAATAATTTACAAAGACTCTTGTGTTTATATCAACAAAGACCAGTACTTTGGCAAAGTCCCGGAATCTGCGTGGAACTTTTACATCGGCGGCTATCAGCCAGCACAGAAATGGCTTAAAGACCGCAATGGCAGAACTCTTACAAACACCGATATCGAGCATTATCAGAAAATAATTGTGGCACTTGCAGAGACGGAGAGGATTATGAAAGAGGTCGATAAAAGTAAATTGATTGTTTAATTATAAGGGGGAAATAAAATGAAAAAAAAGAATTGTTTTACTAATCTAGTTTTTCTGTTAATAATTCTTTATTTTTTGCCAGTTTCATTACTACTTGCACAGAATGAAACAGATAATCCCAATGAAATTAACTTTAACAGTTACGGAGATAATATTCATGGTTGGTTCTACAAAGCTAAGGCGAAAGAATTTTCCTCAACAGTGATTTTACTGCATGGCTATTGCGGAAAAGATTATTTAATATTTGAACTTGCACATACACTAGCAGAAGCTGGTTTTAATGTCCTTACCTTCAGTTATAGTGGTACATGGTCAAGTAAAGGAATTTGGTCACCGGAGACTTCACTTAAAAATGTAAATTCAGCGATTGATTTCCTAAAATTGGATCAAACAATAAAGAAATATTCTATTGATACATCAAATATATCATTAATTGGCAACAGCTATGGGGGTGGACTGGCTCTGTTAGGTTCCCTATACGATAATTCTGTCAGGAAAGTATGTTCGATTGCGGGTGCAGATTTGAGTGTTTGGGCCACGATGTATGAACAAGATCTTGATTTCAGGAGATTACATGAACGAATCCTGGACAGGTGCATGTCGGATACATCCAGATCCCGTGGACCAGGAGGGAAAGCATCTTACGAATGGTTGTTACAACATAAAGAGGAATATAACCTTAAAAATTTTGCAGATAAGCTTGCGAAAAAGGATATACTTTTATTCGGTGGCTGGCTCGATTCTGGTGTAACAATTGAAGACCACATTCTTCCGCTTTATCGTTCGCTGCAAAAGCAGGGAGCAGCAAATCTGGAGATTCATATGTTGAATGATGATCATGAACTCAGAAAGGTAAGAACCGATATAAATTCAAAAATAATCTCATGGTTAAAAAAGTAGGAAAAGAACTACATTAAAAATGATTTGCTAACTTATACCTTTGCGACAATGATTTATATTTTTCATTATAAAAATTTTAAAGCCCGGCTGTCGTGAACCATTTCACGACAGTAAAATGTTTTTGTCAGCAAACGGTTGCTGACGACCATATGTAAAAAATAAATTGATTATATAATAAATTCAACAAATAATTACTAACAATTAATAACAATGAAAATGAAAAAGAACCTTTACTCGTCAGCGACACTCATTGTGTTCGCATTATTGTTTCCGGCTTGTGCAACACAGGAGAGAATAACAACACGTACACCTATAGTAATTCCTGATTTTGATTTTTCGCCGCCAAGCTCTGCAGCGCCTGGTAGTGCAGGATTAAAAATTGCTTTGTTCGACCCCATTTATCCGGAAGATTTCGTGTATTCAAATAAATCACCATTTAAACAATTTCGTTCCAGTATGGGAAATGATTTAGAAGAAATATTAACGGCACGAGGATATATTCTAAAAGGTCCTTATGAACAATATGATTTAATGACTTATTCAGACAAAACCGAATGTGAATTAGGTTTATCTGCTGATATCAAATTAAACATTGACCAAACATCAGGAGGTTGGACATATATACCTATGGGATCAGATGGTAAACAAACTGTTTCCGAATATGAAGGGACTCTAACTCTCAGCGGGAAAATAACACTGTATATTTCAGAAACATTTACCAAGCAAAAATTAATAGTTAAAAGTTTGCCTATTCCACAAATAGATCTTGCCGTGAAAGGTGAATCTTATTATTCGGGGATACAAAAAGATATTCCATTGTATGACCCCGGAGTTCATAATACTATAGCAAATGCTATGAAAGAGTTTTATCAATCTACTATGAAGAGAGCGTGGGATTTACTTCCTAAGGAGGATTTAATACGTGCAAAAGATCAAGTTCCTCAAATCAGGAAAGAAGCTGGTTTCATAAAAGATTAACGGTCCAAACTGTAAACTGGGATCATAGCGGGAAAGCACGGCAGTTTCACTTGTCGTGCATTCAGTTTTGCATAAAGAATCATAGCTTGAATAAGTTTTAGATATTATGGACTCCGTTAGAAGTCGAATGTTTGTAGAAAGAAAATAGAAAAACAATACCGACCCCAGAGGGGTCGAATGTTGAAACTGATTGAGACATACCGCTCCTACGGAGCGGAATATTATTTTTCGATATCGTGCTACAGACATACGAGTCCTAAAGGACTCGAAACTAAAAATACATTAGTAAACGTCTCTGTTAGGAGCCGAAAGTAAATAAATTTATTACTACATATCCGGTAAACGGCTCAGACACTGTTGAGAAATTGGTGTACAAAGATAACAAAGTATTTATGAACAGAGACCAATACTTTGGTAATGTCCCAGAAACTGCTTGGAACTTCTACATCGGCGGCTACCAACCTGCACAGAAATGGCTAAAGGATCGTAAAGGTCGTACACTTACCAATGCCGATATCGAGCATTATCAGAAAATGATTGTCGCGCTTGCAGAGACGGAGAGGATTATGAAAGAGATTGATAAAAATAAATTGATTATATAATTTTCTAATTTGGGATTTGTCGCTGAGTGATGGAGGCTGTGCTAAAAGTCTATAAAATGGTCTCAACCCCCGACAAGTTTTGAACAAAGTCACCGGCGTTGTCTCGAAAGTCTTTGTGTGCCTCTGTGTTCTTCGTACCTTAGTGACTTGGCGCCTTCGTGGCAATGAGTTCATTTATATTTAATAGACACACTTATTTTGCCACAAAAACCCAAAGGCACAAAGCTTCACAATGAATAATTTTACTTTTTGGTCAAGCCCGGATTTTTGTTTAAACTCAGATAGGGGATGAGTTCGAACAAAAGAATTAGATAGTAAGAACCTCTGCAATAAAAGTCAACCCCCTTTGTAAATAGAAAGCCCCAGCAAATATTTTCACTGGGGCTTTTTGTTTCTTCTTGTTTTAATTTATTTAATTCGTTGGGGGTTTAGAGTATTCTCTTATTTATTTGTGTCAATATAATTAATATTCTACCATTCAATATTTTTACTTTGCATAGTGTTGGGATCTATAACACCTATACTGATTCATTCCATTTATTATATAACAAGTAAACTAATTTCTCTGTTTTAAAGTTTTTTACATAAGTTGTAAATAATTCCCATTCTTCATTACTAAATTTGTCATCAATAATTTTTCCCACTTGTTCTTTGGTCAGGAAAATTTTTAACATCTCAAATTGTTTTGTCATATCTCTTCTGTTTTAATTTATGGCATATTAATCTATCTTTGTTCTCTAAGTCGGCTTACTTCAATAAGATACTCTGCACTTAATTTACTATCACCGTACAGATCTTTACCATACCACTTTTTCAAATCAATATTATAGGCTTTTTCAAAAACTGTAATATCAAAAGTGGATCGTTTTATTCTTTCTTTTTTAGTTAATCCTGACATAATCTTTTATCCATAGGAATTTGTCTAATACAGCTTCTATGCACCTTTTCGTAAGTCTTTCTTCTCTTTTTCTTTTCTTGCCTTATTAACAATTTGTTCTCTATTATCCCAGAAATTATTAACTTTCTGAACCGCTGGTTTTATAACTTTTTTTGGCATTCTTAGACTCAACATTGGTTTATCCCTTTTGTTTTCAATATACCACATAATTCGCTTGTAACCTATTTGAGCCCATTAAAAAAGCCAACTCAAAAGGTTGGCTTTATCAGAAACAAAAATTAATCAATGCCAAAATGATTGAAAAATTTTATTTTGTAATCACTCTCAAAGAATTAACGCCTTTAACACAGTATATAAAATGTAATTTTCCTGTCGGTTCAACGACGAGAGCCGAACCCCTCGCTGTAACAGATGCAGTAATTATTTCCTTAACCCATGGTCCGGTTTTATTGCTCACGTAGTACAATTCATAAGTAGTTAAGTCGGTGTAACAGATATGCGCTTTTCCGCTGATATCGGTTACAATAGCTGGGTCAGTCCAGTTGTTTAAAGTATCGAGCGTGGTTATAGTTCCGCCGTTATAAATTTTTAATAATTTGCTATCGTAATTCCAGTATGGTGTTAAAACAAAGCCATTAGTTTTATTGATAGCGATATCCGGACTCCAGCCAACCGACACTCCTGATCCACTCACACCATCAAGTATCGAATTGCTTACAAGGCTTCCCGCCGAGTTTATTACTTGTAGATGTAAGGTTCCCTCTCCACCATGTTCGTATGCCACGTAAACATTGTTACTTGCGTCGAGAGCGAGCCGCGGTCGAACGCTTGTCCAGTAAGAGCCTAAATTTCCTGCGCTTGTCCATGACCCGGAAAGATTATGTTTATACATTAGACTCATCGTGTGATCACCATAAACTATATGAACATTGCCGGTACTTGTAACCGCCAAGCCGGCACCACTAAAATCTGAGCCTGTTGCAAAAGCAATCTTGGTTTTAACCCATATGCCGGTTTTGTTAGTGGCGTAGTAAACTGCCGATTCATCAGTCACTCTCAGTCCGGAGATAGTATAAACTATGTGAGCAAATCCGCTGCTGTCAACTGCAATGTCATTATAAACAGACATAGTGGTACTCGTGTCCTCTGGATGAATCATTGTTGATACCCACGAGCCGGTTTTGTTTGTTGCATATTTTAATCCGAGGTTGAACGAAAAATAAGCGACGTGAAGTTTATTATTACCGTCGATGGCGGTTGAAACATCGCCGTTTGCGGCATTCACATTATCAATCGTTTGGATATTTGAATTCAGAGTACCGTCGTCGTTAACGATAGGGTTGGTGCTCTCTTTCGAACAGCCGCCAAGTAAAAGGATAATTAAAGTAAATAACCATATGTAAGTTTTCATTTTATTTCAAAGATAAGTTTAACATAATTTATGATAGAATAATATAGAGAATTCATACTTGTTAAGCAATAGAAATTATTATCTCTATGCCGTATCTCACAATTTGCCTTTCGTTAAACTTCTACTGATATTTATTTCCGAATCATGCAAGCGAAAACTATACAAAACACAAACGATACTCTAACAATTAATGAGATATTTTACAGCATACAGGGTGAGTCAACGCATGCCGGATTACCGTGCGTGTTTATACGGTTGACATATTGTAATCTCCGCTGTAATTATTGCGATACTGCTTATGCTTTTAATGAAGGCACGCAGATGAAAATATCTGATATAATAGATAAAGTAAAATCGTACGGTTGTAAGTTAGTAGAAGTAACGGGCGGGGAACCGCTCCTACAGGAGAATGTTCATCCTTTAATGGAAATTTTATGCGACGAAGGATACGAAGTGCTTCTTGAAACCAGTGGAAGCATTGATATCTCGAGTGTGGATGTAAGAGTAAAGCGTATTGTCGATTTTAAATGTCCGGGCAGCGGAATGGAAAAGAAAAATATTTGGGAGAATGTTCATTATCTGAAAAAAGATGATGAGGTGAAGTTTGTTGTTGGTGATAAAACCGATTACGAGTGGACGAAAAGAAAAATTGATGAGTTTGGATTGCTGGATAAATGCATAGTATTGATGTCGCCGGTTTATGGAGCAATTGACCCGAAAATTTTAGCAGGTTGGATTTTGGAAGATAATTTGAATGTCCGATTTCAGTTACAATTACAAAAGTATATATGGTCTCCTGAAACGCGCGGGGTATAATATAATTTATGATTAGCCACGAATAACGAATGACGAACAAAGAAAAAAAAATAAACCACAAAGGTCGTCACAGGGGACACAAAGAGTTACTAGCGATGTAACAACAACTTTGGGAACTTTGTGTAATCTTCGTGAACCTTGTGGTTAGTAATATATCTCACAACGAAGGAAGAGTAAAAAAAAGGCAAATATAAATGATGAATATTGAACATCGAATAATGAATGTAGAAGTTAGGTGACGGATAAGATGGAAAATAAAGAAATAGCTGTGGTTCTTGTTAGCGGCGGTATGGATAGCTGCGTAACTGCCGCAGTCGCAAATCAACATTATGAAATGGCTTTTCTCCATTTAAATTACGGGCAGCGGACAGAACGCCGAGAACTTAAAGCTTTCAATGACATCGCAGACTTTTACAAAGTAAAGCACAAGTTGGCTGTAAATATTGAGCATCTAAAGTTAATAGGCGGCTCAAGTTTGACCGATTTAAAAATGCCGGTTGAACCTGCAAACTTGGAGAGGAAAGAAATTCCAACTTCTTATGTCCCATTCCGAAATGCAAACATACTTTCGATTGCTGTCAGTTGGGCTGAAGTAGTAGGAGCGACCAAAATATTTATTGGCGCTGTCGAGGAAGATTCTTCCGGCTATCCTGATTGCCGTAAAGAGTTTTATGCTGCATTCAACCAGGTGATAAAATTGGGAACAAAACCATCTTCTGATATATCGATTGAAACTCCGATTATCCACCTGAAGAAATCTGAAATCGTTCGAAAAGGAAGTGAACTTAATGCGCCATTGCATTTGAGCTGGTCGTGTTATCAGAACGAGGATATTGCATGCGGTGTTTGCGATAGCTGCGCATTGCGATTGCGCGGGTTTAAACTTGCCGGCGTGGTTGATCCAATCCCATATCTCAGTAAAACTTCCGATTTTTGAAGTTGTTCATCCTCATACAAAAATCGGAAGTTTCATCGTATTAAATTACAACCCGAACATCAAACTTGCAGTAATCACCATAGAATTAATCGTTCTGGTTTTAGAAATAAAATGTTCCGTGTTATTCAAGTTTGATAGCGGGTCCTTCTCATCGTTCAAAGCTTCGTACGATTCAATTCGCTTATCCTTTGACGCATCAACATCTATCCATTTTTTACCGCTGACATTCATAAGATTATATTGGATGCTGATGTCAAGTTTCATCAGAGGGCTTATAGTAATGATTGCTCCGCCGTTAACACCAACCCCAAATCGTGCTGTCGATTTTATTTTATAATTACCGCTCGGTACCTCTGCGACTCCGTTGAACAATGTTTCGCCGCTGAAGTTGTTCATCGCCAAATTTCCCCCAATATAAGGAGTTATCGGGGCGGCAGGTATATTGAATTGAAATTCCGGGCCCGCTTTTATTGTTAAAATCTTTTGCGATACTTCTACCGTGCCTTTTCCCGGTTCAGAATTTCCGGTGTTGCTCAACGAAGAATATCCCAACTCACCCACAACAATAAATCCCAATAAGCCGGCTCTAAATTTCCCATGTACATTGAAACCTGATGCGAGACCGTAATTCTTCCCGTTATAATAATCAATTGTCGTTCCGCTGTAATCTGCTGTTGGCACAATTACGCCCAAACCTCCACCGGCTTGAAGTGTAACTTGGCTTTGTGCTGGAAGAAAACCACATAATGCAATTGCCAAAGTAATCAGAATTGATTTTTGCATAATCTATCCTTTCTTATTTTTCGATAAAATTTAGCTCAAAGCAAGCATAAAGTCAAATCAATTTCCAAACCTTGGATTTACAATATTGCTATAAATCGAGCCGAAAGTGTAGCTTAAACCTACTGAACCGTAGTATTCGTATTGTGTTTCAAGTTCTCGCCTTTGCAACAAAACTTCTTCCATCGAAGCGTCTTGTTTCGGCAACCCTATTTGATTGCGTATCAATGCAACTCTACCGTAAAACCGAAACGATAATCCGGCTATAAGTCGGAGATTAAATTCGCTGAACAGCGTCAATTGGTATTTGTTTAGGTCGTGAAAATACTGCGACCCACTCAGCGTGGTTTCTGTTGAACCCCACGGCTGATTAAATTCTAAAGTCGCCGAAAGAGATTGCGTAAACAAAACTTGATATTTTTTATCATAAATTGTTTCTTCACGGTAATTTGTATGCCCGGCATTTAAACCATATTTTAAACGCAGTTCTCTTCGTGTATATTCCGAATATGGAAAAATGTTGTATTCAACCGTAGGTCCTAACCCTACAGATAAATTAATGTTGGAATATGAAGCCGATGAAAGCGAACTTGAAATACCTGCCGACCAATGATCGTCTATTCCCTTTGCAATAAAACTGTAGAAGCCGTAACTTCGAGAGGTGCTTAAAAAATTTTGATTAAAAAATTCATACCTATTTTCATTATAGCTTGAATTAATAGATAGACTCACCTTCCAATCGTTAGTTATTCTGCTTGCTGAAAATCCTCCGTAGATTGCAGCATAAGATTGCGATTTTTGTCCGTTGAAATAGCTATTAATGTTTGTGTTAAAAACCCAATAATCCCACTTATCAACTACCTCTTCTTGTTTCGTCGGTTCTCTGTATGAAACCTCGATATCTTTATAGAGAGGCGTTTTTGAAACATATCGGATCAAACCGATTTTCATGATTTTAACTAACCCTTCTCTTTTTGTATCATCGGTTTCGTCATTTTTTGATACGTAAGTAAGAGTATCATCGATCCCTTTAAATTCATTCTGTCCAATAAAGGTTAGAGTATATTCATCACCGCCCGATGCTGTTTCCTGAGTTGTAATTAATACATGAACTTGGGCTTCGAATCGTTCGCGAACATAATTGACGAATGTAATCTCTGAGCGAATATAGTTATAATCACAGTCCTCACAATCTATAAATACTCTGACTGCTTTTTGTTTTTCAACGCCCCCCGTGTACGCCTCAACTTGCGGTATGGTTTTGATTGGACAGAAAAATAAAATTAATGTAATACCGTTGATCAACAAATTTAGAAATTTCATTTGAATCCCTGTTTGTGTTTATTAGACTTGAAAAAGTTGAAGAAATATAAACACGTCGTTAATAATTTCCAAACGTAGCATCCGATGAAGGGTGCGGCGTAAGATCGCTCCTAACGGAACTAATAATCAATTTTATAAACTTTTCTACAAACAGACCGCATATACGATGCTGTTCCTTGTTAATAAATTCTACGTTGCTATTTAAAGTGCCGTAGGTCGTAGAGGTGCATACTCTTTGTATTTTTCTTATTCTATTGTTATATTAATGCCCGAAGAGTTATCTTAACATTTTCATTTCAAGGTATGCCGTAAGCAGTGAAATTTATAATAAATTGCGAAATATATAATGGCTCAAGAGAAAAAGATCACTAAAAAAGAAGTTAAACTCCGCCTAAATGATTTCCATTATTCCGATTTGTATATTCCTTCAAAGCTGCGTGATCTGACCGTTATCTTTTATAATGACGTAAAACGACTTAACCCACCTATCTTTAATAGATTTGAAGCATACCGTAACAATCCAAAAAATACTCCACCCCCTGAAGTTTCAAACATTCTTGTAGAAATGGCTCCGTTCCTCAGCGCGTTTATCGGTCGTCTCTTTGATGTTGAAGACGACGTCAAGAGCTTGAAAAATAAATTCTTTGCAGAAGAAAAGATTTTATTTTTTAAAAAGGAATTTGTTCTCCGCCGTGCTTTGAAAAAATGGAACGCTGATAGGATAAAAAATATTAAATTCAACGAAGTGGATGCCTTACTGAATAAGATTCGGCAAGCAGCTTTTCCTGAATTGGATTGGGTCGGTGATACAGAGAAATCAACCGCACTCATGGTGTTACGTTTGACCGAGATAGAGAAAGCGTACAAACAAAAATTTACATCGGATTCCACTCCTATTTCTGACGATGCGGTAAATGACGGTGTAAAATTATTTAAGTCATTGAATATTTATGGAGAAGTTGCTGGAATTTCTAAAAGCGACAAAACGAATGACGAGAAAATTAACGAGCTTGTAAAATTCCTACTCGAAAAATTGGAACAGTGGTGCGCGGCAGTCCATTACTTGCCGGAAGGGAAGAGGATCGTTAAAGATTGGAGTTCATTCAAGATCCCGGAGAATATTGATTTTCAACATTTGGTGGAGTATGAATTAGCCAATCATGAATCACCTATAAAACGAATGATTGGTAACGAGTCGACATACAGAAGACGCGATGGTTTTGATTTAACAGACCCGCGGTACAGTTTTCGCGATGTTGCAGCCGAAGTCGATTACTGCATCTACTGTCACGATAGGGATAAAGATTCTTGCGCGAAGGGTTTAAAGGAAAAAACAGGAGAAGTAAAAACTAATCTGCTCGGTATTGAGCTTAGCGGTTGCCCGCTTGAAGAAAAAATATCCGAAGCACATTTCCTAAAGAGCAAAGGCGATTCACTTGGCGGACTTGCTTTGATTATGGTCGATAATCCGATGGTTGCCGGTACTGGTCACCGCATTTGCAATGATTGTATGAAATCGTGCATTTTTCAGAAACAAACGCCAGTTAATATTCCACAAATAGAAACCGGAATTCTTACCGATGTATTGAATCTTCCATGGGGATTCGAAATTTACAGTTTGCTCACACGCTGGAATCCACTCAACATTAATCAACCATATCAGAAACCGTATAACGGCATAAATATCTTAGTGGTCGGTCTTGGACCTGCGGGCTACACACTTGCTCATTATCTTTTAAACGAGGGCTTCGGTGTTGTTGGAATTGACGGTTTAAAAATCGAGCCACTTCCGGATGAGCTGACGGGTAGTGAGTCCGAAATGCCGCAGCCAATTTACGATATTAATGAGTTACGAAAACCATTAGATGAGCGGGTAATGGCTGGTTTTGGCGGTGTTTCAGAATATGGAATAACAGTTCGTTGGGATAAAAATTTTCTAAACATGATTTACCTGACTCTGGCTCGCAGGAAGAATTTTAAAATATTCGGCGGTGTTCGCTTTGGCGGAACGCTTACAATCGAAGATGCCTGGAATTTAGGTTTTAGCCATATCGCAATTGCAACAGGTGCGGGTAAGCCGACAATAATAAACATGAAGAACAATCTAATCCGCGGCATCCGCAAGGCGAGCGATTTTCTGATGGCTTTGCAATTAACCGGTGCGGCTAAGCGCTCGAGCATGGCAAACTTGCAAGTCGAGTTGCCGGCTATCGTCGTAGGCGGTGGATTAACTGCGATAGACACTGCAACAGAGTTGATGGCTTATTATCCATATCAGGTCGAAAAGTTCCTCGAACGTTTTGAAAAAATAATCTCTGAGTTCGGTGAAGATGAAGTTCTAAATCTGTATGATAAGGAAGAAAAAGAAATCCTGAAGAAATTTCTTAAACATGGACGTGAGGTAGTTGCCGAACGAGAGCGGGCAAAGTTGGCTGATGAAAAACCAAACTTTATAAAGTTAGTCCGTAAATGGGGCGGTGTCAAAGTTTTCTATCGCAAGGGCTTGATTGATTCCCCCGCTTACAGGTTAAATCATGAAGAAATTATAAAAGCTTTTGAAGAGGGAATTGAGTTCGTTGAAAAAATGAACCCGACTGAAGCTGTCCCGGATGAACATGGTGCAATTAAAGAGATTGTTTTTGAGACGCAAAATGAAGAGAATGGAAAATGGAAAAACTCCAGCGAATATTTAAGAGTACCTGCCAGAAGTTTATTCGTTGCGGCTGGAACAAGCCCCAATATAATTTATGAAAGAGAGTTTCCGAACACATTCAAGATGGATAAGTGGAAGCAATTCTTCCAATCCCATCAACTTTCTTTAGAAGGAGACGCTGCGCTGCTGCCGGCTGAAGATTCTGAAAAAGCGTTTTTCACATCGTACAAGGACAACGACAAGTACATAACCTATTATGGCGATAATCATCCGGCTTATGCGGGCAATGTTGTTAAAGCTATGTCGTCCGCAAGAAAAGGCTACAAACAAGTAGTAGATTTATTCAGAAACGAAATAGACAATTACAGTAACATTAATCAACTGGAGCAAGATGAAAAGTGGAATAAATTTTCAACTCATCTTGAAGAATTATTCTTAGCAAAAGTTGTTTCAGTAAACCGGTTAACATCTACGATAGTTGAGGTAATAGTTAAAGCGCCTATGCAAGCAAAGAAATTCAAACCCGGACAATTTTATCGTATCCAAAACTTCGAGGCAGACTCAATCTGGATTGAAGGCACTCAGCTTACTATGGAAGGTTTAGCCCTAACCGGTGCGTGGACTGATCCCGATAAAGGATTATTGAGCGTGATAGTGTTGGAGATGGGCGCATCATCGCGGCTTATAGCTTCTCTAAAACCAGGGCAGAAGGTTGTAGTTATGGGACCGACCGGAACGCCGACTGAAATTCCACAGGGTGAAAATGTTCTTCTTGCCGGCGGCGGACTTGGAAACGCAGTTTTATTTTCAATTGCAAAAGCTTTGCGTCAAAACGGCAACAAAGTAATCTACTTTGCTGGTTATAAACGCGGCGAAGACTTATTCAAGCGAGAAGAGATAGAGTCTTCCACCGATCAAATTATCTGGAGTACGGATAGCGGCGAAGAGATTATGCCAAATCGTCCTCAAGATTCACGCTTCAGAGGAAACATAGTCCAAGCGATGAAAAATTACGGCGACGGAAAATTAGGTGAGCAATTAATTCCACTCCCTACAGTCAACCGAATCATTGCAATCGGTTCCGACCGAATGATGGCGGCGGTAAAAGATGCACGTCACGGTATATTGGCTCCTTACCTAACTCATCATACCGCTATAGGAAGCATCAATGCACCGATGCAGTGTATGATGAAAGAAGTTTGTGCTCAGTGCTTAGTTCGCCACGTCGATCCTGTTACAGGAATAGAAACTAAACCAGTATTCACATGTTTTAATCAGGATCAGCATTTAGACGAGGTTGATTTTCAGAATCTTAATTCGCGTTTGAGGGTTAATTCAGTTCTTGAAAAGCTTTCAAATAAATGGCTGGACTATCTTCTGAGGAAAAAACCGATTGAGGTAGTATAAAATTTTAGTTCAATCAAATAAAATAATCATCAATAAAGAGTAGGTTATGAATATAAATAAATTTATCCAAAAATTAATTCCTCGCCACGATAATTTCTTCAATTTATTTGAAGAAGACGTTAAAAATTTAGCTTATGGCGGGAAAACACTGTTAGAGGCTTTTAAGTTTCCATTGACCGAGGAACACCGGATTAAGCTTAAACTTATTGAGGATATTGAACACAAGGGAGATTTGATAACCCATAGGATATTTAACGAAATGGGTTCTTCGTTTGTAACTCCGTTCGATAGAGAAGATATACATCTTTTAGCAGCATCAATTGACGATGTACTCGACCATATCAACGGTGTTTCAAAACGCGTGATCTTATACGAAATTAATCATTTTCCGATTGAAGGTATTCAAATCATCGAAACCTTAAAAGACTCCATTAGCGAATTAGAAAAAGTGATTCCAATGCTGAGAGATATGGATAACAAGAAGGAGATACTCGAAGCTTGCGTTCATATGAACAGTTATGAAAATAAAGCGGACGACCTTTTTGAGCTTGGTGTCGCAAATCTTTTCAAAACGTGTAAGGATCCTATTGAATTGATAAAAATAAAAGAGATACTTGTCGGATTAGAAGGCGCTACAGATAAATGCGAAGATGCGGCAAATGCGATTGAAAGTATAATCATCAAGAACACTTAAACCCAAAACTACTATGCTTGAATTTACAATTTTTATTATTTTCGTCGCACTGGTTTTTGATTTTCTCAACGGCATGAACGACGCGGCGAATTCTATCGCAACAGTCGTTTCTACTCGTGTGCTTTCCCCCCGTTTGGCTGTTCTATGGGCTGCATTTTTCAATTTTGCGGCTGCATTCGGTTTCGGTGTTCATGTGGCCACCACAATAGGGAAAGGTATCGTCAATCCGGCTGTCATCAACCACGAATTAATCCTGTCGGCTTTAATAGGTGCAGTAATTTGGACACATGTGTGCACACATTATGGGCTGCCGATAAGCGTTTCTCATGCTTTAATTGGAGGTTTAGCGGGTTCTGCAGTCGCAAAAGTCGGTTTCGAAGCGTTGGTTACCGCCGGTCTAATGAAAGTAGGTATTTTTATTTTTCTCTCGCCTCTAATTGGTATGTTCTTAGGTTTTATTTTTATGGTTGTAGTTATGTGGATTGTTCGAAAAAAATCACCCTCGAGAGTTGATAAATTTTTTAGAGTAGGTCAGCTGATTTCTTCCGCAGCTTTCAGTTTAGGTCATGGTACAAACGATGCACAAAAGACTATGGGCATCATATCAATTTTACTTTATACAGGTGGCTATCTCGGTTCGGAGTTTTACGTTCCTTTCTGGGTCGTGATAATCGCGCACTTGACAATTGCTGCTGGCACGATGTATGGCGGATGGAAGGTCGTTAAAACAATGGGAATGCGTTTAACACATCTTCAACCGATAGGCGGCTTCTGTGCAGAGACTGCTGGCGCATTTGTACTTTTAGGAACTGCTGTTGCCGGAATACCCGTCAGCACTACACATACCGTAGCAGGCGGAATTATGGGCGTAGGAGCTACAAGAAGATTGTCCGCAGTCCGTTGGGGACTTGCCGGTAAAATCGTTTGGGCTTGGGTTTTAACTATACCAATTTCCGGGTTGGTTGGCTACGGAACTTTCATGATAATTGATTTAATATATCGGTTATTTTAAACATCTTTTAGGAAATGAGTTTGAACGTTTCATTCGCAGATACACTGAAGAAGCATACTAAAGAAGGTTCGCTTTATATAAAAATGAATGGCGATTGGGTAGAGTGTTATTCCTGCGGACATCGCTGTAAAATTAAACCCGGTAGGGATGGAATATGCAAAGTTCGATTCAATCAAGACGGTAAATTGTATGCGCCGTGGGGATATGTGAACAGCGTTGCACTCGACCCGATAGAAAAAAAACCATTCTTCCATGTGCTTCCGGGTTCGGGGGCAGTAAGCTTCGGCATGGTCGGATGCGATTATCACTGCAGCTTTTGTCAGAATTGGCTTTCATCACAAACTCTCAGGGATCCACACTCCACGTCACGCATAGAAGCGACAGAGCCCGAAAACCTTGTTATGATGGCGGTCGAGTACAAGGCTCAAATTATAACCAGCACATACAACGAGCCGCTTATAACTTCTGAATGGGCTGTCGATATATTTAAAATTGCAAAACAGTATGGGCTTGTTACCGGCTATGTTTCGAACGGGAACGGAACTCCCGAAGTATTAGATTATCTCCGACCTTATCTCGACCTTTTCAAAATTGATTTGAAGGGATTTAACGATAAAAGATACCGTGAGCTTGGCGGAGTTTTACAAAACGTTTTGGATACGATTAAGTTAGCTTTTGAAAAAGGTTTCTGGGTGGAGGTTGTAACGCTGGTTGTTCCCGGATTCAACGATTCCGACGAAGAGTTAAAGCAGATTGCAGAGTTTCTTGTTTCCGTTTCGCCGGATATTCCATGGCATGTTACTGCCTTCCATCCCGATTATAAAATGACTGACCGTTCGAGCACACCGGGTAAAACACTATTACGAGCGTCGGAGATTGGCAAAAGGGCAGGGCTAAATTATGTATATGCCGGAAACTTGCCGGGTAGGGTAGGGGGAGGAGAAAATACTTACTGTCCAACGTGCAAAGAACTTCTTGTTGAACGATACGGCTATAAAATTCTTAAAAACCAATTAGCGGATGGTGAGTGCTTTAAATGTAAGAGAAAAATAGCCGGGTTTTGGAAAATGCCGATCGCTTAAACTTCCGATTACCGAATATTTTGTTATGTTTTCTATTTATTATTGTTCAGCGTATCTGTAGGCGGTACTCTCGGTTTCCAAACCGGAACTTCACGTTTTTCAAAACCTTCCGGCGGGTCGAACAAACTTTCAGGCAATAATTTCTTCTCCATTTTTGGAACTGTTATTTTTGTCCTACCCACTTGAGCTTCAATTATAATTCCCTTTTCATTTATGAGTTTATGTTTATCGAATTGAGGACCGGTTATGATGATTCCCATAATTCCTAACCAATCCTTTCCATAAGTATCGAGGGAGCCGAAAGCATCGGTTACCCAATACTCGCCTTCGAGTGTATCGTGATTAGTAACAATGAATTTTTTACAGTTAAATCCTGAGATAATATTTTTTTCACCCGTTTCTTGAATTTCGTATTTTTCAGGCTGCCATTTAACGCCTACATCTCTTTCCATTCTCCACCTGAGACTTGGGGGCAGAGTGTCCATTTGTGCGCGCATTCTACGAACATTTTCTTTTCGTAGTTCTTGTCGCCTGATAATTTCTTCGAATGGAACTTGCTGGTACACGCTTTCTGCCGGACTTCCGTTTACCATTATTTTTTTGTCGAGACGGACGATCAAGAATGTTTCGTTGTACGGACCAAGCCGCTCGCTTCTGAGCTTTTCCGGTATTAAGTAAAATTTCTGATCATACTTTGTAGTATCCCCTTTCGGAGTGATCATCTCAGTAGTTTGTTCCCAGTATAAACCGGGGACCATTTTACCGGACTGACATCCGCCGAGAAAAAATGATAAAAGTAAAAATAGTAAAATAAAATTTAAATATCTCATAACATCTCTTATTATTAAATTAAAACGGTGGTTCAATTTCGGCGGGCGCAACCGGCATATACTGCTCAAAAGACCCCGGCCTGTAATTTTCAAAACCTGCGTACTCTTTTCTGAATGTAAATTTAACTATACCTGTTGGACCATTACGTTGTTTCCCGATAATAATTTCTGCAAGCCCTTCGGTTGATATCGTATTTCCGTCGTCATCTTTAAGCGACTCAATTTTGAACATTTCTGGTCGATGAACAAATAGGACAACGTCAGCATCCTGCTCAATCGCTCCTGATTCGCGGAGGTCGGCGAGTACTGGTCGTTTATCGCCGCTGCGTGTTTCAAGACCTCTGTTAAGCTGTGAAAGTGCGATTACCGGGATATTCAATTCTTTTGCTAATGCCTTTAAGGACCGGGAAATCATTGAAATTTCTCGCTCTCGGCTTTCTAAACTTTTCGGGGTGTGAATTAATTGCAAATAGTCAACAATTACAAGTCCGATGTCGTGTTCGGCTTTCAACCGGCGAGTTTTAGCCCGTATTTCCAGTATGGATAACGTTGGTGAATCGTCGATAAAAATTTTTGCTTCGGCTAAACGTCCCGCAACTTTGCTCAAGCGCGACCACTGCTCGTCTGGAAGTCTTCCTGTTCTTAATGAGTGAGCGTTTATTTTTGCTTCGGCAGATAATAAACGGGTTGCTAACTGGTGCTCGGACATTTCGATACTAAATATTGCAACGGGTGTGGGTTTCATAGGATGAAGAGCTGCGTTTCTTGATACAGAAAGTGCAAATGCCGTCTTGCCTTGGCTGGGTCGTCCGGCAATTATAATTAAATCGGAATTCTGAAACCCTCCGGTTTCGTTATCTAAATCTACAAACCCCGATGGAACACCGGTTACACCGCCGTGCTTACCGTGAATTTTTTCTAAAACCTCCATCGTATTTATCAAAGCTTTTTTAATAGTCGTGGTGCTTCTTTTTAATCGGTGCTCAGATATCTGGAAAATTTTCGTCTCTGCTTCATCTAACAGGTCGATGGCATCTTCGGTTTCGCTGTATGCGCGCGTTGTAATTTCGGTGGAGGCAGAAATCAAGTGTCGCATTAAAGCTTTTTCAAGTATGATGTGAGCATGGTATTCTACGTTCGCCGAGCTTGTTACTTTCATCGTCAGGTCGGTTAAGTATATCGGACCGCCCACTTCGTCGAGGTTTCCTCGCCTTCGCAATTCTTCTGTAAGTGTAACAGTGTCAACGGGTTCACTCCGATTGAAGAGAGTTGTCATTCCTTGAAAAATTTTTTGATGAGCTGTTTTATAGAAGTATTCTGGCTGGAGTATTTCCAACAACCTTGGTACAGCTTCCTTATCTATTAAAGCTGCGCCGAGAACTTCTGCTTCCACATCTACAGCTTGTGGTGGAATGCGCCCTTGTATTGTTTCGTCAATTTTCAACTAATTTCTTCCTGAAGTGTTATATCAGTCATAATTTACAAATTATTTTTTTAAAATGCTTGCTTCGGAACTCTTAACGTTCCGAGTCAAACATTTTTTTGAACATTTTCATGTCTTCCCAGGCGGGGCGCTTCCAATTCGGGTTACGGAGTAAAGCAGCGGGATGGTAAGTTATGATAAGTTTTGCGCCCTTATACTCGTGTACTTTCTCTCTGAGTTTTGTCAAGCTGTCGTTTGTTTTTAATAACCACTGGGCTGCTATTCTGCCGAGACAAATAATAAATTCGGGTTTGATTAAATCTATCTGTTTTTCTAAGTAAGGTGTACAGATTTCCATCTCGTTCGCCATCGGGTCGCGGTTATCCGGTGGACGGCATTTTAAAATGTTGCAGATGTAAACATCTTCTCTTTTCATCTCAATTGCCGCTAAAATTTTATTAAGAAGTTGACCTGCCCGCCCGACAAAAGGTTCGCCCTGTGCGTCTTCATCGGCGCCGGGAGCTTCACCGATAAACATTACGCGTGACTTTGGATTTCCGACGCCGAAAACCAGATTAGTGCGTGTATGTCCTAAAGTGCACTTTAAGCATCCGGAGGTTATCGAGTTAAGTTCGTCAAGTGTTTTCATGTTGGACAATTCGGTTTTTGGTTTTTGCACTTTTGCTGTCGGGTAGATGAGTTCGCCAAATAATTCTTCTTGCTGCATAAAGTAGCTCTTTACTTTATTTATGAGATTATCAATTTCATTATGGATATCGTTCATTTACGATTTCTATTTTTAAGAAAGGTAGCTGCACGGTCAAGTATTTTTTCGGCAATATCGTATTTTGCCATCAGGGGTAGTTTTTCTATTTTGCCGTTATTTTGGATTAAAGTTACGATGTTAGTGTCGCTTCCGAATCCCGCGCCTTTTTTGAGGGGATTGTTGAGAACTATCAAATCGAGTTTCTTTTGCCGCAGCTTTGTTTGTGCGTTTTTAATTTCATCGTTAGTTTCCAGAGCAAAGCCGACGAGTATTTGATTAGATCGTTTTTGTTTACCTAGAGCTTCCAAAATGTCTTTTGTCTTTTTGAGTTTTAATGTATATCCGTTCGACTCAAAATCTTCCTTTTTAATTTTTTTACCGGAAGGGGACTCGGGAGAAAAATCGGCAACAGCCGCAGCCATTATTATTACATCGGATTGTTTTTGATAAGCAGTAACAGCTTTGTACATCTCAGAAGCAGTTTCAACGTTAATTCTTTTTACATGTCTTGGTGTTTGCAGGTTAGATTGCCCGGATACGAGAGTAACATTTGCTCCTCTATCCACAGCAGCTTGTGCAACCGAAAAACCCATTTTACCTGAAGAACGGTTTCCGATGTATCTTACAGGGTCTATCGGCTCGAAAGTAGGTCCAGCGGTAACAATAATGTTAACACCTTTGAAGTCGGTGTTTGACTTATCCAGAAAGCGCTCGACTGATTTTATAATATTTTTAACTTCCGGCAGTCTGCCTTTACCAACCAGACCGCTCGCCAACTCACCGACTTCGGGATGAATGACGTTATAACCGCGTTCACGGAGTTTTGCAATGTTTTCCTGTGTCGCTGAATTCTCCCACATGTAAGTGTCCATCGAGGGAGAGATAATTATAGGGCAGCGAGCCGATAGCGCAACAATAGAAACAGGATTATCGGCAATTCCATACACGAGTTTAGCAATTGTGTTTGCAGTGGCTGGCGCAATTAATATCAAATCTGCCCACGAACCAAGATTGATGTGCCACGTTTCAGCTTCTACGATTTGCTTTGTAGTATCGGGAAATGTATCCGTAATGACTTGGTTTTCAGAGAGAGTTGCTAAAGTAATCGGGTTTATAAATTTCGCCGCCGCATTTGTCATAACTATTTTAATTTCTGAGCCGGCTTTCTTAAACTCGCGGACTAACAATGGAATTTTATAAGCGGCAATTCCGCCGGTTACACCTATAACTATTTTTTTTGACTTCAGCATCTAAAAATAATTACTGATTTGGTTCTTCTTTATACCTGAATTCTAATTCATGGTTTAGCAGATTTTGAATAGCCTGTTCAGTAGGTTTGGCTCTCTTTTCAAATTCGCGTGATATGTTTATCTGATCAGGGTTGGTAGTTGGCTCAAGCGATTCCGGGTCTTCCGGTTCTTCGCTCATTATTTTACTGGTTATCAATTCAAGTCTTTGATTAAACTCGATTTTGACCTCTTCGTTGATCTGTTGAGACCGCTTTGACAATACCACGATTGCTTCGTAGAGGTTTTCTACTTTTTCTTCAAGATCTTTTAAGTTTAACGGTTTTACGGGCATTTCTACTCCTTTATTTTATAGTTATTTATTTTCACTTATTAAGCTGTGAATAATTTCATTTACTCTATCAACAGCTTTTTGCAAATCATCGTTCACGACGATGTAATCGAAATTTATCTTCTGCTTCATTTCCATTTCAACCCTGTCGAGCCGCTTTTTGAATGTTTCTTCATTTTCGGTTTTTCTGTTTCTCAATCTTTCTTTGAGCACTTCAAAACTCGGTACATCTATGAATATTATTACAGAATCGTCAGGGTATCTTTTCTTTATCGATATTGCGCCTAACACGTCGATATCGAAAATAATTGATTTATTCGCCTTTAGTGATTTCTCTACTTCTTCCGCAAGGGTTCCATAGTAGTCATCATATATTTTCTGCCACTCAACGAGTCCGTTTTCCTTGATTCTTTTTTCAAACTCATCTTTAGTTATAAAGTAATAGTCTTTTCCGTCAATTTCATTATCTCGTTTCGGGCGCGTGGTTGCGGAGATTGAGAAATTCATCTCAGGATGTATTTTTAAAATTTCCCTGACAATCGTCGTTTTGCCGCATCCGCTTGGCGCCGATATGACTATGAGCTTCGGTTTCAACATTACCATCAATATGCTACTCTATATTTTGAATCTGTTCTCTGACTTTTTCCAACTCTTCCTTTATAGTAATAGCGATGTGTGAGATATTAGCATCGTTCGCTTTCGACGAAATTGTGTTGGCTTCTCTGTTGAGTTCCTGTATCAGAAAATTAAGTTTTCTGCCGGATGGTTCTTTTTCTGCCATCGCTTCTAAGAAAAATTTGTTATGGCTTTTTATACGTGTGCACTCTTCGGTTATGTCTAATTTCTCCGCCAGGAAAATTATTTCCTGGTCGATTCTCTTGTCGTCCACCTGATTGGGCTTTTCAAGAAGTTTATTTACTTTTTCGCGCAATCGTTCCCGTTCTAACGGTACACGTTTTGAAGACAATTTTTCAATATCTTTCACTTTGGAATCTATCAAATTAATGCGCATAGTCAAATCTTTCTTAAGCTCGCGTCCTTCTTGCTGCTTCATACTTATAAGATTTTTTATGGCATTGTTTATAGCATTCTCAGTTAACGACCACTCGAATTCTTCATCGCCAGGTTTTTCTTCAACGCCTAATAGCTCGGTAAATTTTAGGAGATGGTCTAACGTAATTTCGCTTTTAATCTTAAGCGACTTCCTTAAGTCGTTCAATAGTTTGTAATATTCACGAGCCGCCTGCTTGTTTATTATCAAAGCAGGACGTTCAAGCTTTGCATCGTCTATAGAAACCGACACATTAATTTTACCGCGGGATAGACTGCGGTTTATGATATCTTTCACATCATTTTCTCTGTGGTTTTGGTTCTTTGGAAGTTTGGTTGTAACTTCGAGATACCGACTGTTGACACTGCGTATCTCTGCAACGACCTTAGTTCCTTTTTTGATGACTTCGGATTTACCGAAGCCCGTCATACTTGTAATCATGAAAAATATCCTTTGTTACTCAATCTGAAAGAGTTTAAAATATGCATCTGTAATTTTTGAGATAAACCGAAAAACGATGGGGAAAAAATCCCAAAATGTGCCAAATATGAATAATAATAAGCAATTTCAATTTTACACATACTTAAACTACAAAAATTTTCAGCACAATTCAAGATATTCTTTCTCACCTCCTTAATTTGTTATGAAAACGAATAATGCCTATATTTAGACAGGTGATACATGACGGAACCAATTTTATAGAATGATAAATCATTTCAGTACACTTCAGAAGCTTGCAGAAGAATTTAATACCGAACTCAGGGACGGAACTATAGTCGATATTTTTACACAATTTAAAAATGAGTTGTTTTTTACTGTAAGCACACCAACCCTTGTAAAAACTCTTGCTGTATCAATCAACCCGCAGCTTAACTATGTGTTCTTGAGAGAGCGTGTAGCCAGGGCAAAAAGAAATACGGTGAGTTTGTTCCCCGCAATGTCCGATAAACAAATAAAGCGTATCACTGCCCATTTATACGACCGTGTAATCAATATCGAATTATCGGATAATTTACATTTGAAGATTAATTTATTCGGAACAGCGTCGAGTAATATTTTTTTAGTAGATAATGAAAACATAGTTCGAGACTCTTTCAAGAACAGTAAAGAATATGTCGGCAAAAATTATAGGAATATATCGAAGTCGAGAAACTTTGAAACGGGCGAAGGGATATTTTTAAATTACAAGAAATTTGAAGAAAGGTTTTTAGCTGAGGGCAGCAAGCCGACTTTCTCTGTTTTGAAAACTGTCTATCCGTTTATCGGTTCAACTTTAGCTCGCGAAACACTCCATCGTTGCGGGATTGAAGATAAAGTGCATATATCGGAGCTTACGAAAGACGATTGCAAAATAATTTATCAAAAGGTGACGGATTTATTTATTGAATTGAGTAAACCGCAGCCAACAATATACTACACTAACGATGTACCCAGAGTGCTCTCGATGGTTCAACTGCAGCATATGGCAGGGTCGAGGGAAGAGAGTTTTACGACTGCAAACGAAGCTGTCAGGTCTTTTATTGTGAAGTCATTCATCAAGCACGATATTGACGCGGAAAAGAAAGAATTGTTGATAAAGATTAAAAACGAACTCGATAAAGCAAAACGAAACGAGAGCGCGACTAATAGAGAAATATCAGAATCAAAAAGGGCGGATGATTATGAGCATATCGCAAAAGTAATAATGACGAACCTGCAGCACCTTACTAAAGGCACAAAGGATATCGACGTAGAAGACGTTTTCCACGAAAATCGTTTAATCCGTATTACACTCGAACCTAAGCTGACGCCGCCGCAAAACGCTGAAAAATATTTTGATAAAGCAAGAAGAGCGCGCGAATCGCATAAGGTTTCGATAAAACGATATGAGGAAATAAAAATAAATATTATGTTGCTGGAAAAACTGCTTTTACATTTGGATAATTGCCAAACCAGGGATCAGATTATGGAGTTCAAGGAAGAATACGAAAACGATTTACAGAGATTACATTTAATTTCACCGAAAGCAAATGAAGCGGCGCTTCCGTTTCGTGTGTTTTCGGTAGCCGGCGGTTTCGAAGTGTTGGTAGGTAAGAGCGCTGCGAATAACGACCTGCTGACGATGAAATACGCAAAGCCAAATGATTTGTGGTTTCATGCTCGAGGAGCCGGCGGCTCGCATGTGGTTTTGCGTGTGGGTAATTCAAACACCAAACCCGGTAAGGAAGCAATTCACCAGACTGCAAGCATTGCGGCATATTACAGTAAAATGAGGAACGCCGGTAATGTTCCCGTTGCATACTGTGAGCGTAAATATGTTCGCAAGCCGAAGGGAGTTAATAGCGGGACTGTTACACTTGAGCGTGAGAAAGTTGTTTTTGTAGAGCCGGAGTTGCCGCAGGAGAAGAAGTAAGTAGCTGAATTTTTTACTTCCTCACACACCCCTTTACTTCCCCTCCGCCACACAAATTGGCGGATAAATCTCGAGAGGGGACAGAGGGGGGTGTAGCAAAAGAAAAGAGAAATAGAAAATCTTGTAAAGCCCTGAGCTATGAACAGATGAAGGTTGTTTATTTTGGATAAGTAACCGGCAAATTAAAACCTTTGCCATTTTAGAAAATGTGTGTTATATTAAACCACACATGGGGATGTTATTTGTGTTTTGAGATTTGAAATTTTCCCTATGCTAACGGAAGTAAGAGGTAGGAGTTCTTTCGATTACAAATATAAATTAACTGATTCAGAACAAGAAAGGAATCTATTAAATGGCTTATAAGGTATTCGTAAGTTACTCAACCAATGACTTCCCGAGCGTCGAACGTGTCCGGCGTATCCTTTCGAGTCCAGAGGTTCACATTTTCATAGCGGAGTATTCAGTAGCTCCAGGTACACCGCTAAGCAAAGAAATCCTCGATGCGATTCATACATGCGATCAATTCATCCTACTTTGGAGTAAGAATTCGAAAGCTTCCGAATGGGTTACGCAGGAAATCGGAATTGCTTGCGGACAGGACAAATCAATACTTCCAATAGTGTTAGAAGGTGGGCTTCAATTGCCAGCATTTATAAGTGATCTCAAATACCTAGATGCTTCACAGAATGCTGATCAAGCATATTTATGGTTACAACAGAATATTTTTCAAAGCGCACAGAAGCAACGGCAAACGAATGCATGGATAGGTCTCGGCGTCGCAGCAGCGTTTGTTTGGCTTATCACCAGAAAATGAACACGGTACTGCGCATAACGTTGGTAATGCCATGACTAAAAAGCCTCACTCAACACTTTTGCTCACTGTGAATGAGAATTATATGTTCACAAACATACTGCGTTGATTGACGAAACGCTAGGCGCAATGCCAAGTTATTAAAAGTTGGTGTGCCCGATTCTCGATTTTATTTATCTCACCATCGTCCAAATATCATCAAACAAAAGATGGTCAAATGTTTTGATGTGATCTTTCAGAATTGCCTCTGTAATCATATTTGGTCTGATGTCGCAATAATATACTCCATCTAATGGATTTAGTTTTACGGTGTATCCCTTAAAGTGTCCGGGCAAAAAAGTTGCACTCACCCCAAACTTTCCTTTTGTGCGTCCATCTTTTCTCTGAACATCGTTCAAGAATATGGCAAAATGAGGTGTAGCTTTATCTGTCAGCTTGTTGTAAAGAAACTTGTCTATGAAAATCTTGTCAATCCGGTCCTTGCTTGAGGTTTTAACAGAACCAATTGCTTTTAACTCATCTCCTTTTTTGATAATTAAATCGTGCTGATAGCTGAAATCAAATTCTCTTTTTCCATCTACAATAACTGGAATGTTTACCACACCAGAAGAACAATCAATTCCTATTTCGCTTAATATTGTTCTGATTAATCTTTCAAATAAATCTCCCACAATTTTTCTGGCAGTGTTCGATTGTGTGGCTGGGAGGGCATCCAATGTTGCACCGATTGATTGTTGAATTGTGTAAATACTATTGTTCAGCACGCCTCTAAGTTCTGCGGTGTCTGTGTCGGTATCTTTTAGAATTCTCTTAAACTTCTTCTTTGCTTTCTCAAATCCTTTTGCATCATACATCAAATTAGAATTTATCGGTCTGCTAACATTAAAATTTCCGTCTTTCTTATATTGATAGAACCTATAATGATTCTCGTTTTGCGATACTATTACTGCCTGCAAATTCTCTTCGATGAACTCTAAATACTCAGAGCAAAAATCAATATAATTTTGGATTGTTTTGAACTTTTCTTTATCGGTTGCTTTTGCTAATAGCTTTTTCAAGGTCATCTGATGGACTCCCGTCTTTCCGCTGTTTTTTTGTCAAATTCTATCCATTCTTCTTTTGTTCTTCTTGGTACACTTTCTAATCTTTTAATTGCCCACTCGTTGTATTCAACATTATTATCACAACCCAACCAGCACCGTTTTAATTGTTCTGCTACTACCAGTGTCGTTCCTGAACCGGAAAACGGGTCTAACACAATGTCGCCTTCATTTGAACTGGCAAGAACAAATTTTCTAACAAGTTCTTCTGGCTTTTGTGTCGGGTGTGGTGTGGATTCTTCTGATCCGTTACAAGTCGTTGGAATATCTAATACATCTTTTGGTTTAGCTCCCTGCGGGTTTGGTTTCCAAACGTGTTGTTTACCATTTCCATATTGACTTGTTTCAGCTTGGGGATGATATGGATACTTTAATGTGTGCCCGCCATAAGGAACACGAATATCGTTCAGATTAAAAGTAAATTCCTTCCCTTTTCGGAAATGTAAGATGCTTTCGTGTGAACGCCCCCAATCCTTACCCATAATGTTAGCCTTATTTTTATAGTGCCACACAATCCAACGACAACCCTTAAAATATTTCATTGATGGGTGCTTGAGATCGGCAAGAATTTCTGAGTAGCCGCAAATGTAGAGTGTTCCAGTTCTCTTGAGAGCTTTTGAGGCAGGTTCAATCCAACTCAAAGACCAATTAATGTATTCTTCTTGGCTTTCAAAATTATCCCAGTCTGCTTTTTTTATATTGTAAGGCGGATCGGCAAATATCATATCAACGCTTTCAGGTTCTAATCTTGAAAGCCATTTAATTGAATCCCCTAAATAGAGCCTTCCGTTCTTTTTCTCGTAATGAAGTTGTGCGTTTTCAGAGTCCTTATCTATCCGATGGATTTTTCCGATCAGCTCTTGCTCAAAGAGGGTTGATTGGGATGTATTCTGTAGGCAATTTGTTGCTTTCACACAACTTTTCTTCCTATATTTCTTGGGCTTAACATTTCTTCTTGTATTCAAGTGTGTTAGCAATTTACTATATTCCTCCGTCATTTTCAAACTCCAAAATCTTTCATTATATTTAACCAGAAATTAAACCGCCCCACAAACAAAAAACTTCCCCGAGCAATTTCAATAATCAGAAAACCACATAAAGATGTGTTTCTTCTATTTGCGGTTCGATATATATTGACAGTGTCAAGTTTTTATCAACATTAGCTAAATCAATAATATTATATAAATTTAAACGAAAGGTTTTTTATGAAAAGACTATCGATGTACATCGCATTTGTCCTTGTGGGACTGATTTTCTTTGCGGCGACGGAAGCTTCCGCTCAAAAGAAGGCTAGTAAAGAGGCAGTTCTTTGGTCTGCCGATGATCTAAAGTGGGAACCACTTGCGGACGCACCTCCTGGCGTTATGAGCGTAAAGCTTTGGGGCGACAATACTACTGGAGCGTATGGCGGATTGACAAAGTTCCCCGCAGGTTTCAAGGCGCCACTCCATTACCACACTAATACTACGAAGATTGTAGTTATTAAAGGAGCTTATACATATAACGGCAAGAAGTACGGACCCGGTTCTTATGTCTCTGTTCCAGGCGGCTTGAAGCACGAAAGCGGCGGTGTTGCGGAATCTGAATCCATATTCTTTATCGAACAATCCGGCAAATTTGATTTGAACATGGTCGAGCATCATGCCGATAAAAATAGTGTGAAGTAAAATTTAAAGAACGCATTATGTCTATACTAGTGTGAGGTGGGCATAATGTTGTTATTGTAATAAATAGCTCCGTAATCAAGGGAAAGGGCGCCTACTACAGACGCCCTTTTTTATTTCATTTAAAAACATTTAAGAGAATGGTGTTGTTGTGTTAAGGTTTATATGAATATAGTTACTAGATACCTCTGAAAAATGTTAAACCGTTAAAACAGTTGCACGGTGAAATAGGCTTTTAGTTAACCCACGACTTAAGTCGTGGGTTACTGAAAAACAGAGAAAAAAATAAACTGCTTAAACAGTTTCAGAATCTGCTGTATAATAATATTCAGATGGCTTTACTACGAATCACTTGATAAGACACACTTATCATCAACAGTGTAAGTGCAATTAGAACACATTGCCGTGTTCTTTTCTAACTTCCCGGATTTGATTTCTTTTAATATATCCGATAGTTTTTTCTCAAAATCGTTTATATCTGTTTCGGTAAAATTAAACCAATAAGGAGAATCGGGGAGTGAAGTAAACAAAATACAAACCCGCACCGTTTTTTGTTTAAACAACCGACTCACTAACAGAGAATAAAACAACATCTGCCCTCTATAACTCAATGCTCTCTGCTCAATATTCTCTGCGCTAATTTTATCTGTTTTATAATCAACGATACGCCAGCTATCTTCGGAGTCTTTATACAGTCTGTCGATTGTTCCCGTAAGAAAATCCTCAACGAATGCTGAGTTGATTGTAAACTCGGTTTTGTATTCCGGTATGGAAAAAATATCCTTTACGGCGTTTGAGTTGTAAATAATTTTAATTTTGTATAGGATGTCGCTTGTATATTTATTTAATTTGTCACGATTACTGAGTCGTTCACTTATTAAAGTGCTTTCTATGTTTTCCCGGATTTCAGTTTCGGAATAAACCTGGAATTTTTCGAGTATTCCATGGACGATTATTCCAAGCGTTTCACCTCTTATTACGTCATTCGCATCCTCTTCTTCGTGAAAATAAATTTGCTTTGTTGTTTTCTCCGGTAAACCTATTTTGTATCTCAAGAAATATTTAACCGGACAGTTTAAGTAAGTTTGTATTTGAGTTGCAGAGAAGAAGTCGTTTCTAATAGATGCTTTTAACGGTTCTATGAGGACGGTATTAAGGGGTTCTATGGTTTGGTCGGGCTCTGTCTGGCTGCCTGTTAAGGTTATATCATCCGGAGAAATACGGACATGAATTTTCAAGTCGTAGCTTAATATTATACTTTTGTATTTTCCGTCAATGAGTTCCAACGTTTTTACCTGCCGGTTCAGTACGGAAATTTCTCCAGATTTTATTTCCCCTGGATTAAAATCTAAAGAATTGAGCAGCCAGTTTAAGTATGAACTACTTTCATTTTGAGGACTTCCTGAAATAACAAGCATATCCTTCGCGCGCGTACAAGCCACATAGAATATTCTTTTCTCTTCGGCTTCGGTTTTCAAACGGGAAATGTTTTTCAGACGGATATAATTCAACGGTTCAATTTTATCGGATGCCTGGTCGAAAAATGTAAAACCCAAACCGATAGTGTTTTCAAGGTAAGGTTCTGAGTCGTATTTAAATTTTTTATCGCAGAACGGTAAAAACACAACCGGAAATTCAAGTCCCTTTGCTGAATGTATAGTCATAATTTGAACTGCGTTTCCCTCGGTCTCGATGTTCGCCTGTCCTTCACGTTCTTCGCCTTCTATCAAAGTCTTTAATCGTTCGACGAAATCGTATAGATTTGTAAATCCTCTGCCTTCGAACTCACGCGCGATGCTCAGGAGCTTTTCAATGTTGGATTGGCTCTGTCGTCCGTAATGAAGACCGGCTATTGTCCCGAGCCAGCCGGTTTTTTTTAATATCTGTTGAACAAGCAGTGGAATGGGGATGCGGTTTGTGAGCTTTATATTATCGTACAGTATTTCTACTGAACGTCTTAATTGCGGAGATGGTTCTTCACTTTTTATAAATATATTTGTCTTTATCCAGAAATATTCATCCCTTGAGGTTATCGCTATCTCGTATAACTCTGCATCCGAGACTGAAAAGAAAGGAGACCGCAACAGACCAACTAATGCAACATCGTCATTGTTGTTTAGAAGAAATCGGAAGTAATTGTAAAAATCGTAGATTTCCTGTGTTTGGAAAAATCCGATGCCGCCGTGAATGAAGTAAGAAATTTTATATTTGTTGAGCGCTTTTTCGACCTCTTTCAGATGAGTACGGCTTCGGAGTAGTACAGCAGCGTCGCGGAATTCAAAAGGATGCGGATTTTCATTCTTATCATAGATTATGTGATTGGTTTCTTTCAGATTCACAATTCTTCTTGCTATCATTTCACACTCGATCGCGATAAGGTCCGCTTTCTTAGCTTTTTCATTATCATCGGTATCGATTTTAGGTAAGAACAATTCGATTCTGCCGTGAGATGGATTATTCCTTCCTTTTACTAATTCTTCGTATGAGGTTTCAAATTTATGCCGTTTATCCGACATAAGTTTTGAGAATACAAAATTTGTTAAACATGTAATATCAGTTAAGAGACGGAAGCTCTCGGCTAATATGATGTTAGAAGAGTTATCGTTCGCGGTTGGAGACAGAGAATTTGAAATGTCGCTCTTTGTTTGTTCGAATATTTCAACGTCGGCATCGCGAAAACGATATATCGATTGCTTGGGGTCTCCGACGATAAATAAATTTCCGCTTTTCAGGTCGGAGAGCAGAGGCAAGAAGATTTCATACTGAAGCAGGTTCGTATCCTGATACTCATCAATCATGATGTATTTAAATTTCTGTGAAAGTTTTTTCTTGACATCAGGATTGTTTAAAAGGTTGCGGGTTTTAATCTGCAAATCTTCGTAATCGAGATAACTTTTCTCGTTTTTCTTGTGGTCGTAAAGCTGTACTGTTTCATTATATAACGACAGAAGTGTTTTAGTAATTCGTAGGAGAGTGTTTTGATTGTTATCCAGATTCTCATCGGTTATAGATGTCAGTATATCTTTTATTTCGAACCACTGATTGGCGAGCACACTTTCATCTTCAGCCACAGATTCAAAGTCGTATTTTTTGCCTAATAAAGTTTTATTGAAAGTTCCCTTGGTTGTTAAAAGCGTAGAGATGATATCAAAATAAAGCCGATACTTTTTCTCGAATGATATATTGGATTTCCATTTAGATAATTGTGTTTTTAAATCGTTTGCGCTGTTTGTGGAGGCGTTTTTCAGTACCCTATTAGATATTTCGCGCCAAACATCGGATTCGACAATCGGTAATATTTGCGCTTCGATTTCCGACTTCCAGCCGTTTAAAATCTCTTCGTCCGATTTTGAAAAGACATTCTGGATCAATCTATCGACTTGTTCACGTTTTTCGAGGAGGAATCGTAGTATCACTTTCGTCCGGTTCTTACCTAATGACCTTAAAACAAATTTGATTTCTTCTGTTCTGTCGCTATTGATGTCTGTTAGGAAGCGGTGGAGTGATTCATCTATCGATTCATTTTCAAAAATAACTTTATCGACACCGTCTAATATGGAAAAGCCGACATCGACGTCTGACTCGATTGGAAAGAGGCGCAATATTTTGGCACAAAAAGAATGAATGGTAGAAATGTTCGCCCATGAAAATTGGTCGCGTAAGGATTCGATTTTGTGAAGTCGAGAAATATCGGTTTCCGAGTTTATCTGTTCATCAAGCGTATCAGCAATTTTTTTCTTTAACTCGCTTGCGGCTTTCTCGGTGAATGTGATGGCAACAAGATTATCTATCTGAATATCGGTGTTAAATAGAATATTAAGATACCTGTTAACGAGAACGGTTGTCTTTCCCGACCCTGCATTCGCGGTTACGGATAGATGCTTGTTGAAATCGAGCGCCTTTTGTTGGCTATCGGTAAAAAGGAATTTTGACATAGTGATTCCAATTTAACTATCAAAAGTTAAAAGTCAAAATTGTAAAGATGAGATAATAAAACAAAAACGCCGATCCAAAGTTTTTCGGGTCGGCGTTCATAAGCTAAAACCAAATAGTTTTAAAATCTATAAGTTAGTGTAATCAACGCGTTGTGTGTCGTAATTTGTTCATCTGTAACTGCAACTCTAATATTATCCGGGTCCACGGTGTTTGTATGGAATGTATCATAGAAACCGTATCCATAACCTAAATCGATGGCGACTACATCGGAGAATATATATCCCAAACCACCAGTGATAAGCTTTTTATTGTAAGCAGTTGGATCGTTTTTATATGGTGAGGGTGTAAGAGCAAAACCTCCTCTTAGTCTGAGGCCTATTTGGCTAATTTCATATTCAGCGCCGATCCGATAATTGACTGTAGCTCTAAAAATGTCTTTGATAGTTTGATTATTATCTAAGTAATCTCTTACAGGACGAAATTCCATCTGTGTCCAATCTGTAAATTCTATATCGGCAGAAACTAAGAAATCACCAAATATACGTGAAATGCCGCCACCAACGACTAATGGTGTTACTATGTCATACTCATTTTGCAAATCTTTAAATTTATATGTGAACCAATCTCCATTGTCGAAAGTGCTTTTCATATCATCCCCGAACTTTTCTTTTATAGTAAGCCACGTGGGGGTTTTAAGTGTAAATCCTACTCTGGTTCGATGGTCGATGTTGTATAATAATCCAAACTTCGCGTAGAAGCCGCTTAACTCTGCTTCAATCCATCGGTTAATTGCTAATGTATTAAAATCGAATGGATATGCTTGATAATAATTATCAACATCTTTTTCTGTATACGTCTGTGACCAATTATACGAGCCGGTTACTATATTTAAAGTCAAGCCCATCATTAAATTTTTAACTGGTTCTGAAGCTAATGCGATTGACCAGTTATTCATGCCGCCGCCTTCAAGCACGGTTCCGCCGTGAAGGAGTTTGTCGGTTATTGGGCTGACAAATCTTCCTGTTGCTGTATCTATGTCTGCTAGTTTGAGTTCTTCGGCAAGTGTTATATCTAATGTGTAGGGGGTTCCATCCGGTGCCCACACTTGTATCATGCTTTTTTCAGGGTTGAAAGCTGAGTAACCAAGTCCGGTTGTAAAATCATTTGACCGGAAGTAACCAGCCCCGAAAACTAAACTTCCACGAACGGTTGGGAAGGGATACACCAGGCCAAAACTATTGAAGTTTGTCCCGCTGTTGGAATATGTTTTTTGATTATTGAAGTATTCGCTTGTGTTGTTAAACGAAAGATGCGACAAACCTAAAGAAAACTCTGACATTTCGATTTGACCTAAACCTGCGGGGTTCCAATAAATTGCCGAGTAATCATTTGCGATGGCAGTGTATGCTGTTCCCATTCCTAATGATCGTGCACCGACTCCAAAACCCGATGAAGAGTAGCGGTAAACATCAACATCGTTTTGTGCAAAGCTTCTGTTAGAGAAACATGATAAAAGTATTAATGACGTTATTAAAATTGCTCGCTTCATAATTTTCCTCATTTGTAATATTAAATACTATCTGCCGCCTCGGTTACTGCCGCTGCGCGAACCTTGGTTGTTGTCGTTGCTTCCGCCGCGCGAATCACCGCCTCTTGATGGTGGTGGCGAAGACGGTGCCGGTGCTGATGGTGCAGGAGCAGATGGCGGTGGTGTGTATGTCCGTGTTGAAGTTCCGTCGTCACGTCTTGGAGTACTCTCAGAACCTCTTGACGGTCCGCTTGGGGGCGGAGTTGATTGACCACGATCGGTTCGCTCGTAACGTTCACGGCGTGAGCCAGAACTTGGACTATCGCTTCGACGCGATCTATCTGAACTTCTTGGTGCAACTTCTCTTGATGAACTTGTTCCGCGCGATGGTCTTTGTACCTCACTTGTTTTTCCAGCAGCCGAGCGTCCTCCAGAACCCGTAACTCCGACACCCGTCGGCAGGTCATATCCGCTGCGGGTAGGCAATCGGTCTGTTCGGTCGTCAATAGCTGTATTGCCACGTTTGTCATTATCGCGTGAGTTTCCAAAATCGCGCCTGGTTTTTGTAACAGTACCTGTACTTGTTACAGTGTAGTTATCTGCCCACCAATAATTTGTGTAATACGGCGGGTAATAAAAAGACGGATAGTAATATGCGGGGTAGTAAATCCATGGCGTTCCGCAAATCCAAGGGTCATAGTACCAGTAGCGGTCGTAAAACCATGGATCGTTGTACACATAACCAAATGCAATAGAGGGCCAGTAATATGAAGGGTAATAGTAGGAATAACTCCAACTGTGTCTAGGATACCAAGACCCACCATCAAAATAATCGTTATTGTTAGTGGTACTACCGTTGCGATCATAATATGTCGTATCGCTGTCGTAGTTATAATCTTCACTCTGTTCGTATGAGTAATCCTCTTCAATAATAGGTCTACTTTCGGATTTTACAGCGCCTAATTGAGTATAACAGCCTGTAAAAAACATTGTGAACACAATTAGTGTTAGGGTTGCTATAAATAGGTTTTTCATTTTATCACCTTTAAATTTAACTGTCATTATAAAAACAATATAAATGCCACAATAATTCAAATCTTTTAGAATGTCACTATTTCAATCTACTTAAAATAAGTCATTTTGTCAACATTTATATTAACTTTCATTTAAGAAAAATATATCTGTTTACATCAATAGACATAAGCCGAAGTTCTGTATTTATTTTTATACAATTAAAAGAAACCCACATATTCGATGTTTATTGTCCTGTTTCCGATGCTCATGTCGTTCTGATTTTTTATTACATCTTTTAAATTAAATCCGATTGTAAAACCGCTTCCTAAAGAAGCACGCAGACCTAAGTTCAGGTAACCTCGTCCTTTTCCCAAAGCTTTTGGGTCGCTATCATTAATTGCAATGTTATATTCACCTAAGATGGACAAGAAAGATGTTAAAGATTTCTCGATTCCTGCGTAGGTGTTTATATCTCTATCGCCATCAGCTCGTTCTAACGAATAATTGATACCGCCGTGGAGGGTTAGAAATCCAGAGACTAAAAAATTTTTACTGAAGACAATAAATAAACCCGGTGATTTAATAAGGTACCTGTCCAAAGAGTCGATATAATTTTCTTTTCCCTGAGAATCAAAACCAAGCGCGACTGCCGGGAAGAACTCGCCTTCCTCGATCGGACGGATTTTTATATTCATTCCAGGATATTTGTTCCATTTCGGTTTCGTCGAACCAATGAGATTAATACCGCCGTATGAAATTCCTATGTTGATTCTGTTCAATAAACCGTAAGTAAAACCTGATAGCACTCCGCCTGATTGAAAAAAATCAACATCGATACCGTATGAATTATGCCCGATAAGTCCGGCAGCCGGCATATCAATAATATAACGCGGCTCAAAATCACCGCTTGAACCCGCCGAGCCTTGTGCGAATGTTTTCCCCGTTAAAAAAATAATAAGAATACCGATTCTCAAAAATTTCATTTCAACCTCTTTTAGTTATCTTTTAAAAGATACAAAAAATAATTTTAAGATTACAATCTTTTGTTTATATTACTTAGCAGTTAAAGAAAAAGAATAATTGATGACAACGTATAATAAGATAACACCTCAAATAATTGGAAGATTATCCAGTATTGTCGGTAATGCTAATTTATTCGTTGATGGTGAAACATTGGAGAATTACTCTCACGACGAGACTGAGGATTTAAAATTTTTACCCGATGTGGTTGTAAAGCCCACAACGACTCAGCAAATTTCTGAGATTCTAAAACTTGCTAATGAATACCGGTTTCCAGTTACACCAAGAGGCGGAGGTACAGGACTTTCTGGCGGTGCGCTTACAGTTCACGGCGGAGTTTGTCTTTCGATGGAGAAGTTTAATAAAATTCTTGAGGTCGATGAAAAGAATTTTCTTGCAGCGGTTGAGCCGGGAGTTATTACACAAACATTTCAGGAAGAACTTGAAAAGCGCGGCTTGTTTTACCCACCCGACCCTGCTTCGCGTGGAAGCTGTTTACTTGGTGGGAACCTTGCCGAGTCTTCAAGCGGTCCACGAACGGTTAAGTATGGAGGAACAAAGGACTATGTTTTAGGTATAGAAGCAGTTTTGCCGACGGGTGAAATTATTAATGCGGGTGGAAAAGTCCTGAAAAACGTAACGGGTTATAATCTAACTCAATTAATTATCGGAAGTGAAGGAACGCTTGCGGTTATTACAAAAATAATTTTCAGGATAATTCCATTACCGAAGTTAAGGAAGGTACTGCTTGTTGCTTTCAATTCACTCGAAGATGCAGCCACTGCTGTAGCTGATATTTTTCAAAACGGTATAACACCCTCTGCTATTGAGTTTATGGAGAAATCGGCAGTAAAGGCGGCGGAGGGAAAGCTTGACAAGAGATTTCCGAACGGTGATGCCGAAGCTCAGTTGCTTATTGAGGTTGACGGAAATTATGACGACGGACTCACACGCGATATAGAAATAATAGCGAGTGTAGTTGAGAAACACAAGGCAGTTGATGTCCTGATAGCGGAAGAAAGACAAAAAGTGGAAGATGTTTGGGCTTTGCGCCGGGCAATTGGTGAAGCCGTAAAGTCAATTTCAGCATATAAAGAGGAAGATACAGTTGTTCCGAGAGCGAAGCTGCCGCACCTCGTTCAAGGTGTTAAAGAAATTTGTGGCAAGTACGGAATCACTTCAATTTGTTACGGTCATGCCGGCGACGGCAACGTGCATGTAAATCTTTTAAAGGACAAACTCGACGATGCGAGTTGGAAGAAAAATATTGACACGACTATTAGAGAGATATTTGAGCTTACTGTAAGTTTAGGCGGTACGATTTCGGGCGAGCACGGCATTGGTTATTCGCAGAAAAGTTATTTACCGATAGCGCTTTCGGAAATAGAGATAAAATTGATGAGAGAAATAAAAAATGTCTTTGACCCAAATAATATTTTAAACCCGGGGAAGATATTTTCTGATTAGATTTCCGATTTCTTTTTTGCTCAAACTTCTATAGAAATCGGAAATCTATCGATATTTAGAAACCCACTTGTTATTTCTTATATAAAACCTCCACTTCTGTTCAGAACCGTTGGTTATTCCTACCCTCGATGAGGATACAACATTTTTATTCGACATTCGATATTCAGTATTCGACATTCGATATTCACCAATCCATACCTCATCCCCACACAAGTCAGTTCCGTTTTCATTTCTTCCGAGTGCAAATGCCTTGCACAATTTTGCCGGACCGTTAGTCAGATTGTATGGATTTTTAGAAGTATCAATATCCCTAAGCTTTTGCATCACTTGAATATTTTCTACCGGTTCAACCGCTCGTATCAACACAGCACATCCTTTGCCTTCTTCCTCTGTTACAACATTGCAGCAAAAGTGCATACCGTAAGTGAAGTAAACATACAGATGCCCGCCTTGCCGGAACATTACCTCGTTGCGTTTTGTCTTACCGCGGTATGAATGGCTGGCTGGATCGTTGTGAAGATAAGCTTCGACTTCAACAATCTTTCCGACAAGATACTGCCTGCCAAGTTTCCGGATTAAATATTTACCGAGTAAATCTTTTGCGACTTTTAAGGTTGGACGGATGTAGAATGAGCGAGGAAGTTTTTTGAGTGAATTTAACATCGTACTAACTTTTATATGAAATATCAAATAGCAAACAACAATTATCAAATAAAAAACAAATACAAAATATCAATAGATACATTGTATACTTTTCCAAAGAATTGTATTTTGAGTATTCGATATTATTTGGGATTTTTAGAATCTGTGTTGATCCGTCTTATCCGTGTCATCCGCGGTCTATTTCTTCTGAAACTCGCGGATTATTTTCTCCACCTCTTCTTCTGAAATGCCACTTCCTAATACATTACCGCCTTTGGGTGGTGTAACCTTCTCAGTTTCTTTTGTTGGTTGTTCCGTACTTTTTTTCCAAACTGGAATATTTCCCGCACCTTCACGTAAGTGCTGCTCAATCTTTTCTATCCAGGATTCCGTCGGTTTAATTTCTGTAGCGGGTTTTGTCGCTTGTGGCTTAACAAATTTCTGCTCACTATATTGTGAAGGGTTGATGGGTCTCGTTTCAAACACAAGTCGCTTAATGTTAATCAGGTGTTTAGCTGAAACATTTTCAGATATAATCGAGCCGCCGATTGTTCCGGGTCCCAGCGTGAGAGAGGGAAGAAGCTCATTCGTTCCGCCAACCGCACCGAATGCCGACTGTGTATTTACTAAAATTCGTGAAGCGGGTTTTTCGATTGCAAACTTCATTATGATGTCTTCATCGGTGGAGTGAATGACCATTGTATGACCGACACCGCCAAACTCGAGTAACTCGATGCACCGATGGCATGCATCCCGCCAATTAAGCTCTGTGTAAAAAGATAAAATGGGGGAGAGTTTCTCTCTTGACAATGGAATGTTTTTTCCAACGGCATTTAATTCTGCTATCAATACTTTGGTTTCTGTCGGAACTTTGATTCCTGCTTGTTCTGCAATAAACAAAGCAGATTTACCAACCATAGCTGCATTAAGATGACCTTCTCTATCGAACATCAAGCGTGACAGTTTTTCTTTGTCTTCTCCTTCCACAAAGTAACCTCCGAGTCGGTTGCACTCTGCAACAACCTGATCTTTTATCGGTGAGTCGCAAATGAGCGAGGATTCAGTCGAGCAAAGCACACCGTTATCGAATTGTTTTCCCGAAAGCACATCTGCAACTGCTTTTTGAATGTTTGCCGTTCGCTCGATAAATGCCGGTACGTTTCCGGGTCCAACTCCATAAGCAGGTTTGCCTGAACTGTAAGCAGCTTTTACCATTGCACCGCTTCCTGTTGCGAGAATCACTCCGGTTAATTTATTCCGCATCAATTCGTTTGTGCCTTCGAGCGTCGGCTGAGTCATGCAGTGAATAATCCCTTTTGGCGCGCCGGCAGATTCAGCGGCTTCACGCATCAGCTTTGTCGCTTCGAGAGTTGATAAAATTGCTTTAGGATGTGGGCTTGCGACTATCGCGTTTCTTCCTTTTAAAGAAATAATCGCTTTGAACATCATGCTTGATGTCGGATTTGTGGAAGGAATTAAAGCAGCAACAACGCCCATGGGTTCGCCAATTTCGATTATCTTCTTTTCGCGGTCTTCATGAATAACTCCCGCAGTTCTTAAATCTTTTATTGATTCCCAGACTCGCCTCGTAGCGAATTCATTTTTCTTTTTTTTGTCTTCCGGCTTTCCGAACCCAGTTTCCTCGTAAGCCATTTTCCCTAAACGTTCGGCGGCTTCATAGCCGGCATCCGCCATGGCTTTTACGATTTTATCTGTTCGTTCTTGATCGTAGGCGCGGAATTCTTGGACGGCTTCGTGTGCTTGAGCGAGTAAATCTCGTACTTCCTGTATTGATGCTAAATCTTTGTATGATGACATAAAATTCCTCTAAAATGAATAAGTTAAACCTATATATGGAAATTTAATAATTTCAAACTTGTCCCTTTCACTGAAAAAGCTAAATCGTGTGAAAACAAATGCAAATTCTCCAACAAAATTACTTCGATAAGCTCTTACCCCAATTAAAAATAACGATAACTCGAATCTTTCTCCATAAGTTTGTGGTATCGTTCCTTCGGCTATGAATTTAGCGCCCCCCTTTTGTGTGCTCGAAACGTTTGTCTCAAATCCAATCTGTGCCCAACTATGCGAGTCGCTGTATTCAGTTTCTTTCTGAAAAAATTGTGTAACATTGAAATGAAGTTTTGTGCTATTTGTCCCTAAACTAAATGAAATATTTCCATAAAAATTTTCTCTCATAGAGCTTGATGAAGAAAATAATTTATCTGCTATAAACCAATCGGCACCGATTGCAATACCTCTTACTAAATCGTCACTTTTGTAGATTTGGAATTTTGCACCGGTTCCTAAAAACGAGGAACCCCATATCGGTAATGGTATTGTGAGATTTAGATGAAAATAATCGGTGAACGCATAACCGCCTTGAATTAGATAAAAGGTGTACATGCTTCCCCAAAATTTTCCCTTTGGAACTGTGTTACCCGTTGACATCCAGAAAAGCCGATTTTGAACCGGGTCAGATGCGGTTGCCACATTTTCAATATTACTTTCTTGGCAAACAGATGCGGAGATAGGTATCAGGGGAAAAGATAATATTAATATCGATAATAATTTCATTAAATGAGATTTTTATTTTTCCAGAGGAACAAATTTGTTGAAGTATCTTTTTCGCGTACTAAGTCTTCGCCTGTATATTCATCTATGAAAACTTCGCAGGCAAAAACTTTGGTGCCCGGCATTAGATGTCCGCCAAAAACATTGCCTTCTTTATCGCTGAGTGTTATGTGTGCATGGACGAATGGTTTGCCTTCACGAACGCTCACATTTCCGATGCAGCTCAGAATTTCATAGCCGCTGTTCAACTCAATTTTAAGGTACTCTTTTTTATTTTGATCAAAATATCCGATAATAGCATTCGTAACAGCCCCGATAGCCGTAATGTTGCCAGTACGAATATCTTCTTCGGTTATGATTTTTGTTAGTGCCTCATATAAATCTGAACCAGATGGAATTGAACCGATGAAAGTGCGTTTGTATTTGTATGGTGGTCTAAACATGTTCTTCAATTAACAATTGTCAATAAACAATTGACAAATAAATTTCAATGTCCAAATTTGGAAGACAAATGAGTGAAGTAAATTGGAACTTGGATGTTGATTATTATTTGAGATTTGAAATTTGATCATTGTTGTTTGAAATCGAGTGTGGACTGGCTTGTCGTTTTCCGTTTCAAGTTAAAGTGTTCGTATGCCAATTTTGTTGCTTCTCGTCCGCGCGGAGTTCTTTGTATAAACCCTTCTTGCAAAAGATACGGTTCGTAAACTTCTTCTATCGTGCCCGCATCTTCACTAACCGCTGAAGAGAGTGTTGCAAGTCCAACAGGACCGCCGGCGAATTTTTCGATGATTGTTGTTATTATTCGCTTATCCATTTCATCCAAACCCCGGCTGTCAACCTCGAGGGCTTTAAGTGAATACTCAGCCACTTCTTTATTAATGACACCTTTATGCAATTTAAGATTTTTATCTGCCTGAGCAAAATCTCTGCATCGCTTTAGTAATCGGTTGGAGATACGAGGTGTGCCGCGTGAGCGAGTAGAAATAGTTTGAATTCCGTCATCGGTTATTTCAACGTTCAGAATTTCCGATGATCGCTTTATTATTTTGGAAAGAGTTTCAGAATCGTAGTAATCCAACCTATTCGTTACGCCAAAGCGTGAACGCAATGGAGCAGTAAGTAACCCTGAGCGGGTTGTAGCGCCGACAAGTGTAAATTTTGGAAGCTTGAGCTGAACATTGCGCGCATTAGGTCCTGAGTCGAGTACAATGTCGATAACAAAATCTTCCATCGCGGGATAAAGATATTCTTCAACAACAGGATTAAGCCGATGGATTTCATCGATGAACAAAACATCGCCACTACTTAAGCTGGTGAGAATGCCTGCGAGGTTGTAGGGTTTATCTATTGCGGGTCCTGAAGTAATTTTTATGTTGCTTCCCATCTCGGCTGCAATTATATAAGCAAGAGTCGTTTTGCCAAGTCCGGGAGGACCGGTAAGTAAGACGTGGTCGAGTGTTTCATTCCGATTTTTTGCTGCGGCGATGAACACTTTCAGGTTACTGACAATCTTTTCTTGACCGTAAAAATCGGTAAACTTAAGCGGGCGTAAAGTTTGGTCAAGCTCAACTTCGCCTTCAAATTGCTCAGGGGATGTAATATCTGATTTACGCATAAATTTGATTGCAATTTAAACAGAATAAGTGTGAAATTCAAGAATTATGTTAAAAAACTGAAATATGTATAACTTTCAGCGTGCCTTGTAGGCAAGCCAGAAATAAATTCCGATAGTCCCGAAAACTATTATCATAAAAAAAGGAAGGAATCCGATCCCTAAACCACTTGACTTTCCAAATGCGACTTGAATTATTGTCCATTCGATACAGGTAAATAGAACGACAAGCTCGAATTTTAACCAGCACAGAAAAGTACGAGCGAGCATGTATTGCCTTGTCGCGTTCTCATCTGTGATTCGCCATGGATAATTGTATACGTGAGGGAAACGGTAAAGTATCGTAAGCCCAACATAGATAAGAAGTGTGATTGATGGAATAAGAAGAATTGTATATTTACTTCCCCATGTATCCACTTTACCGGAAACACCAAAATGCGTGGGGATTAACTCTGGGATTTCGGTCCAGTTTTGAAACATCAAAAAGAATAAAAAAAGGAGAATGCCTCCGCTTAAAAACTCGAGCACCGTTTCAGTTTGTGTTCGTGCTATATCTAATTTTGGTTGTCTTGCTTTATTCATTTTTAGAGATTCGTGTCTTCCCAAAGCTCTATGTGGTTGCCGTCTAAATCTTCTGTCCATGCAAACTTACCCTCGTCGTAGATTTCGATTCCTTTGACAATCGCATCGTGTTTTATTAAATGGTCGACAACTTTTTCGATATCATATACTCTCAAATTGATTGTGAATGCTCGCTCTTTTGGTGCGGTTTTGTTTTTTAATGGCATTATCGAAAAAATTGAATAGGTTTCTTTTTTATGATGAGGGTCTTTGTACGGAAAGGACGCATAGTAGGCATCGTATTCTTTGGTGTATTTATATTTGATGCCTAAAAATTTTTTGTACCACTCTGCCAGTTCTTTTGGACACTCTGAGTAAAGAAATATTCCGCCGATGTTTGCAATCATACTTCTATGATACTAAAATATTTCGTTCTGGTCAAGTCGTTACTGATGTTACACAAAAAATACTTTAGTATGGGCTGTCCCAAAATAAGCGAATTGTTATTGCGAGGAGTTCCAAGGACACCACGTAGTAATGAAGTGATTTCTTTGGAATATTCTTTCACTGCAATCGAAAACGATACGTTGAGATTGTTTCGCTACACTCGCAATGACTTTTAAGTTAGTCCCCCGTAAAAGTTATGGTGGCTAAGTTCTGTTAATTACGAAACTGAGGAGGTATAATTAACATGCCTGACTTGCGAAAATTGCCAGTTATTGACGACATTAAACTTGGTTTTGTGTAGAAGAACTTTCTCCAATATATCATTGATTTTAATATAAATTATTAATAAATTTTCTTAGATCTTCATGCTTGGCTTATACGAATTCGAAGAAGAAAACTTATATCTTAAGATCGGAAGCAGTCATGGTAACATTAACTAACCAAACCGCTGTATATTTTCTTAAACGCGTCCCATTATTCTCGAGTTCCTTCGTTATTCTCATTGGTTGTTTTCTAATAGCAGAGTGGCTTTTCGACATTGCATTCCTAAAAAGTATTTTCCCGGATTTAGTTTCGACGAAAGTGAACATAGCCGAATCATTTCTCCACACCGCAATTGTAATCATTCTTAACAGTTGAGAGAATATATGAATAAAAACCACACAGAATTAAAAAAGAAACTTATAGCGCCATACAATGATTTGCTTGTAATCTCAATTGTTGCGGTTGTTGTGTTAATAGCAGCAGTTTATTTAGGTGTATTCGGTATGTTTCTTAAATTGCATAATTATCTAAAAGCTTACAAGCTGGATGAAATTATTACTGTTCTTATTGTATTAGCATTTGCTTTTGGTATTTTCTCGTTACGTAGGTGGAGGGAACTAAGAGATGAAATCGCTACAAGCAGATCTCAAGAAGCGGAGGTAAGATTACTTGCACAAACTGTTGTATCCGTAAAGGATTGCATTTCTATTACCGATATGAACGATAACATTATATTTGTAAATCTTGCGTTCGTTAATGTTTATGGATATACTAATGAGGAATTAGTGGGTAAGAACATTTCGATGGTTCGCTCCCCTAACACGCCACCCGAAGTAACCAAACAAATACTTCCCACTACACTTACCGGAGAATGGCATGGTGAGTTGATTAATCGCCGTAAAGATGGGAGTGATTTCCCGATCGAACTTTGGGCATCACTCGTCAAAGACGACGATGGCAATCCGGTTGCAATGGTTGGTGTTGCACGGGATATTACGGAGCGTAAACGAGCGGAAGAAGAACTTCATAAAAAAGAACACCAACAATCACTTGTGCTTCAATCACTCCCAATGGTTTTCTATACAGCTAATGTCACACCGGAGATAGCAACTGCTTGGATAAGCGAGCAAGTGGAACTAATTACTGGTTATCCGCCAAAATGGTTTACAGAGACTACAATGTTCTGGCAAAACCGACTTCATCCAAATGATCGTAAAAAAACATTGGATAAATATTATTCCGTGTTAAAAGACGAGTACGCTCATACAGAATATCGCTGGCTGTGCGCTGACGGATTGTATCGTTGGTTCTCTGATCATATTGTTCTTATAAGGGATAAACAGGGAAATCCAAAGGAGCTAGTTGGCATCTGGAGAGATATTACTGAGCGTAAGCGAGCGGAGGAAGAAATATTTTACCACAGTGAATTCCAAAAAGTTATTGCTACTATATCTTCAAACTTTGTCAATATTAAAATATCTGAGGTTGATGAGGCAATAGAGAGCGCTCTTAAGATTCTGGGAGAATTTGTTAAGGTTGATCGCAGTTATGTTTTTATTTTTTCCGATGACGGAACAAAGATGAATAATACGCACGAATGGTGTGCTGAAGGAATCGAGTCACAGATTAAGAATCTTCAAGGTCTTCCTGTTGAAATATTTCCATGGTGGATGGTTAAACTTAGGCGATTTGAAAATATTATTATCCCTAGTGTAGCCAACCTACCACCCGAAGCGAGTGCTGAAAAAGAAATTCTCCAGTCGCAGGATATCAAATCCCTCGTTGTCATTCCGATGATTTCCGGTAATTCTTTGGTCGGATTTCTTGGGTTCGATTCCGTCCGAACTGAATGCGCCTGGAAGAATGATGAAGTAAGCCTGCTAAGAATAGCAGGAACGAACCTGGCAAATGTTTTAGAACGCAGAAAATTAGAAGAAGTAATACAGAATATTGCAATGCAGCTTTCAATCGCACAAGAAATGTCGAAAATCGGCAGTTGGGATGCTGATTTGAATACGAACATCGTAACATGGTCAGATCAACTATATCGTAACTTTGGCTTAGAACCCGAAGATTGTACGCCATCATTAGAAAAATTTGTTGAATTTGTTAATCCTGATGAGAGAAGGTTGTTTAAAAATAAAATTGAAAATGCCCTACGAGATCATAAGCCATTCGAATTTGAAAACCGAATACTACAAAAAGACGGAGAAGTAAGGACATTATCTGCCAAAGGTTTTGTGGCTATTGATGCTTCAGGCGAGCCGACAAGGATGTATGGATCAGCACAAGATATCACCGAGCGGAAACAGGCGGAAGAGGAGCGAGAAAAGCTTGTTTCAGAACTGCAGAGTGCTCTCGCAAATATTAAAACATTAAGCGGTTTAATTCCTATTTGCGCTTCTTGCAAGAAAATACGCGATGATAAGGGATATTGGAATCAAATAGAACAATATATAATCGAGCATTCAGATGCTAAATTTACGCATGGTATCTGCCCGGAATGCACAAAGAAATATTACAGCGATTTTAAAAAATAGTTGACAGCACTCGTAAATAACTTATATTTTCTTCGTGTTTCCATTGAAGATTGACTTTGAACGTCAGAGAAAAAGATGATTAATATTTGATTATTGACTGGCAAGGTTATTAGTGCGATTTGAAAAATGAATTTAATTATTGAGGTGAAGTCATGAATGTAAACCAACAGAGTATTACCCGCAAGTCCGGCATCCGGCTACTTTTTATATCGATTTGCTCCATTTTGGTAGGCGAGACGCTGATCATGTTGCTCCTTAGCGCGCTTCCGCCGCTTTCTATCTGGGTCGAAGCGTTTGTGGATTCGATTTTGCTTGGGATTTTAATTATCCCCGTACTTTACTTCCTCATGGTTCGCCCGTTAGTGATTCAGATTACCGAACGTAAACGCGCAGACGAGCAATTGCGTAAACTCTCTCTTGCAGTTGAACAAAGCCCCACATCTATCGTAATCACAGACACGCACGGCGACATCGAATACGTCAATCCAAAGTTCACACGAGTTACTGGCTATACATTTGCAGAAGCTCTAGGAAAGAATCCCCGGATTTTGAAATCGGACGAAAAGCCTGCTGAAGAATACAAAACCTTATGGAAGACTATAACTGCCGGCATGGAATGGCGGGGTGAATTTCACAATAAAAAGAAGAATGGCGATCTGTATTGGGAAATGGCATACATCTCGCCCGTCAAAAACAAAGACAATGTCATCACCCATTTCGTTGCAGTGAAAGAAGATATCACTGAACGTAAACGAGCAGAGGAAGCAATCAAGAGAAGCGAAGTCAAATTCAAAACCCTGTTCGAGACAGCCAACGATGCAATCTTTACCATGAACGAAAAAATCTTCATGGACTGCAATTCCAAAACCGAGGCAATCTTTGGATGCTCAAAAAAAGATATCATCAACCATTCGCCCATTGAATTCTCACCAACACTTCAACCCGATGGGCGCTTGTCGGCTGAAAAGGCAGTAGAAAAAATTAATGCTGCATTAAAAGGTGAACCTCAATTTTTTGAATGGAAACATTGCCACCTTGACGGCTCACCTTTCGATGCTGAAGTGAGTTTAAATAGAATCGAACTTAATGGTATCAGTTACTTGCAAGCTATCGTCCGCGACATCACCGAGAAAAAACAGGCGGAAGCCGAGAGAGAAAATATCATCGGGGAATTGCAGCAAGCGTTGGACAACGTTAAAACATTGACCGGTTTAATCCCTATTTGTGCCTCTTGCAAGAAAATACGAGATGATAAAGGATATTGGAATCAATTAGAACAATATATAATCGAGCATTCGGATGCTAAATTTACACACGGTATATGCCCGGAATGTACTGAGAAATTTTACGGCAATTTCTTAAATGAAAATAAAAAATGAATAAAAAAGGAGGCACTTAGCATGAGAACAACAAATTCACCCCTCGCCAAAAAGTCAAACCTCATCGTTTTGATAACAGCGCTCAGTTTGATGATAGCCGCTGGTGGTTATTTCTTTTACAAGAACGAAGAAAGTTCGATCCGGCAGCAAAAATATAATGAGCTTAAGGCAATTGCAGACCTTAAAGTAAGCCAAATTGAACAATGGATTGATGATAGGAATGCAGATGTAAAAGTAGCTACTCGATCAACTGTAGGAATAAACGAGTGGTTGAAAGATACCGCCAATGTTAAGCTAAAACAAGATATTATAAAACAGCTTCAACCCTTTCAGAAGGAGTATGAGTACGAAAACATATTTCTTACTATGCCAGATGGTCGTCTGCTCTTATCTACACAAGCCGGAACCCAAGAATTTGATTCTTTTATTCAACAAAAAATAATTGAAGCATCTGAAAAAAGAAAAATTCTTTTTACCGATTTATACTTGTGCCAAACGCATAACAAAATCCATTACGATATTATATCGCCCATTATCAACAACAGGAAAAAAACAATTGCTGTACTTATATTTCGCAGAGACCCAAATTTGTTTTTATACCAATTAATTCAGTCGTGGCCCACACCAAGCCCAAGTTCAGAAACGGCTATTCTAAGGGTTGAAAAAGACAATGTGCTTTTTCTTAACGAATTGCGCCATCGTAAAAACACTGCATTAAAATTAAAAATCCCTTTAACACGAACAGAAGTTCCGGCGGTACAGGCAGCGTTAGGGCGCACCGGACTATTTGAGGGATTTGATTACAGAGGAGTAGAGGTTCTTTCCGATATTAGAATAATACCTGCTACGAATTGGATTATGCTTTCTAAGGTTGATAAAAGTGAAATTTACGCCGATCTATATCTCTCAGCCGGCGTTATTTCCGGATTCACAATATTACTAATCGTTATTTGCGCCGTTGGCTTTATATTGGTTTATATTCAGCGTCAAAAAACTATCTACGAAGAACTCTACAAGAAAGAAAAAGAACTCTGGCAGCATCAGGAAAGATTCAAAGTAACAATGGATAGCGTGGGAGAAGGTATAATTACGACCGATGTAAATGGAAAAATACAATATCTAAATACGAGAGCCGAAGAGTTAACCGGTTGGAAACTCAGAGAAGCGAAAGGAAGAATGCTCTCGGAAATTTATCACGTTAAGAATGAAGAAACCGGTCAGATAGAAAACAAAATTCTCGAAAAGATATTCAAACATGGCATAGTAAAAGAGCTTGCTAATCATTCAATTCTAATTACCAAAAATAGAAACGAAATACCTGTAATGGATACGGGCGCACCAATTTTTGATATAGACGGTTCTGTTAACGGCATTGTAATAACATTCCATGATGAAACAGAAAAACGATCACAGCAAAAACTTATTAAAGAAAGTGAAAAAAGATATAGATTTTTGGCAACACAGTTTGAAGCAATTTTAGACCACATCCCGGGGTTGGTTTTTTATAAGGATACAAAAAATAATATCATACGAGTAAATAGATATTTTGCAAACGCACATAAAACGACAAAAGAAGCATTAGAAAACAAAAGCTGTGCAGATCTTTATCCGAAAGAAGATGCTGAAAAATATTATGAAGATGATTTAACGGTAATTAATTCTGGCGTTCCAAAGTTAAATATAGAAGAACCTTGGATAACCGAAACAGGAAACAGATGGATTAATACAAGTAAAATTCCATTTGTTGATAATGCCGGGAATATTATTGGCGTTATTGGTTTATCATTCGACATCACCGAGCGCAAGATTGCAGAAGAAAAAATTATCAAAGCAAACCGCGTTTATGCAGTAATTAGTCAAATAAACCAGATGATCGTCCGAACACAAAGCAGGGACCAGCTTTTCCGGGAAGCATGCCGCATAGCAACTGAATTTGGACAATTCCAGATGGCATGGATCGGTTTAGCGGATGAAAGAACACAACTTGTGAATCCGATTGTTCATTCTGGAGTTGAAGATGGATATCTCTCAATGATTAAAAAGATTTCTATCGGCGATGTACCCGTAGGTCATGGTCCAACCGGAACCGCAATTAGAGAAGGGAAACATTTTGTATGCGATGATATTGAAAACGACCCGTGTATGGCGACATGGAAGGATGAAGCATTAAAACGCGGTTATCGTTCTTCGATTGCACTACCGATAAGATTGTTTGGAAAGGTAATTGGCGCTTTCAGTCTTTATGCGTGTGTTTCTCATTTCTTTGATCAGGAAGAAATAGTTTTACTCGATGAAGTAACGAATGATATTTCATTCGCATTAGAAACAATCGAGACAGAAAAGAGACGGCATGAAGCAGAATTGGCGCTCTGCAAAAGCGAGGAGCAATTCCGGTTGATCTCAGAGAATGTTGCCGACATGATTGCGGTTCTCGACCTTGATGGAAAGCGGATTTACAACAATCCGGCATATAAACCAATATTCGGCGATCCAAAATTATTAGAGGGGACGGATTCATTTCAAGAAATTCACCCCGACGACAGAGAGAAAATCAAGCGCATTTTTAATCAGACAGTCGAGACTGGTATCGGACAGCGAACTGAATACAGATTTGTAGCGAAAGATGGAAGCATCCATTTCATTGAATCAAATGGCAGTGTTATCCGTGATGAAAAAGGCAAAGTTTCAAACGTGGTGGTTGTTTCCCGCGACATAACCGAGAAAAAATCGTTGGAGCAGCAATTTCTCCGCTCTCAGCGGATGGAAAGTATAGGTACACTTGCCGGCGGTATCGCACACGATCTGAATAATGTGTTAGCGCCGATAATGCTGGCGCTTGAGATTCTACGGAAAAAACATACCGATGCCGATAGTCAGCGAATGCTTGAGACGATGGGAACAAGCGCAAAGCGTGGAGCCGATATTGTAAAACAAGTATTGGCGTTTGGCCGTGGTGTGGAGGGTGAGCGTGGTTTAATCCAGCCCAGACATGTAATAAACGAAATTGTAAAGATTGCTCAAGAAACATTTCAGAAGGACATCCAAATCCGCAACGATGTACCCAAAGATTTATGGTTAATAAATGCAGACCCAACTCAGATGCATCAGGTATTGTTGAATACTTTTGTGAATGCAAGAGACGCCATGCCAAGCGGCGGAACTCTTACAATCTCTGCCGAAAATATTCGCCTAGACGAAAATTATGCAAGGATGCAGATTGAAGCAAAAGCCGGTAATTACGTTCTAATATCAGTTACCGATACAGGTACGGGTATTCCTCACGAGATACTTGAAAGAATCTTCGAGCCGTTCTTCACAACAAAAGAAATTGGAAAAGGAACGGGGCTAGGACTGTCAACAGTACGATCGATAATTAAAAATCATGGCGGTTTTATCGATGTTTATAGTGAGAAAAACAAAGGAACTACATTTAAATTTTATTTACCTGCTGAAATAAAGTATCAGGCAATTGAAAAGGATGAGAAGAAATCAGAGCTTCCGTTGGGAAATGGCGAATTAATACTTGTGGTAGATGACGAAGCATCCATTCGTGAGATCACAAAAGAAACACTTGAGGCATCAGGATACAGAGTTCTCACCGGAAACGACGGAACAGAAGCAATAGCACTGTATGCAACTCATGCTCAGAATATTGCTCTCGTCATAACCGACATGATGATGCCGTACATGAGTGGTGAAGCTACGATCCTGGCACTACGAAACATGAATCCCGTTGTTAAAATTCTTGCGGTGAGCGGGTTGGAACAGAGCGTAGAATTCATACAGCAAAAGTCGGTGAAGTTTTTACTTAAACCCTATACTGCAGAAAAATTGCTTAAGTTAGTATTTGAAGTTATTAAGAAATAAATTATTATCGGAGGCAAGTTTTTAATAATACACAAAATATTTATTTTTTCGTTTTCCAGTCTAAATATCTTCTCCATATCCTAAACCAAATTCGAGAGATGGAATCGATTGCATCGGCAAAAGAGGCAATGGATAAATCCTCAAAAGAAATAGTGCCCAACTTATTCCAGTTATCGCTCTTGATAGAATATGTGGCTTGGTTCTCAGGTATGAAGCTGAAGGAGAGTAAATAAGAAAACTGGCATACTGCGGTCATGAATTCGAAAACGTTGTTGTTGTTTTCTCCATAACCGACAATGAAATCTCTTTTTGAAATCTCTTTGTCAACTTGGTGAAGGAAAGAGGATAAATAATCCGCGTCCTGTTTCGAATCCCGAAGGGGATAACCGTCAGGGTCGTAGAAAAATCTATCATTGTCTTTGTCAATCATGAAATGTTTCTTGATTATTTCGTCCCAGGATTTTTCGATTGCATCGTGCAGCTCAAATCCTTTTGCAAATGATCGGCTGTCGCAGTGAAGAGGCATGTGCGCGTCCGCTATGTAATGGCTTAGCATAAACATTCTTAGTGCGATGTGATTCCCCGATGGCGAAACCGGCGAACCTTTATTCTCGCTTTGCTGTATTTTTAGATTATCCACAATCGAATGAGATAAAGCCTCGCAACGATTTGGCAGGTTTGTATCCTTGTCGGTTGTAAAAGGTTTATTGTAAAGCGGCGATTTCTTTCCATGTTTATAGATTAGAGAGGTTGAAGGTAGTGCGCAAAACCTGTTATTGCCATCGGTTGACGGTGAGATTTTGAGTACATGGCTTGAAGCCATATCCTTGATAACGTCATCAGGATACCAGGCGCCCTGAAGAACATCATCTTTGTGGTTTTTAAAGAATTTAATAAGCGCTTTTACTGTATCTTTATCCTCAGTTTTTGTGAACTTTGTCTCCTCTAACCTTTTGATTGCCCTGAAAGCCAACCAGGCATGTGTGAATTTTTTCATTGTAGTTCCTCCTATAATTATTGTGCTGATTTTTTTTTATTCGAACTCATCCCCCGACGGAGATGACCAAAAAGTAAATTTATTCATTGTACAGCTTTGTGCCTTCGGGACTTTGTGGCAAAAATATAATTTACTAACACTAAATGAACTCATTGCCACGAAGTCACCAAGTCACGAAGGTTCACAAATGCCTTTTTGGTCAACCTCGAATTATACCTGAACTCAGATAGGGGTTGAGTTCCATTTATTGACTTATTACAAAGACTCGATCACCATTGGGCAAAGATCGCGAAGTAAATTTTTGTTCTCGAATTTTCCATCTTGCTACAAACCTGGTTCAAAATACAACGCTTTCACCTCTACATCAGTCAAAGCCCGGTTATAAAATCGCACTTCATCGATAATTCCTGTGAATCGGGTGTAAGTAATGTTGCCGACCCAATGCCGAGCAATCGCTGAGTAAGCTCCATCCACAATTGCGGGCTGATATTTTTGTTTTATGAAAGCTCCATTGATGAACATCTTTAATGTGTCGTTGTCGGACACTAAACAGTAATGGATATAATGATTTTTAAAGTTCGATGGATAATTTACCGTCAACGGCAGATTTTGTGAGTTAGCTCCAACTTGAAAGTCGATATAGCTCATACTTTTAGAGCGGAAAATTCCCGCATAATCTTCAGCATGTGGATTATCTTTGATAAAAATGTAAAATTCATCCCCTAAAAGTAAGTCTTCGTATATCCAGAGCGAATACGAGAAACTGCTCATCGATTTAAAATAGAAATTCGGGAGTAGAACGTGTCCGCCTAAACTATCCGAACCGGTTTCTGCGATTAATCGAATGCCCTGATTTTTTATGCTGTTTACAAATTCAAAATTACCTTTTAGAATTCCGTTGTTTCCATTTCCGCTTGAATCGTTTGCATTACCTTCGAATGGATAATAAGCGATCAGTCCGTTTACGGGAATACTTGGATATGTAGTAAACCTCCAGACTTTACTTTCTGTAACTCCACCGTGATTATCTTTGGCAACAATTTTCCAAAAATAAGTTTTGTTGGAATCGAGCCCGAAGATGTGGTAGGAATTTAATTTCCAATTTGCAGCAACAAGTGATTCTGGAGGATTTTGTCCTCCGAAATAAATATCAAAAAAAATACTATCTCCAATATCCGGGTCTGTGCTAATCCAATTTAGAGTTGGAGTTGGCCCAACTCCGATTTCTTTATCAGCGGGAATTGGATTAGAAGGTTCCCCTGGAGGTGTGTTTAAAGATTCAGAAAGGTTCACTTCACGGCAGGAGGAAAAAGTTAAGATAAGAAAAAGTATGGCGCAAGTTTTAAATAAAGTCATGAATGGAATCCTGTTCGTTTATTCAAAGATAAATATAATAAAGTTGAATTTCAAAAATAGGATTTGTCTTGTTGAAAATATTTTTGTAATATTCGGATGCTTATGGCACGAAAAATTCAGAACCAATTACCCCTGTATTGCGATTATTCATGCAAGTATGCGGACTTTGCGGATAATGATCTTTCTGGTGCGTGCAGACGTGAGAGCGCGGTGTATTGTAGAATATTGAAGAAGTACAATAATAAAAACGCAAAATGTCTTGTCGATGAAAAAAGAAAAAAAAGGAAGTGAGAAGAAAATGAAAGAGTTTCTAAGAAAAATATTCGGGGCTAACAAAGAAGAAGTTTGGCAACAACTGTGTAAAGAAATCGGCGCCGATTTCATTGATGGTGGAGTCTGGAAAGGCGACAAAGTGATTGCAAGAATTCAGGAGTGGACGATTACGCTTGATACTTACACGGTATCGACCGGTAAATCGCATGTAACGTACACGCGCATCCGTGCACCGTATGTGAACGCGGATGGATTTCGTTTTAAGATTTATCGCAAAAGTGTATTTAGTGATATAGGAAAATATTTCGGCATGAAAGATATAGAAGTCGGCTATCCAGAATTCGACCGCGACTTTATTATCAAAGCTTCCGATGAGTCAAAAGTCCGTTCACTTTTTATGAATGATAAAATTCGTGCACTAATACACGAACAGCCGTCAATATCCTTAGAAGTGAAGGACGATGAAGGCTGGTTTGGTAAAAATTTTCCTGAAGGTGTTGACGAACTATATTTCCAGGTAACCGGGGTCATTACCGACATCACAAGGTTAAAATCTCTATACGACCTGTTTGGAGAAACATTAAACCATCTCTGCCATATTGGTTCTGCGTACGAAAACGATCCTCAAATAAAATTATAAGGATGTTATTTATTATGAATACAAAGATTTTTAAAGTTATACTCATTCTTTTTGTGTTTCTACCAATTGTTATCACGGGCTGTGGCAAAAAGTATGATGTTGATATGGTTGTTTACAAAAAAGAAATCGAACAGTGGCAGCAGAAGCGCTCTGAAAATTTACAGAAAGATAACGGATGGCTTACACTCTGCGGTTTGTTCTGGCTTAAGGACGGTGAGAACAGGATGGGAGTGGATTCTTCTAACGAAATTATTTTTCCGCCTGAACGGAGTCCCAAATATGCCGGTTCCATCTTTCTTAAAAATGGGGAACTGCTCCTAAAATCACCAAAAATTGCTGGAATTAAGGTAAAGGACTCAATTGTAGCCGAAATCAAAATTACATCCGATGAAAGCGGTAAAGCGAAACCAACTGTCATGGAATTAGGTTCGCTTACTTTTTTTGTTATTAAACGCGGCGAGCAGCTCGGCGTGAGAGTTAGAGATAAACAAACCTCTTCACGTTTGAATTTTAAGGGATTGGATTATTTTTCTGTTGATTTGAGGTGGAGGTTCGAAGCGAAGTTTGAACCGTACAATCCCGTAAAAATAATTCCAATCGTGAATGTTCTCAATCAGGTAAGCAACGATACTTGTACGGGAGCAATTGTATTCGAGATGGATGGAAAACTTTATAGACTCGATGCGTTAAAGGAAGATAAAGAATTGTTCATTATCTTCCACGATAAAACAGCAGGTAAGGAAACATACGGAATGGGGCGCTATCTATACACAGAAATGCCCGACTCAAATAATAATGTTGTAATCGATTTTAACAAAGCATACAACCCGCCATGTGCTTTTACTGTTTTTGCAACTTGTCCAATACCGCCAGAGCAGAATTATCTAAACTTCCGGGTCGAGGCAGGCGAGAAAAAGTATGTAGGGAGTGACCATTAAAAATATTTTGTTAGTGTCAATTAGTCTAATTCGTGGCAACTAAAACGAGCCGCTAAATACACGAATGTTCACGAAAAATGCTAGTGGTGTTCAGGGGAAATCATTGCATAATTGGTGTGATTTATTTTGAACTAATTTATTTGAATAGATAATTTTCTTTCTTACCACGCTTTTTTGTATATTCACCTAAACTTTATACAGATGATCTCAAACTCATGGCTCAAAACTCACGACTCCAGACTCAAAACCCATAACCCATAACTCGTAACACACTATGGCAGATAATAAAATAATATTTTCAATGATCGGTGTTGGGAAAGTTCACAAACCCAACAAGCAGGTTTTAAAAGATATTTACCTTTCATTCTATTACGGTGCTAAAATCGGAGTGCTTGGTTTGAACGGATCCGGTAAAAGCACGCTACTCCGAATCATCGCCGGTGTAGATAAAGATTACCTCGGAGAGGTCACGGCTCAAAAAGGAATTACTTTTGGTTACCTTCAGCAGGAACCTGAACTTGACCAAACCAAAACTGTCCGACAAATCGCCGAGGAAGGTGCGGCAGAATCAGTCAATCTTCTGAAAGAATATGAAGCGATAAGCGCAAAGTTTTCAGAACCAGATGCGGATTTCGATGTTTTGCTTGAAAAGCAAGCCAAGCTACAGGAAAAAATAGATCATCTCGGTGCCTGGGATATCGACAGTAAACTTGAGCAAGCGATGGACGCACTCCGTTGTCCGCCACCCGAAACATCAGTGTCGGTTATCTCCGGCGGTGAACGTCGTCGTGTTGCATTGTGTCGTCTTCTCTTGCAGGAACCGGATGTGTTGCTTCTCGATGAACCCACAAATCATCTCGACGCTGAATCGGTTGCATGGCTTGAACACCATCTCTCTCAGTACAAAGGAACTGTAATTGCGGTAACACACGACCGATATTTTTTAGATAATGTTGCCGGATGGATTTTAGAACTTGACCGCGGCGAGGGAATTCCATTCCAGGGAAATTATTCATCGTGGCTTGAACAAAAACGAGCGCGTCTTGCTGTAGAGGAGAAACAGGAATCTAAACGGCAAAAAGTTTTACAGCGTGAGTTGGAATGGATACGATTAAATCCGAAGGGACGCCACGCAAAAAGTAAAGCACGTATCGCCGCGTATGAAAAAATGTTTGCAGAGGAAAACGAAAAGCGAAGTGAAGAAATTGAAATTTACATACCGCCCGGTCCACGCTTAGGTGATGTTGTAATCAGAGCAGAAAAAGTTGCAAAATCCTATGGCGATATTATCCTCTATGAAAACCTCGAATTTAACTTACCTGCCGGTGGTATTATTGGTATAATCGGTCCGAATGGTGCAGGTAAAACCACACTTTTCCGAATGATAACAGGTCAGGAGAAACCTGAAGCGGGTAAGATTGTGGTAGGTGAAACGGTAAAGCTTGCCTACGTCGACCAGAACCGTCCACTTGACCCGGACAAAACAATTTGGCAGGAAATATCCGGCGGCGAAGATTTGATAAAGTTAGGCAACCGTGAAATGAACTCACGCGCCTACGTTGCCCGGTTCAATTTCAGCGGAACGGACCAACAAAAACCGGTTGGTGTGCTCTCTGGCGGTGAACGAAATCGTGTTCATCTCGCTAAAGTTTTAAGTCAAGGCGCTAATGTTCTGTTACTCGATGAGCCGACAAATGACCTCGACGTGAACACGCTGCGCGCTCTCGAAGAAGCGCTTGAAAATTTTGCCGGTTGTGCGGTAATAATTTCCCACGACCGCTGGTTCCTCGATAGAGTTGCAACGCATATTCTCGCTTTTGAAGGCGACAGTGAAGCAATATGGTTCGACGGAAATTATTCAGAGTTTGAAGAACACCGCAGAAAAATTCTCGGTATTGAAGCCGACAAGCCGCATAGGATTAAGTATAAGAAGTTGATACGGTGATGAAGGCGAGTAGGTAAGTTGTAAACTGATAAAACGCATAGTCATCATTTATTGAAAAAAATCCTAAGCACGAATATCGAAATACGAAACAAATCCAAAATTCAAATACTCAAACATAAAGAAGAGTTACTATGAAAAATAGGTCCATTAAAAAATTGTACACGAGTAAGCCAACACTCGAAGGAGCCGGCGTTCATCTAAAACGCGCGTTCGGTTTTAATGAAGTTCCGGAGTTCGACCCGTTTCTTCTTTTAGACGACTTTCGTTCAAACGATCCGAAGTATTATATAAAGGGTTTTCCTTGGCATCCGCATCGCGGTATCGAAACAATAACTTACATGCTTCGTGGTAACGTTGAACACGGCGACAGCATGGGAAACAAAGGCGTGATTTCTTCGGGAGATGTCCAGTGGATGACTGCCGGAAGTGGAATCGTACATCAAGAAATGCCGAAAGGAGATGAAGCCGGTTATAATTGGGGATTCCAGTTGTGGGCGAACCTACCAAAGTCTCATAAGATGATGAATCCTCGTTACCGCGACGTGAAAAAAGATGAGATACCTGAAATTGAAACCGCAAACGGAGTGAAAATAAAAATTATAGCCGGTGAAGTGAATGGAACTAAAGGACCCGTTAAAGATATCGTCATCGACCCGGAGTATCTTGATGTAACAGTGCCTGCAAAAGCACAATTTGTTCATCCTACGAAGTCTGGTCATACCGTGTTTGCTTACGTAACGGGCGGCAAAGGATATTTTTCCGACGAAAAGAAATTTCTCTTGAACAACAACCTCGTTCTCTTTAGCGACGGAGAACAGTTGCGCGTAACGACCGAAGATGAGCCGGTAAGTTTTCTGTTGATTTCAGGAATGCCGATAAAAGAAACAGTCGCCTGGCACGGACCAATCGTGATGAACACGAGAAAAGAATTAGAAATAGCCTTCGAGGAGTACAACAACGGGACGTTTATCAAACATGGATGAAGTTAAGTAGTGAGTATTTGAGTAATTGAGTAAAGGAATGTTTATGAATGAGGAAAAACTAACTTGCGGTGAGTGTGGAGTTGAAGTTAAAGACGAAGATACATTTTGTAAAAATTGCGGTGCAATATTTAAAGATGGAGTTGCATGTTCGATACACAACTCTTCTGAAGCGGACGGCTTTTGCGTAATCTGTTTAAAACCGTTCTGCAAAGAGTGCGGTATGTTGGTGAATAAAATATTTTTCTGCGACATGCATTCACAGTACGAAATGTATGAAGGAATGTCAAGAGTTTTCGGCTGCACAGACAATCTTCAGGCACAGTATATCACGAGTTGCCTTGAACAAGCGAGCTTACACCCCTTTTTGTATTCACGGCATTTCAATCCCGGGGCTGATATTTCCCCGCCTCTTATTTACCGTGTCTACGGCAACCATCCTATTGTAGAGCTAAAAGTGCTTGTGCCGTTTAATGAAGTGCTTAAAGCGGAAGAAGTTTTAAAAGAACTCGATCCAGTATCATAAATCTTTATTGATTACTCTATGCTTTTTTATATAATTTTTGGGTTGACTTATGGCTTCGCAGCCGCTGTGCAGCCGGGACCCTTACAAACTTATTTTATATCTCAGGCCCTGAGAATAGGTTGGAAGCGTACACTACCCGCTACTTTTGCGCCACTCATAACTGATTTACCAATCGCGGCGTTGGTTATATTAGTGTTAAGCAGTATGCCTGATTGGCTTGAACAAGTGTTACATTTTTCCGGTGGAGCGTTCGTCCTCTATTTAGCTTTCGGGACTTTTATGACGTGGAAGAATTTTGATGTGAACAAAACGGTTGAGATTCAATCCACCCAAACGACTGTCTTAAAAGCAGTTTTCGTGAATTTCCTAAGCCCCGGTCCGTATCTCGGCTGGAGTTTGGTATTAGGACCGCTAATGCTTAAGGGATGGAGAGAAGCTCCTGCTAATGGAATTGCATTAGTAGCTGCTTTTTACGGTACGATGATAATAACTTCTATGGTAATAATTATACTTTTCAGTGCAGCAAAAAGTCTGGGTCCACGAATAGACCGGATTATGATATTATTATCGGCAATTGCATTAGCATGTTTTGGATTTTATCAGTTGTGGTTAGGGATAGTTGCGATTTAAAGCGTTCTCTTCACATTTTTTCTAGCATTGTAAAGCTTTTATAGCACCCACTCTAATTTCCGCACCGCTTAGAAATGATAATTGAACATACAAAAAGTTACTGAAAATGGCAACTTTTGTGTGAACATCCCGAAGGTAATCATGTTAAAGCAAATTAAGCATTCGGGAGGTTAGCCGGCATAAATAAAAATTGCCACGAACAAAAGCCCGTGGCAATCAAAATGCAACTTGGATATTTTAAGGTTTATTTCAGCACAACCATTTTTTTAATATCCGTGAACACCTTATTCGGATCGTCAACACTCACAGCTTCGATCTTATAAAAATAGATTCCGCTTGTATATCCCACCGCATTCCATTCAACGGTTCGGTAACCTTGACTTTGCTCCGCTTGAACCAGCGTAACAATATCGCGACCGAGCATGTCGAATATTTTCAACGTTACTTTACTATCTACCGGAAGCGTATAACTAATCCTCGTAGAAGGATTGAACGGATTAGGATATGATTGTGCCAACAAATAGTCTTTTGGAATTTCTTTAATTACTGTCGGCTCACCACCCGGCGGAGGTGGAGGCATCTCGGATGAAGGTGTTATCTGAATTGTCTTGAACGAATTTTTCGCGACGCCCGACGATAATATAAAGCGACCCGGTTGATTTACTTTCACCCAGTATGCTTTTCCAGGGAAAATAGTGTCGGATTGTACATAACTTCCTTGGTATCCATAAAAAATGCTGGTAACCAATCCGGGTGGATCGCTGATAATGGATGCGGTTGGGACTGCGGTTGATATTGAACCGACGAGGTTCCATCCAGTTGTAACAGCTATAGAATCTGAATTAACCGGTGTACCTGTAACATTTACGGATTGTGAGGCGCCAAATTTTATCCAATAACCATTTCCAAACGACAGCGAATCATTCTGTAGATATCCACTGCCCCCGAAGTATTGAAAAGCTTTTGTACTTGCCGTAGGGAATAGAGTATTTATACTTGGATTAATAACTTCAAGAGGAAGCGATACCAAATTCCATTTCATATCTAAATTTACTGTGAGTGTTGTGCCTTCTGTAGTAATAAATTCCCATCTTGGCGACCAGGCACTTATGATGTTTGAATTTTTTGCGCGAACTCTCCAATAATATTTTGTAATCGAAATTAACGGATTAAGCTGTAGTGAAGTTTGGGAAAGTGAAGAATCATCGACAACAGTTGTTGCAAAAAGCGAATCTAACGATACTTGCAAAACGTATGTCTGTGCATTCGGCACGGAATTCCACTGCAGTTGCGGACGGGTAGTAATTCCAGTTGAACCGTCAGGCGGAAAGGAGAGTGAAGGCGTAGCGATGACAACAGTTGTTGTATCCGTGATACCGTGAGGACCCGAACCATCCATGCGTGTGGTATGACAAACAGAACATTTTTGTAAAGTACCGGCAAATCCTTGAAGTCTTGTATTCTGAAGATTATCGTTCGGTTGAACTGTCGGCTGTATAGCATGTGGACTTCCATGGCACGCGGAACAAAACAAACCACCATGACCTTTTGATTGTCTGTACAACTTCCCAGTCTCTTCCGCATGCGTGGGTCCGTGGCATGTTCCACATTTGGGTTCGTCAAGCCAGGGTCGTCTGCCTGCTGTAATTGTTGATGCGACATTGCTCATGGTTCCGTGACAATCCTGGCACACCATTGGGTTGGTTGGATTCTTTCCCATTACATCGCGCAGACATTGTGTATTCGGTCCGGGATGACATTTATAACATGTAGAAATACTGTTTGAAGGTCCTGCAACATCTTTGTGTTTATCATGAATTCGAAAAGAAAAAGATTGCGCTTCCGGAATACCCGTAGTACCAAGCGCATTTGAAGCATGACACGATGCGCATAACACGGGTCCCGATCTGTTAAAGCCGGAAACCGGCTCATGTGCATTTAATATAGACGTCTCAGAACTATGACACCCCGATTGCACGCAACCTACTTCGTTACTTACAGGAATAACAACGTCCGTTGTGGCAAGAATGCTGCCGTTAGCTTTACTTCTGGCAACAAGATGAATCAACTGATACGGCGATTCATTAACTAAATCGGTATCTGTAAATGGGGTTATGGGAATTCCATGTGCAGCAAAATAAGTTCCGCTGCTATCAAGAACTCCGGTAAGACCCTTGCCTGTTAAACCGATGTTAGGTAGTAATGGTGAAGACAAGCCAAACAATTGTTGTGCGTAAGTCCAGAAATTTGTCTTACCGACAGAGTATGTGTTATTAGGAATTGAATACTCGATAGTATAACCGGAGGTAACAACTTGTGGTAATTGATTTGGTTGTTTGAGAATTAGCTGCGCTGTGATGTTGTTGTAAGGCGGCAGGACTACAACCTTAGAAAAGTCTTTGTTGGAACAATGCATACCGAGATCATTCCAACCGAGTAAAATGTACTCTTGAGAAAACGACGAAAATGTATATAAAAATAAAACGCCTAAGATGATAATTAAGCGAGATAGCCTAATTTTGATGTGCATGGATTACTCCGTTTTTAAATGTTATAAGGGATCCTTTAGTTAGTTTTTTCTATCTTTTCAAATAACGTTTATTCTTGTTATAGAGTTTCTCTAAGTGTGGGATGCAGCCATTTGGAAAAGGATTCAATGGGGAAAATAGCTTTAAAAAGGCGATTTCTGTTGGAAATACTTAAATTTCTTCCTATCTTAAAATGGTGTATTTAACAAATTGAAAGGTAAAAAATGAAATCTCTTATTGCGTTACTCGTGTGTATGATTGTAGTTTCAACAAGCTTTGCTCAGAAGAAAAACGATGCGAAAATAACAAAAGAACAAGCCACTAAAGTTGCTCTCGAACAATTTAAGGATGCAGTTATTCAAAGCTCAGAATTAGAAAAAGAAGAAGGCAAATTGATTTGGTCGTTCGATTTAAAAGTCGGCGAAACGACAAAGGAGGTTTGGGTTGATGCAAAGACAGGTAAGGTTATCAAGGCAGAAGAAGAATCCGCAGTAAAAGAAAAGGAAGAGCAAGTCTCCGATAAAGCCGAGAAGGCGGCACTGAAAAAAGTACCGGGTGAAATTGTTCAAAAAGAATTGAAGAAAGAAAAAGGGAAAACGATCTACTCATTTGAGATTAAAACTAAAGACGGAAAAATTGTTGAAGTGGACGTGAATGCAAAGACAAACAAAGTTATGAAAATAGAAACTGAAGATTCTGAAAAGGGCGAAGATAAAGAAGAGAAAAATTAGCTTACTAGACCTCCAGCAACGAGTGAGAACCCGCGCCCGCGACCGAAAATTGTGCCGGGAACATTCCAAATGCTGGAAGTAGGAAAGTAAGAGCGGTTAGGTATTATAAAACAAAACCCGATGATTTGTATCGGGGTTCCTTTTTAAAGTGGTTGGAGGATACTTTGATCGCTATTGAGTTGCCAATTTATCGTATCCAAGAAGCACCTCAGGATTTATTGAATTATCTCCTATACGGAGCTTCTGCATATTTCTTTGCTGAGTACCTCCCCAGATTATTTGTAGGTCTTCTTTCATTTTAATATTAAGTATTGGCTTAATTATATTAAAATATTCCGCATCTTCTGCTCGAACGAATATTTCAAAAGGTGGATGACTAAAACCCATGTAATGCAATGTAACGGGATACCAACGCCAGTCTGTTTTCTTTCGAATTGAGTCGAGGGTATCTCTGATATATAAAATGAAATCCGCTTGCATAATCTCCTCAGAATGAAATCCTGTGCCTTTTGAATATTTATGCAACAGATTTGCATGAAGAGAATATTGCCGTAGATTTAATCTTTGATTTCGATATTCCAAAGATTTAAGATAAGGTCTAAATATAGTATAGTTATTGTTGGTATTTCTCGGGTATTCGCCTGCATTTTTTATCAAGTATGGGGTTCGTAAAAAATATGAAACTGCATCAAATGCTTCGTACTTAAGAAACGATGCAATTAAATACAAAAACAATTCATGAATCATAAATTTAAAATTATCAAAGTCGGTTTCAAAGAATGAATTAACTCCTTCAGGCCTATCCAGATATGGAATCAAGTTCTCGAAAAATCGATGTATTATTTGTTGATTCTCCTTTGTATTTGAATACTGTACGATCGTGCTAAATAAATCAATAATCTCATTTTTATATGGAATAAATTTTTCAATACTCTCTATTACTTGATCATCAAATTCACCTTTGCGTTCTGTTATTCTAAACTGCTCAAATCCCTGTGCAAACTTATCAAAATAATCACGTAATGCTGGTTTGACATTTGGCCGATTATTCTTTAATGCATCTATTGCACGCCTATAATTTGAAGTAGTGCCTAATTTGATTCCATCTTTTTCATCAAGAAACGAAGGCATGGCGCCAAGTTCTGGTTTAACATAAAGTGGTTTGTCATAAATCCATCTTAATAATTGATCATAATTTATTGCATATCGTTCGTTATCCGATAGATCAATGTATATTCTAGATTTATAAAATACTGGTAAATATGGTTTGCCATTCTCATCTAACTCAGAAATTACTGCAACAAACTTATCTTGATTTTGGTTTTTATATATTTCGGGTGATATAATTTGTGTTTCTGTACCAACACCACCTTCTCTCTGATCTGCTTTGTCAGAGTATTTTTTATCGCAAATTATTAAAACCTTTTTTATATCGGGGTCTGTGACCATCTTTTCCATAAATGCATTGGCATCATTACCTTCTCTCAGGTCCCATTTATCCAGTATAACATCAACTCCCGATTCACGTAAGGAAGTTGCGAGATCAATAACCCATTGACCATGTTCCGCTGTTGACCAACTATATGAAATAAATAATTTGGGATTCATAATATTATCTTTTTCTGTTATCTGGTATGATAATTGAACATACAAAAAGTTATTTAAAATGGCAACTGTATATTCGATATCCGATGTTCAATAACGTCCTCCGATCCCGCTTCAGCGGGACTCAGTGCGAAGTCGGAGTCAATCGTTACGAAAACGCTTTCTCATGAAATCAGAAACCAAGTCCCAAACAAGACAGCCGCTGAGAGGAAGTTTAGCATGTACTTTCCGCCATGAATAAATCTTACCACCGCTTAATTGTCCGGAAAAGAAAGCACCTGCGAATAATGGAAAGGTGAATAACTGAAATCCCATACCTGAAAATATTCTGAATGTAATAATCATCAAAACCGGGATGTGGATTGCAGCAATCCAGCTTAGTGAGTATCTACTAACGTTCGTCCGCCAATAACCAAACGGGAGGTTCCAAACAAATATTCCAAGTGTTGCTATCCAGTAAATCATAATATTATCTTGCTAAAAAAAGTGATGAGGCGGCAATTGCTGCGGTTTCAGTTCGCAATCGTCTTTGTCCTAATGTGATTGCTTTGAATCCATGGCTGATTGCTTTTTCAATTTCGGTATCCGAGAACCCGCCTTCCGGTCCGATTAAAATTATTATCGACTTTAATTTAGGAATGTCGAGAAGTTCGTTTATACTTTGTGTCGGTTGAATGTCTTTATGAAACACAATCTTTAACTGGAATTCGTGAGATGATTCTAGTAATTCACCGAGAGAAGTAAGTGGTTGTACAGTTGGCAGATAAGACCTGCCGCATTGTTTCATTGCGGCGAGAGCGAGTTTTTGCCAGCGGTCGGTCTTTGCGTGTTGAGGAATTGTGCGTTCAGTTTTAAGAGGGATGATTTGACGTATTCCCAGTTCCGTAACTTTTTCTACAAGGAAATCGAACTTCGCCGGATTCTTTAATATTCCCACAGCTATAGTTACATCCAAATCGCTTTCATTGTGGTTTGTATGTAATGATAAAATTTTTGCTTCAGCTCTTTTCTTTTCGAATAGCGTAAGTTCAACCTCGTAAGCCGAACCTAATCCATCTACGACCATAATCCTTTCTCCGATTTTCTTACGCATAACGTGTGTGAGGTGGCTGAATTCATCGCCATCGATTGTGAGACGGTCGGGTTTGATATTCTGTGGTTGTGTGTAGAAGTAATCGAGCATTGAGCTGTCGTTAGTCAATTGTTAAAATGCGGCGGTGAGGTCAAAGATGAACTCGCCCGCACGGTATTCGTTAAAAGCGTATTCTGTTCTTAGTACAAAACCGTAGGGAAGTATGAAATGTAATCCGGCGCCGTAACCTTTTATGAAATTGTTCAAAGCGAATGGATAATTTCTATACCAGGTAGTGCCGGCATCGCCGAACAGAGCCGCAGCTATTCCAAATTTCCAGACACTGAATTCAGACATAAAAACTCCATCTAAGTTTATATATCTTGGTTCAAGAATAATAAATCTCAGTTCCCCTGAAGTACCGAATATGTTTTCGCCTTCGTAAAGCTCTGAATAATGTCCGCGGATGCGTTCGGAATATCCCAAATACAAATGATTGTAAACGGGGATTTTTCCTCCACCCGCGACATTTGTAAAGGCACGCGCAGCAAAAACCAATCGAGGGAACATTGGAATAAACCGCCGATAGTCTAAATTGTACCTCCAGTAATCAATGTTCGGTTGGAACAAACCGTACTTTGATACTTGCATGTTTATAAGCGTACCCGATAAAGTGTAATCGTTTAAATCGCGTGTATCATATTTATAACCGGCTGAAAGAACAGGATAAGCATCTTTACCCCAAGGATTTAAAACTCTGCCATACTTATACTCAGATACTTTTACGATTTGATAAGCTGTCGTACCTGAAAACGTATGAAAATTTCCGAACCTTTTTCCGAGAGTCAAAGAAAAACTGATAAAGTGCTGACGATAATTTCCATAGAAGTATTTACTCTTATTCTCGCCCCTTACATAACCCATTGAAGTTTCGAGGAAGACATCTTTGGAATAGTCTATTTCGGGATTTCGGTAGTAGATGCTAAATGACGGTTCATAACCGAGTGTTCCGACTGCATAGACTTTTTCGTTCCGACCGCGGAAATTGATGTTCATTAAACCGAGTCCGTAATAAAATTTTTTCCAATCCCTATCCTTGATTCCCCAGATTGGAAATGGATAAATATACCAGCGCTCATGTACTTCAACCAATAATGTAACTTTTGGGAATTCTGTTGAGTTAATATGAATTTCCACGCTGTTGAATAACTGCAAGCTGTAAATTCTTTTTTTGTCGTATTCAACTGCTTCTTTGGTAACGCGACTACCCGGCTGAAGAGACATTTCACGTAGGATAACGAATGATTTGGTAACCTTGTTACCGACAATAACTATATTGTCGACAATCAAGGTAGAGTCGGAAAATTGTAAAGAGGAAGGAAGGGGGAGAGAGTCTGTCCCGGAATTTTGAGCTAAACCAAAGATAACCCCGGTTAAAAATAATAGTGTTAAGCAGAAAATTTTCATCGAGATAAGGATTTTTTATCCTATCAAGCGGCGATGTTCAACCATGATACATTTATTGTCGACAACAGTGAGCCCGTTCTGTAGAGCAAACTCAACCGCTTCCGGTGTACTTACGCCCAATTGGAACCAGATAATTTTTGCATTTACGGCGATGGCGTCTTTTACTACGGGCAGCACCTGGTCAGGACGTCTGAAAACATTTACAATTTCAATCGCCTCGGGGATGTCTTGCAGCTTAGAATAACATTTTAATCCTAATATTTCCTTGTAGTTTGGGTTGACCGGAAAAACTTTATAACCTTGAAGATTTAAGTATTGAGTTATATGGTTGCTGTCGCGGTCGGGAGAGGGAGAGCTTCCGACAACTGCAATAGATCTTGATAGCTGAAGAATTTTCTTTACCTCTTCGCTCTTTGTGATTAATTTTATCCCTTGTAGCATACGTTTAATTGTTTAGATGCACGCGCGTCATCAAGGCGCTTAACCGGTGTAGTGTGTGGAGCTTTTACTACTTTATCGATATTGTTTTTTATCTCGTCGTTAATTTGAATTAAAGCATCCGCAAAAGAGTCGAGTGTTTCTTTAGTTTCAGTTTCAGTCGGTTCTATCATTAATGCCTCTTTTACTATAAGAGGGAAGTAGGTCGTGGGTGCATGAAAACCGTAATCAAGAAGCCGCTTAGCAATATCAACGACTTTTGCGCCCATGTTTTTTTGCTTTTCTCCTGAAAGAACAAACTCGTGCATTGGGATTTCGTTGTAAGGCAAATCATAATGACCTTTGAGGCGGCTTAATAAATAGTTTGCATTAAGGATTGCATTCTCACTAATTTCCCGAAGACCTTCTGAGCCAATCATTCGGATGTATGTGTAAGCCCTGACAAGCATGCTGAAGTTACCGTAAAACGAGTGAACCCTGCCGATTGATTTTGGCCTACTGTCTTGTAAAATGTAGTGTGAATTTTTTCTTTCGACAGTTGGAATTGGAAGAAACGGCTCAAGCCGCTTGCTGACGGCGACAGGCCCAGACCCTGGTCCGCCGCCGCCATGAGGTGTTGAAAATGTTTTATGCAGATTTATATGAACTGCATCGAAACCCATATCGCCCGGGCGGACAATTCCTAAAAGAGCATTCAGGTTTGCTCCGTCCATATACATCAAAGCTCCTGCATCGTGGACTAACTTTTCGATGGTGACAATATCCCGTTCGAAGATTCCCAGCGTATTTGGATTAGTAATCATAATACCCGCAACATCTTCGCTAAGATTTTTTTTCAGATCTTCAATATCAATTGTGCCATGAATATTTGATTTAACATTAACGGCTTTGAATCCTGAAATTGTAACGCTCGCCGGATTTGTCCCGTGGGCAGAATCAGGAACTAAAATTATCGGTCTTGGCCTTCCTAAATTATTATGATAAGCTCTAATCATAAGCAAGCTTGTGAATTCACCCTGAGCGCCTGCAACAGGTTGAAGTGTAACGCCCTCCATACCGGAGATAGCTTTTAAGTATTCACCAAGCTCATACATCAGCCGGAGTGCCCCTTGTGTAAGTTCCTGTGGTTCGAATGGATGAAGGTTTGCAAATCCTTCGAGAGATGAAGTGACTTCATTTATTTTTGGGTTGTACTTCATGGTACACGACCCGAGAGGATAGAAACCCTTGTCGATATGATAGTTCAGGGAAGAGAGATTGACAAAATGCCGGACAACTTCGTTCTCACTGATTTCAGGAAGTTCGATATCGGATTTACGGATATATTTATAGGGGATAAGGCGGTCGATAGGTCTTAGTTCGATGTCTAATTTAGGCAGTGTGTAGCCAATGCGGCCCGGTTTACTTTTTTCAAATAATATTTTTTTGCTCATTGTTCTTTGCTATCCTTTAAAAGTTCAATTCTTTTTAATGCTTCTGCTGCGGCGGCTTGCTCGGCTTCTTTTTTATTTTTGCCGATTCCGATGCCGAATACTTCGTTGTTAATTCTAACCTCGACTGTGAACACCCTGTCGTGGTCAGGTCCTTCCCATTTGAGTGTATTGTATCTCGGTACGCCATTGCCCGCGGCTTGAGAATGTTCGAGTAATAGGCTTTTATAATTTTGATCAATTGTGCTTGCAATTCTTATTCGTGATGAAGAAAGTATCGTTTTTTTGATAAATTGCTTTACAGTGACAATACCGGCATCCAAGTAAAGTGCGCCAATTATCGCTTCAAAGCAATCGGCAAGTATGGTATCGGATCCATTTTCTAAAGATTGAGCTACACTCGGACTTAATAGGATTAGATCCCATAAGTAGAGGTCGTGACCGTAACTTGCTAATGCTTTTCGGTTGACGAGACGTGAGCGCATTTTGGTTAGTAAACCTTCGTCCGCTGTGGGAAAAAGTTCGAATAAAAATTCACCTACCACCATATTGAGAATCGAATCGCCTAAAAATTCTAACCTCTCATTAGAGTCTAGGTTGATATTAGAAAATTCTGTTAGAAAAGAACGGTGAGTTAAAGCTTGAAAGAAATATTTCTTGTCAACTATTTGATGATTAATTATTTTTTCGAGTTTCTTGTAGTCGGCAATTTTTAGAACATCTTCAGTCGGTGTATCTACACCAAATCGGGGAGGAGGTGTTTTTTTGACAAAGAACTTATCCCAAATTTGTTTAATTCGCCGACCCAAAGCCATTTTAAACTTCTTTATTTTTTATCTATAAACTTTACGAACAATAATGAAGCATTATGTCCGCCAAATCCAAAAGTGTTGCTTATAGCTGCATTTACATTTTTCTGTATAGCCTTGTTAGGAACATAATTTAAATCGCATTCAGGGTCAGGGAATTCGTAATTGATGGTCGGAGGAATAATGCCCTCGACAATTGTTTTTATTGTTGCAATTGCTTCCACAGCGCCCGCCGCTCCGAGCAAATGACCCACCATCGATTTGATTGAACTGACGTGCATTTTGTAAGCATGGTCTCCGAAAACTGTTTTAATGGCTTGGGTTTCCGACCTATCGTTATGTGGTGTAGATGTTCCGTGAGCATTTATGTAATCGATGTCTTGAGGTTGCAGACCTGCGTCCTGGATACATAATCCCATCGACCTGACGGCGCCTTCGCCACCCGGAGCGGGAGCGGTTATATGGTGAGCGTCTCCGGTTAAGCCGATGCCGGCAAGTTCGGCATAAATTTTTGCCCCGCGATTTTTAGCATGTTCTAATTCTTCGAGAATGAGAACCGCGCCTCCTTCGCCCATTACAAAACCATCGCGTTTAGCATCGAATGGCCTGCTTGCTTTTTCCGGTTCATCGTTGCGAGTTGATATCGCTCTCATTGAATTAAAACCGGCTATCCCAATCGGACAGATTGAAGCTTCTGAACCTCCCGTTACCATAACGTCTGCGCTGCCGCGTTCAATCAACATCATTGAATCGGCTAATGCGTGCGAAGCCGTAGCACATGCGGATGTAGTGGCGTAATTGGGACCCTTAATATTATACTTAATTGCGATATAGCCCGCGGCAATATCGGCGATCATCATCGGTACGAATAGCGGACTTACATGCCCCGGACCGTTTTGGAATAATTCTTTTGCCTGATGATAGTATGTCCACATACCTCCGATTCCTGACCCGAATACAACTCCGATACGGTTTTTATCTTCCTTCTCGAAGTTCAATTGTGAATCGGACACAGCCATCTCAGCCGCTGCGAGTGCAAAATGAGTAAACGGATCCATCCTCTTCACGGTTTTCTTGTCGATATAGGTATTGGGGTCGAATCCTTTTACTTCAGCAGCGATAGTGGTATCGAAACCGGTAGCATCGAACTGAGTTATCTTCCCGACACCACTTTTCCCGGCAATTAAATTATTCCAGAATTCGTCTAAGTTTACTCCAAGCGGGGTTACTGCCCCCATGCCTGTTATTACTACGCGGCGTCTCGATTTGTTAGGTCCCATTTGAACTCGCTTATTTTAATTTTTGTGTCAAATAGTTTACTGCATCGCCTACTGTTCCGATTTTTTCAGCATCCTCATCGGGAATCTGAATATTAAATGCTTTCTCGAATTCCATGACTAATTCTACTGTGTCCAAAGAATCGGCGCCGAGATCGTTTGTGAAGGAAGCTTCAAGTGTAACTGCTGATTCTTCAACACCTAATTTATTCATGACGATTTCTTTTACTTTTGCACTAATATCCATTATTGTATCTCCTTATGTTTGTTATTGGTTGATTATTTTTTTTAAAACTTACATATATAAACCACCATTGACGCTGATTACCTGTCCGGTAATATAATCAGAATCCGGTGAAGATAAAAACTTTACTACTGTCGCAATATCTTTTGGCAGGGCAGTCCGTTTAAGCGGAATCGCATCTGTCAGTTGCTTGCGTTGGTCTTCGTTTAATTTTGCTGTCATAGCTGTCTCGACATACCCCGGAGCGATAGCATTTACCTGTATATTGCGTGAAGCAAGCTCTTTAGCAGCCGACTTTGTAAAACCGATGATTCCTGCTTTCGATGCCGAGTAATTTGCCTGGCCGGCATTACCCATCAACCCGACTACCGAAGCAATATTTATTATCTTGCCTGACCGCTGACCCATCATCGGCTTTAGAACCGCCTTTGTATAGTTGAAAACACTTTTGAGATTAACATTAATCACAGTATCCCAATCTTCTTCGCTCATACGTAGGAGCAATCCGTCGCGAGTAATTCCGGCGTTGTTTACTAAAATATCTAAACGACTGAAATGTTGAATGACCTTCTCAACAGCTTGTTGCGTATCCAAGAATGAAGCTGCGTTTGAGTTGATTGCTATTGCATCGACACCTAAGGTTTTGATTTCGGTTACGGCTGAGTCCAGATCGGCTTGCGGGGCTATATCTGTAATTGCTATGTTAGCGCCTGCATCCGCTAATTCAAGTGCAATAGCTTTACCGATGCCGCGTGCGCCGCCGGTAACAACCGCAACTTTATTTTTTAAAATTTTCATGAGTTATTCTTTCACTCTATCCTGGTGTAAAATCGCTTTTCCTTTTAGCTGCCGGTAGCCTTCTTCTCCTAAAATATACAAGAATTCTTCTTTACATGCATCAATAAATTTTTCCGGGTAAATATTTTTTGCAGTACAGCACGGTTCAACATCTTCTAACATGTCATCATAAGTGAGAATTTTTTCTGAAACCACAACCGGAAACGCCACACAGAAGAATGGTTTTATAGCCCATTTATCCATGTTTTCGTTTTCCGCGGCAACCTGCAGGACACAATGTCCATCGCGGTTTAAAAAAGTGCATTTGTTATTATGGACTTGTGTACTATCGCAAACGCCGTCCCCAAAGTCGGCATCCGGTTCAATCTGGTTTTCAAACCAAAGCCTCTCATCAAGAATTTGTGTATCATCCATATATTTCTTAATGATATCTGTGTGGTCTTGGATTTTCTGTTTGTCGCTTAAGCTTAAGTAGACACCATCTGAGCAGCATTTACCTTTACAGCATAAAGGGCTGCAACCTTGTTGAAATCCTAATTCAAATATTTTTGAATCTATTGTATAACCGTTTATTTTCTGAAGTTCCATTTATGAAATTTGTTGTAAGTCGTTGTACTTATCAATTCCGAATGTTTTAACATCGGGGTTAATTCTTTTTATCAGTCCTTGTAATACTTTTCCCGGACCGATTTCAATAAATGTATCGGCGCCGTTGCTTATCATGTTACGTATAGAGTCTTCCCACAAAACTGCACTTGTGAGTTGCCGCTGTAAAGATTGACGTATTTCATGCGATGCTCTAATAGGTTTAGCAGAGACATTAGTGTACACAGGAATTTTCGCATCGGAGATGTTTGAGGAATTTAAACCGTTAGTCAGACCTTGTTGTGCCGACTCCATCAACGGTGAATGGAATGCGCCGCTAACGACTAATTCCTTTACCATTTTGGCGCCGTTGTCTTTTGCTAACGACATAGCTTTCCGAACTCCTGCGATCGATCCGCTGATAACAATTTGGCCCGGCGAGTTGAAGTTGGCGCATTGTACAATTCCATCCTTGCTCGCTTCTATACAAACGTGTCGAACAACATCGGGTTCTAAGCCCACGACCGCAGCGAGAGTCCCTGGTTGTTCTTCGCCGGCTTTTTGCATCAGTTCACCGCGTAATCTAACTATCTTTAAGGCATCTTCAAAGTTTATTGATTCAGCAAAAAATAAAGAGGTATATTCTCCGAGTGAATGGCCCGCTGTAAAATCGGCGTTCATTTTTTTTATAAGACGTAATAGAACTGCGCTGTGTAAAAATATTGCCGGCTGTGTGTTTTTTGTTTGACGGAGTTCGTCTTCAGGTCCTTCAAAACAAATTTTACTCAAAGATAAATTTAGAACATCGTCTGCTTTTTGGAAAAGCTCACGAGCGGTTTGGCTATTCTCGAATAAATCTTTTCCCATACCTACGTACTGGGAACCCTGACCGGGAAATATGACTGCTAATTTCGACATAAACATTATTTAGGGTCGATAGCCCATTTTAATAAAATTGCACCCCATGTATAACCCGCTCCAAAACTTGAAAGCACAAGCGTACTGCCCCGTTTTATTTTTCCTGCTAACCACCACTCCGATAAACAAAGCGGTATGGTTGCAGCAGTCGTATTGCCGTATCTGTCTATATTTATCATTACTTTGGATTTATCTAAACCCATCCGGTTCGCTGCCGCGTCAATTATTCTGAGGTTTGCTTGATGCGGGACGAAGTAATCTATATCATTTCCGGTTAAGTTGTTGCGTTCTAAAATTTCTGCCGAAACATCAGCCATACCGACTACAGCAACTTTGAAAACTGCTTTACCGTCTTGATATATGTAGTGCATTTTTTTATCCACAGTTTCATGTGTTGGAGGGTTTAAACTTCCACCGGCTTTCATGTGTAAGAATTGAGAGCCGGAACCATCGGAGTAAAAAATGTGATCGAGTAATCCAATGTTACTATCGGTTGATGGCTCAAGCAATACCGCCGCTGCTGCATCGCCAAACAGGATACAAGTGTTCCTGTCGGTATAATCGGTTATCGAACTCATTTTATCCGTGCCCACAACTAATACTTTTTTGTAGTTGCCAGATTCGATGAATTGTGCGCCGATGATTAATGAATACAATAATCCCGAGCAGGCAGCTTCAACATCAAATCCCCAAGCTTTTTTTGCACCAACTTTTTCTTGAATTATAGTGGCAGTAGGAGGGAACATCATATCCGGTGTTACGGTGGCGACTATTATTACTTCAATTTCTTCAGCTCCAATACCTCGGTTTTTGAGGACTTCACGCACTGCTTCCGCGCCCATATCCGAGCTTGCGCCATTCTCGAGTATGCGTCGTTCATATATGCCGGTTCGTTCACGAATCCACGCATCGCTAGTGTCGACCATCTTTTCAAGTTCTAGGTTTGTCAAAACTTTTTCAGGGACGTAATGTCCTACCGCAGTTATAGCCGCGGTTATTTTTTTATTCTTGTTCATTATTGTTTATAATCTAACATGATTTCGGCAATATGTCTGTTAATTTCTTTTTGCGCCATTTCTTCGGCTCTGAATATCATATTCTTGATCGCTTTGGGCGTTGACCCTCCGTGACCTATGATTGTAATACCGTTCACGCCCAAAAGCGGAACGCCGCCGTGCTCTTGATAATCAAAATCTTTCAAAATTGTTTTGAGCGTGTTGTATGCAAATCCTACTTTTATTTTATTGAGTATGTTTTTAGATGCAAAACTGTGTAACTTTGATTTCAACATCCCGAAGATACTTTCTCCGAATTTTAGTAATACATTACCGACGAAGCCATCGCAGACAACAACTTGTGCCTTGCCTTTTAAAATATCTCTGCCTTCAATGTTTCCGATAAAGTTTAATTTACTCGCTTTTAGAAGTTTGTATGCTTCTGAAGTAGATTCATTTCCTTTGGTTTCTTCTTCGCCTATATTCAAAATACTGACGGTAGGATTTTGGTAACCGAAAATGTAACTGGCATAAATACTTCCCATTATTCCAAATTCAAGGAGGTGTTGAGGTTTGCAATCGACATTAGCGCCAGCATCAAGAATCAGAGAAGGTCCTTTATCTGTAGGAAAGAATGTACCAATAGTTGGGCGGCTTACACCGTTAGTTCTTCCAAGGACTATTGTGGAAACAGACATAACAGCGCCAGTATTGCCGGCGCTGATAAAAGCATCGGCTTTGCCTTCTTTATGAAGCGTTAGACCAACGATGATGGATGAATCCTTCTTTTGTTTAAGAGCCGCGGTGGGCGAGTCGTGCATATCGATCACTTCGGAAGCATTGACGACTGTGAAATCTAAGTTCTTTGTATTAAATTTTTTTAATTCAGATTGGATTTCGTTTTCACGCCCAACGAGTATTACTTCAAATCTACTTTTACTCTCGGTCAGGGCTTGGATTGTTCCTGCGACTACATTAGCAGGGGCATAATCTCCACCCATAGCATCTACAACTATTTTTATTTTTTTGTTCTCGTTGCGCAATGAGCAATTGAAATTTGATTATCGAAGAAACTAGTATCTATTTTGTTTCTTTTGGAATAATTACAGATTTACCGTTATAAAAACCGCAGTTCGGACAAATACGATGTTGTAGTTTATGTTCGTGGCAGTTTGGGCATTCGCTTATTGCCGGCGCATGAGCTTTGTAATGTGTTCGGCGTTTTGCGCCGCGTGTTTTTGAATGTCTTCGTTTTGGATTTGGCATTAATTTATCTCCGTATGGTTAATAATCTTATTTTGTGTCTTTTAATAGTTTCGATAAAGGTTCCCAATAGCTATCTGGTTCTTCGACATTGCAGGAACATTTTTTCTCATTGAGATTCGTTCCGCACGTTGGGCAGAGTCCTGCACAGTCATCGGAACAAAGTATTTTTATCGGTAAAGCTAACATTGTAAATTCGCGCACATCTTCAGCAAGGTCGATCAGGTTTGTGTCGGGACCGATAATACGCACGTCATCCGATATTTCTTCGAGGTCTGATGTTTGACGATACATGTACACCATCTCGAATTTAGTACCGATATGCATTTCGAATTCATTTAAACATCTATCGCATTCAAAACTACCGTCAGCATTGATGGTAGCTTCAAAATAGATCTGAGAAGATGATTTATCTAATTCAACTTCAACATCGATGGGTTTGTTGAATCTTTCATCTAATCCTATATACTTTGGCTCAGTGCTTAGTTTATAATTGTGAATTCCATAGGAAAGGTTCGAGATGTTGATTCTCAAATCTCCCACTGTTCCTCTAACTTTTGATATATTCTGTTGTAGTTTCATCAATAAATCTTACTAAGAACGCTGAAAAACGATAGTATTATAAAAAATGCCTTAAAATATAGCCAAAAATGTGAAGATAGTCAAGAAAATTAAATAACTTATTGAATTGCAATCCTCAAGTCTAAACCACCTTCATTCGTGGTGGTGCCCGGTATTAGAGATCCGCCTTCGTCGGGTGCGATTTTAGTATATCTATAGAATATCGAGGCTGTGACGCGGGAGCTTAATACATATTTAATTCTCGGCTCAAGCATTGTTCTGGTCGTACCTTCAAGCGGGGTTCCGTCCGGGTTTGTTTCCAGTTGACTTATTTCGTAAGTAGTACGTGAGTTATGAGTAGATGAGTAAGTTGCGCTAATATCTAAATCGTTGCTCAATGAAAGACCGAAAAGCGGGAACTCGAAACCGCGTCTGGAGTAACTTAACGATACTGAAAGTTCTTGTGCTAAAGTACTCATAATATTTCTCGCGGCGATGTTAAGGTCGTAAGCCGTAGTAGTGTTGTAACGTAAAGAGGCGGTAAAATTGCCCTTCAATAATTCTTTCATGGTGGTATTAAGCCCAAGCAGAGGAGAGAATCCAAAATTTATGCGTTCTCCTTCAGTTCGCTCGCCGCCGTTTGGGTTTCCACGCCACTGTTTCGTAAAGTTAGATGTATAAGCATGGTCTAATTGTATGCGGTCGAAATAACTCGTAACACCTAAAACTTTTTCTAAACCATCCCAACGTAGAGCGTAATTAGCTCGCGGCGCAAGAGGACCGATAATTTTACTCAATAAAGGTAAGGCTTCCATGCCTTGCTCGAAAGATTCAGCTAACTTTACGTCATCGGGTGCTGTATCACTAGCATCTGCTTTTCTTTGATTATATTTTTTCCCGACTTCTTCTAAATTACTTTTTAACATCTTAAAGAGTAAAACTGGTGGTAAAGTAAAGTAAGACCTCTCCACGTTACCTGAAACAGCAACCGAACTGATTGTTGGGACTCCTTCAGGGTCAGTGTTTATCGTAGTTACTTTATTGAAAGACCAGCTTAAACTCCAGTTAAGGTCTAATGTAGCTCCTTCCCATAACGGTCGGTTGGTTCTGAGTTGAATTCGATTAGTCTGAGCAAACTGATCTTGCAGCGAAGCGTTGGCAGCTCTAAGTCCTTTTGTGGTCTCAAATTTTAAGAATGGGAAGCCGGATGTTGTTTTCGTGTTAAGCGTCCCGCTGGGGTCAGAAATAATTCCCAATTGATACAAACGTGATGGACCGTATTCAGGATTGGCTTCCTGGAATGGCGCGCGACCCCAGAAGTTCATAAGGCCGGTGCTTCCACGAATTCCGCCGTTTCCAGATCGATTCGTTTGTGCGTAAGTAATATTTATTGTTTCGTAATCAAGAAGCGGGTATTTAATAAATATTTTTGTAAGGTTTCTCAGTTGTCCCCAGATTTTACTCGGTGTCTTTGGTGTTGGTGTTGTATCCTGAATCGCAGTACCAGTCGAGTCTTTTGGAATATCCGATTCTTCAGCTAACTCACGCTGACGACTTCGAGTAGGCGCATTAATCTTGGGTTGCCCTACCGGTTCATCCTTGACTACGAACCACGGGTCGGTCAATGCCTTCAATCTGAAATTAGATGAAAAATTAATGTTGTTATCCCAACCTGCACTCTTACCGATATCGCCCGATTGGAAATTGTTTTGCCAGCTATAGTTTACGTTGTAACCGAATGTTAGATCCAGATACTTATTGATGTCGAAAATATTTGGAATCTTCGGCTTGGAATTTATCGTTATACGCTGCCCATAACGCGCGTCGCGTCCGAAATTTATTATCTTGTTTGTCTTGAATATATCCTTCAGTATATCGGTGAAGGGCCTCTGCTGTCCAGAAGTATCAGTCTCAAGATGTGATAGAATGCTTTCGATGCTAAGGCCGTAATCACCAGCAATACTCAGCAGACCACCTTCAGTCAACTTCCATCCAAAGGATAATGACCTGTTTGCGCTAAAGTTACGTGTAACTGGTCTTTGTGCGGTTTGTAAGCGTGCGGTTTCGCGTGTCTGGCCACGTTGGGCAGAGATACCCGCGTTGAAGCTTGTTATCGGTATAAAAAATATTTTATAGTTCTTGTATTCGTCTAAAAGGTAAACACCGTCGAATAATTTTGTAAAAGGAGAAAAATAAAAATCTGCGGGAAGGTTCACAGCATAACCACCTCTACCACTCCAAGCCCAGGCTGTTCTGTTGGCTATCATAGGGTTTCGTTCGAATGATTTTGTGTAATTAAACGACCAGCTTAATTTATTTACAGTTTCCCTTACGTACCATGCCGATGATGGAAAGTTTATGCGAAAGTTCGGAACCGCATAAGAATCTGAATTACGTACCGATTGAGCTTGTGTGAGTATCTCGGTTTTTACTTCTTCCGCTTCTTGAGAAGTTCCGCCGTTTTGTAAAACAGCTTGAGAAGCACGTTCAGCAGCCTGGTCTACACGTATATCGGTATTTGGAAGGTATTGGGGCTTTGAAATATTTTCCGTGTGAGAATAGCTAAACGGAATAGATGTTCCCTGCCATTCCTCCGAGAAGAATTTATCGAGAGAAAAATTAGCGCTTGCAGCCCAGTTTACACCGGTTGTGCGCGAGCCGAATCGCTGGTCGAGTCCGTGGAAGTAAGGATCAACTTTAGAATAATTAAAAGCCGCATTTCCGAAGTCTGCAATCTTTAGCTGCGTATCGAATCGGTATGCCCAGCCGGGAGTATCGTCAACATCCGAGACACGTAATTCGTTTATCCATACTTCGCCTGTGAGCGGTAAACCTGTGCCTTTATTGAGTGGATTTTCAACTCCCACCCAAATAAACCGAATGTTAGTAAGGGCAGGGTTCCCACGAACTGAATACGTAGCGCCCGGAGGTCCGCCGTTTACTGGAACAGGGTTCGACCGTTTTTGTACCGAATCACGCCCTTCTTTGATTGCAGTTAAATCAGCAAACCTAATAACGACTTCGTTGTTTGGAGGGTCCCATCCTTGATGGAGTGGTGCTCGATATTCGTAGTAGTTTAATGAATCCAATCCGAATCGTAAATATACTTCGGCATCGTAGTTACTCGTATCGAGGAAAACAAACTTTGGGTCGCCATAAACAAACATCTTCATCGTCTTGTAGTTGAATACATCGAGCGCACGGTAAGAATAATTTTTAAAAACATCTCTGTTCTGTCCATCCGGTAAACCGTTTATGATTAGTGTAAGCGATTGCTCGTTTCCTAATACTTCTTGGTCAGGTTGAGTTCTATCGCGCTCACGAATTACACCGGGCGGACTTGTATATGCAGGATTATCTTCGATATTGACAACAGATACTTTAAGAACAGTATCTGCTTTGTTTGATTCCTGCCACTGGTTACCTACAAGACCAACTTCAGCTATGCGAAATCGAACGGGTTCATCAAAACCTGATACCCACATTCGAATATATTGTAGATTTTGTAGAATTTGAACAGAAGTTTCAGTGCCTTGAGCAACCAATCGTGTATAATCAGTTAGCGGTACGCGAATTTGATACCATCCTTGTGTACCACCGCCGGTTATGAATTCATTGTTTCTTTCAAAGCCAAGCGAATCAATATAAGAGGTATCTACAGGAATTTCATATTCAATATAGCTATTGGTGAGGTCGACATCGCCATTAGCGTTTAGGTCTTCGGTGTCAGGGAATCTACCTTCAGCGCTTGGTTCGTTTCCTTGTGTTTCGTTGATTCGGCTGAAATCTTTACCGCCCGTTGAGTAAGACCAGTTGTCGCCGCTCGGGTCGGAAGCTAACGAAGGATATTTTTCAATTAGTGAAGCGTAAGCAGCTCTTTCTTGTTCATCTGTCAACATATCTAATCCAACATCCTCACCAGGATTCAGGACGCCGTTTGGAAAAGTGCTTTTAACAAGGTCTTCGGAATTCAATTTATTGTTGGGTATAACATCTTCACTAATTTTGCCTAAGTTGATAAAGAGGCGACCCTTTCGTAAATCGGGTAGTGCCTGACCTGCTATGTTTTCTGTTTTTAACCAAATTTCGATGTAGTTAATATTTTGTTCAATTATATTTGTTCCCGAACCACCTAAAAATTTCATTACACCACCCCAGTTTTTTGTAGGGTCTTGCAGCAGAGTAGAATCTAAGTTCTTCGAGTAATTGTATGTTCCGCGCTCTTTAGGGAAGTAATCAAAGTTTAAAACTGTGACTTGTTCTTGTCCGAGACGAACGCTTTTATTGGGCCAAATATCTGTTATTAAGACATCACTGGGGAGCTTATTATACCATTGAAGTTCTGCCCTGGAGTATGCTTTTATTGAATCAGGTATGTTACCGAGTTTGGAGTTTGCAGGAGGACTTGCAAGTTTCCAGATAGAATAACTAACGCCGAAAGGCATATTACGCCGCGCCCCTTCGAAGTCGTCTATGTATGCAATTCCAGATCCTTTATCGCCTGCTATCGGACTTTTCTTTGTGTTTGGGTCTGGAAGCATGTATGCAGCTTCACCCGCAAATTTTATGGTTGACATTTCCTTGGTCTTAATAAGCGGAAGCGCATCAACAGCGCTTGTTAAAAAACCCAGGTTGAATGAAGTCATAGCGTCCACACCGAAGATTGAGTTATTGGTAGGCTCCTCATTTAATCTGACTTTATCGCTGAGCGTTTCCTGATTCAGATTCATTATAGTGAAGCCGAGTTTGGTGTTTGGGAACGGGTCTATTTCACCGCGAGCACCGATTAAAGTTTTAGATGCGAGCTGGAATAAATCGTTCTGCTCGTATTTGATCTGAAGATTTGCGCCGGGTACGAGCGCCCTCGGATTACGTATAATGACTTCTCCAATCATATAATCGACCGAGTAGTCAACATTGGGGGCGAGAGGAGTGCCATCGAGTAATACCTGAACGCTTCCTTCAACGATGTTGAATCCGAGAGGATATTTGCTTCGCATTTCTGTAGAGGATTTTCCCCTAAGTATGTATTTACTGTTGATGCTACGTTCAGCATAATAACGTATTGAGTCATAAATTTCCGGAAACGTGAGAGAATCAATCACACTTTCAGGCTGTCCTTTCGACAGCAGATATTCACGGGTTGTTTTTTTAAACGGTTCAAGTGACGGAAATATAATTTCTGCACGAGCTTCATCTACCGTATAGCCCGGAAGGTAATCAAATTCATTGTCGGGATTTGGGGAACCATCGGCACTATATTTATCAAGTCCTAATACTTGCAGCAGTTCATATCCCAGTACATCGGTTCTGTCGCTTACTCCGCCTTCTTCGCGTATTATATTAAGTTTAAATCCTTCTTTTTTTAGATTGCTGCCGCCAAGCGAGTATATGTTTTTAAGCATTAAATTCCAGCTTACTTTATCGTTTGGACTTAAACTTTTTTTAGGTTTTATTAATTTTAGTATTATTTTTTTAGAGGTATCAGAGCCGGCAAACTCACCGTACATAAAATCATCATCCGGATTACCCGTTGGACCCGATGTTCGAAAAGCTACCGCTAAAGCTTCGTTGTCGGACAATGATGAATTTAAAGAAAGATAACCCGCATACTTGTTGTATTTAAATTCATTCGGTTGGAGTTTTAACCATCTTGCGTTTTCAATATTTTCACCTGAACTTTTATCTCTTAACGAATCCGGATACTTTTCATTTGGATACAAGTAAGGTAAATCTAAATAGGCAGTACCTTGCACTACTATTTCGTTAGATTGAGAAATGTATCCAATTTTAGTTTTCCAAACTTCAATCTCAATAACCTGGTATGAAAGCATATTTGATGAAATCTGCGCATTGTAGGAGGAATAAAAACTCTCGAATATACTTCTATATAGGGTATCTAAAAAATAGTGGTTTTGTGAATAATTATAAGCTTTAATTTCGAACGGTATTTCTCGAGCGCCGCCCGCGGCAGTCAACTCTTTTGTTTGACCCTTTTTCTGAGACATAACCGTTTGTAATGTGAGTGGACCTAACTGGAATTTTCCTTTAATACCGAACAACGCCTGACTGCTGCCAACGAATGAAGCAGGCGAGGCTAATGAAACATTACCGGCTTCGATGCTTTGAATTATCTCATCCTCGTAGCCGGTGTACTTTAACTTCAATTGGTTTTCGTACTCGAACGTTCTTTGCGTATTCCAGTCGGCGAGTATGTTGAGCTTATCTCCGATAGTTCCGTTCACGTTTATCTGAACTTCCTGATTGAAGTTCGGTTCGTTGCGAACCTGATCTTGCCGCGATATAGTAGCCTGATCCGATTTTTGGCTTCGGAAACCGGCGCGTATATCGACCGCCCCGTTGATTTTTAAATTTATTCTCGGCGGTCCAAAAATACTCAATAGCGGAACGGATGGGACGGGTATATCTATGTTCGTGATTGTTCCAAATAAATCTCCAAGACCAATGCCCTTTTTGTTTTCGGTGTAAGTTTGTGTTAAAGCCCTCCAGTTTTTATATCTTTCAAACTCAAGACGTTTATTGATGTAATCGTCGAGAGACAATGTGATAGGAACTTTTACATCCTTATCATAGATTTGTTCGTTGAGAGTAACATATTTTCCGGTGCTGTCAAGTGCGACGTTCAACCGATAAGCGGTGGTTCGGTTTTCTAAAAATAACGGATGGAGTGGATTGGCAAAAGGGTTTGTGTACGGAATATCACTTCGTTCGTATATGAATTGCTCGACTCTTGCTGAGGAATCTACAAACACTTCATCAACGATTGCCAGAGATTGTGTAGAATCTCTTTCGAGAAAATTATCCAACGTCGTATCATTATCGGCTTGGTGCAGCCGGTCTGCACGGGATGAGGGTCTATACTGATCTACCGCCTCTTCTGTGTCTTCTTCTTCTTCTATATCGAGTGTGTCTGAATCGGTTTCGGTTGTATCTATTCGCGAGTAGTTATTCGTGAAAGATTGAACCCGTTCGCTTGGTGTAAAAATTAATATAGCAAATAATATCAGAAATAGCAGAGAGAATAATATTCTGCTTTTAGAAGGGATAAATGACTTCTTAAAATATGAAGTATCTTTTGAAATGTTCACGTCGTTTCTCGATTTAAGGAAAACAGATGAAATAAATCCAGTAATTTGTCAATTTCGTAATCTTAATTCTTATCAAAAACCGATAGCAACGTTCCTTTTAGTTGTAATTTTCTAATGAAAAATAGAAAAAAGGTTTCTAAATAGCAAATTATTTTATTACCATTTCATTTAAAAGGTTTTGTGCATTTGAAAATTTATCCAATATAAATAGAATATACCGAGCATCCACGCTAATTGTGCGGTTTAAAGGTTCTTGGAAGTAATAATCGCCCACGACTGCTTCCCAGTTACCGTCGAATGCGCAGCCGGCAAGCTCGCCTTTGCCGTTTATAATTGCGCTGCCGGAATTTCCGCCGGTAATGTCAAGATTTGCTAAAAATGCCACAGGCACATCGTTAAGATGCTTGTCAATGTAATTACCGAAATCTTTCTTTTCCCATGACTCTTTTAGCTTTGCCGGTACAACGAACGGTTCTTCACCGGTTTCTTTTTCGATAACACCGCCTAATGATGTAACGTAATCATAATTAACCGCATCGCGTGGTTTGAACGGTTTCACAGTTCCGTATGTAAATCGTATTGTGCGGTTTGCATCGGGATAGAGTGCATCGCCTTTCCACTCAATCCAAGCCTCCATCAACTTTGTGCGCATAGCGCTAATCTCAGTTTCATAGGCTGCATACTTACTTTTAATTACTGCGTCATCTTTATCGAGCGCTTGAGCAAACTCAACGAACTCATCATTTAAGATATCGTCGTCATCTTCTTTGAGAAGTTTCTCAGCTTTCGTTTGTGAAATCAAATCACTTTCGGAAAATAAATCATCCACGAATTCCATAATTGCTTTATTCCGTTTTTCGCCAGTCTTGCTGCCGACAATCTTATCGACTACACCGATGCGTTGATTTGCCGGCAGGTCAGCCGCTTTTATCAACAACTGTGTCATCACTTCTTTATCTATTTCGATCTCCAATTTTTTATAAGTGTTTGCTAAAAGTGTTTTTATCGGTGCGAGGTCGGTTTCGGTACGAGGAATTAGTTTTCCGGTGGAGTCTTTAGTCGGGTTACTTGCGAAGCTCATAAATCTTTGTGCAACTCGTAGCAGCTCACTGCCCATTTGCAGGTTTGTCATTAGAATTCGTTTTTTATTATACTGGCTTAACTCGTCGATCAGCCGTTTCATTTCAACCAGTATGGTTCCGTACTTCATATTCAGTTCAGGGTTCGTCATTGTGAACCTGAGGAATTCCTCTTCCTCATTTCTCTTTACTAAAAGGAGGTTTGTTTTTCTCATACCCTCTAAAACACCTAAATAATTTTTATAGCTGTTCTCGATTCCCCTTATCTTATTTGCATACTTCAATTCTTTTGCTCTGTCGTTCTTTGTAAGGTTGTTTGTAATGTCGATTCTGGTTTTAAATAACTCTACAGTAAACGGCAACGTCTCATTTTTTGCAAGTTCGATATCGTAAGAAGTTCTGTAGCGGAAAGTCCTTCCCGGATATCCTATAATCATCATGAATGAACCCTCGTCAAATCCCTTTGAGGAAATTGGGAGAAAATGTTTTGGTTTGTAAGGGACATTTTCTTTTGAGTATTTTTCAAATTTGCCTTCGGGGGAAACGTAAGCGCGCATGATTGAAAAATCGCCAGTCTGGCGGGGCCACGTCCAGTTATCAATTTCCCCACCGTAGTTACCTATTGAGTTTGGCGGACAGTAAACCAGTCGTACGTCTTTAATAGTCTCAAATATAAAGAGATAATACTGAACGCCGTAAAAAACATCAATTGCCCTGCATGTTACATCGGCTTCGCCCTTCTCCCGTTTTTCGATTTCACGCAGTTTCGCGTTGATTGTGTTTTGCCTGTCTTGCGGGGACATATCATCGTTAATTCCTTCCAGCACTTCAGAAGTAATTTCCTTCATAGAAACTAAAACCTGTGCGGTCATTCCTTCGGCGCGTAACTCATCTTCATAGCTGTTTGCTAAAAAGCCGTTGTTGAGCAAATCTTCATTTGTAGAACTCAGATTGACTATCGCTCCGTAAGCAACGTGGTGATTTGTGAGAATCAAACCGGTTGGAGAGATAAACGAAGCAGTTCCGCCGCCTAAAAGAATAATTGCATCCTTCAAACTCGTTCCGTTGGGGTTGTAGATTTGTTCGGGAGTTAACTCGAGTCCCTGTTTCTTCATTTGGTCGAGTGGAAGCTTGTTAATTTTATCGATCATCCACATTCCTTCGTCCAGGACCGTCCAGGCGGGGAAAACAAAAATGGCTATTAAAATAATTAGAAGAAGCGCTAATTTGGATTTCATTTGATGATTCCTTGATATAGTTGTTGATTAAAACGTTTTAAAGATGCAAAAATTTGATGAGAGTTGCAAAAATTGACAGCCTGATTACAAATCATAATATCAGTCTCTTAAAAAAGTAGAATCAGACAATTACCCAACTACTCGCATTGTATCTCACCCCTTTTTTTCTTATTTTTCTCAAGTTCAATTAATTAATGCGAGTGAATAATGTCAATCTTTTCGGGTTTGAAGAAGCTTAAACTTCACCACAAAATATTATTGGGTTTATTATTTGGTGCAATCTTCGGCGCAGTCCTAAACGTCAGCAAATATGAACTGATTATCACGCATAAAGATGCCGGGATAGAAAAATCCACAACAATCAAGAACTGGGAGAAGATTGAAATTTCTGATGTTGAAAGCCGAATAGTTAAAGCAACATTCGGTCCCAATGACCAGATTAAGTTTCTTAATTATTTTCAAGCGTTAAGTATCGCCGACAAAGCAAAGTCGATTGTTCTCGTTACGCCTCCTCACTACTTCGAGAATATTAAAAAGGTTGAGAAGGTAAAAACGCTCCCTCTATATATAAAGCCGGTCGGTACCATCTTTATCCGGTTATTAATGTTCATCGCAATTCCGCTCGTACTGGCTTCGTTAATTGTGGGCGCGTCGAGTTTGGGGAACATCAAGACAGTTGGGAAAATCGGCGCAAAGATGCTCACGATGTACATTGTTCTGATTTCAATTGCAATCACAATTGGTTTGACACTATCGAATGTTATCAGACCCGGCGAAAGACTCTCGGAAGAAGCACGCGAAAAACTGTTAGTCGAGTTTGCGCCCAACATTCAATCGAAGATTCAAGAGACAGTTGATCTTAATATTATTGACACAATTATCAACATTGTTCCGACAAACCCAATCTCGGCTTTAGCGAATGCCGAGATGCTGCAAATTGTTTTCTTTGCTTTGATTGTTGGAATTACACTCACGGCAATCCGTAAAGAAAAATCGGAACCTGTTATAAAATTTTTCGACGGTTTCAGCGATATGATGATCAAGATGGTTGATTACATAATGAAAATTGCACCGCTCGGAGTTTTTGCACTCATCGCTGCGACGGTCAGCGAATTCGGTTTCGATATTTTGCAAACACTTTTCTGGTATGCGGCAACACTCATCATCGGACTGCTGATTCATCAGTTTATCGTCTTGGGTTCATTCGTAAGGGTTTTTGCAGGCATGAACCCAGTAAAATTTTTCAAAGGAATTAGGGAAGTAATGTTGATAGCATTTACATCCAGTTCCAGTGCTGCAACACTTCCGGTAAATATGGAATGCTGTGAACAAAATTTAGGTGTGCCGAAAAAAATTACTAGTTTCGTTTTACCATTAGGCGCAACAGTGAATATGGATGGCACTGCCATGTATCAGGCGGTTGCGGCGGTGTTCATCGCTCAGGTTTACGGCGTCGAATTGCACATCTCACAGCAATTAATTATTTTACTAACGGCGCTCTTGGCATCGATCGGAACTGCACCCGTTCCCGGCGTCGGTATTGTGATGTTAATTATTGTTCTGAGGTCTGTAAACATACCGGAAGAAGGAATTGCTTTGATATTAGGTGTAGATAGATTTTTAGATATGTGCCGCACTGTTGTAAATGTTTCGGGCGATGCTGCAGTAGCCACGATAATTGCAAAATCTGAAGGTGTGCTCCAAAATAATTCAGTGCAGGCTACAAAAACATTTTGGTAACTATATAAACAGCAAAAATCAAACGCCACAGATTCACAGATTAAATTTATGAAATATTCAGAAAAGGAATACCCGTTACAAAAAGAAAGTTATCAAATTATTGGGATATGTATGGAAGTTCACCGTATTTTGGGAAAGGGTTTATTGGAAATAGTTTATAAAGACGCTATTGAATATGAATTTAATAAGAAAGAAATTCCATATGAACGTGAGAAAAAATATGAAGTGGAATATAAAGGACTAATTCTTCCTCATTATTTTTTTGCTGATTTTGTGGTGTTTGATAAAATAATATCGGAAGTAAAAGCCCAGAAAGGAATAGTTGATGAACATTATAGTTGGGTAATAAATTATTTAGCAATATCTAAATGTCCGTTAGGGCTAATAGTAAACTTTGGTGAAAATTCATTAATTATAAAAAGAGTAATTCTATAATCTGTGAATCTGTGGCAAGTTACACGGTTCATCGACTGAAATATCTAACATACGGGGTAATATTTTTACCTGCTGAGTAGTTAAACATTTTGAATATTTATGATAAAATTAAAAGAAATAAAAATTGGCAGCCCGAACCCACTCGTCCTAATTGCCGGTCCTTGCGTTGTTGAAAACCGTGAGATGACTTTACGGATTGCACAGAAAATTCAAGCAATCACGAAAAAGCACAAGATGCCTTTTATCTTTAAGGCATCTTACAAAAAAGCTAACCGCACAAGCGGAACATCTTTTTCCTCAATCGGCATAATGGAGGCGCTGAAAATATTGGATGAGGTAAAAAGAGAATTCGACTTGCCGATATTAACCGATATTCATACTGAAGCTGAAGCTGGAGTCGCAGCAGAGGTTGCCGATGTATTACAGATACCGGCGTTCTTATGCCGCCAAACGGAATTGCTTCAAGCTGCTGGAAGAACCGGCAAGGTCATCAATATCAAGAAGGGACAGTTCGTAGCTCCCGAGGATATGAAACATCAGGCTGAAAAAGTTAGGAGAGTCGGAAACAAAAAAATTATGCTGACAGAGCGCGGAACATCTTTCGGATACCATAACCTCGTTGTTGATATGCGCTCGCTTCAAATTATGCGAGAACTCGGTTATCCGGTAATATTAGATGCAACACATTCGGTTCAGCTTCCCGGCGCCGGCAAGGGTGAAACGTCGGGCCGACCGGAATTTATTTTTCCGATCGCGCGTGCTGGCGTAGCTGTTGGGATAGACGGACTTTTCGTCGAGACTCATCCAGACCCAAAACGGGCGCTCAGCGATGCAGCAAGTCAGCTTAAGTTGGAGTTGCTTGAAGAATTGATTAAGCAGGTAATCGCAATAGATAGGTTAGTGAAAAAATGAACAAAAATTTATTAAGCAAAAAATTAAAAAAAATTAAACTCGTCCTTCTCGATGTTGACGGTGTTCTAACTGATGGAAAAATAATTTATGATTCCGAGGGAACAGAGTACAAAAACTTCCACGCGCACGACGGTTTTGGAATAGTTCGCGGTAAACGTATGGGTATGGTTTTTGGAATAATCAGCGGCAGGTCATCTCCGATAGTAAATAAACGTGCGGCAAAACTTGGAATAGAGTATGTCATTCAAGACAGGGAGGATAAACTTATTGCTTTCAGGGAATTTCAAAAGAAATACAAATATTCAGATGAAGAAACAGCTTTCATCGGGGATGATGAATTCGACATCGAGCTTTTAAAAACCGTAGGTTTTAGTGCGTCTCCTAAAAATGCAGTGAAAAATGTAAGGTCTGTCGTAGATTATATTTCCAAAGCAGAGGGCGGTAACGGTGCCGTTCGTGAAATAATCGACATGATTCTTAAAGCACAAAAGAAAATATAAATAGAGGGTTAGAATTGGAACAGAAAAAAATTATTGATAAGGCGAAGGAAGTTATCAGAATCGAAGCTGAAGCTGTAGCAAAATTGGAATCGAGAATCAACAGCAGTTTCGTTGAGGCTGTTGAAACGATATATAAATCAGAAGGGCGTACGATTGTTACCGGTATGGGAAAGTCTGGAATCATTGCCCGAAAGATTGTTGCCACGATGAACTCAACCGGAACGCCGGCTATTTTCCTGCATCCATCCGATGCGGTGCATGGCGATTTAGGAATCGTCCGAAAAGAGGATGTGGTAATCTGTATCTCAAAAAGCGGCGATACAACAGAAGTACAGCAGCTTATTCCGATGTTTAAGAGAATTGGTGTAAAGATCATTTCAATGGTCGGAAATTTGAATTCAAAATTAGCACAATCATCCGATATTGTATTAGATGCAAGCGTCAAAGAAGAAGCTTGTTCGTTTGATTTGGCGCCGACAGCATCCACGACTGCATCTCTTGCTCTTGGCGATGCGCTTGCAGTTGTGTTACTTGAGAGGCGCGGCTTTAGTATAGAAGAGTTTGCGATGTACCATCCGGGTGGAAATCTTGGTAAGCGACTTATCCTGAAAGTGGGAGAAATAATGATTAGCGGCGAACGTGTTCCAAAAGTAAAAATGACTACGGCGCTCAAAGATGTAATACTTGAAATTACTTCTAAACGGCTGGGTGCGACTTGTGTTGTCGGCGATGACGGTGTTCTGAACGGTATGATTACTGACGGTGACCTGAGGCGTATGCTTCAAACAACTACCGATGTTGCTAACCTGACTGCGGAAAATGTGATGACCCAAAATCCTAAAGTAATTAAAAAAGATTTACTTGCCGCAGTGGCAATTCAAGAGATGGAAGAGTATAACATTACACAATTAATAGTCGTGGATGAGCAAAGCAAACCTATCGGTATGGTCCATCTTCACGACCTTGTTAAAGCTGGTTTAGGGAGTGAGGTTGAAGAATGAGAATTCTGTTTAGACCTACAACTTTCCTTTCCCCGTTCTCTGCACTATGCCCTAAGCTCGTAGGTCTTAGCTGTGTTCTCATAGCTCTTACCTTTTTTGGCTGTGAAGAAAAAATTAAACCGTCTGTTTCCAATAAGAAGTTTTCCCAAAGTTATCCTACACAGGAAAGTTGGAACTCACGCATAACGTTTTCGCAGGATGGCAAATTAGCGGCGATAATAACTGGGGGCCATATTACAGTGTTTGATGAAAAGAAAGAAACATATCTTGATACCGGAGTCAGGGTAGAATTTTATAACGAGCAGTCGATACGAACATCTGTGCTGACTTGTAATAAAGCCAAAATCAATGACTTAACTCGCGACATGGAAGCATATGAGAATGTAGTGGTAGTTTCCGATAGCGATAAAACAACTTTAAAATCTGAAAAATTGTTTTGGCTGCACTCTAAACAATTAATTCACACAACAGAATATGTCGAGATTGATGCGCCGCACGAAAAAATTCAAGGTATGGGTTTTGAGTCAGACAAAGGTTTGGGTCGCTACAAGATATTCAAGGTTACCGGACGTGTAGAAAACATTAGATAATGAAAAATCTGCAAATCAAATCCACAGTAATTTTTTTTCTAACGGCCATTTTAATTTTCTCTCTCCGAGCGCAGCAAGATGATAAAGTCATTATACTTCATCATGCCGACAGCTTAGTCGGTAACACGATAGACGGTCAAAATATACGCGAACTAATCGGGAATGTGAAATTTTCTCAAGGGAATGTTATAGTGAACTGCGATAGGGCAATTCAGTATTTTAAACCGGAACAAATTCACCTACTCGGAAACGTTGTCGTTCGCGACGACACGGTAACCATTAAAAGCAATCGCGGATTTTTCTATTCAAATGAAAAAATTGCAGAAGGGTTCGACGGGGTTCATGTCGAGGAAGGATCCAAGAAGTTGGATGCGGATTACGGAAAATACTTTGTTAATGAAAAAAAAATATTTTTCAGCGGAAATGTCTTAGTTAAAGATACTAACGCGATATTAACTTGCGATGTTCTCACTTACTTCCGCGACACAAAAAAAACAATCGCCGAATCCGACGTTCATATCGTTGACCTTAAAAGCAGTTTCCAAACTTTCGGTAATTATTTTGAAAACGAAAACAATATAAGCCGCATAACTAATCAACCTCGTGTTCTTCAAATCGATACGACTTCTGAAGGCGAAATAGATACTCTTCAAATCGTCAGCGACAGTATGTATTCGCGCCAGGACTCAGTAGTATATTTTTCTTCTATTGGAAATGTAATTATTAGCCGTGGTGATGTTAGCGCTGAATGCGGTAGAGCCATCTACTACACTGACGTGGATAGTATTATCCTCAGGCAGACTCCGTTTGTTTGGTATGCAGAAACTCAGGTAAACGGCGACTCGATATTCATAAAACTTCGGGAAAGAAAATTGGAAAGAATATTCGTGTCGGGAAATGCTTTCGCGATTTCGAGGAGCGACAGTATATACAAAAACCGCTACGACCAAATGAGCGGTGAAACTATTACAATGGATTTCGACTCTAATAAAATTCAACAAATTACAGTGAATAATACTGCATCGAGTGTGTACTATTTGTACGAAGAGGTCGTATCTGAAAACGATTCATCAAGGACAATCCAAAAACCAAACGGTTTAAACGTAACCACCGGCGATCAGGTTATAATTAATTTTGCAGACAAAAAAGTTGAGACAATTAGAATAATCGGCGGAGTTGAAGGAAAATACTATCCCGAGAATATCATAAAAAACAAAGAAACCGATTACAATCTGGCGGGCTTCAACTGGAGAGAAAACAAACCCGTCATTAAGCCGCTGAATATTAAACCCTTAAACAAAGACAGTTCAAGGAATTAAATGGAAAACCAAAAAACAATTCTTTATTCAAAGAACCTTTTTAAGCGTTACAAAAAAAGATATGTAGTTAAGGACGTAAGTGTTGAGGTACATCAGGGTGAGGTAGTTGGGCTTCTCGGTCCAAACGGCGCTGGAAAAACAACAACTTTTTACATGTTGGTCGGTATGATTAAGCCAACGGATGGGAAGGTATTTTTAAACGACCAGGAAATTACTAAAACTGCTATGTACAAACGGTCGCGCTTAGGAATCGGATATTTATCGCAAGAACCGTCTGTTTTTAGAAAACTTTCAGTGCGCGACAACATAATGGCAGTATTGCAAATGATGAAGCGTACGCAAAAAGAGCGTGAAGAAAAATGTAACCGGTTGATGGAAGATTTTGGTGTGGCGCATCTTGCTAAGAGTAAAGGGTATATGTTATCGGGTGGAGAGAGGCGCCGTGTGGAGATTGCCCGCTCGCTCGCAACCGAGCCGAAGTTTATATTACTCGATGAACCTTTTGCCGGCATCGACCCGATTGCGGTTGAAGATATTATGAAAATAGTTCAGAACCTGAAGAACTGGAATATTGGAGTTTTAGTAACAGACCACAACGTTCATGAGACACTTTCAATTACGGATAGGTCGTATTTACTCTTCGAAGGAGAGATATTAAAATCTGGAACCGCAGAGTTTTTAGCTAACGATGAAGAGGCAAAAAGATTATATCTTGGTGAGAAGTTTAAATTGGATAGGTATGAATAAGAATTTAGTAACGAAAATTTGCCTTTTCTTATTTTTATTTCCGGCACTCAGTTACTCACAAACATATTTTACAATTAGCGGAAATGTAACCGATTCAGAAACTAACCAACCTTTACCCGCCGCTTCAGTCCGCATCACAGGAACTGCAAAGGGCACAATAACCACCGCCGATGGAAAATTTCGCTTCTCTTTACGGGAAGGTGAATATACGCTCACTTTCAGTTATGTCGGTTATCAATCCGATTCTCAGAAAATTGTTTTGTCTAAAGATATTGATTTGCAGATAAACCTTAAGCCAATCGGTGTACAATTGCCTGAGGTGGTTGCAATTGCTGAAGACCCCGCCATCGAGATCATCCGAAAAGCAATAGCCAACAAGCGAACGTGGATGGATAAATTAAATTCTTACGAGATTCAAGCATTTTCACGCCAGCTATTTTATAAAGATACAACTATAGCCAGTATAACCGAGTCATACTCAACTGGATACTGGCAGAAGGGTGATACACTTCGTGAAATTATTAAACAAAAAAGACAAACGGAAAACGTTCCAGCTTCCAGTAACTTCGCTGCCGTCTGGGGAATTACAAATTTTAACAACGACGAAATAAAAAGCGCCGGTTATACGTTTATAGGCCCTACTGCGCCTAACGCTCTCGATTATTATGATTACAAATTGTTGCGGACATTCGGAAAAGGTGGTTACGAAATCTACGAGATAAACGTCATCCCGAAATCAGGCCTACAACCGCTTTTCCAGGGTATAATAACCATTGCAGACTACACTTTTGCGGTGATGGGTGTTGATTTACAACCTAACGAAGTATTCAATATTCCCTTTGTCAGCGATTTAAAATTAAATTATCGGCAAAAGTTCTCGCTCTATGATGACGAATTCTGGATGCCAGCCGACATCAGAATTGTAGGCAGTGCAAAAATCAGTATCGCAGGTTTTACGTTTCCGAAAATGGCCTTCGAACAGACATCGGTAATTACGGATTATAAAATTAACGCCGTTATTCCTGATTCGATATTCAAGAAGCCGCGCTTAACAACCGATTCCAGCGCAGTGGTTTTTGACTCAATTTTCTGGAAGCAGAGCGAGGTCCTTCCGCTTACGGAGGTAGAACAAGCTGCTTACGATTCGCTCGACAGCACCAATACTTTAACTGCTCAATTCCGCCCGGGTGGAATTGCAATGACTTTATTTTCTGATTCCGGCAATGTGTTATCGTATCTAAAGTACATCGATGCCCGTTTTAACAGGGTAGAAGGGTTTTATTTCGGCGGTAAGTACGAACTCGATTCATTAACCAATACAACTTCTATTAAGTCTTCCGCAGGTTACGGCTTCTCAGATGATATTTTCAAATTAAATTTCGGTGGTACGCAATATCTGGATTCAAAAAGAAACTACGGACTTGGTTTTGAGGTTTACAGAAAACTCGATAACGTGCCCGATGGAAATTTTTATCACCCGCTTCAAAATTCGTTTACTTCGCTCATCGGTCGGAACGATTATCGAGATTATTTTCTTTCCTCCGGCTGGCGTACATTTGTCAAGGCAAATATAGCGGATAAATTAAATACCGAGCTATCATTCATCAGTGAATGGCAAAAATCTTTACAAACAAATTCAAATTATAGTTTCTTTGCGCTCGGAAATCGTTACAGAGGTAATCCAGAGATACAAGATGGTAAGTTGAGAAGTCTTCAATTAAACCTTAGATACGGAGCAGAACCGGTTGTACTCAATTTAATCTTCGTTGATGCGATAGAATTTACGGTTGAACATACTCAAAACTCATTCTTCAAAAGCGATTTCGATTTCACTTCATATAATGTTTCTGCTAGTTATAGTTTTAAAACTTTTTTGCAAAGTCATCTGTTCTCTCCGGTGATGCACATATATTTATCAACAGGGACTTCTACCGGGCAGCTCCCGTCTCAAAAAATGTTCACGATTGATTCTCAACTCGGTGGATACGCCCCCTTCGGTGTTTTAAAGACCTCTTATCCTCGCCGCTATATTGGAGATAAGTTTGTAAATCTTAGTCTTGAACATAATTTTCGCAATATACCTTTTTTACTATTAGGGATTCCATATTTATATAAACGCAATATCGAATTTGTAGTTTTCAGTTCTGCCGCCCAAGCATGGCAAAATGGTAATTCTGTAACTAATGGCTGGTATACTGAAGCCGGAGTCGGAATTGGGAAAATTTTCGACCTCCTCAGATTTGATTTGACTTACAGATTAACTAATCCAAAGAGGTTATTTTTTACAGTGGGGATCAGCAGTCTGTTTTAATTTGTCGAGTTTGAATTTTTAGTTTGACTTTTGGAGTTTTCCTTCTTACTTTATGGAGGAAATATAATAATTCGGGAATACGGAATATGGTAGAAAAGAAAACAGGGAGAGGAGTACTGATGAAACACATAAAGGTGTTAATAGCAGAGAATTCTCCGGCTGATGTAGAGCTGCTAATACACACACTCAAGACGCATTATCTACTAAATTTCAAATGTGTTGAGACGGGAGAAGATTTTTTAAATGCCCTCACCAATGATAAATGGGATGTAATATTAGCTGATTACAACATGCCTAATTTTGGTGCGCCGGAAGCGTTAAGTCTTCTGCATCAAACCGGAAAAGATATTCCGTTTATAATCGTCTCAGGCACAATAGGTGAGGATTTTGCTGTCGAATCGCTAAAATCAGGCGCACACGATTTCATCACTAAAGCCAACCTTTCTCGTTTATTACCGGCTATCGAAAGAGAAATTAAAAGCGCAAAAGTGAGGCATGAAAAAAGACTCTCTGAAGAGGCGCTTAAAGAATCGGAACGGAGGTTCAGAGAGATTTTTGAGAACGCGTCTGATGGTTTGTTGCTGGTGGATGTTGATACGCTAAAATTTTCGTTTGGCAATTCAACAATCTGTAAAATGACCGGTTACGAACCGAATGAAATCACTAAACTTTCAGTTCCCGATATTCATCCTAAAGAAAACTTGCCGTATGTTGCAAATCAGTTAGAAAAACAGATACGAAATGAAATTAGGATTGCCAGAGACATTCCTGTTAAGAGAAAAGATGGAACAGTTTTTTTTGCCGATATCAATACTTTCGAGATGACGTACGAGGGAAAAAAATGTCTGATGGGGATTTTCAGGGATATTACTGAGCGCAAACTGGCAGAAGAAGCACTGCAAAAAAACGAGAGATTCCTTGCGGACATTTTTAATAGTATTCAGGATGGAATAAGTGTGCTCGATATGGATTTGAGAATAGTACGCGTGAACCCGACTATGGAAAATTGGTATTCGTACGCGATGCCCGTTGTCGGTAAAAAATGTTTTGAAGTCAACCACGGGCATACCGGCGCATGCGCTGATTGTCCAACAAACAAAACTATGAAAAGCGGTACTTCATCTCATGGAATTGTTCCGAGAATTGGAGCAGATGGTTCAGCGACAGGATGGCTTGACTTGTTCAGTTTTCCAATAACAGACACAGTAAGCGGAAAAATGATAGGCGTAATTGAATATCTTCGCGATATAACCGAAAATAAGCGTATCGAAGAGGCGCTCAAGCAAAGTGAAGAAAAGTATCGGAGTTTTTTTGAGGAAGATCTGACTGGAGATTTTATCTCAACACCGGCTGGTAAATTGTTGCAATGCAATCCTTCTTTTGCTCGCATGTTTGGAGTTGGATCGGTCGAAGATGTAACCAACTCTGATTTTGTAAAGTTCTTTCCGAATCCGGAATTCCATAAAAAAGTTATTAACCGGTTGAAGAGCGAGAAGAAAATTGAATACATGGATCTTCAATTGCAAAAAATTGACGGGAAGCCGATTTACACAATTGCAAATTTAATTGGTGAATTCAATCAAGACAATGAGTTGGTTGAAGTAAAAGGATATCTATTCGACGACACGAAGCGCAAAATTTTAGAGCGGCAATTGATACACTCGCAGAAGATGGAAAGTTTAGGAACACTCGCCGGTGGTATTGCGCACGATTTTAACAACATACTCGGAATAATTATGGGGCATGCATCTATAATCGGTTTATTTAAATCGGAGCCGATTAAGGTGGATGTAAGTGCAGAGGCTATTACGAGGGTGACTGAACGTGGTGCAACGCTTGTTCGTCAATTACTGACATTTGCACGTAAAACTGAGGTGAATTTGGAATCTGTCAGAGTTAATGATTTAATTAAAGAGTTAATAAATATACTCAATGAAACTTTCCCGAAAACTATCGAGTTCAACATTCAGCTCGAAGATCAACTCCCATCTATAATAGCAGATCAAAACCAATTGCATTCTGTACTGCTGAATTTATGTCTTAACGCCAGAGATGCTATGCCCGACGGCGGCAAACTAACGATAACGACTAGGGCAGTCAGTTCTGACCACATAAGTAAATACAAAAATCTTATATCGAATAAATATATTGCTGTCGAGATTACCGATACCGGCAAGGGAATGGAACAAGCAACCTTAGAACGTATCTTCGAACCTTTCTTTACAACAAAAGAATTAGGCAAAGGCACCGGATTGGGTTTGGCTGTTGCATACGGAATAATTGAGCAGCATAACAGTTTTATCGAAGCCGAAAGCAAAGTGGGTGCCGGAACTGTTTTTCGACTTTATTTTCCTGTGCTTGTCGGTGAGGTTCATACAGAAAAAGAATACGCCGGAACAATTAAAGATATTCGCGGTGGGAATGAAACAATCCTTTTAGTCGAGGACGAAGAATATTTAGCAAAGTCAACCCAAATTGTCTTACAGGAAAAAGGTTATACAGTATTAACCGCTCAAGATGGAGAAGAAGCTATTAAGATTTATTCAAGTAAGAAGGAGGAGATATCGCTCGTCCTATCAGATTTAGGATTGCCAAGAATTGACGGACAAGAATTATTTAATCGATTGAAACAAGCTAACCCGGAATTGAAATTTATTGTTGCTAGTGGTTACATCCGACCGGAAAAAAGAACTGCAATGTCCCAGGCAGGCGTAAAAGCATTTGTACAGAAACCGTATAAACTTGTAGAATTACTAAAAATAATTAGGAACGTGCTTGATTAATATATACTGTTTAATCCTGATACTATGTTTAGGGATTTTCAGTTATAGAAAAAATTTTTAACTCCCGCAGTAGCATCTTTTAATATTAAGATGCATCTAATGTCGGCAAGACGAAATTATAAATAACATAATAAGGATACAACATTATGAAATCTTCATTCATTTTACATTTGCTCATATTTTCGAGTACTCTTTTCGCACAAACAGACACTATTCCAAAAAGTAACTGGTCAACCTCCGCAGTAACAGGGTTAAACATAAGTCAAATTGCATTAAGCAACTGGACACAGGGCGGCGATAATTCTTTAGCGTGGACTTTTTTTGGCAAGCTCGATATTCTATATTCTGCTAACCCTTGGGCAGTAAAAAACAATTTAAAGTTGGCATTCGGTAGAACCAAATTAGGAAGCGCAGAATTCAGAACTAATGATAATGAAATTTACTTAGAGAGTGTTCTGACATATGATATTGGATGGGTAGTGAATCCGTATTTCAGTAACACAGTCAGAACGGTAATTAGTAATGGCTACAATTATGCACAAACACCCGCTTTACAAACGTCAAAATTCTTCGACCCTGGTTACATTACACAAAGCATAGGATTTAGTTATAGTAAGGATAAAGTGTTTTCGAGTCGGTTAGGTGTCGCTCTTCAGGAAACATTCGCAGACCAATTTGCGCACCTGTACGTGGACGACATAAAGACTCTGGATAAAATCGAAAGGTTTAAACTCGAAACAGGTATCGAATCGGTTACTGAAGGATCGTATTTGTTCGCGGAGAATATGTTAGCATCAAGTAAGCTCAGATTATTTAGCAGGTTTAATAGTTTGGATGTTTGGGATGTTAGGTGGGATAATACAATAACTGCACAGATCAACAAATATTTTAATACAAATTTAAATGTCCTGCTGATATACGAAAAGAGCCAATCGCCAAAAACACAAGTTAAAGAAGCGTTACAATTAGGTATAACATACTCGATATTATAAAAAATAAATCAATTAACAATAGAAGGAGTAACAATATGTCTATGATGAAAGAATTTAAAGCTTTTGCCATGCGCGGTAACGTCGTGGATATGGCAGTCGGTATAATCATTGGTGCTGCATTTGGAAAAATTGTCAGCTCATTAGTTAGCGATGTGCTTCTGCCGCCAATTGGTATGTTGATGGGCGGAGTTGATTTCAGTCATTTTGCAATCACTTTAAAACAGGCGACAGACGTATCTGCTGCTGTTACAATAAAATATGGTGTTTTTATTAACACAATAATCGACTTCACTATAGTGGCTTTTAGTATTTTCCTAGTTATAAAAGGTATGAATAAGCTTAAAAGGGCAGAAGTACCTCCCGCGCCAGAAGCGCCGAAGCTTTCAAAGGAAGCAGAGTTACTAACTGATATACGAGAACTTTTAAAAAAGAAATAATGTATAGTCAGAATAATAGGAGGTTTTGTTTCATTGACTTTCACTCCTATTTTCGTTATATTTTTCACCGAATTTATGATAAAGATTCTGATTTTATTTATATAGATGTCCACTAACTCCATTCATCACCGGAAAGAAAAAGAAAAATATACAATTTTACTGGTTCCGAGTAGTAAGTCCAAGAATCAAAAAAGCTTTGTTGTTGGTAAACTTGGTCTTTTCCTTATCGGAATATCAATTATTGGAGTTATCTCGTCAGTTGTAGTTGGGGTTGTGGTATATACACCGCTCGGAAGCTATTTACCTATATCAAGCCCGGAATTAGAAAATAAATACGGCAAACAATTAATTTCAATCCAACAAAAGTTAAATAACTTGTTGGAGGAAATTGTTGTTTTACGACAATATAATCAGCAGCTAAGAAATGTCCTTGGCGAGACAGTTTCTAAAAGTGATACCACCAAGATATCTGTTGTGGATAAATCGACATACGATAAAAAAGTTGATTATAAAAAAAATGAGACGATAGAATCGGACACCGCTGAAACAAAGTCACTATTTACAGAACAACAGTTTGATTATCCGCACGACCTAAATAATTTCGCCGCGTCGTCGATTCAAAAATCAGTTGGAAGCGGAATCATCGAACTACCATTTACTGTGCCCGCCGAAGGTTTTTCTACACGGTCGTACGATCCAGCGTCGGGGCATTTTGGTATTGACATTAGCGGCAAAGAAGGAATGGCGATACTTGCAGCAGCGCCGGGTACCGTAATTTTTTCTGACTGGTCGTACGATTATGGATTCACACTAATAGTAGCTCACGAAAGTGGTTTCTTGACTGTGTATAAACATAATCAAGCTTTGTTAAAAGCAGAAGGCGATAACATTAAGCGTGGCGAACCGGTCGCAGTTTTAGGAAACACCGGTAAAAAAAGCACAGGTCCACATCTGCATTTTGAGATTTGGAAAAATGGTTATACGGTTGACCCTAATGAATATTTATTAACGTCAAAATCAATGGAGTAATAAGTGGCAATAAAAAGTGAAATAACGAATGAGCTCAATATAATCGGTCCCGGTACGATTATAGAAGGTAAGCTACGCAGCCGCGGTAATATACGAATCGACGGTAAAATTACGGGTGAGTTATTTGCAAGCGAAACAGTTTCGATTGGTGTTTCCGGAGAAGTTGACGGCGCTGTTTCGGCGAAAAATATTTCTGTAGGTGGCAAGATCAAAGGCAGCATAAACGCTCAGGAAAAACTTGTGTTTGAAAGTAAAGCAGTCGTTCACGGAGATATTCGTGCGGCAAAACTTGTAATCGATGAAGGCGCAACGTTCGATGGTAACTGTTCGATGGCTGGCAATAAGCAAACACCGGTAGTTTTAGAAACGAAGCAGGTTTAACACAATGACTCCCGCAAATTCATGAAGTTGGGAGACTTAAATAGCGTAGTAAAAGCCTATCGAGAGGCGACGCCGTTTCTAACTCTCGGTATCCAATTTGCAGCAATTGTAGTATTAACATTTTTTATCGGCAAATGGGCTGACGATAAACTAAATACTAAGCCGTGGCTGATGCTTGCGGGTATTGTTGTAGGAATCTCGGCTGGTTTTTATCACTTTTTCAAAGCCGTTGCCGCTTTGACAAAGAAAAAAAATAAAAATGAAGTTTGATAAATCGTTCTTTAAAAATATATTAATTGTTCTCGCAGTATCGACAATTTTAGCAGTATATCCATTGTTCGCTTATGCAACCGATGAAATGTTGGTAGCAACGATAGCGGGTGTTATAATCAGCACATTGAATATTTTTCTCGGATACATAACGATCGAGTATGCTTACAACAAATCGATGACAGGCTTTTTAAAATGGATTTTAGGCGGTATAGGCATACGGATGCTGATAATGTTAGGATCGTTGCTGTTTGTTATTAAAATATTGCAGTTACATTTAATAGCTTTCATGGTTTCGCTTTTTGCTTTTTATGCAATTTATCTCGTGGTGGAAATTTTGTATATAGATAAAAAAGTTCGTTCCAAAACATCATAAATAGGTTAATGAATAGTTCTCTAATAGATACATTACATACTCAAGTTCAGGTAGCTGACACATTAACAGCTCACGCCGAACATAAAGAAAATATTTTCGTTGAGCTTTTACACCACGTAAAAGACTCGCACATTATCGAGTATCCGTTCGGTCACTTCGAGCTGCCGCAATTCCCTCCCTTCAACATATTCGGGATACAAATAGATTTATCCGTTACGAAACATGTATTTTTCCTATGGGTCGCCGCACTCATCGTTTTGGTTTTTACTGTATATGCAGCCCGAAAAAATTCTAAGACGAAAGTTCCCAAGGGAATCGGAAATTTGGTGGAAGTATTTATTCAGTTCGTCAGAGATGAGATTGTTATACTTAATATGGGAAAAGATGGTCTTAGATATTTACCTTATCTTCTCACTACTTTCTTTTTCATACTCATTATGAACCTCATCGGTTTGGTGCCGTATGGTTCAACCGCTACCAGCAACGTGAGCGTTACGGCGGGGTTGGCATCGATTGCATTCGTAATGATTCAAGCAGCCGCGATAAAGAAGCAAGGGTTTTCAACTTACTTAGCACACCTGACCGGCGGGGTACATTGGCTTCTCTGGCCCATTATGGTTCCGATAGAAATTTTAGGATTGTTTACTAAACCGTTCGCACTCTGCATCCGTCTTTTTGCAAACATGACGGGCGGTCATATAGTCATCGTTTCATTAATCGGTTTAATTTTCATATTTAAAACAATTTGGATTGCCCCAGTCCCGATAGCATTTACGATTGGAATTAATTTGTTAGAATTGTTTGTTGCATTCCTTCAAGCATACATTTTTACTATGCTTACTGCTTTATTCATGGGGCTTGGAATGCAGGAAACTCAACACGAAAATGGTCATTAAATAAAGCATAAATCAACATTAACTAAATGGAGAAATAAAATGGAAGCAAACGCATTAGGATACTTAGCAGCCGGAATCGGCGCGGCATTAACAGTAATCGGAGCAGGGCTTGGAATCGGAAAACTTGCGGCAGCGGCTATGGAAGCCAGCGGTCGTCAGCCCGAAGTTGCGGGTCAGGTTCGTACTTCGATGTTAATCGCAGCAGCATTAATCGAAGGGGCTACCTTTTTCGCATTGGCTATCTGTATCATCCTTGCAACCAAGTAAAAACTAATTTTTTACGAGAGAAAAAATGTTAGAGATAAATCCCGGATTAATAATCTGGACAATAATAACTTTCTTGATACTGATGATTCTGTTACGGAAGTTCGCTTGGAAACCGCTAGTTGGTGCCTTACAAAAAAGAGAAGAACATATCCGGCTCTCAATCGACCAAGCTGAAGAAAGATTACAGCAAGCAAAGCATCAATCGGAAGAAAATCGGAAACTGATTGCTGTTGCCGAAGAAAAAGCACAGAAGCTTATTCGAGAAGGACGCGACCTTGGCGAGAAACTCAAAAATGAAATAACAGAGAAAGCTCAACAACATTCCCGCTACATGGTTGAGAAAGCGAAGCTTGAGATTGAACGAGAAAAAGATGCTGCTTTACTCCGACTGAGAAGTGAGGTAGCGAATCTCGCAATCGGTGTTGCGGGTAAAGTTTTGGGTGAAACTCTCGATGCTGATAAACATAAAAAAATGATTGATTCATTTTTAAATGAAATGCCGAAGAATTAAGGTATGAGAGAGACTCGAACCGGAAATAGATATGCTAAGGCAATTCTACAGCTCGCTGAGGAAGAAAAGAAAACCGATCAACTAACTTCTGATTTTAATTTAATAGATAGTTTGATAAAAAAATCACGAGACCTTAGGCTTCTGCTCGATAGTCCGATCATTAACCGTCAGAAAAAGAAAAAAGCGTTAAGTGCGATATTCGAAAAAAAAGTTGATATCCTTACTCTGAAATTTTTACTGCTTCTTACCGACAAGAATCGTGAGGCGTTGTTGCCCTCGATAATATCTCAGTATAAGCGGTTGTTAGACGCGAAGAATAATGTTGTTGATGCTGTGGTAATAACCGTAGTACCTTTTACAGATTCACAATCCCAGGAAATAAAGAAGAAGTTAGAAAGAATTACGAAGAAAACTGTTAGATTGTCTTTTAAAATCGACCAGAAACTGATGGGTGGTTTTAAGGTTAGGATTGAAGACACTATTTTTGATGGCTCGATATTGCAGCAGTTCAAGCTAATCAAGGAACGGTTTACGGCGGCAGGAGTACTTGGATGATTATCCGCAACGCCTATAAACAATTTAATATTAATTATGCAAAACATTTTTAAAGGTATACGATGGTAGAAATAAAACCAGAAGAAGTCTCGGCAATATTACGTAAACAACTTTCTTCATTTGAAAAAGAAGTCGATACATATGAAGTTGGAACAGTACTGCAAGTCGGCGACGGAATTGCCCGCGTTTACGGATTACAAAAAGTTATGATGAGCGAGCTTGTAGAGTTTCCAAACAACGTATTTGGAATGGTGTTAAATTTGGAAGAAGATAATGTCGGTTGTATTCTTTTTGGAGAGAGCCAATTTATTAAAGAAGGCGACATCGTTAAACGAACGGGCAAAGTCGCGTCTATGCCTGTTGGTGAATCATTGCTCGGCCGAGTTATTAATCCGTTAGGACAACCCATTGATGGACACGGTCCAATCAAGGCTGAAAAATATCTTCCTATCGAGCGCAAAGCTTTAGGCGTAATTCAGCGACAACCTGTAAAAGAACCAGTTCAAACCGGTATTAAAGCTGTCGATGCTATGATACCGATCGGTCGAGGTCAGCGTGAACTTATAATCGGAGACCGGCAAACAGGAAAAACTGCTATCGCTCTCGATGCTATCATCAATCAAAAATTTACTCATACTGAACGCGCGCGCGAGTTGGGTGTGAAACCAGTTTTCTGTATTTATGTTGCTATCGGACAAAAAGGGTCAACGGTAGCACAGGTTGTAGCAAAACTCGAAGAGACCGGAGCTATGGAATATACTACAGTAATTTCAGCAACCGCGAGCGACCCGGCTCCATTGCAATTCATAGCGCCCTACTCAGGAGCTACGCTTGGAGAATTTTTCCGAGACAGTAGCAGACACGCGTTAGTAATTTATGACGACCTTTCAAAACATGCCCAGTCATATCGCCAAGTATCATTGCTGTTGCGCAGACCTCCCGGTCGCGAAGCATATCCCGGCGATGTTTTCTATCTCCACTCACGTTTGTTGGAGCGTGCATCTAAACTGAGTGAGGACCTTGGCGGCGGAAGCTTGACTGCGCTCCCAATAATCGAAACTCAAGCTGGCGACGTTTCAGCTTATATCCCGACTAACGTTATTTCAATTACAGATGGACAAATCTACCTCGAGCCCGGCTTGTTCAACTCAGGTGTACGTCCGGCAATTAACGTAGGTATATCGGTTTCGCGCGTCGGTGGAAATGCTCAAATTAAAGCGATGAAAAAAATCGCAGGCCGGCTTCGTCTCGATTTGGCACAATACCGCGAACTGGAAGCTTTTGCAAAGTTCGGCTCAGATTTAGACAAGGCAACACAGGCACAGCTTCGCCGTGGTTCACGGTTAGTGGAATTACTCAAACAGGGACAGTACGTACCACAACCTGTTGAGGATCAGGTTGCGGTTATTTTTGCGGGCACAAATGGCTATCTGGATGAAATTCCATTGTCGCATATTCAGAGGTTTGAGTCAGAATTTTTGGAAATGATGCACATTAAGCATCAAAGTTTGCTCAACGAGATATCTGAGAAAAAAGACCTCACAGATCAAATCTCCAATAAATTACACTCAGTAGTAAGAGAATTTGTAGAAGCTTTTAAAGTTTCCTAATGGCTACACTCAGAGAAATAAGAAGAAGAATCTCTGGAGTTAAGAGTACTCAGAAGATTACTAAGGCGATGAAAATGGTTGCCGCCGCGAAACTTCGCCGGGCGCAGGATGCAATCATTGCTGCGCGTCCGTATGCAAAAAAAATGAAGGAACTTTTTCAGCATCTTTCAACTGCAGCGGAAGTTAAATCCAATCCTTTCATGATTCAGAGGGATGCTAAAAAAAATGCGCTTGTTATTGTTACTTCCGACCGTGGACTTTGCGGTGCCTTCAACTCTAATATCATCAAAACTGCTGTCGGCTATGTTGATCAAAATTATGCTGAAGCCAACAAGATGGGGAACGTTCATCTTATTACTATTGGTAAAAAAGGATACGATTTCTTTGTTAAACGTAACTACAAAATGGACAGCAAGCATATTGGTATTTTTAGCAATTTAAACTTTCAATATGCGAAGCAAATCATGGCGGAGCTTAGCGAAGGATTTTTAACTGGAAAATACGACAAGGTTGAAGTTATATACAATGAGTTTAAATCAGTAATGCAGCAAAAAATTGTAATCGAACAATTGTTTCCAATACCTTCTGCTGTAACAGATCAGAAATCAGATATTAAAAATCTAAGATTATCTACTGATTATATCTACGAACCATCGAGCAAACAAATAATCGATTCTCTCGTTCCCAAACATTTGAATTTTCAAATTTGGAGAATATTGTTAGAGTCGAATGCTGCGGAACAAGGTGCGCGTATGACGGCAATGGATAATGCAACAACCAACGCACGCGACTTAATCAGGAGCTTGCAGTTAAGTTACAATAAGGCGCGTCAAGCTTCTATTACTAAAGAGTTGCTCGAGATTGTTAGCGGGGCAGAGGCTTTGAAGAAAACAGGTTGAGATTAAAAAACAAACCACAAAATTTTTTATACTCGCCTCATCACTCCGATGGGGCGTCAGTATTTCTATAACCTTAATCTCCCAAAGTCTTACCGAGATTGGACATCGTGAACCTTTGGTAGGTTTTCACGTTGTATATCCTATAAAAATTGCTTAATTTAATAATGTATCAATAATAATTTTTATAAAAAGTATGACAAGTACAAAAGGCAAAATCCTCTGGGTTGACGATGAAATCGAGCTTCTTCGTCCACATATCCTCTTTTTAAAAGAAAAAGGTTACGACGTTGAAACTGCTACCAACGGTGAAGATGCAGTAGAGTTGGTAACCAAAAAAAGATTTGACCTCGTTTTTTTAGATGAGATGATGGCTGGTATGGGCGGACTGCGAACTCTCTCCGAAATAAAGGACACTCGCCCTGAACTGCCTGTGGTTATGGTTACAAAAAGTGAAGACGAAGGTTTAATGGAAAATGCAATCGGAGGGAAAATCAGCGATTATCTTACCAAACCTGTTAACCCAAGTCAAATACTGCTTGCTTGCAAAAAATTTTTAGAGGGCAAGAAGATCGAAAGCGAATACGTCTCTCGCGATTATCTAAAAGAGTTTAATGAAATTTCTTCATCATTATTCTCCGCTCCCGACCATGACGATTGGGTTCAAATATACAATAAGCTTGTCGGTTGGTCAATGGATTTTGATGCTCATCCTGAACTTGGCTTAAAAGACACTCTTATAGATCAGTACCGAACTGCGAACCAGGAGTTTTCAAATTATATCGAGAAGAATTACAAACACTGGCTCGAATCATCCAAACGCCCCGTGCTCTCTGTCGATGTTGTTGATAAGTATTTAATTCCTGAACTGCAAAATGGTAAATCAGTTTTCTTTTTTGTGGTGGATTGTATGCGGCTTGACCAATGGTTAGGGATGGAAAATGCCCTGAGAGATTTCTACGACATAAAAAGGAATTTTTATTATTCAATTCTTCCAACGGCAACGCCCTATTCACGAAATGCGATCTTTAGCGGCTCATGGCCCAATGATATCGAAAAGCGTTTCCCTGAGATTTGGGAAAAATGGGAAGACGACGACAATAGTCGAAATAAAAACGAAGCAGAGTTTTTAATCAATCTGCTTGAACGGCGGAAAATAAACTTAAAACCTGAACCAAAATATATAAAAATTATCGACCCTGAATTCGGTAAGGGGATTGAACAAAATATTTTATCCTACACTCACAATAAATTGACATCAATCGTTGTAAATTTTGTGGATATGCTTGCTCACGGCAGGTCGGATTCACAATTATTGAAGGAAATAGCCCCAGAGGAATCAGCCTACCGCTCACTAACACAGTCCTGGTTTAATCATTCTTCATTTTTCAATATGTTAAAGACTCTCTCAACTCAGAAGAATGTTAAAGTCGTGATAACTACCGACCACGGCAGTATCCGCTGTATGCGAGGCGCGAAAGTTATTGGCGACCGTGAAGCTGCTACTAACCTCCGTTATAAATTCGGTAGAAATCTGAAAGTGGAAGATAAACATGCTATCTTCATAAAAAATCCCGCCGACTATAGATTGCCAAATCGAGGTGTTACGATAAACTATATCATTGCAAAAGAAGATTACTATTTTGTGTATCCCACCGACTATCATAAATATCTTGCTCAATATCGAGACAGCTTTCAGCACGGCGGTATCTCGATGGAAGAAGTTATTCTCCCCCTCAGTGTGTTAGAACCAAAAGTCTAATTTTTAGAAATGACGAAGTTCATATCGAATAGCGAAAAAGAAACTGTGGCTTTGGGTAAAGAGTTCGCAAGCACTAAACTCAAAGCTGGAGATGTTGTGGCTTTAATAGGTGAATTAGGCTCAGGTAAAACTCGCTTTATAAAAGGGATATGTTCCGGCCTTGGAGTTACCGAGCATGTTTCAAGTCCATCATTTACTATTGTGAATGAATACGCTTCCAATGTTTGTAAAATATTTCATTTTGACTTTTATCGTATCGCATCAACCTCCGAGCTTAAGGAAATTGGGTTTGACGATTACATTTATAACGAAGGTATCTGTGTAATTGAATGGGCAGACCGTATAATGGATTTACTTCCACCGAATAGATACGAAGTGTTATTCACTCTTGGCGAATCAGAAACAGTTCGAGAAATTGTAATAAATAAAGTTGATGCACATATAAAATGAAAATTTTAGGAATAGAAACAGCAACATCTGTGTGCGCGGCTGCAGTCGTTGAAAATGGAAGACTAATTTCAGAGAAATATCTGGCTGAACCACATACACACTCGGAAAAGTTATTAACTATTATTGATCAGGTCCTAAATTCAATCGAGGCATTTGATGCCGTCGCAATCTCAATCGGTCCAGGCTCGTTTACCGGCCTGCGCATAGGTTTAAGCGTGGCAAAGGGATTAGCATACGCATCGGATCGACCGATTGTTGCTGTCTCGACACTTGAAGCATTAGCTTATAATTTAATAATACATGAAAAAATAAAAGATGGTGCACTTATCTGCCCGTTGATAGATGCACGCCGTGACGAATTTTATACTGCCCTTTATCGTGTCAATTATAAGGAATTGGCGACAGTCGTAGAGCCACAAGCGAAAAAATTCAATGATTTGCTGAAAATTCTTCCAGACGCAGAAGTAGTCTTTATTGGCGATGGCGCCTCAAAATTCAAAATCCTGACTCAAGAAAATGAACTAAATAAAAATTTCTGGATTTTTTACGATGGATTAATTAACTTATGCAGTGCTGCTTCGGTCGCTTTGTTAGGTGAAAAGAAGCTTGTAAGGAACGAAACAGAAAATTTATCAGAACTCGAACCGGTCTATATAAAGGACTTTCAAACAGTAGTGAAGACACAGCACGGCTAAAGAAAAATTACGTATGAAGAACTATAAACAGGAGCAAGCATATGGCATGGTTTAAAAGGTCGAAAGGTAGTATTGCTACCGAAACGAAGAAGAAAGAAGTGCCGGATGGCTTATGGACCAAATGTGAAAGCTGCGGCGAAATTATTCACCGCACAATGTTAGAGCAGCAGCTGTTCACATGTCAGAAATGCAATTTTCATTTTCGTATCGGTAGTAGAGAATATCTAAATATCCTTTTTGATGACGGCAGTTTTAAGGAAATGGATAAAAATATGCGTTCAACCGACCCGCTCAAGTTTGTTGACACCAAGCCGTACAAAACCAGGGTCAAAGATATGATTGCAAAATCAGGATTGAATGATGCGGTTAGAACAGGCGTCGGCAAAATAAACGGAACTAATGCAGCAATAGCATGTATGGATTTCAGTTTTATCGGCGGCAGTATGGGTTCGGTAGTCGGTGAAAAAATAGCCCGACTCATTGATAAAGCAAGAAAAGAAAAAATTCCAGCGATAATAATTTCATCGAGCGGAGGTGCGCGTATGATGGAAGGCGCTCTTTCGCTCATGCAGCTTGCGAAAACAAGCGCTAAGCTTGCGCAGCTTTCCGATGCGGGCATTCCGTATATCTCCATCTTAACTGACCCGACAACCGGAGGTGTTACTGCAAGTTATGCTATGCTCGGAGATATCAACATAGCAGAACCCGGTGCTTTAATAGGTTTTGCAGGACCAAGGGTAATTCGACAGACAATCGGTAAAGATCTACCGCCAGGCTTCCAACGATCTGAGTTTCAACTCGAAAAAGGATTTGTCGATATCGTCGTCCATAGAAAAGAGATGAAAGAGACAGTCACAAAACTTTTAAAGATGATGTATGGGCAGTAGATAGTAACTTCAAACATCGATTATCCATCCAAAAAATTAACAGTAATCAATTATCAATATGTAGTGAAAAGAAAAATATGCAGGTTATAAGTTCTATTACAGAAATGCAGCAATATTCAGAGAAGATGCGCTTAAGCGGTAACCGTATCGGTGTCGTGCCAACGATGGGATATTTACACGAGGGTCATTTGAGTTTAATCCGCCTTGTAAAGCAACACGCCGATATAGTAATTACCACTGTTTTTGTCAATCCGGCTCAATTTGCGCCGGAAGAAGATTTTGAAAAATATCCTCGCGATGTCAATCGAGATGTTGCTATGAGTGAATCGGCAGGCAGTGATGTTGTTTTCACGCCGAGCGTTAATGAGATGTATAATCATAATTATCTTACTTACATAAATGTAGAGAATTTTTCCTCGGCGCTGGAGGGTCAAATTAGGCCCACACATTTCCGCGGCGTAACAACAGTTGTTGCAAAGCTTTTTAACATTACTAAACCTCATGTTGCCGTATTCGGACAGAAGGATGCGCAACAAGCAATCGTAATTAAAAAAATGGTTAAGGATTTAAACTTCGATATTGAGATTATAGTTGCGCCGATTGTCCGCGAAGCCAACGGGCTTGCAATGAGTTCGCGGAACGTTTATATCAATAACGGGGAGAAGGATGAAGCCGCTGTTTTGTATAAATCTCTTAAACTTGCGGACAAAATGATTCTGGAAGGTGAGCGCTCTGTATTAATAATCAAATCGAAGATGTCCGATTTGATTCTATCGAATCCAAAATTTACATTGGATTACATAGCATTCTCCGACGAAACAACTCTTGCTGATGTTGAAACGATATCCGATAAACCGGTTCTTGTTTCGCTCGCGGCACATTTCGGTAACGTCCGTTTAATCGATAACATCTTAGTTAAAACAGCTCCGATTAAGTAACTGTATGCTCTCTGCTCATAGCTCAACGAATATCCAATAACGAATAATGAATATCGAATGAAAATAAATGGAACATCTCTCGCAGTTGTCATAATGGCTGCCGGTAAAGGCACACGGATGAAAAACCCCGATATGGCTAAAGTGATGTACGAAGTAGCCGGCAAACCGATGGTTGAACATGTGGTAAATTTGAGTAAGCGATTAGATGCAGATAGAATACTCATAATAGTCGGTTGGCAGAGGGATTCTGTAGTAAATTATCTTTCAAAAGTTACAGACGGAATTGAGTTTGTCGACCAGCTTCAGCAATTAGGAACGGGTCATGCGATTATGCAGACCACAGACCTTCTTAAAAATTTTAATGGTGATGTGTTGGTTCTCTCCGGTGACGTTCCGTTGCTCACTTATGAAACACTTGATTCGCTCATGATGCATCATGCAAAAACATCTGCATCGGCAACGATATTGACAGCAGAGCTTGAAGACGCCACAAGCTATGGTCGAATAATTCGCAGCGAGGACGGACGGGTTATTAAAATAGTAGAACAAAAAGACGCTTCACCAACAGAATTAACAGTGAGGGAAATTAATTCTGGAATTTATGTGTTTGATAGAGTGAAGCTGTTCGATGCGCTTCAGCATATAAAACCGAATAATGCTCAAGGCGAATACTATCTGACTGATGTGTTTGAGTATTTTTGGAGACAGGATTGGCGGGTTTCGGCGTTGAAAGCCAATAACCCGGTCGAAATTATGGGTATAAACAACTTAGAGCAGTTAGAAGAAGCAAGAAATATTTTTGGAAGTCGAACAACCTGATAAAAATTAATCTCCTATTATCTTGAATTTCATTTAGTCTAGATTTATATTAAAGCAGATACATTTTGGTAAAGAACCGATGTTTATGTTTTTATTGGAGGATTTATGAAAAGGTTAAACAAGTTTACGATAATAAATTTGTTGATCCTAATTGTATTATGCCAAGGATTTTTTACTCAATCCCTAGATGCACAAGGGGTGATCAGCGTCAGTCCTGCACAGAACGCACTTAATGTTCCCCGAGAGACTGCAATCTCAGCAACGTTCAATGAGGCGATGGATACGTCCACATTCACTAATATGAACATCCGTGTTTGGGGAAACAAAAGTGGGTTCCATGTTTGTACTTTTAGCTCTCAGAGTGCTGCGTTATCGATGATGATTAATCCAACAGTTAAATTCCTCCCCGGAGAATTGGTTACGACCGTTCTCACGAAAAATATTCATACGATTAGCGGGCAACCGATTGCTCAATTTGTCTGGAGTTTTACAATCGGTGTTACACCTTCCTCAGGGAAATTCATTTCAGAGACTATTCCCTTTCCTGCTCTTAATTGTGGAACTAATTTTTTTGCATCAGCAGATTTGGATAAAGATGGGGATATTGATTTTATCGCATATAACTCTGGTTTCGAATGTGTTTCACTTTTATCGCTATTGAATATTGGCGATGGTACTTTTCAAAAAATTGATTTTACACCGTCAGTTGATATTACCAATATAGCACTCGCAGATTACACTGGAGACGGGTACATAGATTTGGCGATAGCCCATGGTAACTACAACGAATTCTATGTAGCTGTTTGGAAAAACAATGGAGATGGAACATTTCAAGGGGTAGGTGGAAATAGGCTTGCGTATGGTGCTGGTTCAATTACTTCGTCAGATTTTGATGGGGATGGTAATATAGACATAGCTGTCACATCGGCGAACGCTGTTTCCATTTTGAAAAACAACGGCAATGGTACATTCCAATCTGAAGTTAGATCACCATTGAACAGACAACCCTATAATCTTACCGCGGCAGATGTAGATCGAGATGGCACAATCGATTTAGTTTGTTTTCTCAGTGAAAGTGTGGGAGGTGATAATTTTTCAGTTTTAAAAAACAACGGTGACGGGTCATTCCAGCAACAAGGAACTTTGCAGATTGGTGGTGATTATGGTACATCATTAGTTGCGGCAGATTTTGATGGAGATGGTGCAGTAGACTTGGCTGTGGGAGTTCATCCGGGAGTTTATCCTGACAGCATACGTATATTTAGGAACAATGGTGATGGAACATTTCAACTTCTTCACTCTTATGCAACCGCATGGGTAGCTGGATCGATTGTAGAAAGTGATTTTGATGGAGATAGTGACATTGATCTTTGGGCTACTCCTTTTATTTTAATGAATAATGGTGAAGGAGTATTTCAACAAGAAGGACCTTATGATGCAGTTGGATATCCTGCCCCAGGTGATATCGATACAGACGGTGATATGGATTTGGTGTTCGGTGGTGCTGGACAATTATCGACACTGATAAACAGAGACTTGATATCTGGCTCAATTGATTCTTTAATCTTTGAACCAGTCTATTTGGGTTTTGTAAGCGATGCTTCATTTATAGTGAATAACTTTTCTACTGAAGCTGTTGAGGTCACGAACATAACAGTTACAAACGCTAAATTTTCTATTTTAAATGTCACAAGTTTCATTATCGCTGCTCGTGATAGTCATATTGTTACGGTTCGTTATACTCCAACCGCTGCACAAAGCGATACCGGAACACTGTATATTTTCCAATCAGGTTATCCAGTCGAAAAGGTTTCACTTCGTGGAGTTGGAAAAAATCCAGTTGTTGTCATCGGAGTGACTCCTACTTCACTTAGCTTCGGAAGTACTACTATCGGAAAAACTTCAGATTTAATTTTAAACATCAGCAATAACGGGCAATTAGGATTAAACGTTACAAATATCACTCACAGCAACAATCATTTTTCCGTTACCAGTCCCGTTTCCTTTAGTGTCCACCCAGGCGAGACGTATCCTATTGCGGCTTCCTTTTTTCCTGATGCACTTGGTAGTCAGAGTGATGTCCTGAGCATCTATAGCAATGATAGTGTGAATAATCCTTTAAATGTATCCTTGACTGGTTCTGGAACAGCAACTCAATTACCTGAAATCTCTATTTCTCCTCTTGAACTACGGTTTGATTCAATCACTGTGGGACAATCTGATACTCTTTCTCTCCGCATGTACAACTTAGGTGCTGCAAATCTTAGTGTTACCGGAATGTTGACAACCAATAATTCTTACTCAGTTTTATCCGCAAATAGTTTCACGATCAGTGCGGGAGACAGCAGTGAGGTGCTTATCGATTTTACGCCAACACAATCTGGGCAACAGGAAGGACTGTTAAGTATCATCAGTAACGATGCAAATGAAAATCTTCTCAATATCCGTTTAACTAATGCTCGAAAAATTCTTGTCGACGTGAAATCTGATGAAATCCAAATCCCTGAAAAATATAGCCTGTTACAAAACTATCCTAATCCTTTTAATCCAATAACTATTATCCAATACAATATTACAAAAACAGAGTATGTCAATTTGAAAGTGTATGATGTGCTAGGAAGGGAAATTGAAACCTTGGTCAACGACATTAAGAAACCAGGAAATTATGAAGTAATCTGGAATGCTTCAAATCTATCAAATGGAATTTATTTCTATCGGTTTATAACTCCTTCATTTCTCGCTGTAAAGAAAATGTTATTAATAAAATAAAAGTTTAGTCAAGTTTGACATTAAATTCCAATTTCGTTATACTATATATAGTAATTAAGGCAAGAATTATGAAAACATTAAATATATTGATGGTTTTGATTTTAGTGATTTCGCTATCGGTTTCTGCGCAATTTAAATCGCAAAACCCGGAAAAGGCAAGCGTAGCTAATTCATTATTCAGGACTTCAGGTATGAGCAGCTTTTTCGGTTTATTAAATCCGGAAAACTTCCAGATGAATCAAACCTTTGCAATGCAATATATTTCCGGCGGCGGATACGGACTTTCATTAGCCTCTTACACGAACAGCATGTTCTATAAAATTTCCAACCCGCTGAATGTTCGCATGGACGTTAGTTTAATGGGTTCGCCATTCGGTCAATACTCTAACGATAAGAATTTCAGCAAACTTTTTATCAGTCGTGCAGAAATTAATTATCAGCCCTGGGAAAACTTTCACATGCAATTACAATATCGTCAGTTACCGATTAGTATGTACGGATTTTATACTCCTTACAATTGGTACTCATCACCGTATAATTTAGGAGATTGATTTTAGGAATTGAAAATATTAATTATGAGTTTATTTTTAACCGAGTCGATTGTATGTTTAAGTCGTATGGCTCGGTTTTTTAATTTATCGGAGGAATAGAGTATTAAGACACGAAATAATTCTAAGGTTAAGAAAACCAACCGAGTACTTTCCTGGACTTTGAACATTCTTATCTTTTTTCTCTCTGTCTCTGTACTGTATTTATTTTTTGCTTTCATTAATCGGCAGATACCTCAGCGGGAAAATCAAACTCCGGCGGTCATCGATACCACACATAAAATAATTCAGATTGAAGTATTAAACGGATGCGGAAAAAAGGGTATCGCTCTAAAATTCACAGATTATCTCCGTTTACATGGAGTTGATGTTGTCAATATCAATAATTATAATAACAAGTCGCCTCTGATAGAAACAATTATTTTAGATAGGATTGGAAATTTAGAAAACGCCAAATACATTGCCGCCATAATCGGAATCTCGGAAAAAAATATTATTCAGCAAATCAACCCCGATTACTTTGTTGCAGTGTCGGTCATAATCGGGAATGATTATATTCAATTAAAACCAATGATGTAAGAAAGGAAAATTTTTGACACCCAAAACATTAGCTAAAAATATAGCTAACTTAACTTTCACAAAAAAATCCCATGATGTTTTAATCATGGATTTAAAAAAATTAACAGATGTCGCGGATTACTTTGTCTTATGCTCTGCTGATTCCGACACACAAGTAAAAGCCATAGCCGACGGTGTCCTTGAAGGCACCGCAAAAAAAGGCATTACTGCCTGGAGAACGGAAGGGTTAACGCAGAGGCAATGGGTAATTTTAGATTACGTCGATGTCGTACTCCATATTTTTCAGAAAGATGTTAGAAAGTATTATAATTTAGAAAAACTGTGGGGAGATGCCAAAGTTGAAGTAGTTAAGGATAAGCTCGAACCCGATGTTAAAAAAATGATAAAACCTAAAAGGGTAAAAATTGAAAGAGTATCTAAGAAATAAATTACAATCGGCACTAAGCACATTCGACAGCGGCATCCATAAAACAATTATTCTTGAAAAACCCCGCCAACCGGAACACGGCGACGCAACAACAAACATCGCAATGGTTGTGGCAAAGCAACTCGGTAAAAATCCGCGCCAGTTTGCACAGGAGCTTGTGAATAAACTTCATCTCGATGCCGATTATGTAGATAGAGTGGAAATTGCAGGTCCGGGCTTTATCAATTTTCGATTTACAAACAAATATTTTTCAGAACAGCTTTCGCGCATACTCGAAAAAAATACGGATTATGGAAGAGTAAACATCGGCGGCGGTAAAAAAACTCAGGTGGAATTCGTGAGCGCAAATCCAACAGGCCCGTTGACGGTTGGTCATGGACGCGGCGCGGTTCTTGGAGACACACTGGCAAAATTATTGGAGTGGACAAACCACGATGTTAAACGCGAGTACTACTTCAACAACGCCGGCAGGCAGATGCGTATACTCGGCGATTCCGTCCGCCTACGATATCTTGAATTGATAGGTGAGGATGTAGATTTTCCGATTGAGTATTATCAGGGTGAGTATATAAAAGAAATTGCTCAACATCTTGTAGATGAATATCAGGATACACTAAAAGAAAAAAGCGCCGAAGAAATTTTTAAACAACGCGCAGAAGACGAAATATTTGACGATATTAAACGAACGTTGAAACGGCTCAGCATCGAGTTCGATGTTTTCTTCAACGAAAAATCTCTCTACGATGACGGCAGTATCGAAAAAGTTATACAGGAATTCAGAGACAAAGGACTCGCTTACGATCAGGAGGGCGCTGTTTGGTTTAAATCTTCAGTTTTTGGAGGAGAGAAGGATAAAGTAATTGTAAAAAGCACCGGCGAGCCGACTTACCGCTTGCCCGATATTGCATACCACAGGAATAAATTTAACAGGGGATTCGAACTTGTTATAGATTTATTAGGCGCCGACCACGTAGCAACATATCCCGATGTTCTTGCGGGTTTACAAGCTCTTGGCTTGGAAGAGACAAAAGTAAAAGTATTAATTCACCAGTTCGTTACGATCGTTCAGAACGGCGAAGTTGTAAAGATGTCCACGCGTAAGGCAAACTTTATTACACTCGATGAGCTGATAGATGAGGTCGGGGCGGATGTTGTCCGGTACTTTTTTATAATGAGAAGTATGGACAGTCATTTGAATTTCGATTTGGGATTGGCAAAAACCCAATCGGATGAAAACCCGGTTTACTATTTGCAGTATGCCCACGCGCGAATTGCAAGCATTATCCGTTACGCCGAAAGTGAAGGAGTTGATGTCACAGCGTCGGCTGATTTAAAGTTATTGAACAAGCCGGAAGAAATTGATTTGATGAAGCAGTTGGAGCAATTCCCGGACATAGTGGAATCTTGTGCTTTAACATTCGAGCCTCACCGTCTTGCTGAATACTTGCAGAATGCTGCCGCATTGTTTCATAAATTTTATCACCAGCAACGTGTTGTTACCGAAGACAAACAACTCACAGCGGCGAGAATCGCACTTTGTCTTGCGACTAAGATTGTCTTAAAAAACGGTTTTGATATTTTAGGGATTACAGCACCGGAGAAGATGTAGGGGGAAAAGGGGATTAATGGAGTACTGGAGTGTTGGATTATTGTATAAAAATGTTTTTTATGACACACTCGTATAGGAGAAAGAATGGAAATTGTTTTAACCGTTGATGTTGCTCATCCTCCGCGAAGACCTGATCAGGTTGAGCGCGAACTTGAAGAGGTGCTTTCACAAGTGCATAAATCTCCTTCACTTCGCATACTGAAGATCATTCACGGGCGGAGCGGCAATACAAAAATAATCACACGCAACTGGGCATATACCAAGCGCCGCCGCTTACGCGGAATAATTTACGGAGAGAATTACACAATCTTCGATAAGCTAACGCAAGAGATACGCGAAGAAGTTGGCAAATTTTCCGATTCAGATTTAAAATCTCCTAACGATGGGATGATAATTTTGTGGGTGAAGTGAAATTAGGCGGGTGGTCATGAACCATCTTTATAAGTTAATAGAGTTACAAATATCCAGAGATTTTAGGGATTACAGCCCCGGAGAAGACGTAAAATGGGAAAATATTTAATAATTACAGAACAACCACTTTAACTACTCGGTATTATCTTTCAAAACATTCATAGAAGTAGGAAATGGTTGTTCTTCAAGACCAATATCCTTTAATGCATCCAATTGACTTTTGGTGAGAACCGGTGTGGCAATTACCAACAAGTGCTTTGGTCGTGAGCACGCCACATAAGCAAAACGTTCGAATTCTTCATCACCCGGATCTGGATTGAGCCAATGTTCAAAGTGCCCACCCCGACTTCGCTTGTCCCTGTGTGAGACCAAGAGCACGGCATCCAGAGTCTCACCTTTGACACTGTGGATAGTGCTGGTGCGCAGAGCATTGGTTTGTGGAACCAAACAAATCGTCTGTTCTACGATGTCCTTTGCCATCCCACTAGGCGCCCGTACTTTGCTAGATGCTTGTTCCCAACTATTTTGAACAAACGATAGTCGTTTCCAGTTTTGTTCCAAGAATTTTTTAAGCTTTACCACCCACTGACTCCAATTCAATTGAGTACCGTTTTCATGGAATGGATAAAGAAAAGATGCATCAAATAAAATGTCTCTAAGAAGCAAGCGCCATTCAACACCTCCGATTCCCTCGGGACAAAAATCTTTTTGGTGGCTTCCTTTGCCATTGTAAGCAAGATAACTGAGACTTCTTCCGATTTGATTAATGGCATTTGAGATGTCTTCGGTATTCCGGCTTGTTCCATGCCAACAATTTAAACCGTGAGCAAATAACTCAACCGCAGTTGAACTACTTTCATTTTGGGGATGTAATCGGTGAAGAGTTGTTTTCCCTCTTGATACTATTGCACACTTCCTAGGATCCAGATTCCTTTGTTTGATCAGTTTTTTAAACTCAGCTGGTAATATTTGGAAACTATCGTCCGTGTATTGCCATAATATAGCCGCAGGTTCCACTACTGTGGGTTCATATCCTTGTAATTTTCTTTCCTGCTTTGCTACTTTTTGACATAAATCGACTATGACTTGATTACTTCTGAAATTATTTGTAAGTGGTTTACAAATAAATTGATTATCACTTGCAAATTGTTTCATCTCAGTCGGATCAACTTTTCTAAACTCATATATCGCTTGGTCAATGTCACCAACAAAATGCATTATTGTGCCCTGATCCAAAATAAAACCTAATAAAGCCAATTGATTTTTAGAAAGGTCCTGACATTCATCGATAATAATATAGGGGAACCTTTGTGATAATAGACATGAGATTTGAGAGTTTTGACTGAGAATACGTTGGCACAGAAACTCCGCATCTTGATATGTTGCAAATCCGACTTTTAAAAATTTTATTTTGTTCTCTCTCAATTCCTTAAGCAAGTAAGTATTATTATCTTCATAAAATTTCTGAAGCAAAGGTCCAATATATTTTTCTATACTCTCTAATTTATTTTCTGAATTAAAATAGAAATGATTGACCTTTATCGGGATCGCTTTCTTATCCAGTGTATACATTGTTTTGTAGTTTGAAAGGAATTCTGCATTCGAAACGCTTTCAATGATCCTAATACTTGTGTCCCCATTCTTGCCAGTATAACCTACTAACTTGGGTGCAAATGGCTGCAGAAGATAACTATGCATCCAACTATCAAATGTACCGATGAAGTGCGGATGCTTAGCACTTTCAACACCAGCATATTTAATTACTCGATTTTTAATTTCAGTAGCGGCATTCCTGGTAAAAGTCAGTATCGCTAATCCGCGAAATAGATCTTGCCAATCGGAAAGTTCGTATGCTGCCTTCAATCCAACAACTTCTGTTTTTCCGCTTCCGGGGCAAGCTTCAAGAAAGGATGATTTATCCAGTGGGTGCGTTATGAATTCCAGTTGCTCCAGACTCAATTTGAGCAAATCTGGTGAATCTTCAGGTACTTTTAACCTATTGCTTACGGCATGGCGTAGTTTTAATTCATTTTCTTCAGGGGTCATTATTCTCTAAAGTTCATTGATGCACCAAAGTATAGCATCTTTTATATATTTAGGTACAACGAATTGGGGTTTGCTCAGACTGATTTCGGCAGCAAGCCGCTGAGCGAATTCACCCTTAATTTTTTCAATATGATCGAGAAGCCATTTAGCTGTTTCAGATTTTTCACTCTCATTCTTATTAGACCAATCTGTATCGGCGTGTTTTGTTAAGGCTTGTTTTATCGCTCCATCTGTCTCAACCATGTTAAGATATACTTTACTCATTATTTGCAGATTGTTATCTGCAAGTGCTAAATCGTATTCCAGTGTTTTCAAATTCTTGAATAACCTGCAATTTGCACTGTTCGCTAATAATTCCTCAATAAGTTTAACTTCAATATTAGTACACGGACAAGGATTTTTGGATGTCGGTTGCTCTTCTTTTAATGGATCACAGTCAGTAATCCCTGCACACTTTATAGGAATTTTTTCAGTAACTATTATCTCATTTTCTTTTTTAGTATCTGGACAAGGATTTGTGGATGTTGGCTGCTCTTCTTTTATTGTGTAACCCTTAAACAACTGGAAGAAATGTTTGAACCATTTACCACCCATGTTGATAACTGAAACACCATAGTCTTCAAGTGAAGTGGGCAAATCCTTATTTTCACTCTCAGCATTTTTTTCTTTATTTTTTTCTTTGATAACTATCTTTGCCAATTCTGGAATGAGCAATGTTTCAGTGATCCCTTCAACTAGTAGAATTCCTTTCGCAAATAAGAGTGTCGATTTTGTGACATCTAACCATCTCTCCAGAAAGAATTTGCTATGCTCATTTAATCCACACTTACTAATAGAAGTGCAAATAGGATTTCTGCCTACTTCAAAAGTCAGTACCTTCATTGAATCCAATCCAACAGAAGCTGCGATGGTCGGGGAATGTGTTGTAACGATTACCTGAATTTTCTCTGCCTTAGCAGAAAATTCAAGATATTGTAGTAATCGAATCTGCAGTTGCGGATGGAGATGTGCTTCAGGTTCCTCAATAAGCAAAATTTTGTGAAGGGTTTTCTTTTTACTCAGCCCTTCCAATTCCACGAGCACTGTTGCCAGATAAAGGATGTTATTATATCCCAAGCTGTTCTCTTCCAACTCTCGAAATAAATCTTCTCTGTGTTTCTTCCCTTCTTCGGGAATTCTGGGGTAATACAAAAGTTTCAATCTCTCTACAATCCTGTCAAAATTTACTTCTGAGAACTGTATCATTGCATCTTGACCAAATACTGTACCCATCGTTTGCTTAAGATTGCTCTTGATAGCTTGGTTAGCTTTCTTTATAGTATCGTCATCTAGCAACTCTTTATTGAAATCGGTTACACGTTTTTCTAATGGATGTTGTTCGCCATCTGAAGACTCCTCCCGTAGATTTTTTAGTAATCGGGATAATCTTGATCCTCGATAAGCTTTTAGTTTTTCCTCAGCGTCTCGCAACGGTGGTAAGTAAACGCAACTAATTGCATTCAGCAACTCCCACTCGAATATTCCAGTTGCAGAATCACTTCCCCAAACAGTCCTTTTAAATCTTCCATGCTGATCTTCTTTATTCTCTATTTTCAGATTTAAAATCGCTTTGTGTGTATCGTGTAGGTCTAACCAGGGTAAGTATGCGACTTGTTCATTATCGTCTAGATCATCAAATATACTTCTAATTGCAATTTCGTTGGCCCCTTTTGACTTGGCTGGCTGCTCTACTGAACGATGAAAATTTGAATCAATTACTCCGGTTCTCCCGTATTCATCCTCCAATAGTAATAATCTTATTGCATCAATAATAGCAGATTTCCCACTCCCATTTTCTCCGACAAGAACTGTGAATCCATCGTTGAATTCAATGCTAAACTCTTCATTAAATCCCTTGTATCCTTTAATATTTAATTTTGATAAAAACATCCTGAATTCCTTCCTAAATCAAAATGGTTGTTACATAAATGTAATTAATCTGAATATTGCTAGCCAATATGTTTGTACATAATTCGTTTCATCCAAGAATCAATGGTGTATTACGATACATTTGTGTTTACTCCATCCAATACAAAATTTGTTATATAAAGTAATAAGTATAATTCTTAATTCAAAGAAAAAAACTTGCTTTTTTCCTCTTTCTTCTGTATTATTAAACAGACAAGTAAAGCCTTGTGCGTGGGGCTCCGTTATGGTTCCTCTCATCGCTTTAAGCGATGTAAATAGCGCATAGGGTTTTGTCGTTTTATGGGAAAAGAGAGCTTTCTTCAATGATTTTCTGCTTGATGATCTTCCAATAGCTATCATCGCTATGCTCGCATTTACGGAAAATAGCCCAGCAGGCAAAATCGGTAATTTGCAAACATTTTTCTTCGCCAGGTGTTTTGATCTGTACATCAAGATGTAAACGATGGTGCAAGCTTAAGTTTCGCTTTAAATAATTCTTAAAATTTTCGTTGAAAAATTTATTTGTTTCCCGCCTCGATGCAATAAGGTGAATTTTTTCTTCGATCGGGATAAGTTTTTTGCTGTAAATCCTATCGAGCAAAATGTTGGTAACGTAATTATATAGAACTTGTTTCTCGTCGTGCAGTTTTGTATAAATTTTGGATTTGTTTAAATAGATAGAAAGTATCTTCACATCTTTTTCACTAAGAGATCGAAGGACTTTTAACCTTGTGAGAGGTAATTCTTTATGACAATGTAAAACTCCGGGATGATGTTTTCGATCCTTTGAAGAAAAACCTTGAAACGTTTTCTTCACTATCCTTTCAATTGGGGCTTTGTTCACAACGGATAAGAAAGTAATTACAAAGTATAGCGACGTTTTCTTCTTCCGGAAGTTAAAACCAAGGTCTCCGCTTTCATCCATGAAGATGTAAGCCATTACTTTCTCATTTCCTTATAATCCAAGTAATTCCAAATTTCTTACACTAATGTAACTTACAAAGTTGTAGGTTACAAATCTGTCAGACAAAATTTGTTGTATAAAGTAAGAAGTATAATACTTAATTCAAAATATTTTTAATAAGTCAGTTTACAGTATTTCTTCTACTATCCCTACCGCATCCTGTATATACTTCACACAAAGTTTTTCAAAAACCTCTCTTTCCTTTGCAAGCTCAAGCCCCTCCATTGTGGATATATTGATCTTCCCCCTGATTTTTGGACAAGTAGAAAAGACAGTATATTACAGGAAAGG
>CAZOQB010000007.1:142988-143871 GCA_964581995.1 uncultured Ignavibacteriaceae bacterium | reverse complement strand
ATGCAACATTGACACATATTTTTAGTAAAACACGGGATATTATTAACCAAATAAATATTAATTAATGAAAAATGAATTTGATATATTAAAAGATATTTCGGAGAGATTTGGTAAGATTGAGCTTCCATTTATGTTAACGGGTTCTTTTGCGATGAGTTATTATGCAACCCCAAGAATGACGCGCGACTTGGATTTCGTAATTGAATTAGATGCAAATAGCATCGACAAATTGGTTAGAATAGTAGAGAATGATTACATTACCTCATTTGAAGTGATAGAAGATTCTTTATTACATAAATCAATGTTTAATCTAATACATAAAGATAGCTTAATAAAGGTAGATTGCATAATCCGGAAAGACGAAAGCTACCGTAAGATAGAATTCAACAGGAGACAAAAAATAATATTAGGAGATTTTACAACCTATATTGTAACTAAAGAGGATTTGATTTTATCGAAAGCTCTTTGGATGAAAGAGACATATTCTGAGATGCAAATTAGAGATATCAAAAATTTATTATCGACGGGCTACGATAAGAGTTATTTCCAAAAATATGTTGATATATTAGGGCTTACAAAACTATTTAGTCAAATTATTAATGAATGATACCACTCAACATAATGAGAAAATTATTAAAGAAACCGTGATGAGTTATAGCGGTGAGAAAAGGCTTATCTTAGCGGCAAAAAGTCACGAGGCAGTTCGAGATCTAATACTGGCTTCCTTTAGCAATGATTTAACCGCCGAGGAGGTAAGGAATGAATTATTTTTACGTTTCTATAAAAACGACTTTAGCGAGGATGAAATTAGAACAATAATTGGAAAGTTGTAGAAGAATAACGAACGAAAATAAGTCTTCGAGTTTTTATTTTTGAGTAGGGA
>CAZOQB010000007.1:135086-142888 GCA_964581995.1 uncultured Ignavibacteriaceae bacterium | reverse complement strand
AAAGCGACTGAGAGAAAGGGAGAAACAGTGACTGCCTGTTTCATTTTTGAGAAAAATTAGTTAAATTGTAAACAAATATTGCTTTGAAACTCGTCAGGTGTCCGCCATCCGTCAACTGCCGGAGACGGAGTCGTTTTTTTTGTTAGAAATGATTATTTATCCCGAAAATAGCTTTTAAGAAATCACTTGAACATTCGATCCCTGGAATGCATTTTCGGGATTTATGAAAAATAAAAAAATATACATAGCTGGACATAGCGGTATGCCTGCCCGTTTCTGACGGGGTTGGGTCGGCAATAAAAAGAATATTTGAAAATTTAGTGAAGTTTGTAACAAAAACAAAAAGATGACCTATGAGATTATCAAAATTAGAGATGGAAATTATTAAAGAAACTGCAAATAAAATATTTGGTAGTGATACCAAAGTATTTTTATTCGGGTCAAGAGTAAACGATAAACTTAAAGGGGGAGATATTGATATCTATATCGAAACGAACAAAACATTTGATGTTCTAAACAAGAGAATAAAGATGTCGATCGAATTAAAAAAAATATTAGGTGACCGAAGAATTGATTTAGTTATAAATAATTTTCAATCCTACAAGGATATTTTTACAATCGCCAAGCAAGAAGGGATACTACTTTGAATAAATTTAAGGTAAAATTAAGTTCAGCTCTTAAAGAATGCGAAAGACATCTTTTACGGCTTAACAGCGCATTTGAAAAAATGAAATATTTTATGCCACTCAGTCCGGAAAGATATCAACAATTAAATGATGCTGAAATTGAACACATTGATCAATATTTATTTAGATTTTCAAAACTTCAGGATGCTATCGGTGAAAGGTTATTTAAATCACTGCTTTTATATCTCGGTGAAGAGATTCAGAATAAATCATTTATAGATATTTTTAATAGATTAGAACAGTTAGAAATAATTGAAAACTATGACCAATGGATGGAACTAAGAGAAATTAAGAATGAATTGACACACGAATATGAAGACGAACCAAAAGAAAATGCTGATAAAATTAATAAGATCTATTTACTGAAAGATAAATTGGCTGGATATTATTTGAATGTTCAAACATATATTAAAAATAACAAACTATAATATTTTTCTTTTAACCTTCGGCGCACGACCGAAAATAAGTCTTCGAGTTTTTAGTTTTGAGTAGGGAAAAGCGACTGAGAGAAAGGGAGAAACAGTGACTGCCTGTTTCATTTTTGAGAAAATTTAGTTAAATTGTAAACAAATATTGCTTTGAAACTCGTCAGGTGTCCGTCATCCGTCAACTGCCGGAGACGGAGTCGTTTTTTTTGTTAGAAATGGTATATTAGTTTTTGTAAATGGCAATCAATATAAACAAATTTCAGATTGTGAAATGAAAAAAGCTTTGATAACAGGCATTACCGGACAAGATGGGAGCTACCTCGCAGAAATATTGTTAGATAAAGGATACGAAGTACATGGTGTAGTACGCCAGAGTAGTTCTTTTAACAGGGGAAGAATTGACCACCTGTATATAGACTCACCTGACAAAATGGAGAAAAAACTTTATCTACATTATGGTGATTTGGTCGACCCCAGTTCATTGAATAGATTGCTCAAAAAAATCGAACCTGACGAAATCTATAATTTAGCAGCTCAGAGCCACGTTAAAGTCTCTTTTGAAATTCCCGATTATACGGCACAAGTAGATGCCCTCGGGACTTTAAGATTTTTAGACGCTATCAGAGAGGTAGGTATCGGTAAGAATACAAAATTTTATCAGGCTTCGACAAGTGAGCTTTTCGGTAAGGCTCAGGAAATACCGCAGACAGAGAAAACTCCATTTTATCCACGGTCGCCATACGCCATATCGAAGCTTTTTGCCTATTGGTCGATTGTAAATTACAGGGAAGCGTATAATATTTTTGCCTGTAATGGAATTTTATTCAATCATGAATCACCGAGACGAGGTGAAACATTTGTTTCAAGAAAAATAACGATTGGAGCATCAAAAATAGTTTTTGGATTGCAAGATAGACTGGTTGTTGGAAATCTGGATGCAAAACGAGATTGGGGCTATGCACCAGAATATTGCGAGGGAATGTGGCGAATACTACAACTAAGTAAACCTGAAGATTTTGTTTTTGCAACAGGTGAAACACATTCAGTTCGAGAGTTTATAGAATCGGTATTTAAGGAATTGGGAATTGAGATTACTTGGAACGGAGTGAATGAAAATGAGAAAGGCGTTATTTCAAAATTTGATGATACAATTTATAGTGCTTTCTGTGAAGAGATAGTTAAAAAAATACATATAGATGATAACAAAATATTTACAAAAAATAAAAAGAACTTAACCCCAGGTAAGATTGTAGTTGAAGTCTCCCCGAAGTATTACAGACCGACAGAAGTAGATGTCTTGTTAGGAAATGCTGCAAAAGCTGAAAGCATGTTAGGCTGGAAGGCAAAAACAAAATTTACAGAACTAGTCAAATTGATGATTAGAGCAGATTTTCAGAAGCTGTCTAGCTAGAATTAATTATTTGACTGATAGATAATATTATTAAAGGTAAATAGAATATGAAAGTTAGCGTAGTTATTACTTGTTATAATTATGCGTGATATCTTTCTCGCGCTATTCAACTGACCTGTACATACGAATTACGAACCCGCCTATGACAACTGACTGGCGAGCGACTAACAACGAATATTTCCAGAGATTCTTGTTTCATTTTTATGGATATTTAGTTAAATTGTAAACAAATATTAACTTGAAACTCGACAGTAGTCCGTCAACTGACGGAGACGGAGTCGGTTTTTTTTTGTTAGAAATGATTGTTTATTCCGAAAATAGCTTTTAAGAAATCACTCGAACATTCGATCCCTGGGATGCATTTTCGGGGTTTATGAAAAATAAAAAAAATACATAGCCGGACATAGCTGAACGGTTGGGGGCAACGCTTAAAAAAAAATTTATAAACGAAGGATGTAATCATAAATGTTTGATAATAAATATAAGGAGAAAATATTATGGATAAAGAGCTTCTTGAGAAGGCATTAAAATTGTCTCCCAATGAAAGATTAACATTTGCGGAGTTAATTTTAGCAAGTTTAGAATACGAAGAAGATGAAGTTCGCTTTGCATGGATTAATGAAGTTAATGAACGGATGAAAGCAGTAAAAGAAGGGCGAGCTAAATTATTAGATTTTGAATCGTTGTACAATGCAAGTTAGTATTCATGAATTAGCAGCTAAAGAATTTGATGAGGCAATCGAATGGTATGAACTTCAATCAAAAGGTCTTGGTGAGCGATTTAAAAAATCTGTAATAGTACAAGTAAATAACATTAAAATGAATCCAAAGTGGTATTTAAAAGAAAAAGATAATATTTACAAAGCATATATTCCAAAATTTCCATATAAAATACTATTCACGATAGATAATGAAAATATTATTATTTGGGCTATTGCACATATGCATAGAAAACCGTGGTATTGGCAGTCAAGAATGACGTGATTTTCTGCCCGGCCATCAAAATTAAAAAGAAATGCCCAATAAGAATAAGATTCTAAAGATATAACGGTATCAGTGTACGCTGTAGGGGTCTATGAGAAACGAGTTGTGAGTTTTTAGTTTTTAGGGAAAAACGACAGGGAGAGGATGAGAAACGGGGAGGTAGTGAATCGAGGAAATGGGAGTGGTGGATGAATGTCAATGGGTGAATATCCGATATCGAACACCGAATAACGAATTATGAATTAAAACAATACTGCGAGCTTAGCGTTTTGATTATAATTGAGTCCTTGGCGTGCTCTGCGTGAAATAAACACAGATCAAACAAAATGATTAGCAAACATCCAACATTAAAAATTGAAGGTTAAGTTTATTTTGTTTCATTTTTCAGAAAATTTAGTTAGATTGTGAATAAATATTGTGCTGAAACTCGACAGGTGTGATAGTCGGGTTTTATTGTTTTCAAATAATAAGTAAGTGATAATAATAGTTATGTGTCTCGAAAATGTAAAACTAATCAATCTTCCGAAGATTACCGATCCTAGGGGGAATCTCTCGTTTATTGAAGGAGGTAAACATATTCCCTTTGATATCAAAAGAGTTTATTGGATCTACGATGTGCCTGGTGGTGAAATTAGAGGAAGCCATGCATATAAGACTCTACATGAATTTATTGTTGCATTATCAGGTAGTTTTGACGTTGTTTTATCAGATGGACATGCAGAACAGAAATATTCTCTCAATCGGTCGTATTATGGGCTTTATGTACCGAATATGATATGGAGAAGGTTAGAAAATTTTTCTACAAATTCATTGTGCTTGATTTTGGCTTCGGATAAATATAAAGAAGATGATTATATAAGAGATTTAAATGAATTTAAAGGATAAACTGAAAGTAGATAATAAAAATACTACAGTGATGGATTGCTCTGTAATTAAGCTACCTAAAATACAAAATAGAGCCGGCAATATAACTCCTATTGAAAATTTTAAAGATATACCTTTTGAAATAAAAAGAATCTTTTATTTGTATGACGTACCGGGTGGCGAAGACCGTGGAGCGCACTGCCATAAAACCTGTCACCAATTTTTGGTAGCTGCTAGCGGTAGCTTCGATGTTAGTTTAGACGATGGAGTAAGAAAAAAAACTGTATCACTTAATAGACCTTATTTAGGTTTACATATTCCACCGGGAATATGGGCAGCCGAAATAAATTTTTCATCAGGTGCTATTTGTTTGGTATTGACATCTCATCTATACGATGCAAATGATTATATAAGAGACTATAAGAATTTCATGGAATTAAAAAATGAATAACTTATTAATTCACGAAACTGCCGATGTAAAAACGAAAAATGTTGGCGATGATACAAAAATATGGCAATATACGGTCATACTTGAACAGGCGAAAATTGGGAAAAATTGTAATATTAATTGCCACTGTTTTATCGAGAACGATGTAATAGTCGGTGATAATGTTACAATTAAAAGCGGTGTGTACCTATGGGATGGGTTACGAATTGGAAATGATGTATTCATTGGACCAAACGTAACATTCATTAATGATAAATTTCCAAAATCGAAAGTATATCCTGATAAATTTCTTAATACTATAATTGAAGACGGAGTGTCTATCGGTGCAGGTGCAATAATAATGGGTGGGATAACAATCGGAGCTGGGGCAATGATTGGTGCGGGTAGTTTAGTAACAAAAAATGTTAAACCGAAAACTTTATGGTATGGTAATCCTGCAAAATTTATTAGAGACATTAAATGAAAATGATAAAATTTTTAGATCTGTATTCTATAAATAACCAATATAGGACTGAAATTGAAGATGCAATCAAAGGAGTTCTAGATTCCGGTTGGTATATTCTTGGAGAGGAGAACAAAAAATTCGAAAAAAAGTTTGCAGAATACATAGGTGTTAAACACTGCATCGGAGTTGCTAATGGACTAGATGCTTTGCGTACCATTCTTAAAGCATATGTTGAATTAGGTTTTATGCATGAGGGTGATGAGATTATTGTTCCGGCTAATACCTACATAGCAAGTATCCTCGCGATTTCGGATAATAGATTGAAACCAGTTTTAGTAGAACCAGATTTAGATACTTACAATATCGATCCAAACCTTGTTGAACAACATATCACAACAAAGACACGCGGAATAATGATCGTGCATTTGTATGGTCAAAATGCTTACCATGAAATGATTGGGGATTTGTGCAAAAAATATAACCTAAAATTAATTGAAGATGCAGCTCAAGCTCATGGCGCATATTATAATGAGAAACGAGTAGGTTCACTGAGTGATGCTGCCGGTTTCAGTTTTTATCCGGGTAAAAATCTTGGTGCTTTAGGTGATGCCGGAGCTATATGCACAGATGATAATGAACTGGCATCTATATGCAAAGCAATTAGCAATTATGGCTCGTATAAGAAATATGAAAATAATCATAAGGGCTTGAATTCACGATTGGACGAGATTCAAGCAGCTATACTCTCTGTGAAGTTACCGTATTTAGATCGAGAGAACCAACGGCGCAGGGAAGTGGCAGAATATTACCGTGATAAAATTAAAAATGAAAAGATAATTTTACCCCAGGTGAAAGAAAGCAATTCACACGTATGGCATTTATTCGTGGTACGAACTAAGAATCGGAATCGCTTGCAGAAATATTTAAACGATAGCGGAATACAAACCTTGATACATTATCCCATCCCACCCCATAAACAACTGGCATACAAAGAATTGAACATTATGAGTTTCCCCATAACCGAGCTTATCCACGATGAAATACTAAGCCTTCCCATAAGCCCCGTAATGAAAAAAGAAGAAATAGAGTTTATTGTTTCAACTCTCAATGATTATCAAGAATGATTCGAAAATTCCTTCTAAAAATTGAATCTTTCCGGAAAACCGACCTTTTCAAAACATCTTTTTGGAACGGGATTGCTACTACCGTCAGAATTCTCACAGGGTTAATTAGCAATAAAATTATCGCTGTCTATCTCGGTCCTGCTGGAGTAGCAATGCTTGGCCAGTTTCAAAATTTTACAACTATTGCAAACTCTGTGGCTGGTTTTGGCATCAATAGTGGAGTTACAAAATATCTTGCCGAATATAAAACGGAAGAGAATAAAAGAATTGAAATACTAAGCACAGGTCTTAAAATAACGCTTGGAGCTACCTTACTTTCGACTGTAGGTATTTTTATCGGTGCGAAGTATTTATCTGTGAATCTTTTAGGCAGCAACGAATATGTGTCATTGTTTTATATTTTTGGTGTAACGCTTTTCCTCTTCACTCTAAACGGATTTCTTATTTCAGTATTAAACGGGTATAAAGATTTTAAAAAAATTATTTCTGTCAATTTGACGTCCTCGGTAGTAGGATTGGCTATTACGATAATTTTGGTTATTCAATTAGGTATTTATGGCGCATTACTGGGAACTATCTTAAGCACTACACTAATAGCATTTGTAACAATGAGTTTAGTAAGACGGTCATCTTGGTTTAAAAGGCAACATTTTTTGAGCAAATATTCATCGGACGCATTCAAGAAGCTGTCAAAATACACACTGATGGCTTTTACTTCGATGTTTGCTGTGACATACATACAGTTAACCGTAAGAACTCATATAATTAATTCGCTTTCGATTGAAGAAGCAGGATATTGGCAGGGGATAACAAAGATAAGTAGTATTTATTTAATGTTAGTAACCACTACTTTAAGTTTATATTATCTGCCCAGGTTATCGGAGATTAAAGAAACATCTGAACTTAGAAGAGAAATTATTAAGGGTTACAAATTTCTACTCCCTATAACATTATTTATAGTAGGAGGCATATTTTTTTTTAGAGGATTTATAACAAACTTGCTTTTTGCACCAAATTTTCAACCTATGGAGCAATTATATTTATTCCAATTACTTGGAGATGTATTTAAAATATCAAGTTGGCTGATTGCTTTTATAATGGTTGCTAAATCTATGACAACAACTTTTATTATTACAGAAATTGCTTTTGGTTTGTCATTCTATGTTCTAACAATTATATTTTTAAATATTTATGGGGTTGTGGGCGTTACTTATGCGTATTGTATAAATTATTTTTGTTATCTTGTTCTGATGAATGTAATATTTAAAAAATTAGTGTTCAACAGTATATAGATAGTATGAAAATAAGTAAAGAATTAATAACTAGAATATTTGATTACCTTATACCATGCCTATTAATAGGTTTAGTGTTATGTATTAGCATCTTTATAATTTACTCTTCAGGATTGCTAA
>CAZOQB010000007.1:37226-135076 GCA_964581995.1 uncultured Ignavibacteriaceae bacterium | reverse complement strand
TTTTTATTGTTTCTTCACAAAATACAATAAAAATACAGCTAAAAAATATTTAAAAGCAGATGACATAGAAACATCCGTTAAATATATAGAATTGTGTGCACGTATTGGTTACAAATACAATTTTAGATATGCTGATGATGAATTAGAAAATTACATACAGCAAATTAGTAAATTAATTTCCATTGAGAAGCTTAATTTTGAAAACGAACAAAACAAGATTGTCTTTTATGATTCGTTCGCCAATAATAGAGTATTAACTCAGCAATATTTGAGAGCCATCATCAGTTGGGGAAGTGATATATTATATATCACACAACAGCAAACTATTAATGAAGATATTCTTGATGAATTATCAAAGTATCAAAAGGCAACAATATTACAGATCAGTAATTTAGATACTTTTAAAACAAAAATATTAAATACTGTAAAAACAATAAATACCTTTAAGCCTACATATGCATTTCTGCAATTTACGCCATGGGATATAATAGGTATTTGTTTGTGGAATCTTGTTGATAATGTAGAAAGATATTTGATCAATTTAACGGATCATGCTTATTGGATAGGGAAAGGTTGTTCAGACTATTTTTTAGAATTTAGAAAATATGGTTGTGTTATATCAAGTAAATATAGAAATATACCAATAGGTAAATTGTTACTACAACCTTACTATCCTATTCAGAATCGAATAGAATTTCAAGGGTTTCCTGTAGAGAAGGGATCAAATTATTTTGCTTTTACGGGAGCCCACTTTAACAAATTATATGGTGCCGGTGGCCTATTCTTAAAACTTATAAAGTCAATTTTGGAAAATAATAAAAATGTTATTCTTTTATTAGCAGGTTCTGGAAATGATAAGCCAATAAAAGCTTTTATTAAGAAATATAATCTTAACAATAAATTGATTATTCTTGGTGACAGAAAAGATATTGACCAAGTTATGAAGCACATCGATATTTACATAAATTCTTATCCGATGATGGGCGGACTGATGAGTCAACTTGCAGCAGTGAATAATATACCTATTGTTGGGTATACAGACGAGGCATTATTTAGTTATAACGATGTCGAGGATTTTTTACAGTCAAAAAGTAGAGGATTATTAGTAAAAACAACTGTAGCTGATTTCCTGTCATATTTTTCTCAGCTAATAATTAATGATAAAGAAAGAGAAAGAAATATTAATGCTACAAAAAAGTGTGTCATTTCTCCAGAACAATTTAATATTTTATTGTTAAAAAATATACAGACAAAAAATCACATTAATAAGGATTTAATAAATGGCGTTATTATCGATATCAATTCCGTACGTGATGTCTACATTGATGCTGAGAAAAACTTCATAAAGGATCATTATCGAATATTGTGGAATACCTTGAGATGGCAAATAATAAAAGACCACTTTGTATTGGGAATTTGGGTAGTATATAACATAATTATCAGTAGGTTAATAAAACTGGTCAAAAAAACAAATAGGAAAAAGAACATACAATCAAACGTTGTTGCAACGGGTAATCCGGCAAAAAATGTTAAGCAACTTATATGAGATACTCTATTATTTTTTATAATATTTTGTAACACAATGATAATCAATATTTTACTTTTATGGTTATTATTGGCTGTAGCTGTTGCGGTTTTTGATATTAAGGCAAGCATAGGTCTTATTATCGCTTATCTGCTTTTGGTACCGTATTCTACTTTTGTATATTCATTTGCCACCATAGAAATTAATTATATAATTTTACTTATTTTTGTTTTATTTGTACTGAAAGAGGGTTTAAACCGAAAAGAAACATTTGACTTTAGTCTTGCAAAACCATTTTTAATATTTTGTTTGTTCTTACTGGTAGGTTCATTATTATCTAGCATATATTCTGCTAGTTTAGGTCTTGGCTCTCAACTATCATACATAAGAAGATTTAGTATAATTAACTTTTTAATACCGATTATGTTATGGCACATGTGTAAAAATGAAAATGATGTATTTTATTTTGTTAGAATAATATTTGTATGCATGTTCATAATGGGTCTATATGGAATATATTGTTTTGTTACAGGATTTAATCCATATGTAACAGGGTTGTCGGTTTTATTCGCTGTACAAAACAATTTTGATATTCTAGGTGTTATAGAAAGAGCCGGTTTGGGTGGAAAAATTCAATCAACAACTATCCATCCAATGGCTTGGTCTGTTCTACTTGTTATGACATTATATGCTTCATATATATTTTTTAAAACAAAAAGCACGATTTTGTTTTATCTGTTTGTTGTATTGATTGCATTTAATCTTTTTGTCTGTAATGTGCGTTCAGGTATTGTAGCCTTCTTTGTAGGGTTGTTTTTTTTATTTCCACGATATTCTTCTCGTTCAATACTTATTGTGCTATTTATAGTTTTACTTGTTTTTATAATTGGTATTGATACATCTATTTTTGGAGATTATCAGCCCTTTATTGATTCAATAATTTATTTTAATGATCCCGAAAAAAACATAGGTGGTTCATCGATTGAATTGCGTATATCTCAATTGGAAGGCGCTATAGACCTATGGATAAATGGTGGTCTGTTATTTGGAAATGGTTTTGGCTGGTGTACCGATTATAATATAACATATGGGGATCATCCTGTTCTTTTAGCTTTTGAAAGTATAATATATCGTATAATTATCGAATCAGGGTTATTGGGAATTATTTTGTGGGTGTGGTTTGCTTATAGATTATTTAAATTGAATCATTCGTTTTGTTATAGCAATGAGAAGAAACTTAGATTTGATTACTGGTTGAATAATAGTTTTATAATTTCGTATATTGTATTTGATATTGTTACAGGTATCTTTGGATTTAATTTCTTTTTGATTTTCTTGGTGCTTATGATTAAAAATGTACGCTTTAAAAAAATAAATGGTCCCAGACTTAACTCTTTAAAAGATATGCGATTAAAATTTGTGTAATATGAACTTTGATGATAAAAAAAATATTAAGACCAAGGCTAGAGTAATCGCATATTACCTTCCACAATTTCATCCTATCCCTGAGAATGATGAATGGTGGGGCAAAGGATTTACAGAATGGACAAATGTGGGTAATGCAAAGCCTTTGTTCAAAGGGCATTATCAACCAAGGGTACCGGCAGATTTGGGTTATTATGATTTAAGACTACCTGAAGTAAGAGAAGCCCAGGCTGAAATGGCTCGAAACGCGGGAGTTGAAGGATTTCTGTATTGGCATTATTGGTTTGGCAATGGAAGAAAGGTACTTGAAAGAGTTTTCACTGAAGTATTGCAAAGCGGCAAGCCCGGATTTCCGTTTTGCTTGGGCTGGGCTAATCATTCATGGAATAACCATGATTGGAACCCAACCGAGCAGTGGGCACGACGAAAAGATATTATTTCGCAAACGTATCCCGGTAAAATAGATTACGAAAATCATTTTTATTCATTATTAGAAGCCTTTCATGACAAACGATACATCAAGGTAGCCGGCAGGCCTCTTTTTTTGGTTTTTAGTTTATCTGATTTACCCAATCCAAAAGAGTTAGTCGATATATGGAATAACCTCGCAGTGAAAAATGGGTTAGACGGAATCCATTTTGTTGGGAGAGCTGTCTCAACAAAATCATTGGAGTCGCTAAAAGTGGGATTCGACGCCATAAATTCTACTGGTGAGTGGTTAGCGGAAGAACATATAAGAGGAAGATTAATACGAATTCTTCTGCAACGTATGCGTAGGTATATAGGTGGGTTAACTCTTGATGTTTATCCGTATGGTTCAATTATAAAACATATTTTTAATGATACGGATAAACTTGAAAATGTTTATCCAACAATCATTCCGCAATGGGACAGATCTCCTAGGTCCGGTCGAAGAGCTGTTATTTATCATGGCAGCACCCCAGAATTATTCAGGAGTCATGTGAACGATGCATTAAACTTAATTGCACATAAACAATATGAAAAGAGAATTTTATTTTTAAAATCATGGAATGAATGGGGTGAAGGGAATTATATGGAACCGGATTTAGTCCACGGACATGGTTATCTGAATGCATTACGAGATGCATTATTTATTGGTGTTTAAAAAATATTCATGTCAAGTTAATTTATAGTATAATGAATAAGCTCACGTCGTAATGAAATAGTTTCACCATAATCCATCAATCTGAAATTCTAGTAATCGACTTAATTAAAATATGATTAACAATACAAATAAAATAACTGTAATTCCTATATGCTTTTTCTTTGATCACAAAATTGTAATTCCTGCTGGTGTTTGTATTTCTTCGTTATTGGATAAAGCGAAGAGTGATACATTTTATGAAATATTTATTTTCCATCCAGGTGATATTGTTGGAAATTATAAAGAAACACTTACTAAATTAGAAGAAGTGTATAACAATTGTAAATTTACTTTTTTAGATGTTCGTGATAAGTTTAAAAATGGATATATATTACGTGGTATTCCGAATGTAACATATTATCGTTTGTTAGTGCCAGAGATGCTACCGCAGTATGATAAAGTTATCGTATCAGATGTCGATATAATATTTAATATCGATTTATCAAATCTATACAATACCGTCGAATTTGAAGGTTGTTATTTAGCGGCAGTAAAGAATGCTATCGTAAAAAATAATTATGTAAGGTCTCTTGGTTGTGATCCTTTAAAATATGTTAATTGTGGTTTTTTTATTTTTAATTCAGCTCAAGTGAGGCAGGATAAGATATCAGAAAAATTTAAAGAATTAGTAGGTAATAAATATTTTTACCTCGATCAAGATATAATAAATATTGTTTGCCAAGGGAAAATAATATACTTACATCCAAAATATAATTTGTCTCAATCATTTTATCAGAGATATTACAAAGATCCAGACGGATTGAAGAAATTATTTTCTGATGAAGAAATATCCGAAGGATTAGAAGCAAGTGTGATACATTATTTTAAACAGTCAACCGATAATTCAAAGTCTGGGTTAATTCACTATAATGGTGTAAATCCTTGGGAAATATTATGCTGGCGCCATGATATTTGGTGGGAATATTATAGAAAATCGATTTACTATGATCATAAATTCTACGTTGACCATTACAATAATATTATTAATCCTACTGCTAAAAATCTTTTGTATCGTTTAATAAAAACTATTATGAAAAAATATTTTGGTAAACTGAAAAGAAAAATAATAGCTGAATAAATTATATATCCAATAACAATAAAAATATAATGAATATATTAGTTACAGGCGGTGCTGGATTTATTGGCTCAAGTTTAGTCGAAAAATTAACAAACGAAAATCATAATGTATTTTGTTTAGATAGCTTTGATACGTTTTATGACCCTTTGATTAAAAGACAGAATATTGAGCAATGCTTAGGTAAGAATAATTATACGCTCATCGAAAGCGACATAAGGGATAAAAATTTACTCGATAAGATATTTGCTGAGAATGAAATTGAACTTGTAATCCATTTGGCGGCAAGAGCAGGCGTCAGACCTTCAATACTTGAACCGGCATTATATTACGATGTGAACGTTATCGGTACGTTAATATTGTTAGAAGCAATGAAGGCGGCGAACATTAGAAAGCTGTTATTTGCATCATCATCATCAGTCTATGGCAATAATAAAAAAGTGCCATTTTCGGAAAATGATAATGTGGATTTCCCTATATCGCCTTATGCCGCTACAAAAAAAACTGGAGAGCTGCTTTGCCATACTTATCATAATTTGTACGGCTTTGATATTTTCTGCTTAAGGTTCTTTTCAGTGTATGGTCCAAGACAGAGACCTGAAATGGCTATACATAATTTTGCAAGTAAGATATTGGATGATAGACCAATTTCAGTTTATGGTGATGGCGCGTCAAAGCGTGATTATACCTTTATCGATGATATTGTAAGCGGAACAATTTCTGCAATGAATAATCTAAAAGGGTATGAGATTATTAATTTAGGAGAATCAAAAACATACTCACTTAATACAGTGGTTGCCCTATTAGAAAAGTCGCTGAGTAAAAAAGCGATTATTAACAAACTCCCCGTTCAACCCGGGGATGTGCATTTAACAAATGCCGATATATCCAAAGCGAAAAGTTTAATAGGGTATGAGCCGAAAACAAATTTAGAAGAAGGAATAAGTAAGTTTGTTAGCTGGCTTATTAAAGATAGGCAATGAAAATACTAATAATAAATTACAGGTATTTTGTATCGGGAGGACCAGAGAGATATTTATTTAATCTAAAGAGTTTGTTAGAAGAAAAAGGACACGAAGTAATTCCCTTTTCAGTACGTTATAAACAGAACATTCCGTCTGAATATGATAAATATTTTGCTGAACCAATTACGACGGATGAGGAAGTATATTTTAGGGAGCATAGTTGGAATTTAAAGAATATTAGTAAAGCACTTAAGAGGTCGTTCTATTCAAGAGAAGTGTACATGAAGCTAAAGGGTTTGATTAATGATACTCAACCTGATTATGCTATCGTTCTTCATTATTTGCGTAAATTATCACCGTCTGTTCTCACTGCCCTGAATGATAATAAAATTCCATTTGTGGTTCGCCTGTCGGATTTTGGTATGATATGTCCTAATGCCCACTTAATCAGGAATAATCAAGTTTGCGAGTTGTGTATAAAAGGAAGTTTATTAAACAGCGTTAGGTATAGATGTGTACAAAATTCGCTGGGTGCGTCGGTGGTAAATTATTTTGCGACGAAGTATCATGAATTTAAGGGCTATTTTGATTTAATACCTTACTTCATAGTTCCGAGTAGCTTTACAAAGGGGAAGATGGTAGAAGCCGGTTTTGACCCATCTAAATTATTACACATACCAACATTTGTAAAGCATGAATCAGTTTCGAGCGAAACAAAAAATAATAAAATTCTTTACATCGGAAGGCTTGACGAAACTAAAGGGCTGTCTGTTTTATTAAACGCAATAAAGTATATCAACACAAAATATCCGAATGTTAATTTTGAATGTAGCATAACGGGAGATGGTGAAATTAATTATGTTAAGGGGCTAAAAAGTTTTGTAGGGGAAAATAAATTAAAGACAGTTAAATTTATAGGACATGTAGACAAAACAGTTATTGATTCACATATTAAGGAATCCATTGCTTTAATAACTCCATCTATCTGGTACGATAATATGCCTAATGCTGTATTGGAAAGCTTTGCATTGGGTACACCAGTGATCGCTTCAAATATCGGGTCATTGCCTGAATTAGTTGTTGATGGGAGAACTGGATTATTATTTGAACCAGGTAATTCAATAGATTTAGCGGTAAAAATTGTACAATTGGTTGAACGGCCCGATATGGCTCTAGAATTAGGGAGAAATGCATATGAATTTGTTCAAGAATTAAATAGCGCAGAAAAACATTATGAAAGATTGATTGGAATTTATGAAAGTGTTATGTAAAAAAATAAAAGTAACTCGTAAAAGTGTACTTTGGGAGGGCACATGAAAAATTTACCAATGGTAATGGTCTGTCCTAGTTGTAAAGGTTCTCTTATATTTTCTGTGGATGAAATTTTCTGTCAGAATTGTAATACCCAATACCGACAAATAGACAGTATACCATGTTTTATAAACCCAGATACCTTTGATGAAGAGGAGGCACAATATAGAAATTCAAAGGTTTCAACTGAAAAAAATAGAAAGTTAAATTTTTATCTGCGATCAAGGCCTGCTGAAATACTTATCGCCAATGGTTATGGCAATAAGCACATTGGGATTGATATTGGATGCGGGGGAGGTCAGAATGAGAATTTTGAACATATTTACACCAAAGTGACAAGCAAACTTGTTGGTGTAGATGTAGCAATAGGTGCATTAAGTAGTTTCCGGAAAAACTTTCCCAATGCTTCATGTATTTTTGGTGATGCATGGAAATTACCTTTTGAAGATTCATCCTGCGATTTTGTAACAGCAAGCGGCTTGATTCATCATTTTATAGGTCAAAAAAAAGCATTATCAAGTCTTTTTAATGAGATCTATCGTGTCCTTAAAGGAAATGGAATTTTTATCTTTAATGAGCCAAATCTCTTATATCCGGTTTCATTAATAATGCATATTCCTAACCGGATTTTGCAAAAAATTATTCCTGGTGCAAGGGGAAGAGTTCCATATGAGCGCCCAATTGAATTTCTTGAAGTAAGAAATGTATTGAGAAAAGCTCGTTTCGCGAATATCGGTTGCGAGGCATCTTCATATGCACACCATTATATGCCAGAACGGTTTATTAACATACTTATGAGGAAGGAGACAATTTTGAAGAAAAGTAGTCCGATAAAATATTTTGGTGCATGGATAACCATGTATGGATACAAGGGAAAAGGATAATCATACTGCGGAAAAACATTATGAGAAGTTGATGGAAGTATATTCCAGTCTAATTGAAAGCCGTGTTGAAAATCCCAAATAGCAAATCCCAAAAAACAAATAAATACCTAATAGAGGAGTGAACTGTGAATGTGGAGTGGTGAGCTGTGAGTTTTGAGTTATTAGTTGTTAGTGTTGAGAAATGAGCCAGTAGCGGAGAGCGAGGAGCTTGCAGTTATGAGCCGTGAGGTGTGAGTGGTGAGTAGTGAGTCGGGGAGAATGAATAAAACTTAATTAGATCGAATGAAAGAACCACCAATGACGTGGAGGTAATTGAGAATGTATTTGGGAAAGAATGAGATTTTCTTTATCTTAAATACAGGAAATTTATGCCTAACGACAAAAACATAAAACAGCTTATCGAGTTCGCAAGTAGAGACAACGATGTAATTTCTGTTATTTTATTTGGGAGCGCTGCAAGAAATGAAGAAAGTACCCAATCGGATGTGGATATATGCATCGTCCTCAAGCGATATAATTATTCAAAAATATATTTATCCGAGAAGAAAATAAAATTCATCGCCGAATTTGGGAATTTGGATATTCAAATTTATCAGCAATTACCGGTTTATATACGACAGCGAATATTGAAAGAAGGGAAAATATTATTTTGCAAGGATGAAGATGAACTGTATAATGTGGCATTTGAAACCATTCAGCAATATGAAGATTACAAGCCAATTTATGATTATTATCTTCAGGAGGTACAATATGATAGATAAGAAAAGCATTTTGGCAAAGGTCGATGAACTCGATGGATATCTTAACGAATTACAATCTATCTTGCCTAAAGATTTTAATGATAACCACAGAACAGAAATTAAGCGAAGCTGCTGAAGAATTGCATAAAGAACTTCGTGATGCGATGAAGTGTCACTTTGAAGAAGGCACTGATGTAAAAAATGATAGAATGATATAGATATGAAAAATATTGTAGATGAGTGGTTTAAACAAGCACAATATGATATGGATACTGCTGATGCCATGTTTGCGAGTGGAAGATATATCTATGCAATATTCATGTGCCATTTATCGATTGAAAAAACGCTTAAAGGTCTTTTTCGTCAACGGTTTAATTCGGTTCCACCCAAAACTCATAATTTGATTTATTTTGTAGAGCGACTTGAATTAAAAATTGATAATGGAATTCAGACTTATATCGCGACTCTAAATAATATTAGTGTCCCTACACGCTATCCTGAAAATTTAGAAAAGTTGATTAAAGAATTTACATAGGATCGGACGAAATCAATATTAGACAAAGGAAAGGAGTTACTGATTTGGATAGAGAACGAGTAAATGGAGTAATAGAATATTTTAAAATTTGTTTGATAAAAAATGGGATGGAACCTGTCGAGTTAATTTTGTTCGGGTCACAGACAAGAGCGAACGCAGGGTCTGAAAGTGATATTGATATCGCGGTTGTATCAGAAAAATTTAAAGGACTTGATATATTTCAACGTGCTGAATTATTAAATAAATCGGAAATAGAAACTATTAAGAAATTTTTAGTACCGATAGATGTAATACCGTTGACTAAACAAGAATTAGAAGAAGAGAGTTCATTGATGAGTGAGGTTGTAAGGTGTGGAGAAATAGTTTAAGTAAATGGACCTTTCAATTATACTTACATACCGTTGCGACTCAAAATGTTCGATGTGCTACATCTGGAAACATCCTACGCTTCCGAATGAAGAAGTAACGCTCAGGACGCTTGAGAAACTTCCGAATAATTTTGATAATTTAAATATTACCGGCGGAGAGCCAACTCTTCGAACCGACCTTCCTGATATTGTTGATTTAGTTTATCCAAAGGGTAAAATAACCGAGATTAGTACAAACGGATTGCACACCGATAAAATCCTACCCATCATCAAAAAGTATCCGAATGTAAAAGTAAGATACAGTCTGGAGGCGATCGGCGAGAAGAGCAATCTGATACGTGGAGAAGAAAACGGCTTTGAGAAGAAAGTACAAGGACTAAAGATATTAAAAGATAACGGGGGCACAGACCTTGGATTTGCAACAGTTATTCAGGATGACAATCTCGATGAACTGATGAATATTTATCAGCTATGTCGAGATATGGGAGTGGAGATGGCAACGTCAACACTCCATAATGCTTTTCAATTTCATAAAGGTGATAATTATTTTTATGAAAGAAAAAAAGTAGGAAAAGAAGTTGAGAAATTAATTGAGGCACTTTTAAAAACCAATTCTGTAAAAAACTGGTTCAGAGCTTATCTTAATTTAGGATTGATTGAGAAAATATTAGGACATGACCGACTGATTACATGCACGGCAGCTACTGATTTTATTTTTGTAGATCCATGGAGTGATGTGTACGCATGCAATGTCAGACCTGATCTCTTGATGGGAAATTTAGAGAAACAAAGCTGGGATGAAATTGTGAACGGCAAGAAAGCTGTCGAGATACGGAATAAAGTAGCTCAATGCACACAGAATTGCTGGATGGTAACAACAGCGAGGACTGCTATGCGAAACCCGGTACTTACCTTTTTACCTAAAGCGGGTCCACTTAGATGGGTAATTTTGAATAAATTAAAAGTTACACTTGGTAAGAGTATTTGTTTTGAGGATTATATAGATTATCAAAAAGTTGAACCGAGTAATGGTGAAGCCAAAAGGGAATTTTATCTAGGTGTAACTACAAAGCGTACTCCCCAGAGCAAAGATGAAAAACATTATGACATGGGAGATTTCATAAATAAGTAAGCCGAAGAAAATAGTCTGCTTAGGTGCTCGCGCTCTACCTTACACTGCCGGAATTGACGGAGTCCTCACCGAATTAGCCCCACGGCTTGTAAAATTAGGCTACGATGTTACTGTTTATGTTAGAAGTCCGTACACCGAAGGGAAAAAGGGTAATTGGGAATATGAAGGTGTAAAAATTATTTGTCTACCTTGCATAAAAAATAAATATTTAGAAACACCATCGCATACACTGTTGGCAGTAATTCACAGCCTAAAAAGTCAGTACGATGTTTATTTCTTTCATGCTGTTGTAACGGGAATGTTCATACCATTCGTTAGATTATTTGGGAAAAAAGTTTTATTGCAAACTCACGGTTTGGATTGGAAGCGAGAGAAATGGAATAAGGTTGCAAAGTTTGTAATTAGGTTTTCCACACAATTAGGAATTAGATTATCTCATCAAATTGCTTCAGTCAGTTTAGAAGAAGTTGAATATTTTCAAAATCATTATAACAAACATGTTTATCATTTGCCGAATGGGATAACGGATCCAGAACCGACATCGGATATTTATGAAATCGAAAAATATCAAATCAAACCTGCTAAATATATTTTATTTTTATCGAGATTAGTCCCGGAGAAAGGATGTCATTTTTTAATTGATGCCTGGAATAATCTTAATCCGCAGTTGAAGTCGGAATATAAATTAGTTATTGCAGGTGATACTCAGTATAAAGATAAATATTATTATTCTCTGAAGGAGCATAAATCTCAAGATATTATTTTTACAGGATTTGCTACTGGGGAATTGAAAAGGCAACTCTTGTCTCACGCAGGTTTGTTTGTTCAACCTTCTACAATCGAGGGAATGCCAATATCGGTTTTAGAAGCGATGGGTTACGGAATACCGGTGATTACATCAAATATCCGGGAGATTAGAGATATAGTTATTGATAAAGAATTGCTGTTCGAGGCGGGCGATAGTGAAAGCTTGAATAAAATTTTAAGTTTGGTATTAAAAAACATCGAAGTTCACAAGCAATTTGCACTGGAAAAGCGGGGAGAGGTTTTAGCAAAGTATAACTGGGATTCGTCAGCCAAAGTGTTGGATGGGTTACTACAAAATCTCAAATAACAATCCGCCTTAGGCGGAACAAATAACAAATAAATTCAAAATTTCAAAAAATGCTTCGTCGTCCGCCAGCTTACGGACTCTTCGCAATGACTATATACGCATTTTATTAGTGGTCTCTTATTACTTGATATTAAACCCAAATATTGTTTTATTATAAATAAATATGAGTTTGGGAAATGAATGAAATAATATTTATAGTTGAAGAAGCTGCCGAGGGTGGTTACATTGCAAAAGCACTCGGAGAATCAATCTTTACCGAAGCAAATACTCTTGAAGAACTTCATAAAGAACTTCGTGATGCAGTGAAGTGTCACTTTGAAGAAGGCGAAGAGCCAAAAATTATTCGTCTTCACTTTGTTCGCGAAGAGATTTTACAATTATGAGACTTCAAAGAGATATATCGGGTGAGGAACTTGCAAAAAAGCTAGAAAAATTTGGTTATAGTATTACACGCCAAACCGGTAGTCATCTCCGCTTAACCACCAAGTTCTTGGGTGAACACCATATCACTATTCCAAATCATTCTTCTCTTCGTATTGGAACATTTTCTTCGATTTTAAACGATGTTGCAAAACATTTTAAGAAAACGAAAGAACAAATTATTATCGACCTATTTGAATAATTAAAATAGAATATGGACCTTTCAATAATACTTACATACAGATGCGACTCAAAATGCTCGATGTGGTTACATCTGGAAACATCCGACGCTACCGAATAGAAGAAGTTACTTTAAAGGCATCCTAAAAATTTCCAAATAACTTTTATAAGGTTAATATAGTTATTGACAAAGCATTGTTGTTCGAGGCAGGGGATAGTGAAAGCTTGTGCAATATATTAAGTTTGGTTTTAAAAAACCTCGGAGTGCACAAGCAATTCGCGCTGGAAAAAAGGGGACAGATTTTAGCAAAATATAACTGGGATTCGTCAGCTAAAGTGTTGGATGGAATGCTGCAAAATCTCAAATAACAAGTTCACCCTGTGGAATATTTCGTTTTTTCGCAGTACTTTTGCACGATTGAATTATTCAACAGGGCAAGCCAAATAACAAATAAATTCCAAATACAAATTCCAATTTGTAAATCAATTTCAAATTCAAATGGCAAAAGTGAAGCAGGTCGGTTTTTTAAAACCGACTTACAGCAGGTTCACTTAGGTACATCGGTAAAAGTTTTGGATATTTGAGAGGACAGTAGTTTGCAAACGGTATCAGGTTTGTGTAAAAACTAATCATATTATTCGAACTCATCCCCTGACCGAGGCTGTCCAAAAAGTCAACTGTCATGCTGAACTTCTTTCAGCATCAATGCAAAGCAAGCAGTTTGGCTATATTCAGATTCCGAACAAAATTCGGAATGACGGGTTTCTTTACTTTTGAATCAACCCCGGGAATTTTGTTTGAATACTGATAGGGGTTGAGTTCTTTTTCAAAAATAAATCTAAACTGAATCCTCAAACTGTGAGGTGGTCGGACAAGAAAGTCCGGCCTACCGGGAATGGTTGACCGCCATGTGGTCGGACAGGTCCAGTGGGATGTCGTTGGAAAATGTCCGACTTACCGGGAATGTTTGACGTACAGGTTGTAAAAGAAACCTTCATAAACAACGAAAACTGAAGTAAAATCGCCATCGAACGAAAATAATCTATTCTCTCTCAATTGGTATTGAAATTAACTTGATTTTTATTTAGATTACTGGTGGAATTATACCTGTCTAATGAAGTTAATAGAATCCATATAGATGCCTAAACTTACACCAAATCTCTTAAAATATTTTTGGGATTGCGATAAGAGCAAGCTTGATCTCGATTTACATAAAGGTTACATACTAAGTCGGCTTATGCAGTTTGGCGATATCGATGCAATAAAATGGGTGCTAAAAAACTTAGAGCGTGAATATGTAATCGACTATCTATCGAGAAAAGGAAAAAATTCGCTAGACAGGAGAAGTTATTCATTCTGGAAAAAATTAAGCAGCTATAATGATTTATGGACATAAAACTACATTACGATGTACTAAACAATAAACGATTTAGTATCGTTAAAGAACTTCAGACTTTTAAAAACAGATTTTATTTAGCTGGCGGCACCGGATTAGCATTACAAATAGGTCATCGGGTATCGGAAGATTTTGATTATTTTACAATTGGACCATTCAAGAATGACCGGTTAGATTCAGAGTTGCATAAATTATTTCCAACACACACAATATCGGTAATTCAAAATGAAGAAAATACATATACATGTTTGTTAAATGATGAAATAAAATTATCCTTTTTCAAACTTGAGTACGAAAATATTTCCCCCTTTGTCGATACAGAATACTTCAATATTGCCGGTATTCTTGAGATCGGAATTATGAAGATACTTGCTCTTCCGAGGGCATCCTATAAGGATTATGTAGATTTGTATTACATTATGAATAAATACGAATTAGGTGAACTGATTGGTGCTGCCAAGAAAAAGCACAAAGATTTTAATGAAGCTATTTATATTAAATGTTTGTTATCCTACGAAGATTTAGAAATGCTGCCGATAAAATTTATGAGTGGTTTTCATATAGACCCAAATGTGGTTTTTACTGTTATCGAAAAGAAAGTAAAATCGTACCTAAATGAAATCTAGCTATAACATATTTAAGAGCTTCTTAAAGCGCAACTGGCGTACTATTTTTATTCTTTTCTCTCTCGCTGTTGATACAACCGCTATAATAATAAGCAGTAAGGCAGCATATCTGATCCGAAACCTGATACCAGACCTTCCAACTATCACTATTACAAAGTTTATATTTTTTACTTTCAACTATTGGGTCATACTTATATTCTTTGGGTTAATATTTGGCTTGTACCGCACATCATTCCAGAGTAATAGAACTCAGCAGTATAAACTCGCCGGCAAAGCATACTTGTATTCTATGTTAATGATCTTCGCTTCTTTTTATTTACTGCAACAGTCTGAATTTCCAAGAAGGTTTGTATTGTTCTTTATCGTTTTACTCCCTTTTGTGTTTACTATCGGAAGAAGCATTCTATACCGGCTTCACTTAAAATTCCAAAAAAGAGGCTGGGGTGTACGAAACGTATTGATATATGGAAACGGACCCGACGGTAAACAAGTATTCGAGAAAATAATTCTATATCCGGAGTTGGGCTATAAAGTAAAAGGATTTATTTTTAGTGATCATGCAGCCAAAGAATTGCACGAGCAGAATGAATTCGGTAAATTGACATCCAATTATATCGTTTCACAGCTTGAGAAAGCTGCCAAAAATGAAGAGATCGATACAATACTAACCCCAACGATAATCGACGGACAGAATGGTTTTGCAAAGATACTACATAAATGTGAGAAAAACCGGATAAAGTTTAAAATCGTTTCGCCGGAATCAGAGAACCTGCTAAGGTTTGCGTACATCCTGGATATGGCCGGAATACCTTTATATTCGCCGCCCCGTACAAAAATAATGTTTATCAAAAACTTCATTAAGAGGGGCTTTGATATTATCGGAAGTATATTAGCGCTGATTTTATTATCACCATTCTTTATCTTGATATCGCTCGCCATTATTATCGAAAATGGATTTCCGATTTATTTTAGTCAAAAACGAGCATTGGTAAAAGGAAAGAATGAATTTTTATTTTACAAATTCCGTAGTATGGTAAAAAATGCAGAAGCCCTACAGGATGATTTGTATAAAATCAACCAGACTTCGGGTGGTTTATTCAGAGTAGAAGATGACCCACGTCTTACAAAGGTTGGCAAAATTATTAGAAAGTTTAGTTTGGATGAGATACCGCAATTTTTTAATGTTTTAAAGGGTGAAATGAGTCTGGTAGGACCGAGGCCTCTCTCGATTGCTGATTTAAGTAATATCGCGCCAGAAAATACAATCGGTGGGTATTATAAGTTAAGAGCGAATGCCAAACCTGGCATAACCGGGCTATGGCAAATATCTGGCAGGAGAGAATTGAGTTTTAAAGAAATGGTTCTGCTCGATTTATATTACATCGAGAATCAGTCCATCATGTTTGATTTAGAAATTTTATTTGAGACAATTCCCGTTGCACTGTTTGGTAAGGGAGCATACTAAATAAAAATGGAGTTTTAAGTTATTAGTTTTTAGTTGTGAGCGGAGAGCTTGGAGCGATGAGATATTGAGATATGGGATGGTGCGACTCCGCGCTGACCATCAACTACGTTGTGTACCTGAGTGGCTTTGTGTCTTCGTGGTATTGAATCCATTTGAGTATCGAACAACGGATGTGTAGCGCCAGAAAATCGGGAGTCTAAGACATGCTGTGATAGCATGGCAGGGAATAAAGGAGAGAAATTTTGCAAAGTAGGATATTTTGTTTATCTTTTCAAGAATGATTGAACACCGACGACACTGATTTTAACGGATAATTACAGATATAAATTTGTACCGATGAATGACGTCTGGATAAGCTGTGATATTATATTAACAAACATTTTGGAAAGACTAGAATTCTATTTATCTTAGAATAAGAATAACATAGAGGAAAAAGGTTATGAGTAATATTGACGATTATAAGGAACATATATTTATCGATAGTAATGTTCATTTTGGTAAACCGTGTATCGTTGGGACGAGAATACCAGTAGAAAACGTGTTAGAGTTAATACAAGAAAATATCCCATTTGACGTTATCATTAATAATTATTATTCTGATTTGACTGTCGAAGATATCAAAGCATGCGTTAAATATGCAATTGAAATTGTACGGGTTGAGGAGATACATATAAAGGCAATGTGAAATGGATTTTCTGATCGATCAGGACGTTTATTCTTTAACCATCAAAGTATTGAAAGAGAATGGACATGATGTCAAAACTGCCAAAGATATCGGAATGCATCGTGCTAATGATGAAGAAATTTTAATGAAAGCTATCGAAATGAACCGGATTCTTATAACAAGAGATAAGGATTTCGGTATATTGGTCTTTTTAGAAAAGCAGACATCGCCAGGGGTTATATTTTTACGAATATCCCCTACAACTATTGAAGATGTCCACATAGAATTATTTCGATTGTTGCGTGAACATTCAGAGGAAGAACTTAAAAATTCCTTTTGTGTAATTGAACACCAGCATTATAGGGTGAGGAAGTTAAAATAGAAGAAAATATTTTAGCGCGTATGAGGAATTGTGTTGAAGCCCCTCAAATTGAACTTTAGAGAATTATAAACCATGAAAGTTAACCTTTTCATTCCCTGCATTATTGACCAATTCTTTCCCGAGGTTGGTATTGCTACCGTTAAAATTTTACGTAAAGTGGGATGCGAGGTGGATTATCCCGCCGAACAGACTTGCTGCGGTCAGCCGGCATTTAACACCGGTTATCGGGATGATGCAAGGTTTTTAGCAGAACGATTTATAAAGGTTTTTAGTAAATCGGATTATGTAGTTGCGCCGAGCGGTTCTTGTGTAAGTATGGTAAAAGTGTTTTATGACGAACTGGCTTTACCTGAAAATCTAAAATCAGAATTACAGGGGTTGAAGAAAAGAATATTTGAACTCTCCGAATTCCTGGTTGACGTTATGCACGTTACCGACGTTGGAGCAAACTTTAATGGAAAAGTAACTTATCACGAATCGTGTCACCTCCTTAGAGAATTGCACGTGTCTGAACAGCCACGAAGGCTTATCGGAAATGTCAAGGGATTAGAATTTATTGAGATGAACGAAAGCAAGAGATGCTGCGGATTTGGCGGGACGTTTTCTGTTAAATTTCCTGAGCTTTCATGCGTGCTCACTGAGGATAAAGTTAAAAACATAGAGAGCTGCGGCGCCGATTTTGTGGTCGGCTGCGACTCGAGTTGTTTAATGAACATAGATGGCCTGTTGAAGAAAAAAGGCAGTAACATTAGAACTATGCATTTGTCTGAATTATTGATAAGTGGGTGGGGAAAAGCTGATTGATAAGTATTATAACCGCTAATATCACGAATGAACACGAATAAAAAATGTTGAGAATAGTATCCCCAAAATATTTTAAAGAAAATGTAGTGCTTAGCTGTCGAGATGAAAAATTGCGTGCAGTAGTGAAGAAAGCGACAATTCATTCGTTACAAAAACGTCAGGAAGTTGTAGATGATGTAAAGAATTGGGAGCAACTTAGACAGCGCGGATTTGAAATCCGTAAGGAATCAGTCGATAATTTGGGAAAATATATAAAAGAATTTGAAGAGAACGCAAGCCGGCAAGGTATAATAATATTTCACGCAAAGAACGCGGGGGACGCAAAGGACGCAGTCATAAAAATTCTTCGCGATGAGGGAGCAAAGTTAGTCGTTAAATCGAAATCGATGGTGACGGAAGAAATACTTCTCAATGATGCCCTGCAGCGAGAAGGTTTTGAAGTAGTAGAAACAGATTTGGGGGAATATATAATCCAGATTGCGGGAGAAACCCCGTCGCATATAACTGCACCCGCGCTGCATAAGTCGAGGGATGAGATAGGGAAATTGTTTAATGAGAAGTTAGGATTGGAATACACTAGCGACCCTGCAGAGCTGACACGATACGCACGTGAAATATTAAGAGAAAAATTTTTGAAAGCCGATGTGGGTATTTCAGGTGCAAATGTTTTAATAGCTGAGACCGGGACGATAGTATTAGTTGAAAATGAAGGCAATGCACGGTTATCAACCAGTTTGCCCAAGATTCACATTGTAGTAACTGGTATAGAAAAAGTAACCCCGACACCCAAGGATGCAACAGTTTTATTAAAGCTACTACCGCGCAGCGCAACGGGTCAAAAAGCCACAAGTTATGTTTCGTTTATTAATTCGCCGAGAAGAACGAGTGATCTGGATGGTCCGGGAAAAATATTTATTATCTTGCTTGACAACGGACGAAAAGAATTGCAGAAAGATTCCAAAACAAGAGAAGCGCTTTTCTGTATTAAATGTGGCGCCTGTATGAATGTTTGTCCCGTATATCAAACCGTAGGCGGACACGCTTATGGTTCGGTATATCCGGGTCCGATTGGCTCGATTCTCACTCCTTTAATGAACTCGCTAAAGGATGCAAAGGATTTAGCGTTCGGTTCGTCATTGTGTGGCGCTTGTTCTGAAATTTGTCCCGTTAAAATAAATATACATCACACCTTATTATGGATAAGAAGTCAAACAATTAAAAAGGGTTATTCGCCAACGTATGAAAAACTAATAATATATTTTTGGAGATTGTTAATACAGTATCCGTTATTGTACCGCATTGCCTCAACGCTGCTGCGTTTTCTACAACCCTTGTTGTTGGAGGACCGTAATTCAATCAGAGTTCCTATTTGGTCGGCGTCTAAGAAATTTCCAAAACTCGCGGATAAATCATTCCATGAATTGTGGAAAGAACAGAATTGAGATATGTCGGATAATTTGATAAATAGATTTTGTAAAGAATTAGAAAGTATTGGCGGGTACTACACAATTGCTGAAAACGATGTGGATGTAGTAAACACATTATTCAAAATAACAGACCGCTATAACGCTAACTCTATTGTATTTGGAGGCCATCCACGTTTAAAAAATATTTCTGACGATTACATGCGTAGTAAAAACGTAAAAGATATAAATGTACACGAAATAAATTGTATCGGTAACGAATCCATGCCGCTTCGGGAAAAATTATCAAAAGCAGACATAGGTGTAAGTTTTGCTTTTTGCATCATCGCTGAAACAGGTAGCGCTGTCTTGCTTTCTTCGCCTTATGAACCAAGGGCTCTATCCCTTTTGCCGGAAACATCTGTAATTATTGCTGATTCAACGAGGGTCGTTCCTGAATTAACCGATGCTGTCGAATTAATTCAAAACGAAATGGATTTTAAGGATTTGAGTTGTATGACGGTTATTTCAGGACCGAGTAGAACGGCAGATATCGAGAAAGTGTTGGTTACAGGAGTACACGGGCCGAAGAATTTGCATATAATTCTTTTAGAGGTAAATGGATAATAAAAAAAAATGATTTGAGAAAGTTGATATTTTTGTTTATCTTTTTCGTAAACAATGATACATTTTAGAAACAAATAAAAATACACAAGGAGATTAAAATTGAAAATTAGTGTAATAGGAACCGGTTATGTAGGATTAGTGGCGGGTACTTGTTTTGCCGAAAGCGGTAATGATGTTATCTGCGTCGACATTGATGACCAAAAAATCAAGTTATTGAAGCGAGGTAAAACACCGATATATGAACCGGGATTAGAAGAATTGCTGAAGAAGAACATTAATGAGAAACGTTTAAAGTTTTCAACTGATTTAGAGCTGGCTGTCAAGAAGACCGATATAATATTTTTAGCGCTTCCAACTCCTCAATCGGAAGATGGTTCAGCCGATTTAAAACATGTTTTAGGCGTGGCAAAGCAAATCGGAAAATACATGAACGGGTATAAGGTAATAATCAATAAAAGCACTGTACCCGTCGGTACCGCCTTCAAAGTAAGAGATATAATTAAAAAAGAGACAAAATATGAATTTGATGTGGTATCTAATCCGGAATTTTTAAAAGAAGGGGCAGCCATTAATGATTTTTTTAAACCCGACAGGGTTGTAATAGGTACCTCAAGTGAGAAAGCTGCAAAAATTATGGAGGATGTTTATGCACCTTTTGTCAGAACCGGTAAACCCATACTCTTTATGGATGAATTGAGTTCTGAGTTGACGAAGTATGCAGCAAACTCTTTGTTAGCTACTAAAGTTACATTTATGAATGAAATTGCAAACCTGTGTGAGATGGTAGGAGCAGACGTAAATAATGTCCGAAAGGGGGTCGGGTCGGATGAAAGAATCGGACAACAGTTTTTATTCCCGGGTGTCGGTTACGGTGGTTCCTGTTTCCCTAAGGATATCGCAGCTTTGGTTAAAACGTCGGATGATTATGGTTACAATTTCCGGATTTTAAAATCAGTTGAGGATGTAAACCGCGACCAGAAAAAAGTTATTGTGAAAAAGTTATTAAAACATTTTGATAATAAAATTAAAGGCAAAGTTATAGCAGTGTGGGGTCTTTCTTTTAAACCGAATACCGATGACATGCGCGAAGCGCCTTCGATAACAATAATTAATGAACTTGTTAAGCACGGTGTAAAGGTTCAAGCTCATGACCCGGTCGCCATAGATGAAGCGAAGAAAAAAATCGGAAATAAAATTAAATACTTCAAAAATAATTATGATGCTCTTAAAGGCGCCGAGGCGTTAGTAATTGTCACCGAGTGGAATGAATTTCGTCGACCTGATTTTAATAAGATGAAAAAACTGATGAAAGGAAAAGCTATCTTCGACGGGCGGAATATTTATAACCCAGAAATAATGAAACAGACAGGATTTACATATTATGGAATTGGAAGGCCTATTATAAATGGTAAATGAAAAAATTGTTAGCATTGTTACCGGCGGCGCTGGTTTTCTCGGCTCGCACTTATGCGATAAACTTATTGCAGAAAACCACCACGTTATATGTATCGATAATTTAATTACAGGCGATATTGCGAACATCTCACATCTTATCGGAAATGAGAGGTTCAAATTTATCAAACACGATGTAACTGAATATATATTTATCGAGGGACAGGTGAATAACATACTTCATTTTGCATCTCCCGCTAGCCCGATAGATTATCTTAAACTACCAATTCAAACATTGAAGGTTGGTTCGCTCGGTACACATAAGGTATTAGGTTTGGCAAAAGCAAAAAGGGCGAGAATATTAATGGCATCTACTTCGGAAGTTTACGGAGATCCTCTCATACATCCCCAGAAAGAAGATTATTGGGGTAACGTAAATCCGATTGGTTTTCGTGGTGTGTATGATGAGGCAAAACGCTTTGCCGAAGCCCTCACAATGGCGTACAACCGCTATCATGGTGTCGATACGAGGATTGTCAGAATTTTTAACACATACGGACCGAGGATGCGAATTGAAGACGGAAGGGCAATCCCGGCGTTTATGTCGCAAGCTCTGCGCGGAGAAGACGTTACTGTATTCGGTGATGGCAGCCAGACGCGAAGTGTTTGCTATGTGGATGATTTGATAGACGGAATCTACCGGCTGCTCTGTTCCGACGAAGTCAATCCAGTAAATATTGGTAATCCCGATGAGGTAACCATGCTTCAGCTCGCCAAAGAGATTCTTGAAATTACGGGAAGTAAAAGCAAAATAGTTTTTAAAGAATTGCCTGAAGACGACCCTAAAGTGAGACAACCAGATATAAGCAGAGCAAAATCGCTCTTAAAATGGGAACCCAAAGTGAACAGAAGAGAAGGTTTGTTGAAAACTCTTGAGTATTTTAAAAATAAAATATTTTTAGAGAATAAACCGTAGTGGGCTATTTTAGGATGAAGATTTTGTGTAAAATTAAAATTGCTCTACTCTTTGTATTAATTTTAACTGTCATCGGATTTGCTGGACAAAATCATGGGAGTGATTTTATTCTGTATGTTGACGGTGCTTCATTAGATTCTTTGATAGATACGAAAGAAGAAACTTCAGATATCACCACGGCTTCATCTTCCAACAGTATAAATTATACCCGGCTTGGAATTGTGAGCGGGTGTGTGTTAAGCTTGGGTACAGCCGTTCATTATTATCAATTGAACGCATGGTGGAAAAATTGGCGAAGACCGTTTCATTTTCAAGAAGATTTGGTGTATGGAAAATCGGTTGACAAATTCGGTCACGCCTGGGATGGAGCGTTCAGTGCGTTTATACTGTCAAAGTCATATAGATGGACCGGCATAAGTGAAGAAAATTCAGTTTGGATAGGTTCGGTTGGTGGAAGTTTATTTCTGTTGTTTGTAGAATTCGAAGATGGTTTTTCGCAGTGGGGATTCGATCGTGTGGATGCGGCTGCTAATCTCATGGGTGGTTTTTATCCTTTGCTTCAATACTACGTCCCTGAATTCAAAAACTTTAAGTTAAAAGCAAGCTATTATCCGCGTCAATTAGGAAACTACGGTAATATACCGGGTCAGAAACATACTTTTATGGATGACTATGAGGGCCAAACTCTATGGTTAAGTGTTAAAGCGGGAAAAATGTTGCCCCGCCTACTACCCAAATTCCTAAATATTTCTATCGGATACAGTGTAAGAAATCTAAATGATCAGTCGAGACAATTTGGAGTTTTATTGCTTGCACCCGATATAGATTTTTCAGAAATAATTCCCCAAAGCAGCGGGTTGTTAAAAACAATTAGCGAAGGATTGGATCATTTTAAATTTCCCACGCCGGCAATTCAAATTTCTCCGAGAGTTGTCTGGTTTGGATTATACTATTAAAAATTTATGAAAAATAAACTTATTGTCATCATCCTGTTTATACAGTTAATATGTTCGGTTGATAGTTCGTATTCTCAAACAGAAAACGTTCCGGCGAACCATCCTGTTTATAACTTTTTGAAGAGGGCGGAACTCACAGGATTAATAACAAATTATCACGATGCAGTACTTCCGCTGTCGAGAAGGCAGATTTCTGATTATCTCATAATAATAAACTCCCGGAAAGAACAATTATCCCAGACACAGAATAATTTGCTGGATGATTTCTTAATCGAATACGAGTTTGATATTAATAAAGATAAAAATAATTCCTTCTCTTTAATTGGCGCTGGAGATGATGTTATTTCGGGTATGGTTAGAGGGACGTTTCACGACAGAGAGAAATATTTCTACACATATAACGACACCAATATCAATTTATTTGCTGATGGCTTGCTGACGCTCGGCTATCGCCGGTCGAGGGGTAACGGATTATATGACAAGGCAATATTTCTTGATGCTGGTTTTAGATTAAGAGGGTCATTATACGATAATATCGGTTACTACATGCAGTTGACCAATGGACAATTTTGGGGAAGCCGCGAAGTTTTACAACGAGATAAGAGAATAAGCCAAAGTTTTGCGCTTGGTACTACTAACTCTAAAAACTTTGATTTTGTTGAAGGTTACCTTAGATACGGTGGCGATATTGTTTCAGTAGAACTTGGTCGGGAAAGAATTTTGTGGGGTAATAGTTATGGAACAAAACTAATCCTTTCTGATTATCCTCGCGTTTACGATGCCGTTCGCTTTGATGCCGAGTATAAAAATATCAAATATACTTTTATGCATGCATGGATACTCGGTAAAAAAGAATACTTACAATTCCATCCCTCCTACGATTTCGAACCGATTGTTGCCGACAAATACTTTGCCGCTCATCGTTTGGAACTTTCTTTTAGTAAGTGTGTAGACTTAGGATTTCAAGAGATCACCATCTACAGCAACCGTTCAGTTGACTTGGGTTACCTCAACCCCTTAACTTTTTTTGAATCGGTTCAGCGCTCACGGGAGGAACGAGATAACGGTTATCTGGCGTTTGATATTCAGATCCGACCCGTCGAGGGTTTTGAATTACAAGGGACATTATTCTACGATGATATACACATTCCGTTGTTCGGTGCGAATCGTTGGGAAAATCGTTACGCGTGGCAATTAGGATTGATGTCTGTTGACCCTTTAGGTGTACCGAACACAAATTTTATGGTGGAGTACACTAGAATCGAGCCATATATGTTTGCCCATAACCGTTCAAGGGAAAATGATTACGGAAGTGGTGCGATTTTATTAGGCACTCAAATCGGTCCAAACGCGGAAAGTTGGTTTTTCAAGTTAGATCATTATTTCACCCATCGTATGAATTTATCCACTTCGTTTGAGATTATTCGCAGCGGTGAAAATATTTATGATTCAACAGGTGTGCTCATAAAAAATGTAGGGGGTGATTTTTTACAGCCATACAGGTCAGGAGATGGTATCTACAAAGAATTCTTAGGAGGATACAAGCATAAAACCTTAGTTGCTCATGCATACCTCACATATGAAATCATGAATGAAATATTTTTAGATTTCAGATATGAATGGACCTCGAATAAGAATCAATCTTTAAACTACAAACTGTTCGACCAAAGCGATTACGGATGTGCATTGAGGATTGATTTTTAAATAGAATCCAAATTTGATTTTAGTAATCTAATTAAATAGATTATAACAACAATGTTAGACGAATTTAAGGAGAAATATAATGATAGTTTTAGGAAGTAAAGCCCCTGATTTTAATTTATTCGACACTGACCGCAAGGAAAGGTCGTTAAACGAGTTCAAAGGTAAGAAAGTTGTACTCGCTTTCTTTCCGGGAGCATTCACTGGCCCTTGTACAAAAGAGATGTGCACATTTCGCGATTCGATGGCAAACCTGAATAACTTGAATGCACACGTAATTGGTATAAGCGTAGATGCACCATTCTCGAACAAGGCATTCTCAGATGCAAATAAATTAAATTTCCCAATCTTGAGCGATTATACTCGTAACGTTTCTGAAATATACGGAGGCGTTTATAACGATTTTGTCGGATTGCAAGGTTATTCAGCATCCAAAAGATCAGTGTTCGTGATCGACCAAACCGGATTTGTGAAATACAAATGGGTATCCGAAGACCCGGGCAAAGAGCCACCGTATGATGAGATAACAAAAATACTGAATTCATTCTAACTTCATCAGGTGAAATAATATGTCAGCAGAAGTGAAGAAGGAATTGGAAGTTGGCGATTCAGCGCCTAACTTCACACTTACATCGAGTGAGGGTAAAGAAGTATCTCTCACAGATTTTCTTGGAAAAAAAGTAGTTTTATATTTCTACCCCAAGGATATGACACCAGGTTGCACCACAGAAGCGTGCTCGTTCAGAGATAATTACAGCGCGATCAAGAAACGGGGTGCTGAAGTAATCGGTATCAGTGCCGATTCAACCTCTTTACATCAAAGGTTCATCGGGAAATATCAACTTCCCTTTATTCTGCTAAGTGATATCGACAAGGAAGTAGTTAAGCTGTATGGGGTTTGGAAGAAAAAATCTTTGTACGGGAAACTATTTTATGGCATTGTTCGTTCAACTTTTATCATTGATGAAAAAGGCAAGATAAAGTCAATATTCATGAATGTAAAAGTGAAAAATCACACAGAAGAAGTTTTACAAAACATATAATTAACTTATGAATGGCTAATATAAATATTCAAATAGGAAAGAACGTCCCGGACTTTATTGTGGATGTGTTCGATTCAAACAAAAACGATTTTACATTCGTATGCCCGTAAGAAAAATGGAAGCGAACACTTATCTCGCTGCACATCACGATGAAGCGTGTCCCGCAAAATGGGATCAGCACAGTAAAACAGTAAAACCATCCGAAAAATTAGTCGGTAAGATTTACGAGGCTTTACAATAATGCTATATCTGACACGAAAGGAATATTTCTCGGCTTCTCACCGCCTATTCAACGAAAAATTTTCAGAAGAAGAGAATACTGAAATATACGGCAAATGTGCTTATCCTTATGGGCACGGGCATAATTATGAAGTCGCAGTAACAATATCCGGTGAACCCGATCCTGATACAGGTATGATACTGGATTTGAAAAAGTTATCCGATTTGATTAATGAAGAGATAATTGAAAAAGTAGACCATAAACATCTGAATATCGATGTTGATTTTCTCAAAGGTATTATACCAACTGCTGAAAATATTGCCAAAGCATTCTGGAAAATCTTAGAACCAAAAATCAAACATGGAAAGTTATACTCAATTGTTATTTCAGAGACAACAAATAATTTCGCTGAATATCGAGGAGAGTGAAAGTGACTTCAAAAAACATTAACACGTCGTCAATAGAAAATATCATAAAAGAGTTACTCGAAAACCTTGGAGAAGATCCAAGCCGTGAAGGACTCTTAAAAACTCCAAAGCGAGTTGCAAAAGCGTTGGAGTTTCTTACAAGCGGATACCGTCAGGATGTTCAGCACATTTTAAATGGAGCAGTTTTTAAGGAAAAATACAACGAAATGGTGATCGTGAAGGAAATCGATTTCTTCAGCATGTGTGAGCATCATCTTTTACCATTTTACGGAAAAGCTCACATAGCCTATATCCCAAATGGCAAAATTCTCGGACTAAGCAAAATTCCACGCATAGTCGAGGCGTTCAGTCGCCGACTTCAAATTCAGGAGAGGATGACCCAAGAGATAGCCGACACTTTATTCGAAAATTTAGAACCGGATGGAGTAGGAGTTGTGATTGAAGCGCGCCACTTATGTATGATGATGCGAGGAGTAGAAAAACAAAATTCAGTTGCCACGACCAGCGCTATGTTAGGCTCGTTCCGTGATGATGAAAAAACAAGAAGTGAGTTTTTGCGGCTTATCCAGGCAAAATTAGTATAATATAAAAGCCAACATATTTTATGAATGCTAAAATAGTTCGCCCAGTTGTGTGGGTAACCGGCGCCGGTAGAGGAATCGGAAAAGAGATTGCTAAAAGTTTTGCACAAATCGGAAGCAAGGTTGTATTAACTTCAAGGTCTGAGGGAGAATTAGTAAAGGTTCAAAAAGAGATTATCGATTATGGAGGAGAAGCCCACGTTTTTAAATGCGATGTATCGAATGAAAAGGAAGTGAAGGCAGCCCATCGGAAAATATTCAAAAAATTGGGTACCGTCCAAATACTCATAAACAACGCCGGAAAAACATCTTTCAATAAGTTTGAGAGTACACCGTTAAAGGAATTTGATACAATAATCGACGTGAACCTTCGCGGTCCATTTTTGTGTATATCCGAAGTGCTTCCCGGTATGATTTCGCAAAGAGGTGGTTGGATATTTAACATCGGATCCGTTGTTGCTGTTAAAACATTCCAAAAATCGGCAGCTTATACAGCCGCAAAAACTGGTTTGATAGCAATGAGTAATGTGCTGCGTGAAGAAGTTAGAAAATATAATATTAAAGTTGTAAATGTATTACCGGGTGCAACCGCGACTACAATATGGAGCAAGGCAGATTTGAGAAAATATTCCCAGCGGATGATGGATCCGCAGACTGTTGCTGAAGCAGTTGTATCTATATACAGGCAAGGCAAACGAGCGGTCGTTGAACAAGTGGTTATACGTTCAATATTAGGAGATTTAGATTGAGTGAACTTTATAATAAAGCCGGGTTCAATGGTTTTTGAACCCCGGCTTTATTGATGATTTTATAAACTGGTTAGTTAAAAATTTGGACAGTCCGGGTTGCCGCGACCCATTTCTTTTTGAATTCTCATTTTCATCTTTGGGCCAAATTCTTGATGACGATTCATCATTCCAAAACCTTTTCCTTTACCTTTTCCAATATGTTTTTTCCATAATTTTTGCTGTTCGGGTTTTAATATTTTATTAACCGCAAACCAATGGTCAAGATGGTTCTGTTGAGCCTTAAATTTCAAATCTGAGATCTCTTTCATCTTCTTATCAATGCTAGCGCGGTCGAGATTATCGGAATGGAATAATTCCTTTAATTCAATCTGTGCAGTCTGTACTTTTGCATGAGCAGCTATCTGTTTTTTCTGTAAATCGAGACGTAGATTAGAGAATTCTTTCTCCTGCTCATCGGTTAATTTTAGCATATCAAAAAGTGGTAGGTCATCGCCATCATCGTCTGCGGTAACCTCGATATGCTTCATCATCGGGCCTTGTTTCGTGATGATTTTAATTTCTTTTTCCGGCTGTGCTAGTAAGATAAGCGGTAAAGCCAAGAATAATACGAACATCATCGCTACTAATAAGTTTTTGTATTGCATAGTGTTTTCCTTTATATTAATGATTATTAGAGTTACTCAATCAACAACCTTTTGACACAGGAATGGCAGTTAAGGTTTAATTATGCCCGTCAAATATTTAGATAAATTTGAGATTAAATTTTGTCTTTCTGTTATCGGGATAATGCTGTTCGTGTATTTAGGTTTTGAATTGATGGCAGTATCGTCAGTGGATGTTCATAAATCAAGGAATTATTTATATCCTGATGGAACTTCAACGGTTACAATTAGTGTTGTTGCTAATAACAGATTCGGAACTATAACGCCATTCAGAAACTTAGAGGTTAAGTTTTTAATAGAAGAAGGCAAAGAAAAAGTTGATATCGTTAAAAAAGAATCGAATAAAATGATTTTAAGAGCAAAATATGAAATTGGTAACGTCGTTGTGGTAATTAAAAATAAGTATACCATCATTCCAATTCGGATTGAAATTCCAATAGTCAAACCGACAGCATAACGGTATTGCTTTTTAATTTAATATTTAACATATTTTTTTTACAATAATATTTAGGTAAACATTTGCACAGATATAGTAATAAGCTCAAACTATTCATTCTGGTTATTTTAAGCTTGGGTCTGAATTCTTGTTCAGGTTCCGTAGGTAATTACTTTTCTACACGTTACGAAAATGTAATGGGTTATTTTAATACCTATTATAACGTAAAAAAAACTTTTGATGAAGCCGTTGTAGAGTTGGAGAAATCGACTCAGGTTTCCCGCGACACAAATTATTTCACACCTTATCAACCAAATCCAACTATCAAAATTAAATATGGAACAGTTATCGAGAAAGCATCGAAGATAATTCAATATTACCCTCGTAGTAAATGGGTGGACGATGCAATAATGATGATCGGGAAATCTTATTATTATCAAAACGAGTATGATTTGGCGCTGAAGAAGTTTAATGAACTTATAGATAATTTCCCTAATAGCGATTATTTTTTGGAAGCTAAACTGTTGAGTGCACGAACTCTCTTTAATGCAAACAAAACATTACCGGCACAAAGCTACCTTAACGGATTTTTAAATTCGGCACTAGATGCGGGCGGGGAAGATATTGCTATAGAAGGGTATCTGTTATTAGGACAAATACATTTCAAAGAAGAAGAATATCAGAAAGCAATAACTGTTTATAAGAACTCGTTTAAGATTAACGGAGATGGATATTTACTTGCTTTGTCTGCTTATCAGTTAGCACGGTGTTATGAAGTGGTAGAAGAATATGAAAACTCCAACGCGGCTTATTTAAAAGTTCTGGATTACAGTCCAGGGGAACTTTTAAGATTTAAAGCATTACTGAATTATGGTAAGACGTTGACTGAGATTAAAAGATATTCCGAAGCAATGCAGTGCTTTAACAATTTGCGCGACGAGCCACTAACCAAAGATCAACTTTCCCAGGTGGATTTGGAAATTGCAAACACCTATAATGCGATGGATGAATTCGATATAGCTCTGGACCACTACCAGCTCATTGATTCGCTTTATCAGAGAACAGATGCTTCTGCTAAGAGTTTTTACAACAGGGGATTGATGTATGAATTCAAGCTCAACGATTACTCCGAAGCAAAGTTTTATTATGATAAAGCTAAAACTGAATATTCACAGTCGGAAATTACTCCTCTTGCCGCTAAAAAATCAGAGGCGTTCACAAAATATTTTAAATACCATAATGAGATAATAAAATACGATAGTCTTTTTTATGCTGCCATCAAGTGGAAATCAGAAGAAATGAATAAATCTGTTACGACGGCCGATAGCTCGATTGTTGTTGAAGACTCATTAGAGGGCAATACGTCAACCATGTTAGTCGATAGTGTGAGTGTAGATGAAAAAACTGTTCAGCTTGCATTACAAGATTCAATTAAAGAAATACCATCTCATATCGGGGATAATTTGATGTCAAGGGCAGAAAGAATGGCAGACGATAACACCGTTGTTCCCGACGACTCTTTGGAAGATGTTGAAGTTGACAGAATTGAAGAGAGAATAAGTCTTGATGACAAACCTGTAATTACAAAGACAACCGATTCAACAAATGCGGTACCGATAAAACAGCCAGCTCAAACTATTGCTATCACTCCCGATAGCGCACTGTTTATGGTTATAAAGAATCAGTATGAGTTGGCAACTTTATTCCTTTTAGATCTTTCCAAAGCCGATTCTGCTGAGTTTTGGTATGATTTGGTGGCAAGGTCAATAAATGGGAATGTATTCGTACCGAGAGCAATGTATGCATTAGCAGAAATCAAACGTATTAAGGACGATACAAACTCTATGGACTCTCTTCATACTTGTTTAATCGACAACTTTACTAACTCCGAATACGCGGCTCATGTCAAGAAATTACGCGGTATGGCAATCGAATCACAAAAGTCAAAACCGGAAGAATTGTATGAAGATGGCATCCGGTTGATAGAAAAAAATAAATCGCAAGAGTCTATATCTGTTCTTAAACAAATCTTCCAAAATGATACAACCAGTCAAATTTCTCCTAAAGCAATTTATGCGGCTGGATGGGTGTACGAGAATTTAATGAAGAATAATGACAGCGCAAAAGCCCTGTATAAAATCTTAATCGACAAGTACCCAAATTCTGTTTATAGTGAAAATGTAATCGGGAAAGTGGCGGTCTCTGATGATACAACGAATCTTTCAAAATACACAAAAATTAAAGAATTAATTCCGCCCCCTCCACCTACACCGAAATTTACAAATGTTGAAAAGAGTAACAGTAATGTGCAAACAGATCAAAAAACTCAGAGTTCCCAAAGGGATGTTCGAGAAGAGGATAGTGATGAAGACGCACCAGAAATTGATATGGACGACGAAGAACCACCCAACTAACAATATTTGCAAATCTATTTCCGATGTTCAATAAGAAATATCCGATAACCGATGTTTCAATTTTAAGTCAGTCAATATCAAAATTTTGTATCCTCGCTCCTGAAATTGCAAAAACAGCACTTCCCGGACAATTTATAAATATTAAAATTGATGATACAACTTCTCCATTATTACGTCGTCCTTTCAGTATACATTTTATTAAGGGAGACGAAATTGAGATTGTCTTCGGGATAATGGGGATGGGGACAAAAAAACTGAATTGTAAAAATGTAGGAGACATCCTGGACATCATCGGTCCACTTGGAAAACCTTTCAACATTAACGGGACGGAAGAAATATCAATATTAGTGGGCGGGGGCTTGGGCGCTGCACCGCTATCTCTCCTCTCAAAATGTTTAGAGGAAAAAGGAAAGAAAGTGATTACTATACTTGGCGCTAGGACGAGAGAACTCCTTCTCTCGGATAAGCTATCGAAAATCAATTATGCAACGGATGACGGTACTTACGGATACCATGGAAATGTGGTCGACCTTTTAAGGAAATTTTTAGATAATTTAAAAACAGAGAAAATAAAAATTTATGGCTGTGGACCAAATCCAATGTTAAAAGCCTTAATTAATCTAGTGGATGAAAACAAAATTTCATGTGAGGTGTCATTAGAAACGACAATGGCGTGCGGGATTGGGATTTGTCAGGGCTGCGTTGTTGAAATGAAAAATGAAAACCAGAAATATTCATTGGTCTGTAAAGATGGACCTGTATTTTGCTCGAGCCAGATAATACTATGAATGTAAAAACATCATTCAGAATTGGTAATGTTGAGTTCAAGAATCGCGTACTCGTAGCATCCGGCACATTCGGATACGGAGATGAAGTATTAGACATCGTTGACGTTAATAAGTTAGGTGGTATAATAACTAAATCAATAACACTAAAGCCAAGAGCGGGAAATCCTTCACCGAGAATTGTTGAGACATCCAGCGGAATGATAAATTCTATCGGTTTGGCTAATATTGGAGTTGAGAAATTCATCTCGGATAAACTCCCATTACTGAACACGTTCGATACAGTTGTTGTAGTAAATGTAGCGGCTAGTTCGTTGGATGAGTTTGTTCAAATTGTAAACCGCTTGGAGCAAGCTGATGGAATTGATTTATACGAAATAAATGTGTCGTGTCCGAACGTAAAGGAGGGCGGTTTAACTTTCGGAACGGACGTAAAGGCCGTTGCCCGGATAACAAAAGAAATTCGTAGGTTAACTTTAAAACCACTCATAATTAAACTAACACCAAATGTTACAAAAATATCTGATTTTGCTCGTGCTGCCGAAGATGAAGGTGCGGATGCTGTCTCACTAATCAATACTGTAGTCGGAATGGCGGTGAATGTAAAAACAAGAAAGCCGAAGATATCTACCATTACTGGTGGCTTATCAGGACCCGCAATTAAACCTATTGCGCTGGCGAAAGTTTTGGAAACTGTAAATGCTGTAAAAATTCCGGTAATAGGTATCGGCGGCATACTTACAGCAGATGATGCGTTGGAATTTCTAATCGTAGGAGCTCAAGCTATTGAGGTTGGGACTGCAAATTTTATTGACCCCGCCACTGCTACAAAAATTGCTGAGGGCATACAAAAATACTGTGAAGAAAATGAAATAGACGATGTGCAAAAATTAATAGGCACACTTGATACAACCGGCTGTACTCAAATAGTAACTTCTTGGCAATAGAAAACATCATTGCAAACATATAAATCCACACTTAATTATTTATTCGGACTCCAAAAATTTGGAATGAAGTTCGGATTAAAGAATATTAAGCACATATTAAAATATTTAGGTAATCCAGAGTTAGAATATCCTACCGTTCATATCGCGGGAACAAATGGAAAAGGGTCCACTGCTGCTATGATTGCCTCAATATTAACATCATCAGGATATAAAACGGGCTTGTATACCTCCCCTCATATTTATGATTTTTCCGAAAGAATTAGAATCGATGGAAAACCAATCAGCAGAAGTAACATAGTAAAATATACTAAGCTGTTGAAAAGTGAGATCGATAAAACAAATTCTACATTCTTCGAAGCAACAACAGCTATAGCGTTTGAATATTTTAAAGACCAAAAAATAGATGTGGCTGTAATTGAAACAGGATTGGGCGGCAGGTTGGATGCTACTAATGTGATTAAACCCGAACTATCGATAATCACGACAATTGGAATCGACCATTCTGAGCAATTGGGAAACACAATCGAAAGTATTGCTGCTGAGAAGGGTGGTATCATTAAGCCAGCCATTCCGTGTCTTACAGCAGTCACTGACAAAAAAGCATTGCAAGTGATTAAATCAATTGCGAAGAAAAATAAATCGAAACTGATAGATGTAAATAAATTTATAAAAGTCAGTATAACTAAAAATGAATTCGATGAATTTCGGGTACACATTATCGCGAAGGATTTAAGACTAAAAGATATAGATATAAATTTGACGGGTAGTTATCAAAAGAGCAATATCAAATTAGCCGTTGCAGCCGCGAGACATTTGGCTAAAAAATCCGAATTTATCAAAATCACAAACAATAAAATCTCAGAAGGTTTAAAATCGATCAGCAAAAACACAGGTATGAGGGGTAGGTTTGATGTATTATCAATTTCACCTGTTATAATTGGGGATGTTGCTCACAATCCCCAGGCGTTCAAATTTTTATCTCAGTCCTTGCTCGAAATTGGGCTTCATGATACCATCACAATTTTTGGAATAATGAAAGACAAAGACATCGATTCGATCATACCCTATTTAGCGAAATTTTCAAAGCTAATAATTGCATGTAAACCAAAAACAGAAAGAGCATTACATAGCGAGGTAATAGTTGAAAAATTACAGGAGATGGAAATTCCTTGTTTAGATGGTAAAAATGTGGCAAACAGTCTAAAAATCGCCAAATCAATCGCAAAACCAAGTGATGCTATACTAATTTGCGGCTCACATGCAGTTTTGGGTGAAGCTATCAATATTTTTTAAAAACATTAAAAAAACTTGACTTTTAAATTAAAAGCAATTATATTTTTACAGAAATTTAATCGAAGAGAAGTACATATCTTGTTTTTATCTACCGTTTTGTAAGCTTATTCAACTATTTGATATTGCTACCAACCCTAAAATTATAATTCATTACAATCGATGGATAATCAACTTATCAAGAAATATTTATTCAATCTTAATAACAATTTTTAAAGAGAGTTTTATTTATGCCAATGGACATTGTAGAACTGAAATCAAAAAAGATTTCAGAGTTAACAAAGATAGCTAAAGACCTGAACATTATTGGCTACAGTGATATGCGCAAACAGGATTTAATGTTTAAAATCCTCGAAGTTCAAACACAGCAGGATGGTTTAGGATTTAGCAAGGGAGTATTAGAAACATTACCAGATGGTTACGGTTTTCTGCGATCATCTGACTACAATTATCTACCTTCAGCGGATGATATATACGTTTCTCCTTCCCAAATTAAAAAATTTGGCTTAAGAACCGGAGATACAGTAAGCGGACAGGTTCGTCCTCCAAAAGAAGGCGAGCGGTTTTTTGCGTTATTAAAAGTCGAAGCGGTTAATAACGAAAATCCCGAAGTAACCAGAGACCGTGTTCTATTCGATAACCTAACCCCACTTTATCCACAAGAGCGGTTAAAGCTCGAAACATCGCCCGGTGAATACTCTTCGCGCATAATGGATTTATTGGCACCGATAGGCAAAGGCCAGCGTGGTATGATAGTGTCTCCGCCTAAAGCGGGTAAAACTATTCTCTTGCAAAAAATTGCAAGCGGCATCAAGCGTAACCATCCAGAAGTAATTTTAATTGTATTACTTATTGATGAACGTCCTGAAGAAGTTACGGATATGGAACGATCGGTTCAAGCGGAAGTTATCAGCTCAACATTTGATGAACCACCCGAGAGACACGTGCAGGTAGCTGACATGGTATTGGAAAAAGCTAAGCGGTTTGTTGAGGCAAAAAAAGATGTCGTAATATTGTTGGATAGCATTACCCGTTTAGCAAGAGCTCATAACACAGTCGTTCCCCATAGTGGTAAAATATTGTCTGGCGGTGTGGACGCGAATGCGTTGCAGCGCCCAAAGAGATTTTTCGGCGCCGCTCGTAATGTTGAAGAGGGAGGAAGTTTAACAATTATCGCTACTGCACTCGTTGAAACCGGAAGCCGTATGGACGAGGTAATTTTTGAAGAATTTAAAGGTACCGGAAACATGGAAATTATCCTTGATAGAAAACTAAGCGATAAAAGAATATTCCCGGCGTTTGATGTTAATCGTTCCGGAACCAGAAAAGAAGAATTGCTTCTCGACCCTGATGAACTTAACAGGATTTGGATACTTCGAAAGCTTCTAAGCGATTCCTCAACAGTTGAAGCGATGGAATTCTTACTCGAAAAAATGCGCGGCACAAAAACCAATAAGGAATTCTTAAGGTCTATGAATAGTTAATAAAAATGCATAATTTCAATAATATTCCCAAGTCTTCACCATCCTTGGGGGCTTTTTTATTTATTTTTCCATATAAAAACCCTTGACTTTCTCATCCGCAAAACTTAAATTATCCCTACATGTATTAAATATATAGAACGGATGAAATCAGTTTATCGAACCCTTTTACTTACTGTGTCTCTACTCACTTCAAACTATCTGTCAAATGCACAGGAGCTTGGAAAAGGTATAGGTATAGGCTTAAGCTTTCATGCCGCAGCAGCCAAGACCGACGTTGGTGGATTTGAACCAAGGCCAATAACAAGAATTTTCATGCGTTACCATCCGTTAAAAAATTTCGCTATTGAATCTGGGTTAGGATTCGGTATGCTTGAGGGGAACAAGGTTGGTTTCTTTTCATCTAAAATTATTCCTGTTGATGTAAGATTTGTGTTTTATCCGAAATCAGCGGGGAGAATCTTTCCATTATTTTTTGGTGGATTCAGTATAATGAATTTCAACCCAGTTGATGAAAAGGAAGGACCATTACCGAACAATAAAAGAGGACTCTATACAAAATGGATGGCAGTGATTCCGGTAGGTGGAGGACTTCAATATTTTATTACCGATAATTCTATTGTTGAGTTAGTAGCTTCGTATTCACTCGGAACAAAAGATTATCTGGATGATGTAAAAATGGAAAATAATAATGACGGATATTATTCTTTTGGCTTAAATGTTTACGCCTTTTTCGAATCGGGCGATGCAGACCCCGACGGTGATAAATTAACTAATAACGAAGAGAAGCAAATTGGTACAAATCCGAATAATCCTGATACCGATGGTGATAAATTGAGAGACGGGGAGGAAGTAAAAATTTACAGCACAAATCCCCTAAAGAAGGACACTGACGACGATGGTTTAACCGATTACGATGAGATATTCAAATTTAAAACTAATCCGCTTAATGCCGATACGGATGGTGACGGGTTGAGTGACGGAAGTGAAGTCCTTAAATATTTTACTAACCCATTAAATGTTGACACTGATGGTGATGGATTAAATGATGGCGAGGAAGTGCTCAAACATAAAACCGACCCTCTCAATCGAGACACTGACGGGGAAGGTCTCACAGATGGCGAAGAAGTTTTGAAATACTTCACTGATCCCCTCAATGTGGATACAGATGCCGATGGATTATCTGATTATGAAGAAACATTTACTTACCACACAAATCCGTTAGTTACCGATACCGATATCGGAGGGGTATTTGACGGCAAAGAAGTTGCAAGAGGAACTGATCCGCTAAATCCAAAGGATGATTTCCCGGTTATTCAAATCGGGGAAAAAATTGTCCTCAAAGGTATTACTTTTGAGTTCGGTAAAGCTAGGCTGTTACAATCTTCGATCGACACGCTTAACGTTGTGGCAGATGGGTTGGTTGCGAATCCGGAGATAGAAGTTGAAATCAGCGGTCATACTGATAACGTAGGTTCAGCAAAAGCGAATATAAGCTTATCATTACGAAGAGCAGAATCTGTAAAACAATATCTTGTTAGTAGAGGCGTTAATTCAAATCGCATCACTACAGTCGGATACGGTTTTGATAAGCCCGTTACTACAAATGGAACCGATGAGGGAAAGTCTAAAAATCGACGAATTGAATTCGTGAGAACTAAATAGAATTTATTAAAATAATTGGAGGATTTGAGTTATGAAAGAAGCAGTAATAGTTAGCGCAGTCAGAACACCAATAGGCTCATTCGGAGGAGCATTAAGTTCATTGTCGGCGCCTCAGCTTGGCGCTATCGTAATTCAAGAGGCTTTAAAACGTGCAAATGTTCAAAAGGAATCTGTTGATGAAGTTATCATGGGTTCGGTTTTAACTGCCGGTATGGGTCAAGCCCCTGCACGTCAAGCAGCAATTTATGCAGGTTTACCTGTCTCGGTTGAATGTATGACGATTAATAAAGTTTGTGGTTCTGGTTTGAAATCAATTGCTCTTGCCGCACAATCGATCGCTTTGGGCGATGCGGAGATTATCGTTGCTGGTGGAATGGAGAGTATGTCGAATGTGCCATACATGCTGGATAAAGCTCGTAACGGTTATCGAATGGGGCATGGTCAATTGACTGATTTAATGATATATGACGGTTTATGGGATGTATATAACAATTTCCACATGGGAAACGCAGGTGAGTTATGTGCGAAGGAATATAAACTTACTCGTGAGATGCAGGATGAATTTGCGACTTTAAGTTATAAACGCGCTTTAAATGCTCAACAAAATAATCTCTTCAAGGATGAAATTGTTCCGGTTTCAATTCCACAAAAAGCGGGCGACCCGATTTTAATCACTGAAGACGAAGAACCTAAGAAAGTTAAATTTGATAAGATCGCCGCATTGAAACCCGCTTTTCAAAAAGACGGAACTGTAACTGCAGCCAATGCCTCGAAGATCAACGACGGAGCGGCAGCAGTTGTTGTAATGTCGAGACAGAAAGCGGAAGCATTAGGAATTAAACCGATAGCCAAAATTGTAAATCATGCCTCGTTCGCCCAAAAACCCGAATGGTTTACTACAGCCCCGGTAGATGCTATCTCAAAAGTACTTAAGAAAGCAAACTTAACTAAGGACGATATTGATTTGTTTGAAATAAACGAAGCTTTTTCTGTAGTCCCTATGGTTGTAAATAAAATATTAGGCTTAGATATTAACAAAGTAAATATAAATGGCGGTGCTGTTGCACTCGGACATCCTATTGGGGCAAGTGGTACACGAATTCTTGTAACACTACTCAATGCAATGGAGCAAAGGAAAGCAAAACGTGGTTTAGCTTCATTGTGTATTGGCGGCGGTGAAGCAATGGCACTTATTGTTGAAAAATTTTAGGAGGAAAGAAAAATGGAAATTAAAAATATTTTAGTGATCGGCGCGGGTACAATGGGCAACGGTATTGCTCACGTTTTCGCGCAGTATGGTTTTAATGTGATTCTTAATGATATCAAACAGGAATTCATAGACCGTGCAATTAAAACGATAACGGGCAATCTCGACCGCCAGATTAAAAAAGGCACAATCTCTGAAGAACAAAAACAAAAAACCTTATCGAACATTAAAACCGAATTATCACTGGACGTTGCAGCAAAGACTGCTGATTTGATTATAGAAGCAGCAAGCGAAGATAAGAATATCAAGTTGAATATTTTTAAAATTCTTGATGCGAATTCGCCTCCTCATACAATCTTAGCTTCAAACACTTCATCTATTTCTATTACAGAAATAGCCGCAGTAACTAAAAGGCCTGATAAAGTGATTGGTATGCATTTTATGAATCCTGTTCCGGTAATGAAATTAGTAGAGGTAATTCGTGGCTTATCTACATCCAACGAAACTTATGGTCTTGTAAAAGAAATTTCAGAAAAATTAGAGAAAACACCTGTAGAGGTAAACGACTATCCTGGTTTTGTTGCAAACAGAATTCTGATGCCGATGATTAACGAAGCAATTTACACAGTTATGGAAGGTGTCGCTACAGCTGATTCGGTGGATACCGTCATGAAGTTAGGTATGAATCACCCGATGGGTCCACTCCAGTTAGCGGACTTTATAGGTTTAGATGTGTGTTTAGCAATCCTCGAAGTGATGCATGGCGGATTGGGTGATCCAAAATATAGACCATGCCCGTTATTAAAGAAAATGGTTGCATCGGGAAATTTAGGTAGAAAAACCGGTAAGGGCTTTTACGATTATTCACAAACAAAATAGGATACATCATGAATTTCGATTTTACAGAAACACAATTAATGATTAAAGATATGGCGAAGAAGTTCGCTGAAGATGTTCTCGCCCCAACCGCAGCAGAACGAGATGAAAAAGAAGAATTCCCTCATGAAGCAGTTAAACAAATGGGCGAACTTGGATTAATGGGAATGATGGTACCGGAGCAATACAACGGTGCCGGACTTGATACAATCAGTTATGTGTTAGCGATGGAAGAAATATCTAAGGTCGATGCATCTGCTGGTGTTATCATGTCAGTTAATAACTCACTTGTTTCTTACGGATTAACTGAATGGGGAAGCGATTATCAAAAAGATAAGTTTCTGAAGGAATTAGCTGCTGGAAAAAAATTGGGCGCTTTTGCCCTATCTGAACCTGAAGCTGGAAGTGATGCCTCGAACCAAAAAACTGTTGCTGTTCGAGACGGCGATTACTATATCATCAACGGCACAAAAAATTTTATAACGAATGGTAAATATGCTGATCTTATTTTAGTAATCGCAACTACCGACAAGACAAAAGGTTCACACGGCATCAGTGCATTTATTGTTGAGAAAGGCACACCCGGATTTGAGGTTGCAAAAAAGGAAAGAAAGTTAGGAATACGAAGTTCTGACACTGTCTCTTTAGCCTTTACAGATTGTAGAGTGCCAGTAGTAAATAGAATTGGTGATGAGGGTTTCGGTTTTAAATTCGCTATGAAGACACTTGACGGCGGGCGGATTGGAATTGCCTCACAAGCATTAGGTATCGCGCAAGCATCGTTTGAAGCCGCTCTAAAATACTCAAAAGAACGGAAAGCTTTCGGACAAGTAATTGCTGAATTTCAGGGAATACAGTTTAAACTTGCTGATATGGCAACAAGGATTGATGCTGCACGGCTGCTTACCTTAAAATCAGCATCGTTAAAGGATTCAGGCAAACCTTACGGTTCAGCTTCTGCTATGGCGAAGTTATATGCCTCAAAAGTAGCTGTAGATGCAGCGCTTGAAGCGATCCAAATTCACGGCGGATATGGATACGTAAAAGATTATCCAGTAGAACGATTTCTAAGAGATGCAAAAATTACAGAAATTTATGAAGGGACATCCGAGGTACAAAGGATAGTAATAGCCAGAAGTTTGCTGAAAGATTAGACTACCAAACAGAGCTTTAATATTGCAGTCGTTAGTCAAAACATTTTATTTCGTAATTGACGTAAAATAAAGGGTTTAGTGGATTACTTAAAGAATTTAATAAAAAACACTTGACAAGTTCTTTAATATTTCGTATAATTGCATAAGCCAATTTTTAGTAGGCGCTTTTAAAACAAAATAATCAATAACAAATAAAGGAGTCTTTTATGAAACGTTTAATAACAGTTACATTTATTCTGATCCTTATCAGCTCGTTTGCCTTCGCACAAGAAGGAAAGATGACACTCGGTGTTGGTGCTGAATTAGCTTTACCAAGCGGTGATTTTGGAGATTTTGCAGGTACTGGTTTTGGTGGAACGGCTAACTTTCTTTATCATATGAACGAACAAATGGCAATTTCCGGAACCGTTGGATACATTTCTTGGGGAGGAAAATCATTAGATTTAGGCTTTTTAGGGAAATATGAATATTCATATTCTGCAATACCAGTTCTAGCTGGTGGAAGATACTACTTCTCAACAGGCGATTCACGCCTTTATGGAAGCGCTGAAATAGGTATGTATATGTTTAGCTTTACTGTAACAGTCCCTTCATACGAATTCTATGGTGTAACGTTCCCAGGTGGTGAAACAACAGAAAGTTCAAGCGAATTTGTAATTGCTCCCGGAATCGGATATGAAATGAAAATAGGTGATAATTTATATTTTGATATCACCGGCAAATATATCATGATTTCTGACGCTAATAATATCGGTGTCCGAGCTGGAATTAGTTTTGGGTTATAAGTAAAAATTTTAGTCAATTTTTTTTAGGCGTTCCAATCCGGGACGCCTTTTTTATTTGAAATCCTGCCAAATTTTTATTAAATTTCTAACAATGAAGAATAAGTTAATATTCCAAAATATCCCACGACTCGAAGATTACATTGGTGGTTTTCATAGTTCAGATTCCCTCCTTTTTATCACATCTAAAGAGTACGGAATAGATGTGGTCATAGAAAGTCTGATAACCGATTGTGTCGTTAATAAATTACCGCTCTTTTATATTTCCGTTATTGGAACATATAACGCCTGTATAGCGAACATAAAAAATTCTCAGATAATTGATTACAGTTTGAAAGGTTCATCCACTCAACAGAAGCTTAAATCAATCAATAGAACATTAGCTAAATCAGGTAAGAATGGATGTATTGTTATAGACGATTTGTCATTTTTTAATTCCCATCTAAAAGGTGAAAAACAATTAATTTCTTTCTATGAAAACATTCTTGAATATTCCCGTAAGAATAATTCGATTGTAATTACAAGCGTCGATCGAAGTTGTGTGGATATCACGACTATTGCCAAACTGAAGGATATGTCTTCGGTGGTCTTAGATGTCTATAGGCACGAAGGAAGCTTGTATTGTAATGCCCTGAATCTTAAGAATCGATATACGCCGTTACGATTATCTCCTCTTAAACTGGATATCAATGAGTTGAAGAAGCCGGGGAGGGCTCAAGTAGGTGAAGAATCATCAGCGATAGCTATCTCTGAGAATATCCAAAGAGATTTGAAGTCGCCATTTTCACCCGATGTTATTTTTCAAAAGTCATTTCAAAACGCCACAGAGGCTATGTTGATTTTTGAGTATGGTGGAAGTTTTCGAGAACCAAATAGAAAGTTATCTGAACTTCTCGGCTATACCTCTGATGAATTGAAGATACGAAATCTATCTGATTATTTTATTCCGTCACAAAAATTTTCGGCATTGAGATTTTACACTCAACTGAAAACAAAAAAATATTTATCTTTTAAAAGTGTCATAAAAACTAAATCCGGTAAATATTTGCCTATTGATATCTCAGTCTCAAATTTGTCCAAAGGATTATTTTTAGCGATCATAAAGAATCAGCGCGAGCAAGTTGAAACAGAAAAATTACTGCATGAGGAAAGCAAAAAATATCTGAAAATTCTTGAATCTTCACAATTTGCAGCGATACTCTTCGAAAATAACAAACCAATTTATGCTAATTCAAAATTCACCAGCTTGATAGGTTACAACACACCAACAAAATGGCAGGAATGTAAAATTAATGACTTGTTTGATTCTAGTGGTTCACGATTAATCAGGTCAATCATAAAAAAAGTGATTTCGACCGATGAATCGGTAACGAATGAAATAACGATTTTAAAAACTGATAAGTCAACCATTGAATGCCAAATAACAGTATTGCCGGTTAAATTAGGGAAGAAGATATTGATCGGTTTCACGATACTCGACATTTCTTCTCAGAAAGACTTTATAAAACGTCTTCAAAATTCAGAAACAAAATTCCGGTCATTAATTGAAGAGTCTCCTCTTGCTATCAGTTTATCAAAGGATGAGAAATATACTTTTTGTAATAAATCATTCATTAAACTATTTGCATTCGAAAAAAACGACCAGGTTGTCGGATTCGATAAATCTATTATTAGGTTAAAAAAAGACTCGGCAAAAGAAAAACCTGTATCGGGAAAGAAACCCAGACAACTAATTAGTACTGTCCGAGCCAATGCCACGAAACATGATGGTTCTTATGTGCAAATAGAAATATCAAAATCTCAGTTAACGGTAAGCGGAGAAGTTATTGATATTGAGTTTTACCGCGATGTAACGAGTGATGCCAAATCCGAGATTGAATTGAAAAACAGAAAGAAAGAACTATCATTAATTGAAAAAATTACGCATGAAACCTCGAAGTCCTTGGACCTTCAGCATATCTCAGAAGTAAGTTTAAAAACTCTCGTTAGTAGTTTGGGTTGGGAAAAAGGTTGTGTTTATATAAAAGACGATAGTGACGAATTTTCAATTGTATCGCATGAGGGAGTTTCTGACAATTTAATCAAAAAAATTGGCAAGATGAACGCCAGTGAAAGTATCGGTGGTTATCTTAGTAAAACTTTGGAACCCGCGGTTATACGCACGGCTTCGTACCCAAGTTTTTTACCGCATAAATCCACATTCAAAAATGAGAATGCCGCATCTATATGCCTAATACCGCTAATTGCTAATAACGAAATAAATGGTATTATAATTTTAATATCTTCCAAAGAGGTTGAAACCGATGAATTTGTTATAAGAATGCTAAGCTCTATTGGAAATCAGATTGGCGGCGCCATTTCAAACGGAAAAGCATACACAAAAATTGTTGAGCTGAAAAATCGTTACGACTCGTTGTTCTCTTCGATTTCGGATGTTGTTTATTCTGGAACTTCGGATGAACACTTCAAATTTGTCAGTCCCAATGTGGAAAACTTATTAAACTACAACCCGAAAGATTTTAATAGAAATAAATCGCTATGGTTAAGTTTGGTTCACCCCGACGACAAAAAGGTTGTAATGCGGCGTAACATCAATCTAAATAGCTTAACAAAAAATAGTATAATCGAATATCGTGTCCTTCCGAAAGGAAAAGCAGAATATATTTGGCTGCGCGACTCTGTCAGTATTGGACGCGATGAACAAGGAACCATCGAATCAGTTAGCGGTATAATAAGCGATATTAATGATCAGAAAAACCTAGAAACAACATTACGCAACGCAGAGCAATTCAAATCGGGGATCTTGGGTGGAGTTAGAGAAGGTGTAATAGTATTTGACAGAAATTTCAATTTTGTTGAATGGAATGAGGCAATAGAACGCATCACCGGCTGGTCGCGTACCGATATATTAGGAAAAAACATTCGAGAAATAACCAACGACCTTTTCGGTAAAGATATCGAACATTATCTCAATATGGCGTTGGAGGGCAAGGTTGTAAGTTCAGATGATATTTATTTTAATATCCCGGATACTAAAAAGGAAGGATATTTGTGGGCTAAGCATGCGCCACTCCAATCATCCGGTGGTGAGATATTGGGTGTTGTTACAATTGTCTCGGATATTACAAGACGAAAAAAATTGGAAGAAGAGATAAAAAATTCGGAGCAGATTCTTCGCAACGTTATTGATGCAATGGGAGATTTGTTTATATTAACCGACCTACGCGGCAAAGTAATAGAAGTCAATAGAGAATTCGTTAACGCTCTGGGGTATTCACGTTCGGAGGCGTTAGGGCGGGAGTTTCCATATCCGTGGTTGATAGAAGAAGAGATGAGTCGTTATGTTATCTGGATATCTAATCTTAGGAGTAAAAACTTCCTTTACGATTTTGACATGACATGGCAGACAAAAGACGGTAAAAACCTATCGGTAAGTTTAAGTACTACACTTTTGCGTAATCCGTACGGAGAGTCGATCGCCATGTTAAACTTAGGGCGTGATATTACAGATCGCCAAAAAATGGCATCCGACTTAGCAGAGCGTAATAAACATATCGAAGCGATAAACGATATTATCCAGACAGCAAATAAGACTACGGATTTTGAAAAAATTTTTAGAGTCTTTGCTGAAAATATTTATGGTTTCCTGTCCTTTGACCTCATCGAAATATGTCTAAAGAGCGACAACCCGGATGAAGTGGAAGTTTTTGCTCAACTGAATAAACAGAATAACAGTTATTCTTCCAAAATTTTAAAAAAATATGAAAACTGTATCTCGAAGATTGCTCTATCAGAACAAAAAGCAATTTGTATATCCGATACAAGCATCGATGAAAAATTCATTATCCACAACCTTGTCGAAGATGAATATGGCTCTATAATTTCTTTTCCATTGATATCAAAAGCAGAAGTTGTGGGAACCATTAACCTGTATTCGGCCGCCGCAAATGCTTATTCTGAAGAACATTTATTGAAGATCAAACCATTTGTAGACCAAATTGGCTCGATTATCGACCGTATCTTGTTGTTTCAAAAAGTCAGTGATGATGCTTCATATATTCATAACCTTTTAAATTCAATCGATAGCGTCGTGTTTACTGTCGATACTGAGTTCCGAATAAAAGAAGTGAATAAAGCATGGTATGATTTTGTTAAAAAGAAATATCGAAAATCAAAAAAATCTTTCGAAGGAAATCATTTGTTCGATATTCTAACAGATCAGATGTTTCAGGAAAAATACAGAGCCATAGCTCAAGAGGTACTCAGGGGTAATCTGAAATTCGTTTCTAAAGAATATGAAGAAATTACATCTGATGGACGTTCCAATTATAATCTGACTATAAATCCAATGGTGATTGGAGATAGAATTACCGGATTAGTATTTACGCAGACAGACATTACGGAATTAAAAAGGACAGAGGAAGAATTAAAGAAGCGAAACGAACAGCTCCTTGACCTAAGTGACATATCGACGGAAATATCTGCTTCCTATAATTTAACCGAAATTCTCGAAACATCATTACCGAGGTTGCAACGAGTTATTAACGCGGATTCTATTCTATTATTCCTAAAAGATCAACAAGGCGATGAACTGGTACTCAAAAAACAAGTAGGTATTAAAGGTGAACCTAATTATCAACTAAAAATTCCAGTTTCCAAATATAACACCGGAAAAGTTTTTGGTCAGGTAGCGCCCGTATTTATAAAAGATAATGTTATCGAGAACAAAGAGGTTCATCCCTCACTAAAAAACCTTCTTTCTGCTAACGAGGTCTCAGCTATGGCTGGTATCCCGCTAAAGTCGGGTGATAAGATTATTGGAGTAATAAATATATATTTTAAGCAGGCGCACGACTTTAACGTTCAAGAGCATCAGCTCTTATCCTTAATCGGGAACCAATTAGGTTCAGCCATCGAGAACGCCTTACTGTATGCGGAATTAAAATCTCAACTTGATAGGCTTAATATTTTGTACGAGCTAAGTCAACAACTTACAGCAACATTGGATATTGATCAGGTCCTCGATGCGGTATTCACTCAATTACTAAGAATATTGAAGTTTAACGAATTTTATATTCACTTTATTGACGACTCACGTATGACACAAACTACACTGCTGCATATCAGGTCTGTAAACGGTGAGCACGTCTATTTACCAAAAATAATACAACCGATACAAATTGCTGAGGTATCACCGCTTTGGAAAGTTATAACTGATAAACGAACCATTGTCGAAAAGTCTACCGTTAATGATATTATTTATACTTTTGTGCCTATGGCTGTTAAAAATAATGTTGTAGGTTCAATAGTTTTGGGGAGTGATAAGGAGCCATATTCCGAAGCTGAAACCAAGTTGTTGGAAAGTATATGTGGTTTAACTGCAATAGCGTTAGAAAAAACAAAGTTGTATGAAGATGTTGTCCAGAAGTCACTAGAGATTCAACGAAGGAACAAAGAACTGGATGATTTTACATATGTTGTTTCTCACGATTTAAAAGAACCATTAATTAGCATCGAGTGCTACAGTAAAATATTACTTGAAGAATATAATGCGATGTTACAAAGTGAAGGTGGCGAATACTTACATTCGATCGTACAAGCTTCAGCAAGGATGAAATGCTTAATAGACGACCTGCTAACATTATCTAGAATAAGTCGGATATCAGAATCATTCAAGCCGATTGATATAGAATCCCTACTTGAAGAGATTAAGCTTGATTTGTCCTATACAATACAGATGAAAAATGTAATATTGGTGGTTCAAGATTCATTACCTAAAGTATTCGGAAACGAGACTCAAATGAAAGTGCTTTTTAGGAATTTGATTTCGAATGCGATAAAGTTTAATAACAAGCCAAATCCGACAATCGAAATCGGTTACGAAATTTTCGGTAGAGAAAGATATAAATATTTTGTTAAGGATAACGGCATAGGTATCGATGAAAAGTATTTTGAGAAGATATTTGTAATATTCCAGCGGCTTCATTCTCGGGATGAATTCGAGGGTACGGGAGCTGGTTTGGCAATCGTGAAAAAAATAATCGAGATGCACAGAGGAAATATCTGGGTCGAATCGAACCTTGGTGAAGGAACGACTTTTAATTTTACACTATTGAAAGTAAATGAAGAATTATAACATGAAAAAATCGAGATAGATATGCAAGACAAAAAAATAGTTATACTTTTAGTAGAGGATAATAAAGATTTTGCACGACTCGTAGAATTATATCTTAAAAAATACGAAAAAGAGAAGTTCCAAGTCGTTTGGCGTGATAATGGCACAACTGCTCTTTCGGAAGCTGAAACGAACAAAGACATTGATATTGTACTGATGGATTATTTTTTGCCAGGTATGAATGGCTTAGAAATTACGAAGTCTTTGCAAGAACGAAAAATTAATTTACCCGTTATTTTCTTGACGGTTAATAAGGATTTTGAACTCGCGCTTGAGGTAATGAAATTAAAAGTAGAGGATTATTTAGTTAAAGAGGAAATAATGTCGCCGGTACTTCCTAAAACTATTCTTGAAGTCTTGGAGAAACACAATTTAAAGAACCAATTAATAGAGTTAGAAGTTAGGCAACAACGCATTGATGCTATGAAAAGCGTAGTCATTGATGTTGTAAAAAACATATCAAGACCTCTTGCGTCAATGGGTGAACAGATACAATTACTTAGCGAAGAATGTAAAAACGAAGAACTTAAAAACTACTTGAAAATTATTATAGATAATTATGCTCGGATATTAACAAAATTTGAAAAAATTAAGAATTTGAAAGAGGATAAAACTGTTACCTACATAAAAGGTATAAAAATGATTGATTTAAACTGAATGTTTTGAAATTTGAAAATTATAGATTCTTTTCGTATTATATAAGAGAAATAAAAATCAAAGTAGAGTGTTCTAAGTCGTCTCTAATATTACCCCGCAATCAGTTATAATCAAAGTATTTTGTTCGTATCAAGAAAAATCATTAATTAAAAAGTTAGATAACAATATTTAATCAAGGAAATGAAAGATGAGGATTATATGTCAGATTACTTAAAAAACCTAATTAACTCAGTAAAAGCAAAAAATCCTGGCGAATTAGAATTTCACCAGGCAGTTGAAGAAGTGTTTGAATCGCTAGAACTTGTTTTGCAAAAACATCCGGAATACCGTTCGGGAAAAATTTTAGAAAGAATGGTTGAGCCGGAACGGATTATAATATTCCGTGTTCCGTGGATGGACGATCGTGGTGAGTTTCATATCAACCGAGGGTTCAGAGTTCAAATGAACAGCGCCATCGGTCCGTACAAAGGTGGATTACGATTCCATCCGTCTGTTACATTAAGCATTCTAAAATTTCTCGCCTTCGAGCAGGTTTTCAAAAATAGTTTGACATCTCTGCCGATGGGCGGAGGCAAGGGCGGCTCTGATTTCGATCCGAAAGGAAAGAGCGATGCTGAAGTGATGCGTTTCTGCCAGAGTTTTATGACGGAATTGTATCGACATATCGGTCCGGACACAGACGTTCCGGCTGGAGATATCGGAGTCGGCGGGCGCGAAATCGGATTTTTATTCGGACAGTATAAACGTTTGTCGCGGGAATTCAGCGGCGTGCTGACAGGGAAGGGATTGAATTGGGGCGGCTCTTTAATACGTCCTGAAGCTACCGGATTTGGCGCTGTATATTTTGCAGAGGAAATGCTAAAGACAAGAAAACTTTCGTTCGATGGAAAAACAGTTGCCATATCGGGATTTGGAAATGTAGCTTGGGGCGCTACTCTCAAAGTAACAGAACTCGGCGGTAAGGTTGTAACCTTATCGGGTCCCGACGGATTTATTCACGATAAAGATGGAATAAAAGGAGAGAAGATTGATTTCTTACTCGAAATGCGCGCGAGCGCACGTGATGAAGTTAAAATGTTTGCCGATAAATTCAAAGTACCTTTCTATGCCGGTAAACGTGCTTGGAATGTTAAAGCCGATGTAGCGTTGCCGTGTGCAACTCAAAATGAATTAGATGAAAACGACGCAAAAGAACTTGTAAAGAACGGGTGCATTTGTGTTTGTGAAGGGGCAAACATGCCGACAACAATTCCCGGCGTAAAAATATTTCAGGAAGCAAAAATACTTTATGCGCCCGGTAAAGCATCGAATGCCGGCGGTGTTGCAACCTCTGGACTTGAAATGAGTCAGAATAGTATGCGCCTGCCTTGGCCCAAAGAAGAAGTTGACCAGCGTTTGCATCAAATAATGATAAATATTCACAACAGGTGTTTACAGGAAGCTGAAAAGTATGGGACTCCAGGAAATTATCTAAACGGAGCGAATATTGCCGGGTTCCTGAAAGTAGCAGATGCAATGCTTGACCAAGGTTTGGTATAAAATTTACTCAACTCTAAAAATGTTATAACCTATGAAGTAGTCTTGAAAAGAGGAATACTTCACGGTTATTAGAACGCAGTAGTTTTTACTTTCAGAATATTTATTTTTAGATGAAGTACCATTTGCATTGAATATGGCAGATCATATTATACCATCATCAAAACGTACCGAATATCCATGGGAAACCGCTGGCTATAGCACACGTTTCCAGGGATTTCAAAAACTCATGCGGTTCAATGTCCGGGATATTCTTTTAGTTTCCAGTCTTTATGATTCTTACATCATCGAAGAAGATGGACGGTTGTATGAGTTAATTAGAAAAGAATACGAAGGACTTAATTTAAGTCACTCACCTGAGATCACACATGTTTCGAGCGGGGAAGAGGCATTAGAGTTGGCAACTGGTGGGCGGCGATTCGATTTAATAATCACTACGCTGCATATCGAGGATTTCCATGCAGTACGATTTGCCAGGAAGGTGAAAGAATCAGGATTGAATATTCCTGTCGTACTTCTTACATATGATAACCGGGAACTATCAGAGTTAATGCTAAGGCAGGATACTTCAGTATTCGACAGGATTTTTATATGGCAAGGAGACTCTCGAATTCTTGTTGCGATTATTAAATATATCGAAGATCGGATGAATGTTGAGCATGATACTAAAACCGCTGGCGTCCAATCTATTATTCTTATCGAAGATAATGTCAAATATTACTCAGCTTTTCTACCAATCATCTACACGGAAATTCTCATCCAATCTCAGCGATTAATTACGGAGGGTATCAATCCATCGGATCGGTTTCTTCGAATGAGGGCGAGGCCCAAAATTCTTCTATGCACAACATACGAAGAAGCATGGGAATATTTTCAGAAGTATGAGGAAAATATTCTCGGAATTATATCGGACATCGATTTTTACCGTAATGGCAGCGATGATCCGCAAGCTGGAATCGAATTTGCAAAAAATGTGAAGTCGCGCCGTGCCGATATACCAATTTTGCTGCAATCGAATGCACCCGATAAAGAGATCGAAGTTCACACAATCGGTGTATCTTTTTTGCTCAAAGATTCTCCAACTTTACTGAATGATCTGCGGCTGTTCATGAATCGCTACTTTAGCTTTGGAGATTTCATTTTCCGTATGCCTGACGGAACAGAGGTTAGCCGGGCAACTGATTTGAAATCTCTCGAAGAACAATTGAATTTTGTTCCGGATGAGAGTCTCCGCTACCATGCTGAAAGAAATCATTTTTCAAACTGGCTTAAAGCGAGAACTGAATTCTGGCTTGCATATAAACATCGACCGCGTAAGGTTTCAGATTTTCCATCCATTACCGGTATGCGGCAGGATCTGATCATATCATTCCAAACACATCGTCGGTTGCGGCAATTGGGGCAAATAACAGATTTCGATAAAACAACTTACGATCCGTCGAGCAGTTTTGCTCGGATCGGCAGCGGATCGCTTGGTGGTAAAGCTCGCGGATTGGGATTTGTTAATACTTTATTAAGCAATTTTGATATACGTGATCGATTCAAGGATATTCAAATTACGGTTCCCCCTGCGGTTATTCTTGGAACAGACGTATTTGATCAGTTCCTTGACGAAAACAATTTGCGTGAGTTTGCATTACGCTGCACGGACGATACAGAAATCACACATCGTTTTTTGGAGGCAAAAAAATTTCCTCGGAAAGTAAGTCGACAATTAATTGATTTTTTAGATATTGTTCGGGAACCGCTCGCTGTTCGATCTTCATCACTTTTGGAAGATTCCCAGTTCCACCCATTCGCAGGCGTTTATAAAACTTATATGATACCGAATAATCACGATAATCTGGTTACTCGACGTATGGACTTGATAAACAGTATAAAGCGAGTATATGCTTCAACTTTTTATCAAAATGCAAAAGATTACATCAAGGTAACATCGTATCGGCTTGAAGAAGAAAAGATGGCGGTTATCGTTCAGAAGATGGTCGGGGATCCACATGATTCAAAGTTTTATCCGGATTTCTCTGGAGTTGCAAAATCTTATAATTTCTACCCAATTGCGCCCCAGAAATCGCAGGACGGAATTGTGTCGGTTGCACTTGGATTAGGAAAGATGATTGTCGATGGCGGAATCACCGTGCGTTTTTGCCCGAAGTATCCCGATAATCTTTTACAATTTTATTCTGTCAAGGAAACACTTCGAAACAGTCAAACCGAATTTTTTGCTCTGGATCTCGAATCAAAATTAAACGATACCGCTGATCCTAACTACACACTGTTAAAGAAATATGAACTGAATGAAGCTGAGCGCGATGGAACTCTCAGTTATGTCGGCTCAACCTATTCTTCTGAAAATGATACGATACACGATGGCCTCTCGCGGGATGGGAAACGGGTTGTTACATTTGCGCCTATACTTCGGAATAAAATATTTCCACTTCCGGAAATAGTCGAGCTTTTACTTGAAATGGGAAATTGGGGAATGGGTACGCCCGTTGAACTGGAGTTTGCAGTGAATATGTCGGATTCACTTTCAAAGCCCAAAGAGTTTGGGTTGTTACAAATTCGTCCGCTTGTTTTAAGCCGTGAAGCAGAGGAATTGGAGATCGAAGAGATTGATGCGAAAAAGTTAATTTGTCACAGCCATCAGGTGTTAGGTCATGGCATAATTAAAGATATCTATGATGTTGTAATGGTTGATATCAACCGATTTGATCGAAGTAAAACGAATGAAGTGGCGAAGGAGATCGGACTATTCAATCAAAAACTTGTTTTCGAACAGCGACCGTACCTTTTAATTGGTTTAGGAAGATGGGGGAGTTTAGATCCGTGGCTTGGTATTCCTGTGAAGTGGGAACAGATTGCGGGTGCGCGCGCCATCATTGAAGCGGGATTTAAAGATATTGATGTCGCGCCATCGCAAGGTTCACACTTTTTTCAGAATATAACTTCGTTCATGGTTGGTTATTTTACTATTACTTCTAGAATAGAAGAAGGATTCGTCGATTGGGAATGGTTGTTGGCACAAAATATAGTGGAAGAAAAATCGTTCACTAAACATCTCCGGTTAGAAAATCCTCTTGTTGTAAAAATGAATGGTCAAAAAAATGAAGGAATAATTTTGAAACCTGAAAATTAAAAAACCTGACAGATCAAATTGAACTGTCAGGTTTTGTAGAGTCTTCCGACTAATATTACTTCAGTATCGCTTCAACTTCTTCTTTATCCACATCCATCACATATTTAATTCCGCTGATCGCGGTTGCTTCTGGTGTAAGCGATGCGATGTCGTCACGAGTAATGTGATCAAGTGAAAACTTTCTGTTACCTGCCATTAGCTGGCGTAATCCCTGGGCGAGACGCTCGTAATACGTGTAAAGGCCGAGCGCGCCCGCTGGTACTTTTTCGAATTCATCATTACCTAATTCATGGCGCAAGTGAGCTGCGGTTACAAAGATTTCATCCTTTGTGCTGCCAAATCGCTCAACATAAATAGGCAACTGACCTTCTTCCATCGCACGACCGATTGTTTTTCCCACCATTGCCGCCGCGATTGGTGCACGTGCCATACCAACGAGTTTAACAAACGGGGCTCCCATTGCAAGTCCTTTGAAGATTTGATCCTCGAATGTAAATCCGCCTGCAACTGCAAGCGCCGGGATATGTTGTTTTTTATCCGCCAATTTCTTGGTATAGTCATACAATAGTGAATGTAATTCGACAGGTGGCACGCCCCATTCATTCATCATCCGCCATGGGCTCATACCTGTTCCGCCGCCTGCACCATCTACTGTGAGAAGATCAAGTTTATATTTGGATGCATACTTTACTGCACGAGCTAAATCGGCTGGGCGGTATGCACCGGTTTTTAAGAAAATATATTTTGCGCCGGCTTTACGGAGTTCATCAACTCGCTGTGCGAATGACTCTTCGCTTACCATGCCGACACGTGAATGCCGCTCGAATTCTTTGAATGCGCCACGCTCAAATGCTTTGATGATCATCTCATCCATAGGATTGGGGAGAACGACATAGCCACGCTGGTAAAGTGTTTGAGCTTTTTTAAGATTTCGGATTTTCACTTCACCACCGATGTCTTTTGCACCCTGGCCCCATTTCAATTCAACAATTTGAACCCCAAGTTTCTCGATGGCATATTCTTGAACACCGAGGCGTGTGTCTTCAACATTCGCCTGGACGATGATCGCACCAAAGCCATTGCGCATGTGGTCTTTATAAAGTGAAATGCGACGCTTTAAGTCAACTGTATCATGAACTTTACCATTCTTTATTACGGCTTCCATATCCATGCCGACCACATTCTCACCAATTGTTAAGCCGGTTCCTGAAAGAGCGGAGCCAATCGCCAAGCCCTCCCAATTATTTTTTGCAATATCAGTTGAGCCGATGCCGGGTATTATCCATGGGTAGTGGAACTTAATTCCCTTATCATGACCGAAGCGAACTTCTAAATTCACATTCGGGAAGATGGCTACATCGCTATCGGCTTTAATACCATGTGCACCGACTGCAGTACCCATGATGTTGAAGTGAGAATAGTCGACAGGGTAATATTTTTCTCCCGCCGTTGTGATGACGCCGAACGGCTGCGGATAAATTACTTCGTGACCACGATAAGCAGATTTGCCGATTTCGCACATTCCTATGCATCCATCGACGCAGGTTACGCACATGCCAGAGGCAGGTACTATGGAACCGTCTGTTCTGTTTTTAGTTAAAGTTGCAGCTGTTGCGTTTATTTTTGAGAGCGACATTTTTGTGTATCTCCTTTCGTTAATCTTTTTTTATTTCACATGCCACACAGGGTTCCATGTAGCACATCATGTCATTAAACTTTTCTTTTTCGATGCAGGGTGGACTTAAGTTAGCGCAGCCGCCGCATATTGCAAGTTCGGGTTGATTGTACGTACATCTTAACTGGCAAGCCGGACAAACGTAAATACAACCACCACAGAGGCGACATTTTTCAGACTTAATATCGAACGGTGTACCAATGCTTCGATGCTCACCTCGTCCACGGAAGCCGATTGCATGTGCAACCATTTGTTCTTTGCACATTCGAACACATAATCCACAAAGGATGCAGTCTTCATGTTCTTGTCTGAAACGTTGTTGCCGCACTTGATGTGCTGATGCGATATCCTGAATAATTTTTGATTGTGGACAAGACGCAAGCAATAACTCGATTACCATCTTCCGTGCGCGAATGACCCGATTGGAAGCTGTTCTGATTTTCATTCCTTCCTCAACCGGATATGTGCATGACGAAACAAGTTTTGATTTGAGTCCTTCACCGATTTCCACAACACACAACCGACATGCTCCATATGGCGTCAAGCCATCCATGTGGCACAAAGTTGGGATCGGGAATCCAAGGAATTCTGCGGCTTCGAGTATTGTTGTGCCTTCTTCAACGGAGAGAGGCAAACCATTTATTTTTATATTAATCATGCTGATTGTTCCTTCAATACCTGAGATTTTGAATCTTCATTTTTCTTCTGTGTGAATTCAAGATCGCATCGGAGGCATCTGCCCGCTTCGTTCTTCGCCTCTTCAATAGAAAGCGCCATCTCGACTTCGGTGTATTCGTGTTTCCTTCTGTCAATAGAAATACGCGGTACATCAGTTCGTTTTGATGATTGCGCGCTGCCGTTTGTTTTCATCGGTTCGATGTAATGATGAGGTAATTTCAATTCAGATGGTTGTTTCAATTCCTCGTTTTTCAAGTAGCGGTCGATCATCACGGCGACTTTTTTACCTGCGGCGATTGCATCTATTACAGTATTAGGACCAGTTATTACATCTCCACCTGCAAAAACTCCCGGACGATTCGTACACAGAGTTTCACGCTCTACGATTATAGTGTTTTTCTGATTATCGATATCAAGCCGATTCGCACCTGCAACAGTTACGCAGTCGGTATCCGAGCCCTCACTGATTGCTACAATCAAGGTATCGAGCGGGATAACATGTTGGGTACCGGGAATTGCTACCGGACGGCGACGTCCCGTGGCATCAAGTTCTCCTAATTCGTTATTAATACATTCAATACCCGAAAGTTTACCACCTTCGGAAAGAATTCCGGTTGGTGATACCAACGTCTCGATATGGATGCCTTCCTGAAGAGCAGCTTCAATCTCTTCTTCAAATGCAGGCATTTCTTCGCGTGTGCGTCGATAGAAAATCGAAACACTTTTCACATCAGGTTGGCGGATTGCAATTCTTGCCGCATCAAGAGCAGAGTTGCCACCTCCAACAATTCCAACACGTCCTTTTGCTAACTTATCACCACGAATGTTAAAAGCTTTCAGGAATTGGATTGATGGATAAACTCCGGGCATATCCTCTCCCCTCAATTGTAAGCGCAAACTCTTGTGCGCACCAATCGCTACGAATACTGCTTTGAATCCGTCATCGAATAAACTATCTAAAGTTATATCGCGACCCAAAGTAACATTACATTTGAGCGTTATATTTTCGTCCAGCAAAGCATCTATTTCTTTCTTAATAACTTCATGGGGCAAGCGATAAGATGGAATTGCACTGAAAAGCATTCCACCCGGCTGTGCTTCTGTTTCGAAAACCGTTACCTTGTATCCTTTCAATGAAAGATAATGTGCCGCAGTCAATCCGGCGGGACCCGCTCCAACAATAGCAACAAGTGGGAAGCCATCGGTTGTTTTTGCAAGGCGCAATGGTTTATAAACGGAGGGCTCGATGCGATCTGTGACGAATCTTTTCAGTGCGCGAATGGCGATTGATTCACCACCGTGAGTTCCTGCTTTACATCGATCTTCGCACGGATGATTACATACACGAGAACAAACAGAGGGAAGCGGATTGGCTTCTCTGATAACTCTATATGCTTCCTCAAATTCACCACGCTGGATATGTGCTATGTAACGCCATGCCTCCGTTCCAATCGGACAAGCGGATGCACAAGGTGCACCGACGATTCCTTTGCAAACAAAAGCATCGCATCGCTTGTCGTAGATATGTCTTTTATATTCATCAATGAAGTATCGTAATGTACTTAAAATTGGATTCGGTGCCGATTGACCAAGTCCACACATCGAAGTGTCTTTAACTGTTTCAGCTAATTCTGCGAGAAGTTTTAAATGACCTTGAGTTCCTTTTCCTTCTGAAATATCTTCAAGGATTTCGTACATGCGCTGAGTTCCTTTGCGGCATGTAAAACACTTTCCGCACGATTCATCTTTTAAGAAATTCATGAAGTACTTTGCCACATCTACCATGCAAGTATCGTCATCCATAACAATCATACCACCCGATCCCATGATAGAGCCGGCAGCAGTTAAGCTATCATAATCAATCGGTAAGTCGAACATCTTAGCAGGAATACAACCGCCGGAGGGACCGCCGGTTTGAACGGCTTTTATCTTTGCTTTGCTTACAGGTCCGCCGCCGATGTCGTTAACTATCGTGTTGATAGTAACTCCCATTGGAATCTCAACCAGACCAGTATTTTTTACTTTACCAACGAGACTGAAAATTTTCGTTCCGGCGTTTTTCTTCGTACCAACCTTTGCGAATTCTTCACCGCCCTCGTTGATGATAATTGGGACGTTCGCCCAAGTCTCAACATTATTAATCGCCGTGGGTTTGCCATCGATTCCCTTTTTAACAGGATAGGGTGGACGCTGACGTGGTTCACCCATTTTCCCTTCTATCGAGCGGATGAGGGCAGTTTCTTCACCACAAACAAATGCACCTGCACCTTTTACTACGTTAATATCAAATGAGAAATTAGTACCTAAAATATTATTACCCAGAACACCAAGTTCACGAGCTTGACGTAAAGCTATTATGAGATGTTTTATAGCGAGTGGATATTCATTCCTGACGTAGATGATGCCTTCTGTTGCACCTGTTCCGAAAGCTCCGATGATCATGCCCTCGATGATGCTATGTGGATTTCCTTCAAGAACGCTTCGGTCCATATATGCCCCAGGATCGCCCTCGTCTGCATTACAGACAAGGAATTTGCCCGTTCCATTTTTTTGGTTTGCAAGCATTTCCCACTTTATACCGGTTGGAAATCCGGCACCACCTCTGCCACGCAAACCGGATGCTTTGACTTCTTCCACAACCCAAGTAGCATCATTTTTTTCAAGGACTTTCATCAGTGATGAATAACCGTCATTTGCGATGTAGTCGGTAATTCTTATCGGATCTACTTTCTCGTTTCTTGATATGATGTTGCGACTTTGTTTCTTAAAAAATGGTATATCGTTTTGCTTTTCAAATCTTTGACCCGTGGCAAGATCGGTGTAAAATAAATCGGGCAATAATGCACCTTTTGCTGCTGCCTCAACAATTCGGACCATGTCATCCATTTTCAACTTAGGATAAAAAGTTCCTCGCGGTTCGATAAGGACGGATGGTTCCATTTCGCAGTAACCATGACAGCCGGTTACCCGGAGAAGGACCTTTCCCGTTAATTTTCTTGCAATAATTTCGCGTTTGGCAATTCGGATTAGATCATTAGCTCCGCTCGCTTGGCCGCATGTTCCGGCAGAAATTATGATCGTTGGTGTGTTTGTATCTTTATGCGCTACTAATTTCTCTTGAAATTTTTTTAAAGCAGTAATCGAGTTTAATCGTTCAGTTGCCATTTTATACTCTCTGAAATTAGTTTATTGGAGTTGTGGAGTTTCTAGATCCAGCATATGGCTTTTACAGCCACGACGAGAACAAATTTGTATTATTCCTCCGCCGCTAACAATCATTGGAACCATAGGTGCGTTGCACATTGAGCAGTTCCATGCACCGATCAACTCGGTGTTACAATGCGGGCAGAAGAAATTTACAATGATATCTGCTGGGATTTCATAACCCGATTCGATTGTGTAGCTTCCATACAACGATGATAAAAAAAGACATTCATGTTGTTGTCCAAATGAAACCGTCAACCGAATCGATGGATAGCCATCAACTAAGCGATCTGCATCCATCAAACTGTGGTTGCAACGCGGACAGTTGACCTCGATTGGAAATATACGTTGGTCTTTTTCAATTTCAACTTTATCCAGTCCACTACGAGTTTTATCTAATATCTCTTTAACTTGTCCGGTATTGACGTGAGGAAAGTAATAACCATCGACAACAACGATTGGTGCAAGTGCGCATGCACCAAGGCAGCGAACTGTTTCAAGAGTGAATTCTTTGTCGGGTGTTGTTTCGCCATCATTTTTTATTTTGAGTTTCTGTTCAAACTCATCTGCGATGGCTTGTCCGCCACGAACGTGGCATGCAGTTCCAAGACATATCGAAGCAAGATGTTTTCCTCTCTGCTTTAATCGGAATGCTTTGTAAAATGTGGCGACACTATAGATATCTACAATGTCGCGGTCGGTTAGTTCTGCTACTACTCTTAATACATCTTCGGGTAGATAGCCGTACTTTGATTGAATCTCTTCGAGAATGGATATAAGTCCACCGCGGTGATGTTTATACTTTTCCACAATGGGTTGAACGCTTTCACGATTCATGTTTAACCTTCTTTAGTAGTTTATGTTCTGAGTGATTTCTGTTTGTACCATCAAACGCACTGTATCACTTATTGTTATTAACCTCCGTTGCCACAAAATAAATACTCAACATAATCTATATCAAAAGATTACAAATATGGTAATCTTCGTTCCAATATTTTCAAAAATCGAGTTAACACTACCTTGATTTACCAATGTCTTATAATGTTACTTTAGAATATAAACAATTTTATTACAATTTACATATCAAGTCTGAAAGCCGTTATAATAAAAATCACCTATAACAATATATATATCGGTGCTTTAATAATCAAGAGTTTATACAGATATCGTTACGCGGGAAAAACGCAGTGGACGGATCCCACTGAAAGCGGGAGATGGACATTGAAGTTTTCGCCTGTAACAACCCTCTTTTATCCAATTCTTAAATATGAGAGTTTTAATGGATTTTTACCCATTATGAATAATACCGTGTTACAAGATGATTATAAACCTTTGCATATTGTTAAAATTATCTTTGGATTAAAAGGATATTTGTTAATTTATACCGATAGTAGTTATTTTGGTTCTGGATAGATTAATAATTGAGCCAGTTAGCAAATGTCAGTTGAAATTCTTATATTATTCATGTTTTCTATCTAAAACGTACTGTTAGTTTTTAGAATTATTAATTTCAATTAACATTCAACTCAGGAAAAATTGAAAGCTCTACATTTATTGACTTTGCTGGTTATATTCAATTGGATCAGTTCAGAAATCTTTGCTCAACCGAAAAAGAATCTTGAAGTAATCCAGGAATTGTCTAAAAACGTGTATGATTCTTTGTTTTCTCAGATAGGTTTTTCTGCCGGCGATTCTATAACGCTTGTAGTAAAACCGTCTCCAGATTATTGGATAGTGGAACATAATATATTACAAGGGCTGATAAAAAAGAATAAATTATGTTTGCTGCCAGATACAAATTTGTCAACTGTTACAACAATCGAATTGGCAATTATCAAAATGGACGTAAGATATGAAAGTATATTTAGGCAAACATTCTTAAGTCAAAAACAGGTTGTTCGCGTAGTAGAGCTAACTGTATCATCAAAAGTAACAAAAGGCCGTAATCTTATAGCTATTAAAACCTTCGACCAACACAATAAAGATACTGTTGCGCTGGAATCAATAAATCAATTAGAAAACGAACATATTTTGTCAACAAAAGGAGTTTTACCCGCTGATGCTATGCTGGAAAGAGTGCTATCACCTGTCATCATAACTTCATCGGTTGCTGTAATTGTTTATTTATTTTTCACATTAAGGAAGTAGTTATACAATGAGAATTATCAGAAAAACATTTTTTACGTTTTTTATCATATCACTATCATTCATAATTTCGTGTAAATCATCCGACGTTGAAAAAACCTTGACAGCCGAAGAACGTTTCGAGATTGGTTTGAATGAGTTTAATGGCGAAAATTATTTAGAAGCAATTAATGAATTTAGCGTAGTTACATTACAATACCCCGGCAGCAGTGTATCGGATGACGCGCAATATTATTTAGGCGAGTGTAGATTCAAAAAGGAAGAATACTTGCTTGCCGCTTATGAATACGAAGCGCTAAAAAGAAACATGCCCGCGAGTCCGCTTGTGCCTAAAGCCATGAATAAAATCGCATTAGCATACTACAACTTAGCGCCGAAGTCTGCTTTAGACCAATCGTATACAATAAAAGCAATCGACGAATTTCAAGCGTTTATAGAATATTTTCCGACGGATTCATTGGTATTAGATGCTGAGGCAAAAATTACGGAACTCAGAGATAGATTAGCTGAAAAAGAATACCAAACCGCCGTCATTTATATGAAAATGGAATATTATAAATCGGCAACTTATTATTTTAACAGTGTGTTAGAAAATTATCACGACAGCAAATTCGGCGAACAAGCTTATTTCGGAAAAATTGAATCGCTCGTAAAAAGAAAAAAAATAAATGAGGCAGTAGCCGAAGCTGATAAGTTTTTTAAAAAATTTCCCGAAACCTCATTACGCGCTGGAGTTGAGGCGCTAATAAAGTAAAAATCATATGAAACCGTGTAAATTTGTTAAAGATTCAGAAATCGAAATGACCGAACTGGTATTACCTAACGATACCAACCAACTCGGGAATTTATTAGGCGGAAGATTAATGCATTGGATGGATATTGCCGCTGCAATTTCTGCCCAACGCCATTCTAATCGTGTTTGCGTTACTGCTTTTGTAGATGAATTGTATTTCCATCATCCTATCCATCTCGGAGAAATCGTTCGACTGAAGGCGACAGTGAATCGAACATTTAACACATCTCTAGAAGTTGGTGTAAAGGTGATTGCGGAGGATCAGCTTTTAGGTAAATCAAAAATTGCCAACGAGGCGTTCTTTACTTTTGTAGCTGTAGATGAAAATAAAAAACCTGCGATGGTTTGCCAAGTCAAACCTCAGACGAAAGAAGAAAAGAAAAGATTTTCGGAAGCATTGTCTCGAAGAAAACACCGATTGGAAAGAAAGTCAGGTAAAAAATCTCATCGATGACAATAGTTGTTGATATATTTTCGTCAGCTATAAAAAATCCCCGTAAACTTTTCTTCAGCATGCTTGTATTGAATATTATAGACTGGTCTGTTACTTTTTCTCAGAGACAATATTCTACATTTTCCACGATTGACGAACTGACCGTAGGTTCCTCTTGCCAAAATATAGTAACGGGCGATTTCAACGGTGATGGGCTTTGGGATATTGTAACACATCGTTCTAAATACTTAACAGTACTTTATGCCACGGATGATACTTCCGGGTGGACACCTCAAGCTTATAGATTCGATAAAGAAATACTTGTGTCCGTTGCCGCGGATGTAAATAATGATGGTCAGTCCGATTTAACAATGCTGACTTCTGACCCTTTGACATTGAAGGTATTTCTCGGTACGCAAAAAGACACATTGGTCTTAAAATGGAAATTTATATTAGAAGGAGATTCGTTTAATCTCAATGTAAACGACATCAATAATGACGGTAAAAATGATATACTCTTGTTCGGGAAACAGATTACCGGGATAATGACATTTCTCGGTAAAGGAAATGGAACATTCAAGATCCCACAATACTTAATCCCCGAATTTTCCTTCAGCAATATTTTTATTGACGATATAAACAACGACGGACTTGTAGACGTTCTTGGTGTTAATTGGCTTTCGAATCAGATCAATTTGTTCACTTCTTACGCTCGTTTAAAATATAACATCCCATCTACCATAGATTTCATGTATGAACCTATAACCGTTTTACCAACTCAAATTAACGGAGATGGGATTACTGATATCATAGTAGGTTTTCAAGATGAGCGACTGATAACCACCATGTTAGGCGATGGACTTGGAAATTATTTTCTACATCAAGATATCGAACTATTGAATACTTATGACAAAATGATAATTGCTGATATCGACTATGGCGGTACGGATGAAATGCTAACTATTCATAAATCAAAAGGATATTTATCGTTATGGATAAAAGATAGTTTAGGATACTTTTCTGAAAATGCACAGTACAGCTTAGGTAGAAATTCAGGGGATGCAGCATTAATTTATCATCCAAAAACTAATTATTATGACTTACTGTTTACTAATAAAAGAGAAAAGAAATTGAATTATGTTTACAATTCAAAAGTATCGTTGCCAGCTAGGAACGACGTAAAATATATAACAGGCGTGAGACCAACCTCGATAAGAGCAATCGATATTTTACATTCAGGGAATATTGATTTGGTGATAGCAAACGAAGGATCAAAATCTATTTCAATATTCAAAAATAACACAACCGGAGTTTTTGATGGACAAGTTTGCATCCAAACACCGATAGATTATCCAAAATCATTAAATGTAAAAGTTAAAAAACCGGGCTTATTCTTTGCGTTGACCACACACGCAAATTCTAATCAGATATCAGTTACAGAAGTCACCTTAGCAGATTATAGTCATTCTAGCTTCGACCTAACCATGGCAGACACTCCAGAGATTCTGGAAATAAATTTCAGCATTCCGAATAATTATTTATACTTCAGTGTCGGAACTCGGGATTTGGATGATAAATATTATAATGTATTTTTATACGAACGAATATCGAGAACAAAATTCACAGAAAAAGAAATAACACAGGCGCTATCCGCAAAAGTAATCAACTGCGCGGCTCTGGATGTAAACAATGACGGACAAACAGATTTAGTTTATCTCAAAAATAATTCGAATTATTCATTCAGTTCGTGTATCGCATTTTCTTATATTCAAAACAAAAAACCGATAAACAAATGTGTTTACACACTCAAGGATACTAATTCGGGAAACTATCTCCTATCCGGGAATGATATCAATTCGGATGATCTGGTAGATATAATACTTGCTTCGTCTGATAAAAATGAACTAAATATTTTTTTAAATCGGGGAGACAGTGTGTTTTATTCTTTGCCGAACTTCAAGATTTCAAACATAAAAATTAATAATAAGAACGATATACAGTTTATTGATGTGGACAATGATAAAAAAGTTGATATGATTGTGGAAAATGCTCTAACTAAAACTTTACAAGCCTACATTGCAAATGGAAATGGTTTATTTAACAGTCCAAAAAGATTAATGGGAATCGAAGGTGTCAGCAGTTTTGTGGTTGCCGACTTTGATAATGATGGCTTACCGGATTTTGCTCTAACATACGAGAACGATGGTTATGTTAGAATTATTTACGGGAGAAAGTAATGAATTATATTTTTAAATATTATCGCGCTCTAATCGTTTCTATAATTTTGCTTTTGATACTCCCGCTACTATCTTTTTCACAGAAAAACGCGAGCTTAATTACTGAACAAGAATCGTTAATTCAAAGAGTGACCTCCTGGCGACAGGACAATCGGATAGACGTGAAACAAGGAGAGACACCTGGAAAATGTGCCCTTAATTTAACTTTTGAGATTTTAAAAAATTATCAACATTTACCAGATAACCAAAAGATGTCAATAAAGAAATTGCTCACTGGACCCAGCAGACAAACTTTTAAATCTATGGGGTATTTTACAGTTCATTTCGATACAGTTGGTTATTATGATATTGAAAACTATTTTATAGATAATGTTCCTTCATTGCTAACACCACTATATACACGAATGCTTGATGATACTAATTATGTCAAAAATCACGCAGATTCGATAAATGCTATTTATGCTTTTGTGGATTCTACATTAAATATTTTTAATTATGTTTGGGACTTTGTTGTAAACACCTCCGGATATTCAGCTCCACCATTCGAAACTGGCTCTGGAACTTATCAAATTTATATCTCAGAATTAGGCGGAGGGTTATATGGTCAGACTGTGCCAAGCCCTGACCCGATAAACCCCGGTCAATCTCCATCACGCTATTCGTCGTACTTAGAAATAGATAATGATTACATATCAGTATATCCAACGAGCCGGGGCATCCCCGGATTGAAAGTAACAGCCGCTCACGAATTTCATCACGCAATACAATTGGGCAGCTACGGATATCGTGAAAACGATAGATACTTTTACGAAATCACTTCAACTTGGATGGAAGACTTACTCTATAACGACGTGAATGATTATTACCAATATATAAAGTATTCAACCGGTCAACCGCGCGGTCATTTTGCTTATCCTAATCTTTCATTTATCTACTCGGATGGACTGATCGAATACAGCAGAGCAATATGGGGAAAGTTCATACAAGAAAAATATAATCCGACAGTAATGCGAAACGTCTGGGAGAATATGCGTAACACCGGTAGTGTTAAAGCTCTGGATGATGCCTTGGTTAATGCCGGTTCAACATTGAGAATCGCCTTTGTAGAGTTTAGTAAATGGAATTACTACACAGGCATACGGGCGAACTCCGGGCAATATTATTCAGAAGCGCAAAATTATCCTTTGATAAAGGAAAAAACTCCGATAGAATTAGTAGGCAGTTCGCGTATTTATGCAGATAGTACCGGGACTTTTTCAACTATCTACTTACCTGTCAGTTATCAGGGGCATCAAGTAACAGATATCATCACTAACATTAATTTATCCTCCGCCCAAAATTATTTGATCAGGAATTATTCATTTAACTATCAAATGGCAACTTCAGGTGATGATACCTTCAGACAGTTAAGTAACGGAGTGTTTGTGAAATTGGGTGTAGCTGACCCGATGAATTGGAGTGTAGGCGGTATCATTACTTCCACTCAGCGATCCGTAACAGTTTATCCGAATCCTTGTATCATCGATAGAACCAATAATTTAATTTTTGCTCTTCCTTCAACAAAAGATATATCAGCAAAACTATATCTTTATAATTCGGGGATGGAGTTGGTGGGTTCATACGATAAAGAGATCAATCCTGCTGATCCAAAAATTAACTGGAATTTAATCGACAACAGCGGTGGAGTAGTTAGTTCAGGAATATATTTTTATGTAATTTCATTAAACCATCAGGAATATATCGGAAAGTTTGCAGTTATAAAAAAATGAAATTTCAACTCGAAGCAAATAATATAAAGAAGACGTTCAATCGAAGAACTATTTTTTCTAACATAAGTTTCAGATTAGAGAACGGATCTGCGTTAGCCATTGTCGGCAGGAATGGCTCTGGTAAATCTACACTCGTTAAGATAACAGCCGGTGTCTTATCTCCGAGCAGCGGAATAGTGAATATTTCAGTTAATGACAACGAGATTAAACCTATCGACACATTCAAACACATCGGTTTTGTATCACCTTATCTACAGTTGTACGACGAATTTACTGCTGTCGAAAATTTAGATATATTTGCAAAGGTTCGATCTTTGAATATTCAGAGAGAGTTCATCTTAGATTTGTTGAAGCGAGTGAATCTTTACGATAGGAGGGACGATTTCGTCCGAACATATTCTTCCGGTATGAAGCAGCGTCTGAAATACACATTCGCGTTACTTCACCAACCAGAATTGTTAATCCTTGATGAACCAAGGTCAAATTTGGATACCGAAGGTATTTCTATCGTTTACGAGATAATCAAAGACCAAAAGCAGAAAGGCGCCACCCTCATTGCGACGAATGATTCTGAAGACTTGCGGTATTGTGAAAATGTAATTAATCTTGATGACCAGAAGAATAACATGAAGAAACTTTAATGCAAAATCCGACACTAACTATATTCACAAAAGATTTTAGGTCTGAACTGCGGACAAGATACGCTCTTAACGCGCTGCTGATGTTCGTGATTACTACGATCTCCATAATCTTATTTGCGATAGGAAACGAAGCCCCGTCAGTCGAGATACTATCAGGGATGCTCTGGATTGTGATATTTTTTTCTGCGATGTCCGGTATGTCCCGCTCATTCGTGAGCGAGGAGGAAAGGGGAACAGTTATGACTCTTCATTTAATAGCTACCCCGGCGACGGTGTATTTTGGAAAACTTATCTTTAATCTAGTACTCCTATTATCCATGAATATTATCACCGTCATATTGTACCTGCTCGTAATTCCGAATTTTATCGTACAGAGTTTTAGTATTTTTATAGTTACGTTGATTCTGGGGACACTAGGATTGGCGAGTGCCGCTACAATCATCGCGGCAATAATAGCAAAATCCAATACAAAAGGAACTCTTTATCCCGTACTCTCGTTCCCGATATTGTTGCCGCTTCTCCTCACTGTAATCAGCGCAACCAAAATGGCGATAGAAGGAATGGTTTTCAGCGCTGCAAGCGGTGAGTTTAGAATTCTAATTTCTTACACGGTCGTTATTACTGCGGTATCATATTTATTATTCGACTATGTATGGAAAGATTAAAAACAGTTATTTGCTCAATAGCTTTCATTTTTGTATTTTTAAAAAAACATCTATCAAGAATTCGTTATGAAATTTAAAATTGTTCTGTTTATAGGTCTCACATTAATAATTATCGCAGGGCTTGCGCTTCCGATGGTTCCACAACCCTCTAAGTGGTATCAATTACCCGTCGTTCCGGGACTTGAAGATAAAGCCCGCATCATATTCTTCCATGTGCCCGTCGCGTGGGTTACGGTCTTAGCTTTTCTGTCCTCAATGGTTTACGGAATTAAATATCTCCGGAATAAAGACATCAATAACGACTTTAAATCAGTGTCTGCGGCTGGTTTGGGCTTTATGTTTTGCATACTCGCCACTGTAACGGGTGCAATTTGGGCTAAATTTACATGGGGAGCGTTCTGGAATTGGGATCCAAGGCAAACATCAATCTTTGTTCTATTATTGATTTATGGGGCATATTTCGCGCTTAGATCATCTATTGAAGTTGATGAAAAACGGGCTTCTCTCTCGGCTGTGTACTCTATAATTGCTGGCGTAACAGTTCCTTTTTTCATATTTATTATGCCGCGCATAGTATCAAGCTTGCATCCTGATCCAATAGTGAATCCACAAGCAAAAATCCATATGAACCCAATGATGCTAATTATTTTCCTATCGTCGCTTTCAGCTTTCACAGGTATTTATTACTGGATGTTTAATTTAAGAATGAGATTCGCTCGTCTCGACTATCATCAACAAACCAAAGAGGAAGTTTAATGGAATTCTTTTCACAAAACTCATTATACATTGTTTTAGCCATAGTCCTTATTTGCTGGGTCGGTATCTTCGGATACCTTTGGACATTGGAAAAAAAAATTAAAAGACTAGAAGATAAAATTAAAATAGATTAGGATAGTTTTATGAATATAAAAGTTATAATAGCCGTAATCGTAATTATCGTTGCAATTGCTTTTGGCGCGTCATCGTTCCTAGAGAGTAATATTGAATATGGTACATTCAGTAAAGCAATTGAAACATCAAAGAAGATTCAAGTGAAGGGCGAGTGGGTGAAGGACCAACCAACTACCTTTGATTTAGAGAAAGGTGAATTTCATTTTTACTTAAAAGATGAAGGTGGAAAAACCCTACCTGTAGTTTTTAAAGGAGCCAGACCTAATAATTTCGAGATAGCTACGAGTGTAGTTGTAAAAGGTAAATATCAAGATAACGCATTCTTTGCGTCTGAGATATTGACTAAGTGTCCATCGAAATATGAAACCGATCCGAATGCTCCCGTAAAACAGATGTAAGAAAAAACAGCCTATCAGTCGCATAGGCTGTTTTGTTAGATACTTTTTATAATTTCATTCTCTTCAATCTTAACGAATTACTGACTACCGAAACCGAACTTAACGCCATAGCACCCGCTGCGTACATCGGGTCGAGTACACCAAAGGCAGCTAAGGGTATTAAAATGATGTTGTAAAAAAAAGCCCAAAACAAATTTTGATATATAGTAGTTAGGGTTTTTTTTGAAAGCTTTATTGCCTTAATTACAGTATTCAAATCACCTTTAACAAGTGTAATATCCCCCGCTTCGATTGCGACATCCGTTCCAGTTCCCATAGCAATCCCGACGTCTGCTTGAACCAAAGCCGGTGCGTCGTTTATTCCATCCCCAACCATTATTACACGGTTTCCGTTTGCTTGAAGTCCTTTAATTTTATCAACCTTATCTTTAGGGAGCATTTTAGCAAAATACTGATCTATCCCAGACAATTTACAGATAGTGTTAGCGGTAGTCTCATTGTCGCCAGTCAACATAATAGTTTTAAAACCTAATCGTTTCAAATCGACAACAGCTCGGTTTGATTCGAGTTTGAGCATGTCGCTTACTCCAATTGTACCGGCAAGCTTGCCGTCAACCGCTACATATACAAGTATTTTACCCAGATGTGTAGATTCTTCTATGGAAAGTAATTGAGTATCAATTCCTTTTTGCACCATCAACTCTTTGTTCCCTATGCAAATATGTTTATTATTCACATCTCCTTGAGCACCAAAACCTGTGATAGATTTGAAATTATTTATTCTGGATGGATTAATATTTTTTTGAGTTGAATAGCTAACAATCGCTTTTGCAATCGGATGTTCGGAAAGGGATTCTACTGAAACTGCGAAGTGTAGAAATTCTTCTTCTGTGAATGGACTAATATGGGAAACGCTTGTAACATTCAGATTTCCGGTTGTAATTGTTCCAGTTTTATCGAAAACGATCACATTGGTCTTTCTAAGTTTTTCTAAAATGTCGACATTTTTAATCAAAATTCCTTTCTCAGCACCTAATCCGGTGCCCACGATAATGGCAGTTGGTGTCGCTAATCCTAAAGCACAGGGGCATGCCACAATCATCACTGCAACAAAACTAATGATTGCATCCGAAAATACACCAAAAACAAAATACCAAACTAAAAACGTAAGTAATGCGATTCCGATTACAGCTGGAACGAAGACAGCCGCTATACGGTCAACTAAATTTTGGATGGGCGCTTTCGAGCCTTGCGCTTCCGCAATCAATTTCACGATTTGAGAAAGTAACGTATCTTTTCCAATCTTCTTTGCCTGAAACTTGAAACTCCCTGTCGTATTTATAGTTGCGCCTATTACTTCATCTCCTTTTTGCTTATCAACGGGGAGGCTTTCACCGGTTACCATACTTTCATCAACGGTCGAATCTCCTTCGATTACTATTCCATCAACTGGTATTTTTTCACCCGGACGCACAATAACCATATCATTTAGGACTAAACGTTCTATCGGAATCTGAATTTCGACACTATTCCTTATTACCGATGCCATTTTGGGTTGTAGCCCAAGTAACTTACGGATGGACTCGGAGGTTTTACCCTTTGCCCGGATCTCTAATAATTTGCCTAACAAAATTAGTGTAGTGATAACCGCAGAAGTGTCATAATAAACGTTTAAACTGTGTCCTCTTGACGTAAAATAAATTGGGAAAAAAGTTATTGCTGAACTATAAAAGAAAGCGACTGATGTACCCACCGCTATAAGAGTATTCATATCAGCTCTGAGATGCTTCAAAGTTACCCAGAAGCCCTTAAAGAAACGATCACCTGCCCAAAATAAAACAGGGATTGTTAGAAGGAAAAATATATAATTCCACGTCTGATGGCTTAAAAAAGAAAATGGAGAATGCTCCAGCATCATCCACATACTGATTATACTGATGGGCAATGTTAAAAGCAAGCTGAAAATAAAACGAATTTTAAGTTGAGCATATTGATTTTGATGCTCCTGTTCTTCGAACTCCCAGATATTTTCTTCCTGGACTTCGGCTAATTTATATCCGACAGATTCGACAGTCTGTTTAAAGTGGCTCGTGTTTACTTTGGTTTCATCGAATTGGATTGTGGCTGTTTCGGTTGCAAGGTTTACGGTAGCATTCACAACTCCTGGTAATTTACTCAAACTTTCTTGGACTCTCGACACACAACTGGCACAACTCATACCTAAAATTGGAAGCTGAATCTTCTTTAAGACTTCCTTTTTGGTTGAAGGAGTGGAATTTTGAGCGAGTGAAATACTTGTAAGCGGCTTCATATTAATCTGGATTGGCATTCCAGCAACTTGTTTATTCAAGTAGAATTCAGGGTTTTCATCGAAGTGCTTTTTACACCCGTCCGCACAGAAATAGTAGTTGATATTTTTGTATGTGCTTTTTCCGGCGGCTTTTTCCGGATGGACTTTCATCCCACAAACAGGGTCGATATGTTGCATTTTTATCTCCAAATAAAAACGCCAATGATGGTTACACATTGGCGTGATAGTGTGTTTAAATTAGATGTTTTATTTCACTTTCCATCTTTACAGCAATCAGGTAAACCGTCGTATGCTTCACGGTTACGCGGAGTTTCGTTTGCATCGTAACCGGCTTCAGATATCGATTTTTCGAGTGCTGCAATATCTACTTTTGCTTTGCTGAATTTTACAGTCGTAGTTTTCTTTTCCAGGTCAACTTTAACGTTTTCGACACCGTCAACACCTGAGACCGCTTTCTCGATTGTGGTTACACACATACCGCACATAATCGAGGAGGTACTAATCGTGGTGGTCTCAAAATTTACTCCTGCCGGTTGTTCAGCTTGTTTCTGTCCGCAACCTGACAATAATCCAAGAACGAACAACGCGATTAATATATTCTTAAACATATTATTTTTTACTGTCGCAATCCTTTGGATCTGAGTGGCTTGCGTGGCTGCATTCTTTACCTGTGCAATCGTGTTTGGCTTCTTTCATTGTTACTTTATCTGAGCAAGTTTTTTCGCAGTCCGCTTTTGATTCTTTGCTATGGTTCATATCGGCACAGGCTTTTACACAATCATCGGCGCTTGCTTTCTGATCTTTCATATCGGCACAGCCTCCGTGTGCTTGTATTTTTTCTGTTTTTGCCATTTTTGAATGATCCATCTTAGCTTTATCTGTTTTAACTGCTTTGTCGCTTGGGCAGCAGGATTTTTGTTTATCTTTTGCTGCATCGGTTTTCTTTGTTTCAGTTTGTGCGAATAGTATAGAAACTGATACTAGTACTACCACTAAAAGTGCGAACAGATTACGTATTTTCATTTGTTACTCCTTTTGTTTTGTAAATATGAGTTTGTTTATTGTATATTTAATTTTCTTTACAACTTTGTATAACAGCTATAATTTAAACTTTTCTTCCATTAATTCAAACTAGAAAACTCTGCCCACCATAAATACCATCATAGTGAACATAACTACACCGCCTATTATTGCATACGGTCCAATATCATGCATCCACATCCCATTTTGTTTTTGTGGGTTGTGAACACTCCGTTCTGCTTCAATTTCTATCGGTTTTTTCAAAACTACATCTTCTAATTCTGATATAACATAAGATATCTTTAAATTCTTTGTTGCTTTAACAAGATAGGTATCAGAATAATTCCCGGATGAATCTTTATCCAGGACTTTGTCGAATTGAACAGCATCCGAATGATGTTCATGCCCAATTTCGGTCGATGGCTCGACTCCTCGAGATATCAAAAGTCGAACAGATGCTGTCGAAGCCATACTATCCTTCAGTGAATAGATTTTTATCCGGAACGTGACTTCCTTCATATTAAATAAAGGTGGAAATTCGGCTGTGATCTTATAATTATTTATCTCTATTTCTTTTATCAGGTTTTCTGACATTTCCTTGTGTCCATCGTCGTCCATTTTGTGCATCATCCCACCCGTCATCATACAGCCTGTGAATGAACTAACGATGAGAATGATGATAATGATGATAATGAAAAATATGTGTTTCATTAAGTACCTCTCTAAAATTTTTGAAATAATATTATGTAAGTATTATGGTTTTATTTATCTCAGTGGTGACCATCGTGTTCATTTCCTATTTGGGTCGTGTCAATAGTTGTAAAGTGGTAGAACATATTATTTGCCATCATATTCATATCGCCCATTTGTGATTCCATCATCTTTATCATTTCACTGCCTATATGAATCATATACCTCATGATCGGCATCATCATAGAATCGGGTTGTAAGGTGCATTGGGTGTTATTTCCATTCCACTGGAATTTACCCGATGTACGATGTTGCGACATCAGGTGATTCATCTTCATAGAGTCCATCATTGCATTATCCATTATTCCATGTCCCATGGAATCGCTGATAGGGCAGAGGGTATCATTCATAGCAAATTCACTTATAAGATGCAGATTTTTTTCTACCACAGCTCGGTCGACTGACTTAACAAAACTTACAGTGACAGAAGCATCTAAGCGGACTCCTGCTGCACCGTCCTTAGGGTACAAAGCGAAATTTGCTGTCTCTGAATTCCCCATCATTGAAGTAGAATTTTTAGAACAGCCAGTTATGCCAAACACAGCAATCATTAAGATGAATAATATTTTCGTTTTCATGTTTTCTTCTTTCTTGTTATTTAACTTTTTCTAAATTCATTCCGCACTTCGAACATTTTCCCTCTTTATCGGATGTAATTTCAGGGTGCATCGGACAACTATACATCGCAGTTATCTTATCGGAGGGTTTTATCTTTTCAAGTGCCATACCGCATTTCGGGCACTTGCCGGGTTTATCCGACTTTACACTCGGACACATCGAGCATCCGTATATATCACCCTTCTTCTGAGTTATTTTCTCCAGCTCTTTCGTGGTTTCTTTTTTCATGCAATCAGAGTCGCCATCGTGTTTGTGTGTTGCATCTTTTGGGCGCGGGAACAATGCAGTGCGTGAGCACGGAAACCGTTTTTTGGTTTACGAGCGCAACGCACGCATTGCCATTGTTCCCGCAGTTGTGCGACGTTCGCGGAGCGAACGTGTTTCGCACAACAAGGGTGAAACCCGCGCCCATTGTGCGGACGCTTATGAGCGTAGCACGCAAGTGCGGAGCGAATGTCCGCACAACGATGTGCTGTCCGAAGTTTTGCCTTCTGCTTTAGTTTCAATCTTTACAGCTTTGTCGCTTGGGCAGCAAGATTTTTGTTTTTCTTTCGCTGCGTCTGTTTTTTTGATATCATGATGTGATAGAACCGTTGAAACTGATACTAATACAACAAGTAACAGAGCGATCAGATTATGTAATTTCATTTGTTACTCCTTTTAGTTTATTGATCGTGATTGTAATAATTGAATTAATTTCATATTTAGTTCTCTTTCATCCAGCTTGCCATTTTTGAAGTTTCTAATTTTCCTTTCTTCAATGCGCGTTCCTTCATATAGCTGAACAAAACCGGTGTTACTATCAAAACATGTATCGTGGATGTAATCAATCCGCCAATCATCGGTGCGGCAATGGGACGCATAACATCTGAACCTACACCCGCACTCCACATTATCGGTAGAAGTGCAATCAAGCTCGTCCCGACTGTCATGATCTTCGGGCGTAATCGCAGCACTGAACCTTCTATCGTCGATTCAGTAATGTCTAACATCGTGAGTGGTCCACGCTTGCCAAGCTCAAATGACCTAAAACGTTTATCGAGTGCCTCGTGGAGATATACAACCATTACAACTCCTGTTTCAACTGCAAGTCCGTATAGCGCAATAAATCCTATCCACACTGCAACCGAGAAATTATATCCTAAAAAATAAATCAAATACACACCACCGATGAGTGCGAAAGGAACGGAGAGCATTACTACGAATGCTTCTTTAAAATCCTTAGTAATAAAATAAAGCATTACAAAGATGATGAAGAAAACAATCGGCATCAGTAACTGCAATCGCTCACGCGCTCGGATTTGATTTTCCCATTGTCCACTCCATTGAAGTGTGTAACCAGAAGGGAGTATCAGCTCTTTGTTTAAAACTTCTTTTGCTTCATTTACAAAACTTCCCATGTCGCGCCCGCGAACATTAAGATAAACGATTGAACGAAGTTGTGCGTTCTCACTCGATATCATTGGTGGACCCGGGACTATCTCGATTTTTGCGAGTTGAGCAAGTGGGATGTAACCGCGAGAAGAAACAGCAGAAGGTTGTGAGATTTGGGATTGTGAATTTGAGTTTTGAATTTTGAATTTTGAATTTTGAGTTGATGTAGAACTACTCATTGAACCCATAGAGCTACTCGATTGTCCATTGCTTGCCGGTTTAGCAGTTGACATTGATGAAGCACCGGATTTACCAATGCTTTGCAACTTAATCGGAACCAGAAGATTATTAAGCGCATCGAGGTTATTTCTCCAATCTTTTGCAAGACGCACGCGGATAGGGAAGCGTTGTCTTCCTTCGAGCACCATTCCGATATTTTCGCCACCGATGGCTGTTTCGATTACATCTTGGACATCGCCAACATTAATTCCGTAACGAGCAACCGCCTCGCGGTCGATTTTGATATCGAGGAAAAGTCCACCCTGAACTCGCTCAGCATACAAATCAGCCGCGCCGGGAACTTTGCGTAAAACATTCTCGGTTCTGATAGCTAATTGCTCGAGTGTATCTAAATCTTTACCGAATATTTTTATTCCAAGGTCAGTGCGAACACCGGTTGAGAGCATATTGATACGATTAATGATAGGCTGAGTCCAGCCATTCCGCACGCCGGGAATCTGAAGTTTTGCATCCAACTCAGCTATTATATCATCTTTTGTAATTCCGGGCCGCCACTGGCTTTTTGGTTTCAAGATGATAATGGATTCAATCATACTCACGGGTGCGTTGTCGGTCGATGTTTCTGCCTTACCTGCTTTGCCAAGCACAGATTCAACCTCCGGAACTGATTTTATGATTGCATCCTGAACTTGTAAAATTCTATTCACTTCAGTAATCGAAGCGGAGGGAAGCGTAACCGGCATAAAGAGCAAACTCTGTTCATCGAGCGGAGGCATAAATTCTGAACCGATGTTCGTCATCATCGGTATCGTTATAAGAAGTGCAATTATGTTTAACGCAATCGTTGTCTTGCGATATTTTAAAACCCAAAGGATTACGGGCGCATATATTTTATTTAATATTTTGCTGATAGGATGTTTTTCCTCACCTCTGAATTTACCGCGGGTTAACATCGTCATCAACATCGGAACTAATGTGATAGCTATAATCGCAGAACCGATCATTACAAATGTTTTTGTGAACGCGAGAGGACGGAATAGTTTACCCTCTTGACCTTCTAACAAGAATACAGGCAAGAAGGAAACAACCATAATCGCAACTGAAAAGAATATTGCTGGTCCAACTTGTTTAGCCGACCGAATCGAGATCTCGATGTAATCTTCTTTCGTTAACGTTCCTTTTTCTTTTTGTGCTTCTGCAACATGTCTGTACGCATTTTCGACAAGCACAATCGAGGCGTCAACAATTACACCGATAGCAATCGCAATCCCTCCGAGCGACATAATGTTTGAAGTGATTCCGAAAGTTTTCATCAGTATGAAAGCCATCAGCACAGCAATAGGAATTTCGATAATCACTCGCAGCACACTTCTGAAGTGAAGCAAAAATAAAAATACAACTATACTAACAACGATTGCTTCTTCGAGAAGCGTACCTTTTAAATTATTTACTGCCGCCATAATGATATCGGTGCGGTCGTATGCGGCTTTGATCTCGACACCTTTCGGAAGCCCTGGAGAAATTTCCTTTATCTTTTCTTTAACCCGGTCGATTACATCTTTTGCGTTTTCACCGTAGCGCATTACAACTATTCCACCGACGACTTGACCTTCTCCGTTTTTTTCGAGCGAGCCGCGGCGAATATCTCCGCCGAGCTGGACGATACCTAAATTCTTGACGTAAACCGGCGTTCCACTTGAGCTTGTAGATACGACTATATTCTCAACATCTCTTATTGATTGGATGTAACCTTGTCCGCGGACAAAATATTCTGCCTCGGAGATTTCCAATATCTTTCCGCCAACGTCGTTGTTCGAGCGAATTACCGCATTCCGGATATCGGTTATGGATACGTTGTATGCTTTCATCTTATTTTGGTCGATGTCGATTTGGTACTGCTTAACATATCCACCAATTGATGCGACTTCAGCAACACCCTTCACACCTTGAAGATGTAACTTGATGTACCAATCTTGAACCGCTCGCAAAGTTCCTAAATCATATTTACCCTCTACGGTGTACCAGAATATGTGACCAACTCCGGTACCATCGGGACCAAGCTGAACTTTGGCACCTTGTGGCATCAACGGTTGAACAACGGAGAGTTTTTCCAATACTCGACTCCGCGCCCAGTACAAATCGGTTTTCTCTTCAAAGATGATGAAGATGAAAGACATCCCGAACATAGATTGAGCGCGAATTGCGTGGACTTCCGGAATACCTTGAAGGGCAGTGGTGAGTGGAAAAGTAATCTGATCTTCGATCAATTGCGGCGAACGGCCCATCCACTCTGTAAAAACAATCACCTGATTTTCAGATAAGTCGGGAATTGCATCAAGCGGAGTATTAAAAACAGCCCATATACCCCAACCGATGATGATTAAGAAAGTGAGAATGACAATAAATTTATTTCTTGCGCTGTAGTCTATTATTTTTTCTATCATGGTTAAACCTTGTTTTTTATTCTCGCCCGCCTTCAGGCGAGGTCTCGTCTCGCTTACGAGACGGACAAAGAACGCTGAGGTCGCAAAGATAATATCCTTTGTGAACTTTGCGCCTTGGCGAGAAATTTACTTTACGATAATTTTTCCTTCAAGCATATCCATCCCACAATGGAATCTGAATTCACCGGCTTGCTTCGGTGTAATTTCGATTGAGGTTGTTTTATGCGGGGTTAAATATTTCTTTATTTTAAAATCTGGAAATACAACTTCGTCAGTACATTTTACTTCATCGTGCCGTTCAAAGTGGATGGTAAGCTTTTGTCCCTTTCGTGCATGGATCTTTGAAGGAGAATATCCACCATCAACAACGATTGTTACTTCGTTTGATGGTTGAGTATTTTCATCGGTCGATGTTTTATTTTCTGTTGATGCTCCATGCTGATGACCGCCGACCGGTGCAGGCATTTGAAGTTGGCTCTCAGAATCGATTAAATAACCACCTGTTACAGCGACTACATCACTTATTTTAAGTCCGCTTAATATTTCAACACGATCATCGGTTTGAATTCCAACAACAACATCTCGCGGTTCAAATCTATTTTCCTTCACTTCAATCCAAACAACATTCCTTTTTCCTGTAGAAATAACAACTGAACTCGGAACGACAATCGTATTTTTTGATTGAGTGATTATCCGTGCAGTTACATACATTTGCGGTTTCAATCTTCCAGCGAGATTGGTAAATTCAGTTCGCACACGCACTGTGCGTGTTTCACTATTAACGACAGGTTCAATAAAAGTTACTTTGCCATCAAATCTTTCATTCGGATACGACTCAGTTATCAATTGAACTGCAGAGCCAATCTTTATGAACTGAATATCTTTCTCATACACATCTAAATAGACCCACACTCTTGAAAGGTCAGCAAGTTTGTATAGTATCATTCCTTCGTCCACATACTGACCTTCTTGGATTTCTTTAGATATGACTGTACCAGAAATTGGGGAATGGAAAGGAATAGCGTATAAAACCTTCTGATTCTTTTCGATTTCGAAAATCTGAGACTCAGATAAACCGAAATGAATTTGCAACCTGTCGCGAGAAGCTTGAAGTAATCCTTCTTGTTCATTTTTTGCAGCGAGAAGAAGCTCGTTCTGAGCCGAGATTAAATCCGGACTATAAAGCTCGAACAGCGTCTGACCTTTCTTTACAACTTCACCAGTATAGTTCGCATACAGCTTCTCGAGTCTTCCCCTGAATCTTGCCGGTACAATTGCAAGATTCGGTTCTACAAAATCCACAACACCGACTGCGGTGACTTTCCGACTGATTGTTTGCTTTTTCACAGTTTCGGTTGCAACATTTGCAATAACCCGTTGAGTAGGGGATAGACTGACCGATTGCAACATTGATAAATCTTCCGCCGAAGCATCTTTCTGATTTGTCTTTTTGACAAGTGCCATTCCACATACAGGGCAAGCACCTGGTCTATCCGAAATAACTGAAGGATGCATGGGGCAAGTGTAATAGCTTTTTTCTTCCGACTCTGCTTTGGTGACTGATTCGGTTTTTACTTCTTCTGCGTAAACCGGAGTTCTCTCCATACCCATCGGAGATTTACCGGGGCGGTCGCTTCTATCACCGGGAATCATAGAATCAGTCCAATAAAGAATTTTACGCTCGGGTTTAGAAGGGAATAGTTTCGGATAAAAATATAATCCTGCTAAACCTACGATGACAATTACTATTGCGCTGATGATAATATTCTTTTTCATATTGAAATCCTTTCCTTACTTTAAATCTGATAAATTCTGAGTGCCGACTTCACGTTCTAATTCTGCTATAGTTTGCTCGAATTGCATCCGTGTCATGAAATATTCCTTCGAGAGATTGACGAGTGTCCGGTATGCATCGATCAACATCAAGAAATCTGTCGCTCCGGTTTGATAAGCCGTGAGACTTGCTTGTATCGATTGCTTTGCTTGTGGAAGAATGTCCGAGTTGTAAATATCGAGTTGTTTCTTAGCTCCACTTGCCTTGTAATACAAATCTTTAACGTTGCTTGCGACCATATTTCGAGTTGAAATGTAAGATGAATTTGACCTGTCTATCATCGCATTCGCTTCATCAACACGAGCGCTGGCTTTTCCAAGTGTCCATGGTGCAAACGGAAGTGTAATGCCGGCGCTAACACTCCAACCGGAGAATGGTCCCATCGGTTCTGTCATCCTCTCGATTCCAAATTTAAAATCGGGAAGATACTCCTGCTTTGCCATAGAGAGCATTGTTTTACTTTCATCTATCATCAATGAGTCTTTAATGATCATTGGACGGTTGTGCAATGCAAAACTCAAAACTGAGTCTAGGTTCATTGAAAATGAAACCTCAGAAGGCATCACCGCTATAGAGATTGTGTCTTTGGTATCCCGATTGAGCAATGACATCAACATTGCTTTCATACTCAACTCTTTTTGCCGGAGTGAAATCTGTTCATTGTCAATCATTGCAATCTCAATCTGAGCTTTTAATATGTCCTGCTGTGGTACCCGACCCGTCGTGTATTTCGTTTGTGCAACTGATAAGAATTGCTTCATGAGTTGAGAGTTATCTTGCGTCAGTGCGATGTTCTGCTGGATAAACCATAGCTCAACGTATGTCGATTTCAGTTTTGCGAGAACCTCGTTCACTTTTTCAAGCTGATCGTTTTGGGATGATCGTCTCTGGATTTCAGATAAATCTTTTTGTGTCCCAAGTTTTGTGGGAAACGGAATCATCTGCATCAATTCAATTCGTGAATACATCGCTTCGCTGTATTTGAAATCTGGCATTCCCTCACGTATGAATTTCAACTCCGGGTCATCAAGCGTGCCGGCTTGCGATACTCTCGCCTGCATTACATTCACCTGTGCGAGAGCCGCACGGATTTCAGGATTGTTCTTCATCGCTTCAGTGATTAAGCTATCCAATTGCATTGGCGGCTGTACTATTTGAGCATTAAGTTGTGTTGCCAGCAGAAACGAAGCCGATAATAAAAATATTTTGTTCATAATTCCTCGTAATAATATTAAGCCAAAACGTCATTCTGAACGTATCAACTGAGTTCGACGAAGTCTTGGTTCAGAATCTATAAGTAGCATGACGGTAAAACAATAGATTGTAGCACTATCATTGACAAAAGTCAATAATGCAACGTATCAATCTATTATGAGGATTAAATCAGAAGTGAAGAGTTGAAGATCGGTATGTCTTCAATGAGAGGAGGGGAATGGAGGTTGAGATTAATAAATTTTGTGAAACGTAATTGCTCGTCTAAAACAACAAACTGGAGTAATGGAGTAACGGAGTATTGGAGCTTTGTTACATCATTCGTTTGTGTTTGAAGAAACTCAGTATGGTTACGATAAGCGGCTACAATTGCCTTGCAGCAAGAAGATTCAGTTTTAGAAATTTGAATATTGCCCGTGTCCATTTTATCTTTATCGCACATACCGCACGAATTGCTCGAAACTGTTTCCATCATCTTGCAATAATGCAAAACAACCGGTAATCCAATGTTGAAAACCGAAAAGATTCCAGCAAGAAGTATAGCAACCGAGCGATATTTAAATGAGCTTACCATGTTATTATATGTAACACAACTTTGATGCGTTTAATTCCTTATTAAGATACATTAATTTTTAGGGAAGACAAAATACCGGATCACAATGGATTTATCACAACAAAAAATGATCGTGCATAACATCAGCAAGGGAATATTAATAGATTCTTTCTTTTGGCAATGAGGTAGAGAAAAGGTATATTTTGACCATGAAAAGAGATCTATGTCCAAAACAATAAACCCCGTCCTTATTGCCGCCCGTGAACTATCCATCCGCTTCGGCGAGCAGGTCGTTTTGAATAACGCAACAATGAGCATTCATGAAGACGATAGAATCGGTTTGATCGGAAACAATGGCTCGGGCAAATCAACTCTGCTAAAGATTATTGCAGGTATGATGGAACCTGATTCCGGAACGGTAACACGACGACGAGACATCGTGATCGGATACCTCTCCCAGGATTTTCAACTCGATCCTGCATTATCGGTGTACGAGAATATTGTGGAGGGAGCACACGATGTTATCGATATTCTCAGGGAATACGAGTCGCTTCCTCCCACTTCAGAAAAACGACATCTTCTTGAGGCACACATTCATCACCGGGACGGATGGAATCTAGAGAACAGGATTGAAACAGCAATGCACTCTTTAAATGTACCTGAGAAAAATCGTGATATTACCACACTCTCCGGCGGTGAAAAACGCCGTGTAGCGCTAGCCAAAGCGATTATATCCCGCCCCGATCTCCTGATTCTCGACGAACCGACGAATCATCTCGATACACAATCGATAGAGTGGATGGAGGAATTTCTTGAGAAATACTCAGGTGCTTGTCTCTTTGTTACGCACGATAGATATTTTCTCGATTCAATTGCGACACGGATTATTGAGCTTGCCGATGGTGTCTGTTACTCTCACACCGGTAATTATACAGACTTCATGCTGGATAAAGCTGAGCGTGAATCGCAATTAGAGACTGAAGAAAGGAAGAGAAACCGTTTCCTGCTCCGTGAGCTTGAATGGGTGCGCAAAGGACCTCGGGCACGGAGAACCAAATCCAAAAGCCGGCTTAGTAAATATTTTGAAGAGGTTGAGAAAAAAGGGCACGAACCGGAGACGGAAGTCGAACTGATTATCCCGCCTGCATCGGTTCTTGGCTCTAAAATCCTGAACTTGAAAAATGTAGGGATTGAGCTTGGCGGCAAAAAGCTCTTTAGTAAAGTGGATTTCAATTTCGACAAGAAGAGGAAGCTTGGCATCATCGGTCGCAATGGTCTTGGCAAGACCACGCTGTTGAAAATCATACTTGGTGAATTACATCCAACTGAAGGTCATTCAGAAGTAGGTGATAGAACACTCTTTAACTACATCGATCAATCGCGTTTGACATTGAACGATGAGAACACTGTCTTACAGGAAATTGGAGAAGGCAACGAGTGGATTATTTTTGGCGAAGAACGTATGACGGTTTGGAAATATCTGCGGCGCTTTCTGTTCGACGATGACAGGATGCAAACGAAAGTCGGGAAACTTTCAGGCGGAGAACGGAGCCGTCTATTATTAGCAAAAATATTGAAAAATGGTGGTAATTTTCTGATTCTGGATGAACCGACAAACGATCTCGACCTTGCAACACTGCGCATCCTTGAAGAAGCGCTCTCAACGTTCGATGGATGTGTTATTGCGGTGAGCCATGATCGGTATTTTCTGAACCGAGTGTGCAATGGTATTCTTGCCTTTGAGGGAAACGGCTATGTACATTTCAGTGAAGGCGATTACGACTATTACCTCGAGAAACGTAACGCTCGGTTAGCAGAAGCAGAGGCGAAGTCCTGTGAGGCAAAACAGCATGACACACAATTGAAGCCGCAACTCAAAAAACCAAAGAAAAAATTAAGCTGGAAAGACGCAAAAGAATTAGAGACAATTGAGCAGGAAATTATACGGGCAGAAGAAGATGTGGACCGTATAGAAGCAATTTTCTCCGCGCACGATTTCTACGATCAGCATGGGGAGCATACCGTGAAATTGACAAACGAACTTGCGACGGCAAAGGAACAAATCGAGCGCCTCTATGCACGATGGCATGAGCTTGAGGAATTGAGGATGGGGGATTAAATGAAGGCACTTATGATATTCATATTGACTCTATAAGGGTTAAAAATTTGGGTTAAAATTATTTGACATTCAAAGGTTTTTTTGTATATTATTTTATCATAGAGTCAAGATATATTTATCAGTTCTTTCTATATAAAACATAGCTAAGAGTAAAAAAATATAACTTTATAAACTAATTAAGGAGAAAGCATTATGAAAATTTTTACTAGGTTTTTTTACTTACTTTGTTTTTGTTTGGTGATAATATCAAACCCGACGATGGCACAGGTTGAGCCCCAGAAAGAAATGCAACTACAAGAATATCCCCAGCCAATTTTTGTAAGCCCACCTGATAAGACTGGCGACGTTTCAGCTAAAAAAGCTGAATCCTTTAGTGCCGCCGACGTTGCTAATGAGTATTATGTTGCTCTTAGCTGGCGTATTGAGCAAGCATGTTTTTGGGGTGGGCCTTTGTATATTAAATTATATCGGAACGATGTCCAAATTTATTCCTATGAATATGCATGGACAGCTTGGTTAGGCGCGTGGACGCATGGATATAATGATAACGTAGGACCTGGAAAATCGTACACTTATAAAATTGAAATGCGTCACTATTCTGCAGGGACGTGTGACTTTACCTCGACTTATACAGACCAAGGGAGTACAAAAGCACTTCTATCACCGGTCAGCCTCAGCGTCACAAATCCCACTAACAGCGATAAATATATCAACATGAGTTGGGCAAATGGCAGTGAGCTTACACACTACTATAGAATTTATAAAGACGGAATAGAGATTGCCACAACGACCTCCACAAGTTATACTGCAAGTACGATTCCGGGTACTTCATCAAATTGGGGTGTTGCAACCGGCACATATTATTACGGTGGTGTTACCTCAACACGTGTGGAGCAAGCAAGAGCAACAGTAGCATTTATTAGACCCGAAAATTTCTTCGCCTCAGAGGACACTACGGTTGGATATGTTAAGATGGGTTGGACATGTGCTTCTGATTATGCTACACATTTTCAAATATATCGAGATGATATTCTGTTGACAACCATACCTTTCGCCCAGAAAACATACCTCGATTATTCTGCAATTCCGGGGTTTAAACACACTTATAAAGTTAGGTCGTACAACAATTCTTCCGGACTTTTTTCCGTCTTCTCGGATTCTAAATTTGGCCGTGCAGTTTTTTTGAATGCCTCCGATGGAACGTATGATGGGAAAGTTAATATTACTTGGACAGATTTTCCAGTCGGGTTTGAAGATGAACTATGGCTTTACCGTGATGGAGTGCAGTTAGTCGGTGTCTTTTCCAATACATTTTATTTCAATGATGAATTAGTGGTTCGCGGAAAAATTCACGAATACAAATTAGAGGTTCGCAAGAATAACCAAGTAGTCTTAACTGTTACTAATTACGGTTTTGCTCCACCTACCGGTTCTGTAAAAGGTTCTGTAACAACACCGACAGGATCCGGCGGTGTGAAAAATGTTGAGATGCGGGCTTATCCAACTTCTGAAAGTTTAAGTAAAGCATTAATATTAGATGGTATAGATGATTACGTTTCAATCCCACCGTTAAAACTCAATTCCAATACCGTTACTATGTCGGCTTGGATTAAACGCAATGGTGCACAAAATGATTGGGCGGGAATTATATTTAGCAGAGCAAATAGTACAGTTGCCGGACTGAGTATTTTGAATTCCGGCGAGTTGCGTTATCACTGGAATGCTGATGCTGCGACATATGACTGGCCATCAGGATTGATTGTTCCGGATAATGAGTGGACTTTTATCGCACTTGTTATCGAACCGGATAAAGCGACAATTTATATGAACGACACGATGGCTGTGAATACACTCGCTCATGCTGTTGAAGAGTTTGATGGAAATTTCGAGATTGGTAGAGATGCAACTTCTTCATCAAGATATTTTAATGGTTCGATTGATGAAGTCTGTGTATGGAACACTGCCCGAACAGTAGAACAAATCAATCTCAATAAACAAAATATCATGCGCGGCAACGAAGTGGGATTAATTGGCTACTGGCGCTTCAACAACGCAACGGGTACATTAGCAGGCGACCTCGCTACTGGTGGAGATCATCATGGTACGCTATTTGGGGACGCAACCCGTGTTGATGATTCTCCAAAAGTGTGGCATTATGGACTAACTTTAACAAACGGTTCGTACACAATCCCGAGAATTAATTGGGAAGAGAATGTTGATTTCACTATTAGACCGTATAAAAAAGGCCATGGTTTTAAAGGTTCGACATTCCCAGCGGATTCTCTGGTATTACCATTTACGCAGGATGAACATGAGTATCTTGCAATAAACTTCTTGGATACAACATCCATTGAGGTTAGTGGATGGGTATATTTGAAATCAAATCCACTATGTCCTCTGCCGGGTGCTAAAATTTTAGTGAATGGAAATTCAACCGGTGAATATACAGATTCGTCGGGTCATTTTTCCATCAGCGTTGCTGAAGCGGGTAATTATACAATATCAGCGGAATATTTGAATCATCAATTTTCACCGCCAAGTACGTATCTCAATATCCAGGATCCTATTACAAATTTAATCTTCCAGGATACAACGAGATTTACTTTGAGCGGTAAAGTAGCTGGTGGCTGCGATAATTTTCTGGGCGTATCTGAAATAAATATCAAGAGCTTAGCTTCTGCTTGTTTGGACACAACGATAAGTACAGACAATTTAGGTCTGTTCCAAGTTACACTTCCGGCACAACAGTACGTAGTTCTGTTAACACGCATCGATCATCTTGATAGTCTCACAATCATTAATTATTTCTCCCGTGATACTATTGATCTAACTCAGCAAGATAGCATATATGATTTTATTTATCACTCTCCACCTATAACAAAAATCAGTAATTTACCGGCGGCAGGTTGCGGTGTTTATAACGTACCGATAATGGAACAGGAAAGAACGTATGGTTTGAAGATTGACGTTACTGAAAAATACGACGATCTCGAATGTGCAGTAAGCAGCGGTAAGGTTACACTGTACGATTATGTAGCTTATACTAATCGGGATACGACCATCGTGTTTGAAAACGGTAGTAAATATTATCCACTAATTCCGGGATATCCAAACATCACCGGCGGGGGCGCTCATCCATATCAAAAAATGGTTGTTTTTAAAACTGAAGTGGACAAATACACACTATACGATACACTATGGGTATTTGTACGTGGACAGAAACCACAGGAATTTCAGTTCTCAACTGTGTCGCCTGAAATTCCATTGATGATACTTCGCGATCCTCCCGGCGATCAGAGTTATAGTTATCTTTCAACACAAACGAGTTCAAGCGTAAGTCTTGGTTTTTCATTTGAAGCTGAAGTAGGTGTTGGAATTTTTGCAAAGTTTAAAGTTGGCGGAGGCGGTGAGGTACCCGGTCTTGGTTCCACCGGCGCATGGGTAGGCGGGGCAGTGGAAGCAAAGGTTGGTTTACGCAATACTCTCGAAGGCACGCAGGAGATAAAGATATCTGCGACAGAAGTTCTCAAAACCTCCGATTCAGATGTTATCACAGGTGCTGAGGGAGATGTTTACATGGGTGCGGCACTGAACCTTGTGTATGCTAAAACTAGTATTATTGACTACGATACAAGCACATGCACCGTAGTACTCGATACGGGAATTGTTTGGAACGGTAACGGTTTTAAAACCACATATCTGTACACTGAAAGTTATATTCGTGGAAGTGTAATTCCCGGCTTACAGAGTTTGGCTGATATACTGAACAGTTCCGGTGTGAAGATTCGGCAGGATTCTGCAAAAGTATTGCTCAATCAAATCAGTGTTTGGCAGCAGGTTCTCGATTACAATGCTCATTTGAAAAACAACGCAGTTCCAATACCTGAGTTTCCAAGTAATGTTTCTTTTTCAGCGGGTACAAATCTGAATGAGGAAGCAACTATAACATCGACTTCTACCTTATCCATTGGATTGAATCTTTTTATAGATGCCGAGGTAGCTTTGAGTATCGGAGCTAAGGCAGGCGATTTCAATGAAGCTGAAGCCGGTGTAAAAATATTCGCTAAACTCGATGTCGGTATTTCAGGAAGCACTACATATGAGGTAACGAATACAATCGGTTTTGAATTGGCTGATGACGATGCGGCTTCTCCGGGCGATGGATTTACCGTTGACATTCTTGGCGACCCTGTTTATGGTACGCCGGTATTCAAATTACTCAGCGGCGCGAGCAGTTGTCCGTGGGAACATCCAACATTACCGCGTGAAGGTGTTGGTCTTTCTATGAATACTTATTTACAATATAATGTACCACCGGAAAACCCGGCATCGTTCACTCTCTATCTTTATAATCTAACACAGAATAGTGAAACGCGTAGTTATTATTTATCATTAGTACAAGGCAGCAATCCCGACGGCGCGATTATCAGTGTTGGAGGTGCGGTGCTTGGTGATGATAAATTGTTATTTACGATGCCCCCAAATAGTTCAAGTCCACTGATGGCGACATTACGTGTAAGGCGGGATGTTGGCAGTGTATATGATTATGAAAATTTGATGGTGCATCTGTATTCTGATTGCGATGATCAGTTTGATACTACCGTAGCTTTTAGTGTGCATTATATCAAGCCATGTAGCGATGTCAGAGTGGTACAGCCTTCTCTTAACTGGATCGTGAACGCAAACAATAACAATCAAATGGCGATAGTTCTAAAAGACTATAACGCTGCGAATCTGAATATGCAGCAACTTAAATTCGAGTATCGAATGCGCGAAACCAACGACTGGATTCAACTATTCAATTATCCGTTTTCTACGCTACCTCCTGATTCTATTCTCTATCCATGGGATATGTCAGCGTTAACTGACGGAGGATATGAACTTCGGGCATCAACACATTGTACGGTTGATTCTTTCTTCACACGTACTTATGCAGGCGTCATCGATCGAATTGCTCCTGCTGCTTTTGGTAACCCGCAGCCTACTGACGGAATCCTGAATGTTGGCGACGATATAAAAATCAAGTTGAGTGAAAATATTAATTGTGCTACTGCAACTAAACAAAATATAAAAATGCACAACGTCTCAAAAGACACGGACGTTAACATTAATATTTTGTGTAAAGCTGATGAATTGGTAATCACTCCGGTTATCGGTGCTGACATGATTGAAGGCGACACGATGCGTGTAATGATCAATTCACTGTCGGACTCTTACGGAAATATAATTACAGCACCGATAACATGGCAATTCGAGGTAGATCTGCTCACCGGTGTTAAAGATGGAAGCAATTCGAATTTACCTACAGAGTTTTCATTGGCTCAGAATTATCCCAATCCATTTAATCCGATGACAGAAATCAGATTTGGATTACCGGAAGGTGCGCATGTAACTCTGAAGATCTATGATCTGCTCGGTCGAGAAATGGCAACGCTTGTTAATGAAACGCTAAATGCAGGTTTCAAATCAGTAAGTTTTGATGCGACCAATTTTCCGAGTGGAATATATTTTTACAAGATACAAGCGGGTAAATTCGTCAATGTCAAGAAGATGTTATTGTTGCGATAATATTATTTTATCACGCCCCTTTGCTTCCCCTCACCAGAGGGGAGTGAGGGGTGTGTAGTCGAGGGAGACTGGAAGAAATCGGAAATCTTGTTAGAAGGGGATAGTGAACTGAGATGTTTTACTATCCCCTTAATATTTTAGTTCAAGAAAGATTGTGAATTAAGTAGGTGTTATCCCCGCATTATCTTTAAATCAAACAAATCATTCACTCCGAATGGTTTAACTGAAAATAGCGGGTCGCCGTATTCCACACCAATCATTTGTCCGTAAAACTTTGCACGTGTATCTATAAAATCTAAGAAAGATTTTTTACTTAATAAAGTCTCGGGTTCATTTGAGTTCGGGTCAAAGAACTGCGACTTGTAAGCCCTCACAGCTTTTTGTCTTATCTCATACACATCTGTAATATCAATTACGAAGGAGGGAGCAAACTCATATTTCATCATGTAGTTGAAATAATAATGCGCTCTCCAGGGTTTCTGAACTTTTCCTCCAAGCTTTGTTTTTATATTAACAAGTCCTGAATAAAACCACGCCTCCTGAACTAAACGGCTTGCGTGTACGTGGTCGGGGTGACGGTCGTGGTGATTTGGGATTAACAATATCTTTGGTCTGTACTTGCGTAAAATCCTAATAACTTTTAATTGGTTTATTTTATTCATCTCAACATTACCATCGGGAATTTTTAAATTATCGCGTACGGATACTCCTAATATTTTTGCTGCTTCAGCGGCTTCTTGGGCGCGTATTTGTTTTGTACCGCGGGTTCCAAGCTCGCCTTGGGTCATATCTAATATCCCTACTTTATGTCCGAGTTTTACAAGTTTGGCAACAGTTCCCGCACAACCTAATTCTACATCGTCGGGGTGGGCGCCGATAGCTAATACATCAAGTTCCATTTAATCTCCGAATATTTTTATTAATATAATAAATAATTTAAAAATAGAAAACTCAGTTAAACCTCCCGCATGTTCTACTGGAAAAGACACAACTAACTTATGGGATGTCTGTTTAAGTTGTTTATAATTCGATGTTTCGATATATTTAAATTAAGATTACAAGGAAATAGGTTGCAGAATCAAAAAATATTATCCGTCTCAGAAATTACCCGCCAGATTAAAGGTGTCTTAGAATCCAACTTCAGCGACATAATCATTCAGGGTGAAATTTCAAATTTTAAACGACATTCATCAGGACACCTGTATTTTACTTTAAAGGATGATAAGGCTTCGATATCAGCTACCATCTGGCGCAGCAGAGCAGCACATCTCACTTTCACTCCGCAAGACGGCATGAAGGTAATTGCACGCGGCTCCATAACAGTTTATGAAGTCCGCGGCTCTTATCAACTTGACGTTGTAAGCTTGAAACCGCTTGGAATCGGAGAATTGCAAATTGCCTTCGAAAAACTTAAACAGAAACTTTCAACCGAAGGACTATTTGATGAATCAAATAAAAAAACAATACCGGAATTTCCTGAAAGTATTGGAATTATTACTTCACCTACTGGCGCCGCAATTCAAGATATTCTTAATATTATTTCGAGACGGTTTCCGTGTGTGAACATAATTTTGTATCCAGTTAAAGTTCAAGGTGCGGGATCCGCCGAAGAAATTGCCGAAGCTATACACGATTTGAATAAGTTTGGAGGTGTTGATGTCCTCATTGTTGGCAGAGGCGGCGGTTCCCTCGAAGATTTGTGGGCTTTCAATGAAGAAGTTGTAGCAAGAGCAATTTATGCTTCAAAAATTCCTGTCGTCAGTGCAATAGGCCATGAAATTGATTTTACGATTGCAGATTTTGTGGCTGACTTGAGAGCGCCCACGCCTTCTGCGGCAGCAGAACTCGTTGTGCCGAACCGTTTCGAGTTAATTGAAAATATTGGTAATTTTCATTATACTATGAAAAAGAGTATGTTCGAACGTATAGCTGAGAGCAAAGATAAAATTCAGAATTTACTTTCAAGCTATGCGTTTAACACACCGATAGATAAAATTCGACAGCATTCTCAGCGGACTGATGAGATCGAAAGAACTTTACACAAAACTATCTCTTATCAATACCTGAGTGCGAAACAATCATTAAAAGGACTTACACATAGAATCCATGCTCTGGATTATCGGCTGGTTCTCAAACGAGGTTATGCGATGGTTTATAAAGATAATCGGATTGTTGATACAGCCTCAAAGACAGACATAGGTGATAAAATAAACATAAAATTTAACGACGACACAGTAGATGCCACAGTTACAAACAATAGAAGCATATGACAACAAAGAAAAAAAAAGAAATAAAAGAATCACCCGACAGTTTTGAAAGTTGTATAAAACGCTTAGATAAAATTGTAGACCTTCTCGAAAAAGGCGAAGTTCCCCTCGAGGAATCAATCAAGCTTTACGAGGAAGGAATAGATTTATCAAAAGTATGCTTAGAAAGACTCTCGGAAGCTGAATTGAAGATTAAAAAAATCAGTAAAGATGTGAATGGAAAGCTAAAGATTTTAGATGAAAATGACTAGTGAGCAATTTCCAACCCTATATAAGATAAATTCTCCAGCCGATTTACGGAAGTTAAACGTAACAGAGTTAAAAGTTCTTACAAATGAAGTCAGAGAGTTTTTAATCGATACTATTTCCAAAACAGGCGGACACTTAAGCCCAAGCCTTGGCGCGGTCGAGCTTACATTAGCTTTGCACTATGTTTTTGATACGCCGAAGGATAAACTCGTTTGGGATGTTGGTCATCAGGCATATGCTCACAAAATAATAACCGGCAGGAGAGATGTCTTTCATACTCTCAGACAACTTGATGGGATAAGCGGTTTTTTAAAAAGAGAAGAGAGTGAGTACGATACTTTCGGTGCAGGACATGCGAGTACTGCGATATCGGCAGCCTTAGGATTGGCAACTGCCCGCGACCTTACAGGCGAAAAATATAGGGTTGCCGCGATTGTTGGCGACGGGTCGATGACAGGCGGTATGGCTTTCGAAGCTATGAATAATGCCGGTCTGCTTAAAAAAAACATTATGGTAGTATTGAACGATAATGCAATGTCAATCTCACCTAACGTTTCAGCAATCTCGAATTATTTTACCGAATTAATTGCCAGACCTGAGTATAACAAATTAAAAGCGAGCGTTTGGGACTTAACAGGCAAGATGGATACTTTTGGCGATCGGTTAAGAAAATTAGCTGTTCGTGTAGAAGAAGGCATTAAAGTTATAATTACACCGGGGATGTTGTTCGAAGCTTTTGGCTTCCGTTACTTTGGTCCACTAAACGGGCACAACCTCCCAAAGTTGGTAAAAATATTGAATGAAATAAAAGATTTACCCGGACCCATACTTTTACATGTAGTTACTCAAAAAGGCAAGGGATATAAACCGGCTGAAGAAAATTCCCGGAAGCTGCACGGCGTGTCTGCATTCGATAAATCAACCGGGCTTTCTCCGAAGCAAGAAGGTACGTTGCCTTCATACACGGAAGTTGCGGGCAAAACTATTGTCGAGCTTGCAAAACAAAATCCAAAGATCATCGGAATTACCGCTGCAATGGCAGATGGTACAGGATTGGATTTTTTACAAAAAGAAATACCTGAAAGATTTTTCGATGTTGGAATTGCAGAACAACATGCCGTAACTTTTGCTGCCGGGCTTGCATCGCTTGGATATGTTCCGTTTGTCGCAATATATTCAACATTTCTGCAACGCGCCTTCGACCAGGTAATACACGACGTAGCTTTACAGAATCTCCATGTCGTATTCGCAATCGACAGGGGCGGTATAGTTGGTGCCGATGGACCAACTCATCACGGAGTTTTTGATTTAGCCTACTTAAGAATGATACCTAACATGGTGGTAATGGCACCTAAAGATGAAGTAGAACTCAGAGAAATGTTTTATACAGCTACTAAATGCGAAAAGGGTCCAGTTGCAATTCGATATCCGCGCGGGAGTGGTTCAGGGCAACCGATGATTTCTGAATTTTATGAGATCGAGATCGGGAAAGCAGAAACGTTAAAACGAGGTAGTAATGTTGCGGTTCTTGCAATAGGAAATATGGTTAACCATGCTCTTGAAGCTTCAGAGCTGTTAAGCCAATCAAATATTGACGCTGAAATAATAAATATGCGATTCGTTAAACCTTTAGATGTAGAAATTCTTGAAGATATCGCTAAACGCTTTGACAAAATAGTTACCGTAGAAGACGGCGTTATATGTGGGGGCTTCGGGTCTGCGGTGAGTGAATATTTCTCGAATAAAACCTACTCTGCTCCCAAAATACAACATCTTGGAATCCCCGATAATTTTGTTACTCATGGTACAACGCAAGAGTTATATAAAATACTGAAACTAGACCCTTCGGGCATTGCTGAGAGTATAAGAATATATATGAGTAAAAAATAAAATCGATAACGTCAGATGATATTACAATGGAAAAACTAAAAATCGGAGTAATAGGTTTAGGATGGGTGTCACAGATATTTCATCTTCCTGTTTTAAAAAAAATCAGTGATGTTGAGATAAAAGCAATTTGTGATAAAGATAAATCGAAAGCAAAGTATATCGGTGAGAAATTCGGTATCAACCGAATCTATACGGATTATGAAGATATGATTTTGAAGGAAGAGCTGGATGCTGTTGATATTTGTACTCCTACCGATTCACATAAAAACATTTCAATAGCAGCTTTAGAAAAAGCATTAGATGTGTTTGTAGAAAAACCAATCGCCCGACACTACTGTGAGGCAGTCGAGATAGCTGAAATGGTAACAAAGTCAGAACGTAAATTGATGGTAGGAATGAATAACCGTTTCCGACCCGATATGATGATGTTAAAAAGTATAATTGAAGCAGAAGAAATTGGAAATATATTTTATGCAAAAGCCGGCTGGATAAAAAAACTCTCGAGCGCTAATCCTTGGCTCACACAAAAAGATAAGGCCGGTGGCGGTGTATTTATGGATTTAGGTTTGGTCACTTTGGATACACTCCTCTGGGCATTGAATTTTCCAGAAGTCCGAAGAGTAAATGCTGTTACCTACAGCCATACGACTAAAAGTGTGGAAGATTCTTGTGTCGCATTTTTTGAAACTAAAAATAACTCAACGCTAATGCTCGAAGCAAGCTGGTCATTTCAAACCGTTAACGATTCTTTTTATTGCGACATATTCGGAACGAAGGGCAGTACCAATTTAAATCCCTTAAGAATTAATAAATTAATAAGCGGCAATATAGTGAGCGTATCTCCCACAAAATTAGATACCCAACAAAATCTCTCTAAAAAAAGTTATGAGAACGAATTGAAACATTTCGTAGGCGCTGCGAGAGGACTTCATACCGTAATATCAACGGCTGATGAAGCAGTTCAGCGGATGAAAGTTGTAGAGGCAGTGTATAAATCTGCAAAATTGAAAAAAGAAGTGGTGCTCAAGTAAGAAGAGCAATGAAGAATAAATCAATTATCGCATTATTAACAGATTTTGGGTCGTGCGATGGATACGTTGCTTCGATGAAAGGTGTTATTCATTCAATCTTACCCGATGCAAAGATTGTCGATATTACTAACGAGATAAGCCCACAGAATGTGAGCGAAGCGGCTTTTATACTTTGGAGTGTGTACAAATATTTCCCTCCCAATACAATTTTTATTTCAGTGGTTGACCCGGGAGTTGGCAGCAACCGAGATATCATCTGCGTTAAAACAAAGAATCATACATTCCTCGCACCCGATAACGGTTTGTTGAAGTATATAATTGCAAGCGAAAGAGTTAAGGAAGTTGTATCAGTGACAAACAAAGAATATTTTTGTTCGGAAGTCAGTTCAACATTTCATGGAAGGGATATCTTTGCTCCCGTTGCAGCTCATCTGATAAGAGGAATCCCTTTGAGAACACTTGGCGAAAAGATAGAACCGGTCACTAAACCGGAAGCTTTTATTAATTTAGAAAACCAGGCACCGACTAATATAACGGGAAAAGTAATACACATCGATAGGTATGGGAATATAATTACTAATGTTTTGGTAACGCATCTTGAATCATTTAAAAGCATTACTGATGTCCGAATAAATAAACAGACAGTAAAGTTTTTCCGAAATACTTATTCTGAGGAAAAGTCAAATAAACCATTTGTTTTAACCGGAAGCAGAAATTTACTAGAAATTTCTGTTAGAGCTAAAAGTGCGGCAAAATTAATAAAAGCGAAAGTCGGAATGCGGGTTAAAATTTACACATCTGTATGGTAAAGAAATCCGTACACGAAAAATACATGCAAGAATGTTTAACGCTTGCAAAAAAAGGAATCGGTTACGTCAGCCCGAATCCGATGGTGGGTTGTGTCGTAGTGAAAAATGGAAAAGTCGTAGGTAGAGGTTATCATAAAAAATTTGGGCAACCGCATGCCGAAGCAAATGCTTTATTGGAGGCGGGTAATAGGGCTGTCGGTTCAACCCTATATGTAAACATTGAGCCTTGCAGTCACTTCGGTAAAACTCCGCCCTGTGCCGACCTTATTATATCAAAGAAGGTAAAGAAAGTAGTCGTTGCAATGCGGGATCCAAATCCGTTAGTGAACGGGAATGGAATTAAAAAGCTCCGAGACGCCAAGATCGATGTAATTGAACATGTGCTTGAAGCTGATGCAAAAAAGCTGAACGAAATATTTGTTAAGTCTGTGAAGCATAAAATGCCTTTCGTTACTTTAAAAATTGCAGAAACATTGGATGGACGGATTGCTGATTCCACTGGGGATTCAAAGTGGATTACAAATTCACAATCGCAAAAGTACGCTCACGAGTTACGCGCACAGCACGATGCGATTCTTGTCGGTGCGAACACGGTTATCAAAGATAATCCGCAGTTAAATGTTCGCCACGTCAAAGGGAATAATCCTTTGCGTGTTGTAATTGACGGCAGGTTAACATCCCCGATAAATTCAAAGCTTTTTAAAGACGCCGCAAACACCGTCGTCTTTACATCAGTCGAAACATTTAACCGGAAAAAAACACAAATTGCACAGCTTGAGCGACAAGGAGTAATAGTTTTAAAACTATCCGGTAAATCAAATCAGATATCACTTGGCCAAGCAATGAAACAACTTCATAAGATGAACATTTCTTCAATCTTAGTAGAAGGTGGAGCAAACATTTTATCACAGTTCATAAACGAAAAATTAGCAGATAGGCTCGCTGTTGTAATTGCTCCGAAAATATTAGGCGACGGAACGCAATCGATCACGTTAGGTAAATATTTATCAATAAAGAAAGTGTTACGGCTGCGTAATGTAACTGTTAACAAACTTGGCGACAATGTTCTGATCGAAGGATACTTTATAAAATAAAGAAGGTTAATTATGTTTACTGGTATTATAACTGAGGTTGGTGTAATAGATAATATTAAAAAATCAGACGGTGGCGCTGTATTGAAAATCCGCGCTTCTCAATCCGCAAAAGAGTTGAAAATTGATGATAGCGTTTCAATAAATGGTGCTTGTCAAACTGTTGTGAAGAAAACAAATGATTCATTTGAAGTCGTTGCGGTTGAAGAGACCCTAAAAAAAACTACGCTGGGTAGTCTAACAAAAGGGGAGAAAACCAATCTTGAGTTAGCAATGCGGTTAAACGACCGATTAGGCGGACACCTGGTTCTCGGCCATGTTGACTGTGTGGGAAAAATAACTAAAATTAAAAAGTTAAGTTCAAGCTGGTTAGTCTCAGTCAAAGTTCCGTCATCTTTTAGTAAGTATATTATTCCTGTAGGGTCGATTGCGATTGATGGGGTTAGTTTGACGGTTGCGGAGCAACAAAAAGACTCCGTTGTGGTTTCGATAATTCCGCATACTTTCGAGAATACGATTTTCAAAAATAAATCGGTGAACGATTCCGTTAATCTCGAATTCGACTTAATTGGAAAATATGTAGAAAGATTGATCGGGTATAAAAATATTTCGGACGCTCATAGTTTCACAGAAAAAAAATTAAGAGATTTAGGTTATTAAAACGTGGCAAGAAAAATATATTATTGGATTAATGATACAGCTTATAATCTTGTAAGCGATGGAGAATGGGAAGAGGTCAGTAGATTACAGCATTGGTATAATTCAGAGTTCTTCTGGACTGCTGGAAAAATAAACTTTAAAATGTTTTCGATATTCCCAAACTGGGATGACCTATCTAAAGATAAAACATTAATTATCGATAAAATTAAATGTAGGAAAAGAACGCTGAAGCAATTTGGCTTGACAGAAAATCAGATAATCAGGACGTTAGCTGAAGAAGCTTTACTTGTGGTTAAGAAGGGTGGATTCCGGGACAACTGTATTGCAAGCGGGTTCACACGTGTTGCGAGCAACGAGTATAATGCTTATTTGGTTTGTGAATTTCTGTTGAAGGTATCAAAAATTGTTTGCCGTGCACGGATTGAAGTTGAAGATGAAGGAAAGTTTATTAAACCCCAATCTATTTCAATCCAGAACGGTGATGTTCTTTTATGCGCACGAGAGGCAAGTAATGATAATATGTTCAAAGAGTTTGTTTACCAGAGAATGATATTTTCGTTAGTCAACCCTTGTAAGTATGACGATTATACAAAATTTAGTAATCAAATTGAGAACTATTCTAAATTAAAAAAAGTTGATAAGTTAAAAATATTGCACGATTGGAACTGGCTCGGGTTTGAAGATTCATACGATTTGGACGGGAATGATATTGAAGGTCTAAATCTAAATCTGAAAGTCGGTAATTTTTTATTGGAATAAGTCCTTGATATTAGTGTAAATATTCATTATCTTTTTAAGCAATTATTATAAATAATTTTTTCA
>CAZOQB010000007.1:0-37216 GCA_964581995.1 uncultured Ignavibacteriaceae bacterium | reverse complement strand
GATGACAAAGAAATTTTGGATTACCTTAAACCTATTATAAATAATTTTTATGGAGATACGATGTTTTGGTTTTTAATCGGAATTGAGGTTATTATTGCAATTTTAATAATAATCGTAGTGTTGATGCAGTCAAGCAAAGGCGGTGGATTAGCCGGAACCTTTGGCGGTGGCCAAATGGGAACTATGTTTGGCGTTCGTAGGACCGCAGACTTCTTGAGTAAGTTCACCTCAGGTTTAGCCGCAGTCTTTATCATTCTAAGTTTGATAATCAATATTTTCTTTTTACCTTCAAGAGCAACTACTGGTGAGAGTATTATCCAGAAGGGCAGTGGTAGTTCTGTACCACCTCCGATGATGCCTCAAAAGCAGTCTACCGATCAACCTAAAAACTAATTATCAATGTTTAGAGCGCCCATGGCTCAATTGGTAGAGCAGCTGACTCTTAATCAGCGGGTTCCAGGTTCGAGTCCTGGTGGGCGCACGTTGACCATACCCAAGCTCCTTACTAATATACGGAGGATATTTACGTGGAGAGTTTTAAAAAAATAATATCCGAAGATAAAAAAGAAAAGTACAAAGAGGTCTTCCAGCAGGTAAAAGCAATCATAAGCGATGAGCCTGATTTAATTGCGAACCTCGCGAATATCACTTCAATTTTAAAAATGAACTTTGATGAGTTTTCTTGGGTCGGTTTTTATCTATTGAAATATAAAGAATTAGTATTGGGACCTTTTCAGGGTAAACCCGCCTGCGTACGAATCAAAAAAGGGGTTGGTGTTTGTGGCGCTTCCATAAAAGAACGCAAAATAATTATCGTCCCGGATGTCAGTGAGTTCCCGGGCCATATATATTGCGATCCGGATTCAAAGTCAGAGATTGTAATTCCTATGATTAAAGATGGAATGCCTTTCGGTGTACTGGATGTTGACAGTTATAAGCCAAATTGTTTTGATGATATAGATCGGTTCTATCTCGATAATATTATTAAACATCTTATTGATTCAATAGTTGAGTATGAGAAAAAAAATAGGTAACAACACTCCTGTTGCTCTTATAACTGGAGGAGGGAAACGTCTCGGAAAAGAAATTGCAATTGAGCTTGCTAATAACGGTTTCATTGTAGTTATCAATTATAATCAATCCGAAGATAATGCCAGAAAGACTGTCAATGAGTTGAACAAATCTGGGAAATCAGCCGATGCAATAAAAGCCGACGTCACTAAACAATCCGATGTTAAAAGATTAGTTACAACAGTGATAAAAAAATATAAACGTATTGACCTTTTAGTTAATAACGCAGGAGTTATTAAAGATGGAACGATACATTCGACCACCGAAAAATCGTGGAATAAAGTAATAGACACAAATCTTAAAGGCACTTTTTTTACCTCTCAGTCAGCTGCAAAACATATGCTTAAGCAAGGTGGGGGCCAAATAATCAACATTGCTTCATTAGGTGGAGTTAAACCTTTTGTTTATTATATTCCCTACTCGGTATCCAAAGCGGGCGTAATAATGATGACTAAGTGCTTAGCAAAAGCTTTAGCTCCAAATATTTTAGTAAATGCAATTGCACCGGGTACGATAATATTTGAAGAGAAAGAAAAAAACAAAATAAAAATGTGGCGAGAAAAAAATCTCTTAAATAAATATGCAACCGCGAAGGACATCACAGATTTGGTTGTATTTTTAGCAACAAAAAATAAACATATTACAGGACAAACATTTGTAGTTGACGGTGGAAGTTCTATCTTATAATAAAATGAATTGAGAATAATGAAGACATCAAAAAGAAAACCAAAAGCTTATGAGAATCTTGCTTTTCTTAAAGGATCAGCAGGGCGGGAGATTAGAATACTTTCTGAATTTTCAGAACCATTTTCAAGATTCAGGAAGGAAAGAATTACGGACACAATAGTGTTTTTTGGCTCTGCGCGAATAAAACCACCAAAAGATACAAATGCTGAACTCAAGTTGATCGAACGTAAAATTAAACAAACCAAGCGGTCAACTAAAACACTTTTACAGAAGTATGAAAAAGCGAAAGTAGCCGTTCAGATGTCAAAGTTTTATCAAGAAGCGTATGAACTTTCGTATTTAGTAAGTAACTGGGCAAAAACACTCAACCACGGCCATCGTTTTGTGATCTGTTCTGGTGGCGGTCCCGGAATTATGGAAGCCGCAAATAAAGGGGCTATGAAAGCTGGACGTAAATCAATCGGATTAAATATTAGCCTTCCACACGAACAACTGCCAAACCCGTACATAACTGACGAATTAAATTTTGAGTTCCACTACTTTTTTATACGAAAGTTTTGGTTTGTCTATCTCGCAAAAGCGATGGTAATATTCCCGGGTGGATTCGGGACAATAGATGAAATGATGGAAGTTCTGACCCTATTACAAAGCAAAAAAATTCAAAAAAATCTGACTGTAGTTTTATACGGAACGGATTACTGGATGAAAATGATTAATTTTCGAGAAATGATACGCTTAGGCGTTATTTCGGAAGAAGACATGAATATATTCAAGTTTTGTGATTCACCGGTGGAAACTTTCGAATACCTAAAAGAAGAGATAACAAAGAATGTATTAGCCAGGAAGGCAATAACACTATAGAAAATTGGAAAAAACAATTAGGTTTGGTATATTTGAATATAAGGGGATGATATGGTTTCGACGGGGATGAGGATGGTCAGAACAGCATTCCGTGCTCTCCGAGTTGCACGATAATAAAACGGAAAACTCTTAAGTGCTAACTACAATTACGCACTGGCTGCTTAATATAAACTAAGCAACCCATTCTACGCAGTTATACCTGGTGGACTGCGATAGGGTGTCGACTTAATCAGGTTCGTTCTGGAAAATTCTCAGGATTCCGGGATTAAATCAAACTGAGATAGTCTGCTATCGCTGTGTTTGGTCTGTGCGGTACGGATGAAATTAAAAACGACCAGACTATGAATGTAGACGTTTTGGTGGTCTTCTCTTCGGACCGGGGTTCGATTCCCCGCATCTCCACGTAGGTAAAGATAGGTGCGAATATGGCTAAAATAAGCTGTATTCGCATTTTAGTTTCTCTTGAATCTCGGCGGCGTTTCAGATGTGGCTCCTGATGTTGAATTGTAATTTGTTGCATCTTTATGGATATACCATTATTAACAAGTTTATACTTGTAATTTCTATTTAAAAATGAGAGTTATTTAATGTCCGAATATTTATTTATTAAAGAATCTGCGATTAACCGTTTAGGTTGTTTTACCAACAAATTTATTCCCAAGGCTCATCTTATTGCTGAATACGAGGGAGAATTAATTTCTGATAAAGAGGCTATAAGAAGAGAAGAAGATATGAATCGTTCCGGAATTTATACTTTTTGGCTGAATGATGAAAGTGCTATTGATGGTTACGACAAAGGAAACCACACAAAATATTTTAACCATTCGTGCGACCCTAGTTGTTATTATGAAATTGAAGGTAACAAAATCTTATTCTATGCTGCACGCGATATTCAGCAGGATGAAGAACTAACGATTGATTATGACTATGATGCTGAAAGTGAATTTGTTGTTTGTCTATGCGGTTCCGCTGATTGCAGAGGATATCTTAACGAGGCAGGCGATAATGTGTGATGTTGTATGGTTGTAAACTCCGCGATACGGCGTAAAACGTTCTGAAGATTTGCCGGAGTACAACTTTTCCTTTGCGTATATCCAGAATTTTGTTATATTTACAAATATTACTTTGCGTTATTGAGGTATGCGTCATCAAGTTTTTTTCTGTGGAGTAAATTAGTTCATTTTTATATAAAAGAGTAACCTCATAAGTTGCTCGTCTTGTAGCTCAATCATGCTGATCTTAATTAATGAGATAGTTTTTATTTGTGACTGCTTACAGAATTAGTGAACAAAAAACTCGCTACAATTTGATTGACCCCCAGCTTAAAAAAGCCGGGTGGAATCTTTCTGACCGGACACAGGTAGGTTTTGAAATTCCCGTAGCGGGTTATGACGCTTCTCCAAGTGAGGGGATTACCGATTATTGCCTTTACCGCTCCAATGGTGATGTACTTGCAGTCGTTGAGGCAAAACGAACCAGCAGGGATGCAAGGGTTGGTCAGCAGCAAGTTTTGGATTATGTTACTGCCATTGAGAAGAAGCAAAGCTTCCGACCATTTGCGTTTATGGCTAACGGTGATGATATATTCTTCTGGGAAAGCGATACTACAGCACCACGCCGCATTGCCGGTTTCTTCTCTCGTGATAATCTTGAAACATTACTCTTCCTTAAACAAAATAAACTTCCACTGAACAGTATTACAATTAATCAAAAAATTGTTGACCGTTCGTATCAGGTGGAAGCCATAAGAAGAATCTCAGAAGCTATTGAGGTTAAGAAAAAACGAAAAGCTCTTCTTGTTATGGCAACGGGAACGGGAAAAACCCGGACCATTATGGGACTGATTGATAGGTTCTTAAGAGCACACGCTGCAAAACATATTCTATTCCTTGCTGATCGTGATGCATTAGTTGATCAGGCACTTACAGATGGATTTAAAGTATATTTGCCGAATGAATCCCGCTCACGTATCAGGACGTATGCCACAGAGAAAAATGCACGTGTTTATGTTTCTACACTTCAGACGTTAGAAATATGTTACGATAAATTTACGCCCGCAGATTTTGACCTGATAATATCCGATGAATGCCATAGATCTATTTACAATAAATTTACAGATGTTCTTGCCTACTTCGATGGGATACAAATTGGCTTGACCGCCACTCCGGCTGAGTTTGTCGATAGAGATACATTCAAATTCTTCGACTGCGATGGCAATGCACCAACGTTCCTCTATACCTACGACCAAGCAGTGAAGGATGATTATCTCGCCGACTTCAATGTGTATGCGGCGCAAACCAAGTTTCAGCGTAAGGGTATTAAAGGAATCGACCTGAGTGAAGAGGATAGAAAATCTTTGCAAGCACGGGGTATTGAGCCAGATACTATTGATTTCGAAGGAACCGACCTTGAGAGGAAAGTTACAAACAAAGATACTCTGCGTAACCAATGGGAAGAGTTTATGGATGTATGCCTCACAGATGCAACAGGGCAGCTTCCCGGAAAAACAATTGTATTCGCTATTACTCACAAGCACGCGATGAGATTAGCCGAAACTTTCGATGAGATGTATCCCGAACATCAAGGTAAACTTGTTCAGGTGATTGATTCGAAGATGGAGCGGGCAAGGGAGTTGATAGACAATTTCAAGAAGCAGGATATGCCGCGTATTGCGATCTCAGTTGATATGTTAGATACGGGTATAGATATTCCTGAAGTAGTTAATTTAGCTTTTATGAAAGCTGTGAATTCGCAGATTAAATTCTGGCAGATGATTGGCAGGGGTACACGACACCACAAAGCATGTAAATATTTGAAGTGGCTGCCAAATTCCAATAAGGAAGATTTCCTGATTGTAGATTATTGGGAAAACTTCGAGCATTTCCAGATGCTGCCAAAGGAAGAAGAAGGCAAATGTCAAATTCCGGTTCTTGTTACGATTTTTAATACACGGTTGCAAAAGTTTAGTTACTTTTTAGGTGACCAAACCTGTGAAGATGCAAAAAGAATTATCAAAGATTTAAGAGCCGATATCACACGCATTCCTCTGCAATCATTTTCTGTAAAGAAAGTATACAATGATGTGAAGGATGCATGGCAAGATGATTTCTGGAATTTTATTACGCCTGATAAGTTAGAGTTCCTACGTTTGAAAGTTGCACCGTTGCTGCGTTACGTGCCCGGTGTTCGACCAGCAGAGGCATTCTTTATAAGTAAGATGGAGCGGTGTGGATTAGCAAAGATACAAAAGCGGGATTTAAAGACGCACAGAGATTCGATTAGGGAAGATGTTGGTTTATTGCCGACTAACCTTGCCGAGGTAGCTGCAAGAAGATTTTACGTAGATGCGATTCTAACGAATGTATTTTGGGAGAATTTAACGCTTGCATCACTCGATGAAGCTAAAGAAGTTCTTGCCCCATTAATGAAATACAAGCGTGATAAACCCTCACTCGTTATAGAGCTTGGTTTAGACGATATAATTGAATCACGAAAGTGGGTTGTTGTACGGAAGGACTCACAAAAAATATATGTTGATGAATACCGGAAGAAGGTTGAAGAAAAAATACTTGAGATTACGGATAAACATCCTACGATAACTAAACTAAAAGCTGGCGAGAAAGTTGAAGTAGATGATCTCATTAACCTCGAAGCAACTCTTGAAACAGAGCTTGGGACTGATGAGATTAGTCTCGACGATGAGAACATGCTGAAAGCATTTGGTGTGCGTGTTGGAAGTTTTGTTGACTTTTTAAAACATGTACTTAAAATTGAAGCACTGCCATCCTTCGAGACGATTATACAAAAGGCGTTTGATGCGTTTATACTTGAGCATAACTACAATGCCGACCAATCTCGCTTCCTAAGAGTTGTACAGAGTGTCTTCCTACAAAGAAGAAAATTGGAACTTGCAGATCTGTATGAAGAGCCGTTTTCTGCATTCGGCCTAAATGCCGTAGCCAAATTGTTCACTGAAGATGAAATAGGAGAAATGATTGAACTGGTTAAGCGACTTGCAGCATAGCGTTGATAGCAGATCCCGACAGAAAAAGCTTGTCGGGATGCTCATTCCAACGATGAACTTACCTTCATCCCGCTTCACGGGATTCGGTAAGATTCAGTTGGAATGGCGCTTGTACGAAGAGCCGTTTACAAACTTTGGAGTAAATGCTGTGAAGAAATTATTTAGTGAAGATGAAATTACGGAATTGATTTTAATGACTAAGAATTTTATAGCAATAAAATAATTAAAAGGGATCTAATATGAAATTTGATACTTCTCAAACATCCTATATCAATCTAAGGGATATTCTATCGGAAAGAACTCAAAAAGTTATTGCATGGATTGGTTCAGGTTTAAGCTGTGAGGCAAATCTTCCATCATGGTTCGAATTAAAAAAAGGTGTAATAGATGCTTTTGAAAATAAAGCAAGGTCTCTTGCACCTGATGAATCAGATAAGCTTACCCAACAGTGTAAGGAAATTAAAAAAGTACCAGACAATTGGTTAGCATTTCAAAGATTAAAATCATTAGGAGAAACAACTTATAAAGATACAATGCGTGAATTGCTTAGACCATCTGCGAATTGTAAGATTCCAAAAGCTTACGAATTCTTATGGAAACTTCGCATAAGTGGTCTTATTAATCTAAATATAGATCGTTTAGCAACTCGGGCTCATAAATCATTTGTCGATAGCTCTGTTACAGAATTCAATGGAGGACAGATTGGTTCATATATGCATGTCTTGCAATCACCGCAACAATTTATTCTAAATTTACATGGTGAATATGGTGATGCCTCATCGTGGGTGTTCACAAAGACAGAACTAGAACAATTAAAACGATCACCAACATATCAACAGTTTATTCAAAGTTCTTTGTTATCATCCGTTGTTTTATTTATTGGTATTAATCCAGATGATGAAGCTGTTGGAGGCCATTTTGATTATTTAAAATCTATTTCCTCAGATTTTGGTACACATTATTGGATTACAAATAGGAGAGATTTATCTACTGATGAGTGGGCAGAGGAACGACACATTAGACTAATAAGATATGAATCTAAGGAAAATGACCATTCTGCTCTTGAAAATTTTTTTGAAGATATCCTATCATATATACCCAAAGATGAAATTGCTCCCCCGATTATCCCACCAGACGTACCGGATGATATTGAAGATATTGAAGATCCAAAAGAGCTACTTCGAATGGATGGTGAGAGTATTAGAAGAATATTGAATATAAAGGCTAAAGAGATTCTAAAAGATTCAACTCAAGTAGCATATGACGAATATGATAAATTTTTTAAAAAATATGATGAGGTAATATATCGCGCATGGTATACAAGTGATACCCCAGGTAATAATGATTTATTGGGATATAAGTTAGAAAGATATTATACAAAGGGAGCTTTTGGCAAAGTATATAAGGCGAAAGATCAAAATGACAATACCGTTGCGATAAAAGTTTTATTAGAGGAAGAAAGAAGGAAACAAGATTTTTTGCAATCTTTCCGTAGAGGTGTTAAATCGATGCGGATATTGAGTTACCATGGTGTAAATGGAATTGTAGGCTATAGAGAAGCGTATGAGATACCTGCGTTTGTTGTTATGGATTGGATCGATGGACCCAATTTAGACAAAGCAATAAAGTCGAAACAGATAACCAACTGGAACGGGATACTCAAAATTGCGTGTGAACTCACTAAAATAATTGAGGATGCACATAGACTTCCAGAGAGGGTACTGCATCGGGATTTAAGGCCACCCAATATTATGTTACAAAATTATCATACGAACCGATCTATCTGGAATGTTGTTATCCTTGATTTCGATCTTTCTTGGCATCTTAGTGCAGTTGAAAGATCAATGCTTCCAACCGGCGCTTCCACAGGATATCTTGCACCAGAGCAAATTCAACAAATACACAATGTTTCAACTCGTCATGCTGCTGTAGATTCTTACGGTATTGGAATGACTTTATTTTTCATGATATCTCGAAGGGATCCCATTCCAGAGGAAAGTCAACATAAAGGGTGGGAGGATGTTGTATATGAGAACGCTAATGGCTGCAAATCAAATAATTGGCACTCCTTGCCAAATAGGTACGCACGCTTAATTTTAAATTCCACAAAATACAAACAAGCAGAACGATGGGATATAAATCAAATTCGTGTAGAATTAGATCGTTTGCTTGATTCACTAAATGACTCAAAGAATATCTTTTCTGCCGAACTAATAGCTGAAGAAATTATTGCGAGGCTTACTAATAAATTAAATTATGATTGGGATAGCGATAAACTATGTGCCACCATAAATCTTCCAGGGGGAGCAAGATTATGCATGTTAGGAGATGAATCAAAAAGGCGCTTGTGTTTGAACATTAACTGGGTGTCGAGGGGTGGTAAGAAGATTTTCAAATGGCTAGATACAAGAAAAAGTAAAATTTCTTCATTGCTAAAAATCCCCAAATGGGATATTGAGGCCATTTCTACTAGCGGTCAATGTTTGAATGTTACTGCATATTTGAAGATAGATATTGCAAAAGATAATATTGATTTAATATCAAGTAATATCTCAAAAATTATAAGTGAATTAACGTTCGAATAAAGCTTTGGAATTAGATTATCTGTTAAAGGAAAAATACTTTCATGTTAACTGATCCAATATTAAAAAGTAAAGTAGATGCGTTATGGGACAAATTTTGGTCCGGTGGCAAAAGTTTTGCGACCCCCTACGGTCCCACTCCCGCTCAAAAGCAAGCGGGATCTTCGACTTCGTTAGGGGGACGGTTATCCGCAACTGTGAAAGCTCTAACTTTTCCCCTTGTGAAGGGGAAAACATAAAAGGGGTCGAAGTGAATACATGACTGAAATATTTAACAAAAAAGAAATGAAAGAAAGGAGGCAGTCTCTTCGCAATCAAGCGACGGAAACGGAAGTACGTTTATGGGATCGCCTACGGAAAAAGCAAATTCTGGGTGTTCGCTTTCGCAGGCAATTCAGCATCGGAAACTATATCGTGGATTTCTATTCACCTAAAATTAAACTTGCTATTGAGATAGACGGAAAAAGTCATGATACTGAAACAAAACGAGAATACGATGCAACCCGCGAGAAAGAAATCAGGCAGCTTGGAATTAACATGCTCAGGTTTCGAAACCACGAAGTGTTGGACGAAATTGATAATGTTATAAAAAAGATTGAAGCCGCGATAAGAACATTCCCCCTTAAAAAGGGGGAAACGAAGGGGGTCGGTAAAGCCAACAATGAACGACAAAAATTACTGGAATGATGAGAGGTAGCCAAACAATTACACCGACCCCCTATGGTCCCCCTACATTAGGGGGACGGTTTACCAGTACTGCTTTTCCCCTCACGAAGGGGAAAATACAAAAGGGGTCGGCAAATGTAGATGAGAAAGTAAATTATTATGCTAACTGATACACAATTAAAAAGTAAAGTAGATGCGTTGTGGGATAAGTTCTGGTCGGGGGGTATAGCCAACCCAATAACAGCGATTGAGCAAATGTCATATTTGATCTTCCTCAAGCGGTTAGAGGATATGGACAATGCCCGCGCGGCGGCGGCGAAAAGGAAGAACGAAACTTACCGCTCGTTGTTTTCCGCCAAAGGCGGATCCGCCTCCAGCGGAAGTGGCAACAAAGCCCGCCAAAAAGATGGCGGGCAAGAATGCCGGTGGTCGTACTGGAGTCAATTGCCCGGCGATCAGATGTTGAAGCATGTGCGGGATACTGTGTTTGATTTTCTACGCAACCTCGGCAGTGAAACAAGCTCGTTCACTCAATACATGCAGGATGCTGTCTTTATCATACCCAAAGCATCGCTGCTGCAAGAGGCGGTAAAGATTATAGATGATATGCACATCAGTGAGCAGAACATTGACGTACAGGGCGATCTTTATGAATATCTTCTCATGCAGTTAACGACGGCGGGGAAGAACGGACAGTTCCGCACACCGAGGCACATCATAAGAATGATTGTGAAGTTGGTTAATCCGAAAGTCGGCGACCGCATTTGCGACCCCGCCGCAGGTACGGGCGGATTCCTCGTGAATGCTTATGAACATATACTTGAATCGAATACAAGTGCCGATGTGCTTGAGTACGACAGCGAAGGCAAGCCGCATCATCTCATCGGCGATAAGATTGCCGATAAGAAGCTTTTGAAATTCCTGAAAAGTCAGGCGCTTACCGGCTACGACTTCGATTCTACTATGACGCGAATCGGAGCGATGAACCTGATGCTTCACGGAATTGATAATCCCAATTTCCGTTACATGGATGCTCTCTCGAAAACTTTTAAGGAAAAAGAAATATACGATGTGATACTTGCCAACCCGCCGTTTAAAGGTTCGATAGATAAGAGCGACATCAACGAGCGGTTCAGTGTGAAGACGACCAAAACGGAACTTCTTTTTATAGAATTGATGTACGACCTGCTTGTAACAGGCGGACGCTGCGGTGTGATTGTGCCCGACGGCGTTTTATTTGGAACGAGCAACGCTCATATCGAGACAAGAAAAATCCTGATCGATAAATGTAAACTTGAGGGAGTTATTTCTATGCCATCGGGAGTGTTCAAACCATATGCGGGTGTATCGACTGCCGTGCTTGTTTTCCAGAAGGGGGGAACCACGGACAACGTTTGGTTTTACGATATGGAAGCGGATGGATTTTCGTTGGATGATAAGAGACAGAAGACGACCGACAATGACATACCGGATATTGTTGAGAAGTGGTGCAGTAGGTCGAACTTAAGTTCGACTAACAAGAAAGGCAAGTTCTTCCTCGTCCCTGCCGATGAAATACGCGCCAATAAGTACGACCTTTCCATCTCACGCTACAAAGAGATTGAGCATAAGGAGGTTGAGTACGAGAAGCCGGAGGTGATTATGAAGAAAGTGTTGGAACTTGAAACCGAAATTGCTGCCGAAGTGAAAACTTTGCAGTCCATGATTAAAGGAAAGTCATGAAAAGAAAATCAGGTGTCAAATATCTCGCGTCGGGTGTCGATGAGTTTCAGCCGGGTTCCGACGGGAAGGTACTTCGTAATAAGTTGGGTATCACAACCAAAAGAGAGATGAACGACTTAGAGATCATCGAGTATCAAAAAGCAGCAATCAGGTTAGCAAGTGCATGCACGAAAGACCATAGGATGACAGAGAACGACATCAAGAAAATCCACAAGATAATTTTTGGACGAAAGGAAAAACGTTCAACCAGTACGTTCGTTCAATTCATGCGGGGATGATAGGCGACTATGAACCGATGGCGAGAATAATGAGAAGGGCAATTACTTGATTAGCTTCGATGGTTACGGGTTGCAGACGTTAATTGCTTCCGAAGCTTTGATGACGGACGAATGCCTTCAATGCGTGACGAAGAGAGTGCAAACCGAGTTGCTATTTCTTCTCGTTTCTTCCGGTCGCGGAGATGTTTATTTGTACTATTGAGAGATTTATGATTCATGACAGTTATAATATAACCAATTTGATAATTAAACTCAATGCGATATTGCTGGAGTTGGAGAATAGATTTCGGATTTCGTAAGTAAGATTGTGGATTGAATGAAGAACAAATTTGAAATACGCACGCTTGGCGAAGTTGCAGAGTTGATAGCCACAGGGAAGACTCCCTCGACAAAGAACTCAGAGTATTTCGGGGGAGACGTCGATTGGTTCACACCTGGAGATATTGGAGGCAACATTTATCTGAAATACTCTACGCGTACGATAACTGACTTTGCGATAAACAAGAAAGCAGCGCCAATCTTCCCAAAGGATTGCTTGTTGATTACTTGTATTGGTAATATTGGTCGAGTCGGAATCCTTTCGCGAGATAGTTCTTCCAATCAACAGATAACTGCAATTAAGTTCAAGAATTTTATAGATGTGCGTTATGCTTATTTTTGGTTTGTTGCCAGTTCTCATTTACTGAGCCAGAGAGCCAACCAAGCGGTCGTCCCAATTCTTAATAACAGTCAGTTGAGGGAAATCCTTTTTTCTTTTCCCCCACTTCCCATTCAAAAGCAAATCGCAGGGATACTTGAAAAAGCCGATGCGGCGCGAGAGAAGCGTCGGCAGGCGAACAAACTCACCGAGCAGTTCTTGCAGTCGGCGTTTTTGGAAATGTTTGGCGACCCGGTGACGAATCCGAAGGGGTGGAACATAACGAATGTTAATGATGTTGCTTCAAATATCCAATACGGATATACCGAGTCTGCAACAATAGACAACGTCGGACCTAAATTTCTTCGGATCACAGATATTCAGAATGGAATAGTCGACTGGGACAAAGTTCCTTACTGTAAATGTCAAGATTTAGATAAATACAAACTTGAATCTGGAGATATTGTATTTGCTAGAACAGGTGCGACAACCGGAAAGAGCTTCCTCATCAAGAATTGCCCTACAGCTGTCTTTGCTTCCTATCTTATTCGAGTTCATTTCAAGAAGGATGTGTCGCCTGCTTATATATATAATTTCTTCCAAACAGAATCATACTGGTCTCAAATCAGGATGGGAATGACGGGAAGTACACAAGGAGGTTTTAACTCCAGCAAGCTTGCGGAAGTTAAACTCCCACTGCCATCAATTAGCGAGCAACAAAAGTTCGCCACCTTAGTCGAGAAGGTCGAGTTGTTGCGGGCGAAGCAGCGTGAGTCGGAAAAAGAGCTGGAGAATTTGTTTAATGCTCTTATGCAGAGGGCATTCAAAGGGGAGTTAGTGCAATGAGTGAAGAAGCAAGAATTATCCCGCCACATGGTGGTTACCAAAAATTGAAATCGTACCAAATGTCTGAGATTGTTTACGATGCAACTGTAAAATTCTGTGAGCGTTTCATAGACAAACGCTCAAGAACTGTTGACCAAATGGTACAGGCAGCAAGGAGTGGTAAGCAAAACATTGCGGAGGGCAGCATGGCATCCGGCACTTCCAAAAAAACAGAACTAAAATTAGTTAGTGTTGCACGGGCAAGTTTAGAAGAACTACTTTTAGATTACCAAGATTTTTTAAGACAGCATGGGTTGCAATTGTGGGGAAAGGATGATGAGAGAATTTTAGAAATTAGGAAAATTGGGGTACGGAGTGATAGGTCGTATAAGACTTATATAACCTATATTGAAGAGCAAACGGAGGAAGTTGCAGCAAACACTATTATCTGTATTGTGCACCAAACAAACTATTTGCTTGATCAGCAGTTGCGTCAACTTGAACAGCAGTTTCTGAAAGAAGGCGGCTTTACTGAAAAGCTCTACAAGGCTCGACAAGACGCAAAGAGAAAATTGTAGTCTCAACTACTACTTATTTGCTGTATTGGTCGAGAAGGTCGAGTTGCTGCGGGCGAGGCAGCGTGAGTCGGAAAAAGAGCTGGAGAATTTGTTTAATGCACTTATGCAAAGAGCATTTAAGGGAGAGCTAGTATCATAATGTCATTAAAGAAATAAAAGTTTCCCATATGAACTGGGCAATTGACATCCAATCATATGTCAATATTTATTTTTCGCGCTGGTTCATTACATCAAAAAAATCCTCGTTCTGCAAATGACTTATAATTCTCTCCAGCAAAAATTATATGATCGTGTAAAGTTATTCCAATAATTTTGCTGGCTTCTAATAATTATTTTGTAATTTGTATGTCTTCAGTGGAAGGTTTGGCGTTCCTTATTTGTTATGATTTGAAAATTAGGGCATATTTCTTATATTCTTATAGGTTCTCTAATTAATATAATTTCAACATGATAAATAAAAGTCGTTCTAAACTCTCTTTAATTATTACAAGCGTAGTAATTGTTGCTTTAGTTCTTATTAAAATTCTTTCATCGGGTGGAAATAAAATAAACAACAATCCTGGATCAAGCACACGAAACCCACAAATATCCGTTAAATACCAGATAATACATCCGGAAAAAATTAGTGAGAAAGTTGTTACAGTTGGAACCATTCTTTCGAATGAAGAAGTAGAAATCAGAAGCGAGATTTCCGGGAAGATTACCAAAATTTATTTTAAAGAAGGTGAAAATGTCAAGAAGGGTGGGCTGCTTCTAAAAATTAATGATGACGAGCTTCAGGCGCGACTTTTATCAGCACAATCGCGACGGAAGCTTGCTGAACAGCAAGAAGAACGTCAGAGGCAACTAGTCGAGAAGAATTTGATAAGCCAGGTTGATTATGATAAATACGTAAACGAATTAGATGTAATCAAAGCAGAAGTACAACTTATCCAAGCTCAACTTGATAAGACTGAAATCCGAACTCCATTCGATGGAATCATCGGACTTCGGTATGTTAGCGAAGGCAGTTACCTTTCTCCCTCTACCCTCATCACTACGTTCCAAGATATTAGCACAGTAAAAATTGACTTTACTTTTCCAGAAAAATATTCGGGAGAGATAAAGTCAGGGAACAAAATCACGTTCAACGTCCAGGGCACTTCAAGAAAATTTACAGGGACAGTCTACGCTATTTCTCCGAAAGTCGATCTTAACACACGAACATTACGCATCAGAGCCACGTGCCCAAATCACGATGGATATCTTCTTCCGGGAAGGTTCGCAAACGTTGAAGTTCAGTTAAAAGAAAAAGAAGCCCTTGCCGTTCCTTCGTATGCTGTTATTCCTGAAATGAAAAAACATAAAGTATTTATTTATCAAAATGGAAAAGCCGAGGAGTATACTGTCGAAATCGGGACTCGAACAGAAGAACACATAGAAATCACCACCGGATTAAAATCGGGCGACACGCTGATTACTTCTGCTATACTGCAATTACGGTCGGGGATGGCCGTTAAACTTTCCAAAGAATGAAATATTAGAAGAAAGGACATTGTTTGAGTTTATCTGCGGTATGTATTAGACGCCCCGTGCTGACGATTGTAATGTCTCTTATCATTATTTTATTCGGAGTGATAGGTTATACCTTTCTTGGCGTACGCGAATATCCAAATGTAGACCCAGCAATAATAACCGTTAATACATCATATACAGGTGCGAATGCAGATGTAATCGAATCGCAAATTACCGAGCGTCTTGAAGATGCAATAAGTGGTGTACCGGGAATTCGTACAATCAACTCGACAAGTCGCGACGGTCGAAGCTCGATCACAATCGAATTCGAGTTAGCAGTTGATTTAGAAACAGCCGCAAATGACGTACGAGATAAAGTAGCAGGCGCCGCCCGCAATTTACCGCCCGATGTTGATCCACCCGTCGTCTCAAAAGCTGATGCCGACGCAAGTCCGATAGTTATATTGAGTGTCGGTAGCAACACTCGGAACCTATTACAATTAAGTGATATTGCTGACCGTACATTTAAGGAACGTCTGCAAACTATTCCTGGAGTAAGTGAAGTAAGGATTTTTGGGGAGAAACGCTATTCAATGCGTTTGTGGCTAAATCAAGCAAAACTCGCTGCCTATCAGCTAACACCTTTAGACGTTCGCAGTGCGTTGAATGCAGAAAACCTCGAGCTGCCTGCCGGTCGTATTGAAGGGAATGATGTCGAGCTTACAGTAAGAACACTCAGCCGGCTCGAGACTCCTGAACAATTCAACAACCTAATAATCCGTGAGCATGACGGACAGATCATTCGATTTCGAGATATTGGATCTGCCGAGCTTGGTCCGGAAAACGAACGGTCTGTAACAAAAGGATTATCGGGACCACGAGTTGCAATTGCAATAGTGCCACAGCCAGGATCTAATCACATTGCGATAGCTAATGAATTTTTCAGGCGCGTAGAACAAATCAAAAAAGATTTACCTGAAGACATTGAGCTTGCGACAGCCTTCGATACTACAGAATACATTCGGACATCTCTGGAAGAGGTCCAAGAAACTATCATTATTGCATTTGTACTGGTTGTATTGATCATTTTTCTTTTCTTCCGTTCTTGGAGAACAACTTTAATTCCTGTATTCGCAATCCCGCTCTCATTAGTCGGAACATTTTTCATAATGTATCTTGCAGATTTTTCTATCAACATTCTAACCTTATTAGGTTTGATATTAGCGATTGGTATTGTCGTAGATGACGCCATCGTTGTACTGGAAAATATTTACGCTAAGATCGAACAAGGAATGGACCCGATTGAAGCGGGATTGAAAGGTTCAAAGGAAGTCTTCTTCGCTGTGCTATCAACAACAATGGCACTCATCGCAGTCTTTATGCCTATTGTGTTTTTGCAAGGATTCACAGGTCGCCTTTTTAAAGAATTCGGTATCGTGATAGGCGGCTCCGTTGCGATTTCGGCATTCGTTGCACTTACACTTACTGCGATGCTAAGCTCACACATCATCAAGCCACACAGTAAACATAACTGGTTTTATAATAAGACCGAACCGTTCTTCAACAAACTAATAAATTTATATCGGAACTCGTTAAATTCTTTCTTACAGCGTCGTTGGCTGGCATTTATAGTAATTCTCGTATCGGCAGGGATGTTATCGCTTTTTATTATCGTAATCCAGAAAGAGCTTGCACCTTTAGAAGACCGCAGTCGATTGCGCATCAGTTCTACCGCTCCTGAAGGTACGTCCTTTGAAAGAATGGATAATTACATGAATAGTTTAATTGATGTGATAAAACGAAGAGTTCCGGAGGTAACGAATGTCATGGCAAGCACTTCAGGATTTGCCGGTGGCGCAAATTCAGGTTCAATGACTATAACCTTAAATTCACCTGTTGATCGTAACCGAACTCAGAATGATATTGCAGAAGATTTATCCCGCACAATGCGGCAGATGAACGACGCACGCACAATTGTTACTCAAGAACAAACTATCAGTGTCGGTACGGGGATGGGACGTTTCGGATTACCCGTGCAATATGTTCTACAAGCGCCTAATTTAGAAAAGTTAAGAGATGTGTTGCCCCGTTTTATTGACGAAGTGAACAATCATCCGGCGTTCAGTGTATCCGATATAAATTTAAAATTTAATAAACCTGAGTTGGTTATATCAATAAACCGGGATCGAATTCGCTCGCTCGGGGTTTCTGTGAGTGAGGTTGCTCAAACACTTCAATTGACATTAGGCGGACAGCGATATGGTTATTTCATCAAGGATGGAAAGCAGTATCAAGTAATCGGTCAGCTTACGCGTGAAAATCGCGACGAGCCGATGGATTTAAAATCAATCTTTGTGCGCAGTCGTAATGGCGAACTTATACAGCTCGACAACTTAGTTGACATTTCAGAGCAAGCAAATCCACCGCAGCTCTACCGGTTCAATCGTTACAAATCTGCTACAATTTCTGCCGGTTTGTCATCGGGTTATACACTTGACGATGGAATTAATGCAATGGATGAGATCGCTCATAAAGTTTTAGATGAATCCTTTGCAACTTCTCTCGCCGGTGCGGCGCGAGACTTTGCAGAAAGCTCGTCGAGTTTGATTTTTGTTTTTCTTCTGGCTCTTATACTTACGTATTTGATCCTCGCTGCTCAGTTCGAGAGTTTCCGGGATCCGCTTATCATCATGTTCACTGTGCCACTCGCAATAGCAGGCGCTTTATTCACACTCTGGTATTTCAATCAAACCATAAATATCTTCAGTGAGATCGGCATGATTATGCTTATCGGACTTGTAACTAAGAACGGTATTCTGATAGTAGAATTTGCAAACCAGCGAAAAGCAACGGGTCTCTCTGTGATAGACGCTGTGAAAAGTTCTGCCGTAGCACGTTTCCGACCCATACTTATGACAAGTCTATCAACGATATTCGGTATTCTGCCAATAGCATTAGGACTTGGTTCAGGTGCCGAGAGCCGCGTCTCAATGGGTATCGCCGTTATCGGTGGTCTGATATTTTCCGGTGTGCTTACTTTATACATAATACCTGCGATGTACTCATATCTATCAAGAGAGTCTCGAACCCCGTCCCATTAAGATAACATTATTTTAATATCAAAATTCCAAGTAGATTATTTGATATTTTATGATGTATTTTTGTTCTATTTATTTCAGTCAACTTAATTGATAATATTGGTTTGAATTATTTTGAATTAGAACCACTTCCTGAGGAGATTCCCTTTGCGAATACCAAGAATTTTGTTATATTTGCCATATCAAGAGTTAGCCATTTGAGGTTACTCATTGAGTGGTGAAATCAGTATAGTCTGAACAGGAAACATTTATCTTTCGTGACTGCTTACAGAATTAGTGAACAAAAAACTCGATATAGAAAGAGAAGTAATTATTAAGGGATAAATAATTGACAGCATATCGAATAAGAATAATAGAAATACACAATAAAGTTAATTCACAAAGCAAGAAAACCAAGTTGATTTTCTCTGATGGGATAACACATGTTTTTTGCACATTCTGAAAATTCAGCAGGGACGAAACATATTTTAAAAGATCACCTTGAAAGAACTGCGAGGTTGAGCCGATCATTTGCACTTTCGGAAGCGCTTGAGCAGTTGTTCTTTCTTGCAGGGTTGGTGCATGATGTCGGGAAGTTTCAGGATGGGTTCCAAAAATATTTGGAAAGAGGGACGCCAAGAACACCACATGCTGGCATTGGTGCTTTCGTCGCGAGTCGACTCTGGAAGCAACTCCTTCCCTTACAGTTTGTCATTCAGGGGCATCACGCTGGGATGCCAGACAATGAAGATCGTAGAACAAACAACGGCGATTACTCCGAAGAGCAAGAGCTCGTGGATTTGGTGCGAACCAGATTTGAAGAAGCGATTACGAATCTCCCTTTTACCACAAGTAAACAACCGTTAGAACTCCCCAACGATATTTTGAATACCGAATGCATAACACGATTTCTCTTTAGTGCATTAACCGACGCAGATTGGTTGGATACCGAACGCCACTTTGATCCCGAAAAATCCAATATTCGTCAAACAACAGCACTGAACCACGATGCGCTTCTTGAGGCTCTTGAAAAAGAGTTTGCACAATTACCCACCAAAGGGAAAATCAATCAGCTACGAACCAAAGCTCGCACGGAAACCGCGAGTCACAATACGGAACCTCCGGGATTCTTTTCCCTTCAACTCCCCACAGGTCTCGGAAAGACACTTACTTCAATGTATTGGGCGTTGCTCCATGCGCGAAAAAACAAATTGGAACGAATCATCATCGTTCTCCCCTACATAAATATCATTGACCAGACGGCTTCGATTCTGAAAACAATATTTGGTGAAGATGTTGTTCTTGAACATCATTCTGGAGTTATCGAGGATGACGAAGAATATTCAAACGAGACATTTAAGAAGGGAGCGGCATCAACGAAACAGCTTGCATGTGAGAACTGGCAAGCGCCAATCATTGTGACAACCGCCGTGCAATTCTTTGAATCTCTCTTCAGCAATCGTCCTTTCAAATGTAGAAAGAACCACAGCATTGCCGACTCCGTAGTGATCTTTGATGAAATACAGACGCTTCCGAAACAGTTTGTGGAACCAACGATTGTGATGCTAAAGAACGTTGCATCTATAGCACAGACAACGTTTCTATTCTGCACAGCTACAATGCCCGCATTCGGGAAGCGTGATACGTTCAACGGAATCGACTCAATGACCCCTCTCATTAGAAACCCAAAGGAGTATTTCGATGCAACACAACGAGTGGAGTACAAACTACTGAAGAAATTACAACCTGTCCCGTTAGATGTGGTGAGTCAGAAACTACTGAAAGAGACGAAATCGTATTTGGTTGTTGTAAACACAAAATTAATTGCCAAGGAACTCTATGGCAAATTGAAAGAAGGAAATACGCATGAGCAATACTTTCATATCTCGACGGCGATGTGTCCACACCATCGGAAGAAAATAATCAACGAGATCGTGGATGCTCTTGATCCTAAGAATACACGAAGAATAGCAGTCGTATCAACACAACTCGTTGAAGCGGGAGTGGATTTCGATTTCCCTTGCGTCTACCGTGCGATTGCTCCTCTTGACTCAGTAATCCAAGCCGCAGGACGCTGCAACCGGAATGGAAAGATGAAAAAAGGAAAAGTAGTCTTGTTCGATCTTCTTGACCACCGAATGCCGGATGCCACCTACAGCGCGTGTGCTGCTTTTGCTAAGGGAATAATACAAGATGATCCTGACGTTCTTCACAGTGAGAAATCATTCGAACGGTACTACGAGCAAGTGATACAGCTTTTTGTCGACCCAGACAGATTCAAAATTACTGAAGAAAGGAAGGGGTTTAATTTTAAGACAGTGAATGGCCAGTATCAGATCATCGAGAAAGGGAGAACGGTACCTCTTATCGTCAAGAAATATTCGAGCTGCGAAGAATTGTTGCAAGAGGCATTAGATTTTTTCAGACAAAGGAATTTCATTTTAAAAGAGCAACACAGAAAATTACAACAATACAGCGTACAAGTATACCACAATTTTCTGCATGAATATAGCAGCCAGATTGAAACGCATGAAAGCGGACTGAAAGTCTGGCATGGTGGATATAACGAACATCTTGGACTTGCACCAGAAGATATTGAAACTGTTTTTTAATAGAAAGGAGAGACCATGAATGACAATGTTGTTCGGGTAAAAGTAACGGGTGAATACGCCTGCTTTACCCGGCCTGATCTGAAAGTAGAGCGAATGACATATCCGTGTATGACGCCATCGGCGGCACGGGGAGTTTTGGATTGCATCCTTTGGAAACCGGAGTTTAGGTGGCATATTCATCGAATAATTGTCTTAAACCCGGTTAAGTTCGCTTCAGTCAAGCGAAATGAAATTAACAAGAAACAGGGTAAAACACCCATTGTGGTTGAGGAAGATCGTGCACAAAGAAACAGCATCATCCTTAAAGACGTTGCGTACATTATAGAGGCGTCTGTGCACGAGGCAGCATCTCCAGTGAAGAATCCGACAAAGAAATATTTCGAGATGTTCAACCGCAGAGTGAAAAAGGGACAATGCTGGCGACGGCCATATTTGGGGACGAGAGAATTTGTCGCGGAATTCTTACTGCCTGATGGTAACGACACACCGATTCCAGAAGACATTCCTATCGGCAGCATGTTCCTTGATATGTGGTACGACGATAAGGGCATTCCACTACCCAGGTTTTTTTATGATGTGGCGGTAAAACAAGGCGTACTCGATTGCCGCAAAGAGTACGAGCAGATTCTATCGAGCAATCATCTTCAGGGCAATATAGCAGAATATCCAAGGCAGTTGATTCACGAATTTAATCTCGCCGAGAAAAAGGAGGAGCTATGATACAAGAACTTGTAGAACTTGCCGAAAGAAGGCGAAGGGACGAACTGGACAAAACGCTTGTTCATGACGCCTTGTGTAGGGAAAGATTAGATGCATACATTTGCATCACTCCGGACGGCCGATTTCTTGACATCATCCCTACAGAGAAAAGGGATACGATAGTCGAGGATTTAGTAAGAACAGAAAACAAAGGAAGAACAAGTAATGTGCTGGCACGGTTGCTATTAGACAACGAAAAATATGTTCTCGGTTTGCCCGAAACCGACCATTCAGCAAAATGTATGAAAGCATATTTGGGCAAGCTGCATCAATATGAAAATATCTCAGCAGTAAAAGAAGTGATTAACTTTTACGAGAAGAACAAAGAGCAAGGGTTGAAAGCTGCTCGCAAAGTATTTGAATCTCGTGTTCAATCAAAGGAACTAAAGTCGGGGACTAACTTTTCCTTCCTTGTCCGTCGAAAAGATGGAAATGATACAGTTGTTCATTCAGCATCCGAGTTGATAGAGGAGATAAGGAGAAGATACGAAGAAAATGAGAAGAAGCTCAAGGGAAGCAGTCGTGATTCTTGTTCGATTTGTGGAAAATCCGAATATCGTGTTCGGAATCTTTCAACTCACGGTACTATTGCTGGCGTGCTTCCACGCAATTCGCTCGGCAACTATCTCATTGCATATGAAGGCAATGCGTTTTCATCATACGGCTTAGAGGGAAACGACAATTCGCTTGTTTGCACTCATTGTGCGAAGGCTTATGTAGAAGCGATGAATTGGCTCTTGGCTCCTCACTCGTGGGTCTCAAGTGAAAAGAAACGAAAGCCGAGACCAGTTTTCAAGAACCGAAAAGACATTTCGGATGACACAGCCGTTGTTTTCTGGTTGAAAGAGAAGTCGGAACTCTCCGACCTTGAATTGCTCGATGCACCAAATGAAGCGGCGATCCAAGCACTCTTTGATTCAGTTACAAGAGGAAAAGCAACTGCGACACGGACTGTTGACACCGACTTATTCTATGCGCTCACCATAAGTGGATCAGCAGCAAGAATCGCAGTTCGCGACTGGATCGAAACGAGCGTGGAAAACTTGCGAAAGAATTTAGCACAATGGTTCCGAGATGTGGAGATTGGTCAGTATGACAAAGAAAGCAAGACTGTGAAGAATACGTTTCCACGACTTTGGGAATTGGTCAGATCGGTAAAAGGAAAAAGTGCAAATAAAGTACAACACGGTCGTATAGGTGTGGCTCTATGGAGGTGTGCAGTTTTGGGTATGCGCCCTCCCTTGTGGATTATCGGCTCTATCCTAAATCGCATCCGTGCTGAGCAGAGTGCACAAGCAGAAGAAGGAAAGTTTTCCATTTGGGAATTAAATTTGCCCGAACGGATTTCATTACTACGACTTTGCCTTAACAGAAAAAACAATCAAAAGGAAGGAGTAAACTATATGGCTACACTCGATGAAGCAAACAAGAACATTGCGTATGTCTGCGGACGTATATTTGCAGTATTAGAATCCATCCAATACCACGCTTCAGGCGGTAACCTGAATGCAGGTATCAGGGAACGATTTTTTTCGTTCGCCTCAACAATGCCATCAACTGCATTTGGCAGATTGATGAAACTAACACAGCATCATCTTTCAAAAATCAGTGGAGAAAGCCCTGGACTTGCGATCAATCTTGACAAAAAACTTCAGGAGTTGATGATGAACATCGAAGGTTCTCGGTTTCCAGTCGTGTTTTCTTTGGAAGATCAGGGGAGCTTCGCAATAGGTTATTATCATCAACGCCAAGAAGACTTTTCAATTAAACCAAATAAAAAGGAGAACTAACCATGTCTAATATAATTAAAAACCGGTACGATTTTGTCTTTCTGTTCGATGTAAAAGACGGCAACCCCAACGGCGACCCCGACCAAGACAACCTTCCCCGTGTTGATGCAGAGAATCAAGAAGGACTTGTTACTGATGTTTGTATTAAACGAAAAGTGAGAAACTATATCGAATTAAAGTTTGACAAAGCACCCGAATTGGAGAAGAACAAAAATCTGATTTTTATTAAACAAGGAAGCGTGTTGAACACAATCATTCAAGGTGCAGAAGGCGAAACTGTAAAAGCCCGACAAGAAGATTTATGCAAAAAATATTGGGATATCAGAACTTTTGGGGCTGTTCTCTCAACAGGAAAGGAAAAGGAGGAAGCAACCGAGAGCACGAACAATAAAGAGGATGAGGGGAAAAAAGAAAAGAAGCCAAAAGAGAAAAGAGGAAAAGGTGCGGGAACAGTCCGTGGACCAATTCAATTTACTTTTTCGCGTTCAGAGGATAGAATATTTCAGGCGGAACACACGATAACTCGTTGTGCCGTAACCAAAGAAGAGGATGCGAAGAAACAAGAAGATCGAGAGTACGCATCCACGATGGGCCGCAAATCAACAGTACCATACGGTTTATACCGAATGCACGGTTTTGTGTCTGTTGTTGATGCCGCCAAAACCGGCTTTTCCGAAGACGATCTTGAGCTTCTTAAAGAGGCTTTGAAGAATGCGTTTGAACTCGACCGTTCTGCAGCACGAGGAGAGATGAACACTCGCAGATGTATTGCCTTCCAGCATGAAAGTCATCTCGGCAATGCTCGAGCGGGCGAACTTTTTGATCTTGTAAAGATCGAGAAGAAAAAAGATGTTGTTTTGCCTCGCTCGTGGAGTGACTATAAAGTCACAATCCCCGAACAAGGAGATTTACCTAAGGGCGTTAAGTTGGAATTATGGTTTTAATAGCGGGTAACTGTGCACGCATGTTTACCGAAGACGACTACATACAACTCAGCGCCCTACAGCATTACGTGTTTTGTCCGCGGCAATGTGGGTTGATACATGTGGAAGATGTGTGGACGGATAACGTCTTTACCGTGCGCGGTGAAATATTGCATGAAAAAGTGGATACCGATACGTATGAGACACGCGGAACATTGAAAACGGTACGTGGGTTGAGAATCCATTCAACACGGCTTGGCATTGTCGGTAGGTGCGATGTTGTAGAATTTCACGGTAGAAGGTTACCTTCTGCTGGAGTCGAATCTCAGTCGAAGGTAACCTTCGGCTCTGTTATGCCTGTGGAGTTTAAGTCTGGCGAACCTAAAGAAGATGTGAGCGATAAGGTGCAGTTATGCGCGCAAGCATTATGCTTGGAAGAAATGATGAACACGCAGGTGAAACGCGGAGCGTTCTTCTATGGTAAAATCCGCCGCCGTGTGCAGGTTGAACTTGACGACGAGCTAAGAAAGCAAACAGAAGAGATCATCACTGCAGTACATGAGATAGTCTCGCAAAAGAAAGTACCCGCGGCTCGTTATAATGAGAAATGCAGAAATTGTTCTCTTGAAGAAACATGCATGCCCAAGGCAATGAACGAACGAAAACTCGCACAATATATGAAAGCCCTTTATACACCATGAAAAAACATCTCAACACGCTCTATATCACTTCTGACGATGCCTATGTACACAAAGAACGGGAAACGTTTGTTGTGGAGGTGAACAACGAAAAGGTTTTTCAAGCTCCCGTTCACTCTATTGAGAATATTGTCTGTTTCGGTTTCAAGGCGCTGAGTCCGCAACTGATGGCATTTTGTGCGGAGAATAATGTTGGGGTGAGTTATCTTTCAGAGACCGGAAAATTTCTTGCACGAGTGTACGGCGCTCAACAGGGAAATGTTCTTCTTAGAAAAGCACAATATGCAATTGCTGACAACGAATTTGAGTCACTAAAGATTGCCCATCCAATTATTGCGGCAAAGGTAGCAAACTATCGCAGCTTGCTACTACGCCATCAACGTAATCATCCGGATGAATGTCCTGATTCTGTTAGTTCAGTAGTGGAGACGTTAGGGCAACGATTGATGGAAATTCAAAATGCTGAATCGTTAGACGGACTTCGTGGATATGAGGGAGAGTGTGCTTCGCTTTACTTCAGCGTAATTTCTTTTCTGATAACAGCACAACAGGAAGACTTTACTTTTTCCCAGAGAAGCAAACGTCCGCCACTTGATCCTGCGAATGCAATTTTATCGTTCTTGTATGCGATTCTGGCGAACGATGTGAGGTCGGCGCTTGAAACAACCGGACTTGATCCGCAGGTAGGATTCTTGCATCAACTGAGATCGGGAAGACCAAGTTTGGCGCTTGATCTTATGGAAGAATTTCGGGCATATCTTGGTGACAGGATCATGCTGAATCTCATCAATCTCAAACAAGTAACGAAAGCAGATTTCGAAATCCGTGAATCAGGAGAAGTCCGCATGTCTGACGATGCCCGAAAGACGGTGATCACTGCATATCAGAAAAGAAAACAGGAAGAAATCACACACCCGTTTCTTGGTGAAAAGATGACGATCGGTTTATTGCCGCACATTCAGGCACAGCTTCTCGCAAGATACATCCGAGGAGATATTACGGAATATCCACCATTTTATATAAAGTGAAATCGCTATGATGGTTTTAGTAAGTTACGACGTGTCAACAAAAACGGCAGGCGGGGTTCGCCGACTTAGGAAAATATCGGAGATCTGTTTGGATTACGGATTGCGTGTGCAGAATTCGGTATTTGAATGCAATGTGGATCCAGCGCAGTGGGAAATTCTAAAGGATCGATTGTTATCTTTGTACAAGGCGGAGGAGGATAGTCTAAGGTTTTATTATCTCGGATCAAATTGGAGACGCAGAGTTGAGCATAATGGGAAAGGGACAATTGATGATATTGAAAATCCGATTATTATTTAACGCTAATCGAAGCGCACGACAAAACGCTGAGGGATTAGCGCCGAGAAAATAGATTAAAAAAGAAGGTTCAGGTTATGACAGAAAAATATTTGTTAAATTGTAACGGCATAAGCGATTGATGCCGGAAATTCTTTGATTTCACGAATTTTAATGTAGATTTATATGTGGCAGTCGCGCCCCATGCGGGCGCGTGGATTGAAACGCCATCAGTTGTGCATCAATATGACCGATGAAGAAGTCGCGCCCCATGCGGGCGCGTGGATTGAAACGTTATTTATGGCGTCGAGAATTTCTTTTTCGGTATGTCGCGCCCCATGCGGGCGCGTGGATTGAAACTGAAATTGAGTTATTGAGTATCATTTTTTTGGGAGTCGCGCCCCATGCGGGCGCGTGGATTGAAACATTGCTTCAGTAGTGAAATGGTTTTCAAGTGAAGGTCGCGCCCCATGCGGGCGCGTGGATTGAAACAAAATGGGTACCTCTGAAAAAAACCGTTATTTCAGTCGCGCCCCATGCGGGCGCGTGGATTGAAACTCTTCGGAAAAACATTTAGCGGAAACAGTATACAGTCGCGCCCCATGCGGGCGCGTGGATTGAAACAGTAAAATAGCGGGATTTACGGAAAGTCAATCAGGTCGCGCCCCATGCGGGCGCGTGGATTGAAACAGAAAAATATGCTCAAGTTAATTTGATGGTATTAGTCGCGCCCCATGCGGGCGCGTGGATTGAAACGTCTTGAAACAATAGCAATACTGTGCAAAGAATTGTCGCGCCCCATGCGGGCGCGTGGATTGAAACATTGATGCAATGTGCTTGTCTAACTCGGCTTTAGTCGCGCCCCATGCGGGCGCGTGGATTGAAACGCATCAAGATATGCGATTCTCTCTTCAAACGACAAAAAGAGTTCAAAGAAATGATCCAGAAAGTTGAGCCGCTGAGGGCGAAGCAGAGGGAGTCGGAAAAAGTACCTGAATCCCCGTAATTATTTCCTTTCCTGAAAATATTACAATTTTTGCAGAATTTATATTAATTTTTTGTAATTTAGTTAACTAACCTTCTACAACCCCCTCAAACCAAGCACTTTTCAAGGATTTATTAATGGCATTTATTTCGCTTAATATCATAACAGAAATATTTAATTATATATGGAAACAAAAGAAAATATAAAAGCATTAATCATAGATGATTCACCTTACGTCCATACTTTACTTAACAGTTTGCTCAGGAGAGAAGGTGTCAGAAACATTTTTAGTGCATATAACGGTGATGACGGATTAAAGATGGTCTTTGCAACCCAACCCGATATTATATTTCTCGACAATATAATACCAAAAACTAGCGGTATGGAAGTCTTGATAGCAATTCGTGAGTCACGCCTTGAATGTAAAGTAATAATGATCAGCTCAATGTCGTCTATGCAAGTTATCGAAGATTCTAAAACTTTAGGAGCCAATTATTATCTCGTAAAACCTTTCCTCACTGAGAAAATACGTTATATCCTTGAAAGATTTTTAAACTTAAATAGTTTTATTCCATCCACAACATAAAATTTTGTAACTCCTCCTAATTTCATAATAACTCCTCCGGGCAGACGAAAGTCTGCCTTTTTATTTTTCTATTGCTAAAATATTTAAATTATCGTAAATTCAGATTAAACATATTCTAAAAGGTACCAATGAAAACGATAATAGAACCATTCAAAATTAAATCAATCGAACCTATAAATTTTAATGAAAAAGTAGAAAGGGAAAAACTACTAAAAGAAGCGGGATATAACCCCTTCATGCTCCGGGCTGAGGATGTTATGATAGATTTATTGACAGACAGCGGCACATCAGCCATGAGCGCCAAGCAATGGAGTGGAATTATGGATGGAGATGAATCGTACGCCGGCGCGCGTAGTTTCTTTAGATTTGAAAAGGTTGTCAAAAATTTAACTGGTTTTAAACATGTTATTCCAACACATCAAGGCCGTGCTGCTGAAAAAATACTTTTTTCGGTATTAGGGGGCGAAGGTAAGTACTTTCCTAATAATACACATTTCGATACGACACGTGCGAATGTAGAATTTAGCGGAGCTTCCGCAGTCGACTTACCATGCAAAGCTGGACGCGACCCGGAAACCATTGAAGACTTTAAAGGCAATATGGATATTGAAGCATTGGATAACTTCATAAAGGAAAAGGGGGCTGAAAATATACCACTTATAATGATGACCATAACAAATAATTCAAATGGCGGACAGCCAGTTTCTATGCGAAATATCCGAGAAGCAAAAGCAATAGCAAAAAAGTATGGTATTCCTTTCTTTATTGATGCTTGTCGTTTTGCTGAAAATTCTTTTTTCATAAAGAAAAGGGAAAAGGGTTATCAGGATAAATCTGTAAAAGAGATAGCACAAGAAATTTTTTCCTATGCCGACGGTTGTACAATGAGTGCAAAGAAAGATGCACTAGTTAATATGGGGGGATTTTTAGCTTTAAATGATGATGAATTAGCTATGAAAGCAAGAAATATACTTGTAGTAACTGAAGGGTTTCCTACGTATGGAGGATTAGCCGGCAGAGACTTAGAAGCAATCGCTCAGGGTCTAGAAGAAATTTTGGATGAAAACTATTTAACCTACAGGATTCGTTCTGTGGAGTATCTTGGTGAGAAACTTACAAAAGCGGGTGTCCCAATTCTGCAACCGCCTGGTGGGCACGCAATATATCTAAATGCCAAAAAATTTGTATCTCATATACCGCCGCACCAGTATCCGGGGCAAAGTGTCGTTTGCGAGTTATATATCCATGGAGGTATCAGAGCAGTGGAGATAGGAAGCGTTATGTTTGGGAGGATAGATAAATCAACAAATCAATTTATCTCTCCAGTAATGGAATTAGTGAGATTGGCAATACCACGGCGTGTATATACTCAGAGCCATATTGACTATGTCATTGAAGTCATAGTTGAGGTTCATGAGAAACGCAATGACTTAAAAGGTTATAAAATAACTTATGAAGCGCCTATGCTCCGTCATTTCACTGCGCAATTCGAACCTATTCAATAAAAAATATGATTACATGCCAGATATGTAAAATGGAAAATAACCACTTAGCTTCAATATGTTTTAAGTGCGGTGGCTTTCTCCAGGCAAAGGTTGACAATATAAACCTCTTTGAAACTTTATGGAAACTAATTGAACATCCTTCTAAAGCTTTTAAAAACATTGCAATGTCTAAACATAAAAATTACATCGTGTTACTATCATTTTTATCTGGGATTAGTTTAAGTTTTTTACTGCTTAGGTATTGGAAAATTTATGAATATCTTGAGACTACCAAAACACTTTTCATTGCCGGTATAGGTGGTGGAGTTTTAGTTGGTGTCGTATCCATAACAATCATTAGTTTTTTTATCTTCAATCTTACAAAATTCTTTAAAGTGAGGACTCTATTTAGGAATGTCTGGTCAGTGGTCTCGTTTTCTTTTGTTCCTTTAATCTACTCGTTAATCTTTCTTATGCCAGTAAAGCTTTTAACTTTTGGTATAAATTATTTCACTACAGAACATTCACTTGTGTCACTTAATCAATCGGTGTATTATATTTTACTGACACTTGACTACCTGATGTTGCTTTGGGTTGCTGTATTGTTGACTGTTGCCGTAAAGTCACTCTATGACCTTACAATACCGAAGTCATTAATTATTTGTCTACCAAGTCTATTGGTCGTAGCAGCGGGAGTTTATTTCTGGAAAGTCTTAATATATGGATAGAGACAAGTTCGAAGCCATTTTTAATCAATCGTTTGAGCTTTTACCCGATATGTTTAAACACAACATTGATAATGTTCAGTTTCTAATTGAGGACTATCCAACCGGTGATCAAGTAAAAAAGGTTAAAATCCCTTCGAAGCATTATCTTTTAGGTTTGTATGAAGGGATTCCACTAAAACACCGCGGTCCGTGGTACGGAAGTACTCCGACTTTACCTGACAGGATTACTCTTTTTCAGAAAAATATTGAAGCACATTCAAGAGACGAAAAAGAAATTATTGACAAAATCAGAGAAGTATTGATTCACGAGATAGGCCATTACTTCGGAATGACTGAAGAAGAAATCCGTAACGCCGGATATTAAAATGGATTTAGAAGAATACTCAAAGCCATACTTAAGTAAAAGATCGATTGGGTTTTTGCTTGGACTTGCAGTGTTTTTCTTTTTTATCATCATCCCGACACCAGAACTCTTCGTAGATACTCTAAAAACATCAATTGGGTCTGCCGCGAATGATGCGGAAGTTTTATTGGTCGCCGCAGGAATGCAAAAAGTATTAGCTTTATTTCTCTTGATGATAATCTGGTGGATAACTGAAGCTCTGCCAATTCCTGCCACGGCTTTACTGCCTGCGGTTATGCTCCCGTTATTGCATGTTACAGGTTGGGCAGATGGGAAATTATTCGAGTTTACTTTTCAGAAAACACTCGTTAGTTATGCAAATCCCGTTATCGCACTTTTTTTCGGCTGTTTTTTACTCGCCGGAGCGATGCAAAAGTGGGGAGTTGATAAACGTATTACTCTTTGGCTTTTAACACGCGGCAAAATTGCCTCAAGCCCTAAATTAACATTGTTAGCGCTGATGTATGCAACGGCTTTGCTTTCGATGTGGATTTCAAACACAGCCACTGCTGCAATAATGCTGCCGATTGCTATCGGAATTTTATCTCAAAGTAATATCGAACCTGGGAAAAATAATTTCGGGACTGCCTTAATGCTATGTATTGCATGGTCGGCTTCCGTTGGAGGAGTAGGAACTTTGATAGGGACGCCCCCTAACGGTATAGCGATTTCTATTCTGAGGCAAAATGGTCTACAAACAGTAAATTTTTTAGAATGGATGAAATTCGGTGTTCCTTATGTGATCCTTTTCATCCCAATCATCTGGTTCTTGGCTTTAAAACTTTATCCACCCGACAAGGATACTAAACTGAACAAAGAATATTTGACGACTAAAAGGGATGCCCTTGGAAAGTTTTCGTTGGGTGAAATTATAGTATCGTTAGTATTCCTGAGTGCGATTTTCCTCTGGGTATCTAATCCGTTCTGGAAATACATTTTGCCTGAAACTATCGCACAAAAATTAAACTTGTTCGATGAATTTGCGATAGGACTTTTCGTCGGATTAATTTTATTTATCATACCAATAAACTTCAAAAAGATTGATTTTATTTTGACATGGAAAGATATAAAGTTTGTCCAATGGGGAGTTTTAATTTTATTTGGCGGAGGGCTTGCATTATCGGAAGCAATGTTCAAGACAGGACTTGCTGCTTCAATAGCGACCAGCTTTGTATATCTGTTGGGAACACCATCCACTTTAGCAATGCTTTTCGTTATCCTGATTCTGATTACATTTATGACTGAGGTTACTTCAAATACTGCTGTTACTTCGATGATGGTTCCTGTTGTGATTGCGATTGGTTTAGGGACAGGAAATGACCCTGCTGCTCTGTCAATCGGTGCTGCAATTTCTGCATCTATGGCTTTTATGCTGCCCGTTGCCACACCTCCGAATGCATTAGTTTATGGAACAGGGTACATCGAATTAAGACAGATGATCAAGGCGGGTTTTTGGTTAAACATTATCGGGTGCATTTTTACCCTTGCAATTTTATATTTTTTTGGGCATATTGTTTTCGGTATTATTAAACTTTAAAACACAGAAAGAGGCGTAAACATGGCAAAGGTTCTTTTTATTATCTCTTACGACATAAAATCGGATAAAAGAGATGAATATCTGCAACTGATGGTCAAAATGAAACAACATTTTCAAAACATACAAGGGAAAGATTACAACGTCTTCGAGCCAAAAGGAAAGAAAAACTTTTTCTCTGAAGTTTTTACGTGTAAATCACTTCAAGAATACGATGAACTCGAAGACAACCAGGATGAAATGACACAGGAGTTCATTGAACAACTCGAATCTATCGTAAAAGGGAAGATGAGTTACCAGACTTTAGTCGAGTTAGAATAAGATGACTAAGATTAAAAATCCGTTAATAATATTCATTAACGAACACACTGAGTTACTGGATAATCTTAGAAAATTGAATAATATAAACCAGGCAATTAAAAATTACGGCTTTACAGGTAAGTCGTTAAAAGCCCTCGATGATGTTCTGAAAAAATTAGACCACGAAATCAGCTACCACAATAAGTTGGAAGAAATAGCTTTATTTCCAGTTTTAGAAAAATATGTTGAAGGTCCTACAATACTTTTAAAAGAGGAACACAAGCTCATGCAGAAGAGCTTTAAAAGGCTTCATAGTGTAATTAGGAAATCAAAAAAGGAAAATGTAAATTCGGTACATTTTGATGAGCTTACTTTATCAATTGGAGAGGTGATTCAGGTTTTTGTGAATCATATACATAAAGAAAATTATATTCTTTTCCCGCTTTTAAATAGATTCTTTACTACCGACGAATTAAACAAAATCGCAAAAAAAATGTTTTAGGAGAAACGATGTCAAAATTTAGATCGATAATAGCACTCTTATTTCTTTTATTCGTAATTTCAAATACTACTTTAACCCAACATACACACGTAGACGAAACAAATGCGAGTGTCGTTGAGTTAAAAGAATTTCATACCACCATTTACGATATTTGGCATAATGCCTGGCCCAACAAAGATATCGCGCTTCTCGAAAAACTTTTACCGGATATCGAAGAGGGTTACGCAAAACTCCAGAATGCGACTCTCCCCGGTATTCTCCGCGACAAAATTGAAGATTGGAATAAAAATCTAAAATTATTAGAGAACGTTGTTAATGAATATAAGACAGCCGTTGCAAAAAAAGATTCAGTCGGTTTACTTAACTCAGCGGAAAGTCTTCATTCGCAGTACGAAAAAATGGTGCGTGTTATCAGACCCGTCTTAAAAGAATTGGATGCTTTCCATCAAACATTGTACATGCTATATCATTACTACACACCCGACTACGATTATAAAAAGATTAAAATATCTACGGCTGAACTGACGGAAAAGATGGATGCTCTAAACGAAGCAAAACTTCCTGACCGGCTCAAAGAACGAGATTCGGAATTCAACAAAGCTCGTAAAGAATTAGCCGCATCGGTAAAACATCTTCAATCTACGGTTAAGAAAGAAAAAGATAAAAAGAAGATTCTTGATGCCGTAGAAAAAATGCACTCAAATTATCAGGCATTAGAATCAGTTTTCGATTAGTAATATTCTTCGATGCCGAAACTAAAAAATATTTGACTGCTTATAGCATAACAGTTGATATTATGAGAATCTACGCATTCTCAATGCTCCAAACATCTCAAAACACTAATTTATATAGCTGTTAAAGTTTCAGCAAAACTTATTTTACCTCGCCTCCAATTTCGCCTTCAACGTAATCTCATCTTGTCCGCGTAGGACAATAACATCAACTTCATCGCCAGGTTTATACTCACCTAATAGGTAAGTTAGGTCGTAGATATTCTTAATATCCTTACCTCCAAATTTTATTATAATATCACCCGATTTAAGTCCGGCTTTATCGGCGGGGCTATTTGCTCTTGTGCCAGAGATTTTCAATCCTTGGGCATCCTCGCCGAAATCCGGCATAATACCAAAGCTTACCCGGAAGCCTCTTTGAGCGCCTTCGCGCTGCGATGCCGTCATCTCAACTTTTGTGTATTTCGGTTTCTCTGAAAGTGTATCTAAATTTTTGATTACTCTGACCACATAATCGGTAACAAGTTTCTCACCTGCGTAATTTATCAAATCCCAATCGTCAGACGGTTTGTGATAATCGCTGTGAAGTCCGGTGAAGAAAAATAATACCGGAATCTCTTTGCTAGTAAAAGACGCATGGTCGCTTGAACCAAACCCATCCTGCCCAAGTTTAAGTTTGAAAGTCGAATCAATGTTTCCTTTGGTCACAATATCCTTCCAAATTGGCGACGTACCAACACCTTGAACAGTCAGAGCGCTGTCTTTGAGTCTGCCGATCATATCCATGTTAATCATTGCGCCAGTTTTTTCTAGAGGGAAGGAGGGATTTTTAACATAATATGCAGAACCGAGTAAACCAAGTTCTTCGCCTGTAAAAGCAGTGAAGACATAAGTTCGGTTTAACTCCTGTTTGCGAGCAGATACGTATTGTGCAACTTCCAGCAAACCGGCAGTGCCCGATGCGTTATCGTCAGCGCCGTTGTGAACTGCAGTTGTCTCGGGTAACAGAGAACCGGAACCTTGACCTCCCAAACCGAGATGGTCAAAGTGTGCACCGATAACTATGTACTCCTCTTTAAATTTATTTCCTGGTAAATACCCAATCACATTCGCCGTGTTTGAATATATTTTTTCAATGTTTGTCCGCAGTTGAACAGATGTATTTATTAAATCGAATGATTGAGGTTTCTTGTCTTTATTTATTTCTGATTGAATAGTCTTCAAATCTTTACCGGCAGCTTCGAAAATTAATTGAGCCGCATTTTGTTTCATTTGAATAGCAGCAATGCCTGCATTTCCAAATCCGCGTTCTTGTTGAAGAGGCTGAAGCACGTCGCTGGTTGTGTCCACCGGACCGTTAACGAAGATTACTCCTAATGCACCTTTATCCCGCGCGATCATTATTTTTTTTCGATAAGCAGTATATTCTGAGAAGCGAGATGCTTGGTCTTTTCCATCGGGTGAGTATCTGAGTATTATAACAACTTTTCCTTTAACGTCGATGTTCGCATAATCGTCATAGTGAAGTGTATCCGCAGAAATTCCGTATCCGATAAAAGCTAAAGGACCGCTTATAGATGTATCGCTTGAAAATGCCATCGGTGTGTAATCGACATCAGGTTCAGCTTGTAATTTATTTTCGCCAATTGTTATAGCGAGTAGATTATTCTGTCCCATCTTTATATCGGAAACAAAATTAAAGTTTTGTAAATAGGTTTGATTATCTCCGGCTGGTAACAATCCATACGATTTGAATTGGTCGGCTATATATTGTGCAGCAATTTCATTGCCTTTACTACCGGATTTTCTTCCTTCAAGCTCATCCGAAGCAAGATATTTTAGATGCTGCTTCAGTTCTTCTACGGTAATGTCCGAAGAAGTATAAATATCCTTAGTAGTTGAACACCCGTTAATTATAACTGCTATGAATAAGAACGAATAAAATATTTTCATGATATCTTTTCTTTATTTTTTCTGATGATATTTAGTTTTGATTAAAATTAAAAGCTTTTTTTAGATTCTCAAACGATGTATCGGATGAAACGTTATACTTCCAATCTATATAAATTATAATCCCTTTTTTGTCAATTACGAAAACAGTTCGCTTATTGTAACCCCGTTCGTGATTATAGCTTTCGTATTTCTTTGCAACGCTGTGGTCGTGGTCGCTCAGTAACTTAAACGGGTAACTCTGGTGCTTCGCCCAAAAATGGTGCGACCAGACATAGTCGCCGCTGATTGCTAATATTTCAGCATCTAATTTTTCCAACATAGCAAAGTTGTCTCTGAAAGCGCATAGCTGTTTAGTGCAACCCGGACTCCAATCGGCAGGATAAAAAGTGAGCACGATTGGTTTCTTTCCGATTAATTCTGATAGTTTTAGTCCATCATTGACAATCGTATCTTGTGTAGCATAGGGGAGTGTGAAGTCGAAAAATTTATCTCCGATATTTATGGTTTGTGTGTTTGCAGAACTGGTTATTAGCAATAATACGATAAAATGTATAGCTAAGTATGTAAATTTCACTGTTTTAACCTTTAAATAAATTGTATGAAAAGTTAAGTGAATAAATTGGAAAAAGCAATAATATCTATATGTATGATGAATATCATTTGGAAAGTTCATTTATTTTTGTATACTAAAGCATCATTTAGTCTACCGCTCTTAATATTTCACTCTGTTTTCTCATTTAAACAATTAATCGGCATGTCTAATTTAATCCAATAAATAATTATAATGAATAAGGAGTATGTAATGAATCAAATTTTACTATCAGTCTCACAAAAAAGAATTATCACATCGGTTCTCGTTTTATTCGTCATTTTTTCATACCAGCTTTTTGCTATTGACGTCTCCGGGAACCAATCAGGTACCTGGACTCTCTCAAACAGTCCGTATCGCGTTGTGGGCAATGTAACTGTTCCGGCAGGGTTTACTTTAATCATTGAACCGGGAGTTATTGTGAAGTTCGATTCTACATTGAGTATTACAGTAAATGGAACCATCATTGCAAATGGCACTGCAACCGATTCAATCCGGTTTACTACTTCCAATATATCACCATCAGCTGGACAATGGAAACAACTTCGTTTTACTAACAACACACTAACCAGCAATCTTACATATTGTATATTTGAATACGCGGGTAATGGAAATTCAGCTCCGGTTCAAATGATTCCAAGTGCAAAGTTATTTCATAAAAATAATTCGTATCGAAGTAATAGTATTCAAGCTATTGCCGTTGAGGGCGGCGGCATAGTAATTCCTGATGCTGTCTGGTACAACGATGGACTACCGTATTTAGTGTTAGGTGGAATTGCAATACACAACGACGGAGGTGATGGAAAATTAGAGATAAAGCCGGGTGTAGTAGTAA
>CAZOQB010000006.1:0-151281 GCA_964581995.1 uncultured Ignavibacteriaceae bacterium | reverse complement strand
GTACCCTGACATTTCTACTGAGCGTTATACCTGACATTTTCGCTGGGCTATGACATCCAGAAGATTATCTGGGCTGGTGAATTGTAATCGTAATGGCGCTTATCTAATGTAGTTTTTCAATGCAATGATAAAATTACATAGATAATAAAAATCCCTATGTTCATTCGATTGGATATACACTGATTTGATCTTAATTAAGTAACTTCTCCGGATCAGTTTCGAGAAAATCTTTGATTGGAATACCTCCCTCTCCAATAAGCATGATACGTTGGGGTTTATAATGTGTAGAGAATATCTGCATCCCCAAAGTGCTTTCCCTTTTACGTCCACTTTTTACTTCAAGTGCGATGACATTTTTTCCTTTTCTAAGTATAAAATCTACCTCTCGTTCCCTTTCGCGCCAGTAAAAAACTTCCATCATGCTGCCAATGGATGAATTAACCAGATGAGCACCGACGGCTGTTTCCATATGTCTTCCCCATTGTTCTGGTTGATCCTTTATGTCTCGTAGCGAGAGATGGGATGTAGCGCTCATAAGTGCAGTATTTAAAACAATCAATTTCGGACTTGAGCTTCGCTGGAGAATTTTTTTACCTGAATATTTCTGTATTCCTGCAAGCATCCCTGCACCCTGTAAAAGCTTTAGATAATGTGCAAGTGTTGTTGTATTTCCAGCATCCTGCAACTGCCCCACCAACTTTTGGTAAGAAACTATTTGTCCTGAGTAAGAACTGCCAAGATGAAATAATTGCCTCAGTAACGCAGGCTTGTCAACCCTTGTCATCAAGAGAATATCGCGCGAAATTGTAGTCTCAATCAGAGAGTCGATTATATAATGCGCCCAGCGTTCACGATCACCGATTAAGTGAGCCGAACCCGGATATCCACCGTAATACACATATTCATCCAGCGTCCAACCAAAAGCTTTTTTCATTTCTGTAAATGACCAATGAGTAACAGGAATTATTTCAAATCGGCCGGCAAGACTTTCTGTAAGGCCTTTTTGTATTAACAATGGTGCAGATCCTAAAATAACAACATGAAGATTTATTCTTCGTATGGAATCAGAATCCCAAAGCCTTTTTATGGTTTCTGACCATCCGGGAATTTTTTGAATCTCATCCAGTATTAGCACAGAACCTTTCTGATCCATTGCCCGCGCAGTTTCCCATTGTTGTTCTATCCAAGCTGTACCACGAATAACAGGTTCATCAGCCGATGCGTAGTGTACTCGTTGATCCAAGGATGATGCAACTTGCCGTGCGATTGTAGTTTTACCCGTTTGACGCGGACCGGCAAGAACCTGAATAAGTCTTCGCTTTTCATTCAACCGTGATAAAAGTATTTCGACGTGTTTTCTTTTGAAATCCTTCTTTGAAGCCATATCATTTACTCATATTTGTGAGATAATTTACTCAATACGTTGAGTAAATATAATAACCGGACAATAAAGAATCAAGCATTTTTAATGATGAATGATTTCAGCCACTGTACGAAGTTCAATGTGACGCAGCACGGTTGCTTGCCTCAGAAGGCGGATAGCCAAACCTCTCATGAAAACAAGAACTGAAATATGCCGGACTGCTGAATCCAACCTGATGAGCAACATCAGCAACCGTACCCACGTTCTTTTCAAGTAATTCCCTTGCCCGCTGGAGGCGAACATACCGGATGAATTCCGCTGGTGAAAGATTTGTCAGCGCGTGTAGTTTGCGATTCAACTGTGCCCGACTTAGACAAGCTTCTTGTGAAAGTTTCTCAACACCAAAATCTTCATCGGCGATATTTTTTTCGACGGCTGACATTACTTTCTTAAGCAACGAATCATCAAGCGATGTTACCGCTACTTCTCCGGGTTTAAGTACAACACCGGCAGAGAATTTCTTCCGCAACTGCCTCCTCTGCTCAATGAGATTCTTTACCCTTGCAAGCAACTCCTTAGAATCGAACGGCTTTGTTACGTAATCGTCTGCACCTATTTCTAATCCTTCTATCTTGCTATCGGTACTTGCTCGGGCAGTTAAAAGAATTACAGGAATGTGGCTCGTCCGCACATCTTGCTTTAATGCTTTACAGAGTTCAATCCCATCCATCTCAGGCATCATCACATCGCTGATGACTAGGTCGGGAACAATTTCCGTTGCTATGTCGTACCCAATTTTTCCATTCGCCGCTTCTCTTATTGAATACTCTGAATTCATGTACTCACTAATGTAGGACCGCAAGTCGGTATTATCTTCGACAATCAAGATAATTGGCTTTCCATTTTCAGCAGTCGTTTGTACCGGTTCTCGTTTTTTCTGATCGGATGGTTCTGCCGCATCATATTGTTTCTGTTCCTCACGCAGAGGTTGAGTTTCAACGATCTCATTTGAAGTATAAGAAGATTTATCTATTGGTAGAATTACAGTGAATACCGATCCTTTTCCAATAGTACTCTCTGCCGTTATTGTTCCGTGGTGAACATCGACAAGCTCTTTCGTTAATGCTAATCCGATTCCAGTTCCTTCGGTCGTGTGCGTCTCATCGACACGATAGAAGCGGTCGAAGATGTGAGGGAGGTGTTCGGGTGAGATACCGGGACCGGTGTCGCGTACGGTAATGCTGCTAGCCGCACCCTTCATGGGTGCGTTATGGGCTAAGCCCGCAGACATAAAGTCTGCGACTACCTCTACACTTCCCCCTTCCGGCGTAAACTTCAACGCATTCGACATCAGATTGTTCACTATCTTTTCCAATTTGTCAGCATCAAAGAAACCTTCTTGCAACTCTACATCGGATGTAAATTCAAGACTAATCTTTTTTCTCTCCGCCCACGATTCAAACGACATCACTACTCTGCGAAGAAAACGCATAACATCACCGTTTGACACCTGAAGCTTCATCACCCCCGATTCGAGGCGTGAGAAATCGAGCAACTGGTTGACCAATCCAAAAAGTTTCTTCGCGTTATCTTTAATCAGACTCAGTTTTTGGCGAACTGTCTTCATGTCATTCGCATCCAGTGCCTGATCTGCTGGTCCGATTATTAAAGTAAGGGGTGTACGAAACTCGTGTGAAATATTAGAGAAGAAACGGGATTTCAGTTTATCGACTTCGGCAAGCCGCTCTGTCTGGAAGTGTTCCATCTCTACTTGCTGCTTTAGATGGAAATTTCTAAATCGTGCCTGATAAGCGATATAAATAATAACTCCAATAAGCAATAAGTAAAGGATAAAAGCCCAAGGACTCTTCCACCAAGGGGTAAGAACAATAATCTTATCGGCACTAAAACGAACGTCAGCAAACAAGCCACCAGAAATTGATACATACTTGAGGTAGTTTGCAGCAAAAGGACTTGAGAGGATTGCTCCATCATATTCACCATCGTCAAGTTGAATGGTTCGCGGATGTAAACTATCTGCGAGTATTTTCATAAAAGCCATGCGAATGGTTTTCAGGGGTGGTGATGAAGAAATACCACTTCCGTTATCATCACCGTCGGGGCTGACGTACAAATCTGTCTCTTCCTGTGACAATGCAGTATGACGATGCTTGATTTTCAATTTTTGCATGGGGTAAACATGGATATCACTTTCGATAGCGACACTAAATGTATCGAGCGGAACATGAGTTACGGGTCCCCCAAGAACAAAAAGATCACTGCCAAACTCACGCGCGATGTTTTGGTGGATGTTGCATAGTCTTGACTTAGAAAATTCAATACTTGGACAGTTTTTGAAATACATTCCACCACCTCGATAACTTGCATTCTTTACCACACTCACCGAACGCAAAATCGGATTTGCAAATTCCAAATACAATCCACCACCGTTGCCAGTTGCTTGATTGTTCGTGATCAAAACATCTTCAAGAAACGGTTCGACATCAAGACAACTAATACCACCGCCGTTTCCTTCTGAAATATTTCCATTTATTATAGATCTCAAAACCAGCGGTCTTCCGACCTCTGCTGTAAATATCCCACCACCTGTTTTATGTGCAAGGTTTCCGGTGATCTTGCAATCTTCCACTGAGACAAACGTTTGCTCAACCAACGCAAGTCCACCGCCAAAATCTGCCGTATTATCTGAAATATTATTGCCGACGATTTTAGTGTAACACTTTTCATTACATTCAATCCCGCCGCCGTACTTTGCATTATTGCCATTAACAGCACAACCTTGTATCAACGATGAATCTCCTTGAAGAAATATTCCGCCACCTCCATACGAAGAATTATTCTTAATAATATTATTCTTTAGAAGCACCTTTGAACCAATTATATAAATGCCACCTCCGGTCCATTTCATTGCGACATTGCTTTCGATATGGCAGTCCTCAATTACTGTAGAAGCATTGCTGGAATATATCCCACCACCACCCCATTGCATGGAACGATTAAATGCAATAACCGATTTTATAATACGCGGACCGGTTCCAACATCGATAAAAATTCCTCCACCATTTCCCGCAGATAAATTGTTTGTTATTATGCAGTGTTCTACCAAGGGACTGGAATTTAAGCAGAAAATTCCTCCTCCATTTGTTCTAAATACTGAAGGAACATCTTGCTTAGGATGAGGTGTTTCATTATTCTCTACGCCATCTGTTCGTCCATACATGATTGAGCAATGAAGAAGGTGGTTGCCTTTATCCGCATTAATGTAGTGAATACCGTGCCATCCTTTAACAGTATCGGATGCTGTGAAAATAATTTTCTCTGCTGGAGTTCCGAGAGCTTTGATAATACCATAGACAGTCAACGCACTTCCTGGATGACCAATCACTTGGACAGCGGACTCTATAGCGAGTTGTTCTCCACTCCGTATTACAACATTGCCACTCAAGTAGTATGGTGAACCATTTTTTACCCATATACCATTTACAAAACCGGACGAAACTTTGGTTGAGGTTTTTCCACAAACTGAAAATGTAATTAATAAAAACGATGTTAAGGTTAATATTCTGAAGAATGAATAATGTGTTGTAGAAACTCTAATCATTTGTTCTCCTTCCCAAGATTATACAACATCGCTATTTCATCTGCACTTAATGCTCTATATGTAGATTCGCACATCATCAATGACAGTTTTGGCACGAGTAGGTCCACTTTCATTCGGTGTGATTAGTAAACCCGATGTGTATACAGAATTCCATTTTGTATCATAAAGCGATCTCCGATCCACCATTACACCATCGAGATCAAGAGTAAGAAAATCACTATCCATTGTGCTAAGGATATAATACCATTTCTTCATGCTGTCCGTGATGAATGTTTTTACATATATTCTGCATTCTGAGGCATGGACATTTGTATAAACCCGATTCAACATGATACTGGTACTAAAGGTAAAATACATACAAATTGGTCCTCCACCGGTTATTAGAATATCAATGTTTGCTTCTCCACCATTTGTCAATTCCTGAATCCAGAACCCAAGAGACATCGCTTGCTCATCTGAGAAATCGAAATCGGAAGATTTAGGTATTCGTATGTTGTCAGATATCCGCTCAAAAATATAAGCTGATCGCAGATTTCCCAATCGATCCGATGTCAATCTTGTTCCATGAACGATACCATGGTTCCTGTTTCCGCTGTGGTCATCAGCATCTCCATCGAATGGGTAGTAAGCAACGAGACCAGAGTCCAAAAAGGCGGGAAGGAGTTTTTCCTGCGCGGTGAGAGAATGGAAACTTAAGAGAAGGAAAAATAATGGTATTGCTCGTAAGCAGATATTTCTGCAACTGTCCCTATACTTATCCCTTATTAATTTCATCAGATTTTATTAGCGATTTTTGTACTAAATAAATCCAATAATACCCAACTATCCGAATTGGGTGGTGTATTTTAATCTTGTGATCTAAAAACAAACTGAAAGTTCAGTGGAATTACAGCCGTTTTCGTATGGAAATCTAAGTAGTTTGAATACTAAAAACAAATATCCAAAATCTTAAGCAGAAATATTCGGCACGAATCCGTTAGCTAACGGACACAAATTCTTTTAGTGAATATTCGTGGCAATTAAATCGCCACGAATGACACGAATTCGCACAAAAAAAAACAGCCCCGTTCCATTCATGGATACATTCAGAAATGGAACGGGGCTGCCTACTGCTTGGAGTTACTATGAAGTCAATTTATCTCAGAAGCAGTAATATTTTCGTTTCTATATCCCACCTGCGGTTTGCCTATAAAAGTGCAGACCGCTCGACAGTTTTGTACCATCCAACTTAACTGATTTATACTCGGGTTCTTGCACTCTGTTCACAAGCGTTGCCACTTCTTTGCCCAGCACATCAAAGACTTTAAGCGTGACATGGTTTAGCATAGGTAGTTGAAAGGTGTTCATTGTGTTGGGATTAAACGGATTAGGATAATTCTGGCTGTCTCCACGGTAATTTGAAACCATCCTATTTTTCTTTAAATTATTTTAATGAGCACAGCCAAACCAAACCGGAAGACTCCATCGAGAAAAGGAGCAAATAACCTCAACACAAGAGCCACACTCACCATCCGTGGCGCACGGGTTCATAACCTTAAAAATATTAACCTCGAATTACAACGCAACCAACTCATTGTGTTTACTGGAGTTAGCGGCTCGGGGAAATCGAGCTTGGCATTTGACACTATCTATGCCGAGGGACAGCGGCGCTTTGTTGAAAGTTTATCCTCGTATGCGAGGCAGTTTCTTGAAAGGATGGATAAACCGGATGTCGATTTTATAGAAGGGCTAAGCCCGGCAATTGCCATCGAGCAAAGAACTACAACTCGCAACCCACGCTCGACCGTCGGAACAACTACCGAGATATATGATTACCTCCGGCTTTTATTTGCGCGCATCGGAAAAACATTTTGCTATAACTGCGGTAAATTAGTCCAGAGGGATACAGTTCAAACTGTAATTGACAAATTATCACTTCAAATCGGCGAGAAGGATGAAGTAAAATTATATATTATGTTCCCACTTCACCTCCATCCTAAAGCTACTCTGAAACAAGAGATCGAGAATTTGAAGAAACAAGGGTTCGTAAGAATTTTCTGTAACGGTGAACTAATCGACTTAAGTGAAAAACTGCCAAAAAAATTATGTAAGACAGACATTTCAATCGTTGTAGATAGAATTCTTTTCAGCAGAAACTCAGATGTAAGCCGCATAGCCGACTCGATTGAAACTGCATTCAAAATCAGTGAAGGACATTTGACGATCCGATTTGTTGATAGTGGCAATGAACTACACTTCAATCAACATTTCAATTGCGCTGAGTGTGGAATTGAATACGAGGAACCCGACCCACGGCTTTTTTCATTCAACAGTCCGTTTGGTGCATGTCCTACTTGTCAGGGTTTCGGAAAGTCTGTTGGAATTGACTTGGACTTAGTATTCCCTGATAAAACAAAATCTTTAGACGAGGGCGCCATTCAACCGTGGACAACACCGAAGTGGAGCGAATATTATCGGGATTTTGAAAAGCACGCAACCAGTTACAACATCCGACTCGATGTACCATTCTACGATTTGTCCACAAATGAACTTGATTTAATTTTAAACGGGACTAAAGATTTCGACGGTATTTATAAATTCTTTAAATACATCGAAAGTAAATCTTACAAAATTCATTACCGTTACTTTATCAGCCGTTACAGAGGTTACACGACATGCGAGAATTGCAATGGATCCAGATTAAGAAAAGAAGCTCTCTTTATTGTAATTTCAAGCAAAACAATTTTTGACGTAGTCGGAATGACGATAAGCGGAGTACAAAACTTTTTCCAAACGCTTGAATTAACAAAGTATGAATTCGAGATCAGCAGAAGAATTTTAGAAGATTTTAAACGAAGACTAAAATATTTGGTCGATGTCGGACTCGGTTATCTCACACTCAATAGGCTAACCAGCACATTATCAGGTGGAGAATCGCAACGAATCAATCTTGCTACATCGCTCGGCTCTTCACTCGTCGGCTCGCTTTATGTTTTGGATGAACCGAGCATCGGTCTGCATCCGCACGATAACAACCGACTCATAGGCATACTCAAATCTTTGCGGGATGTTGGTAATACAGTTATCGTTGTCGAGCACGATGCTGATATGATGCGCTCCGCCGATTCGATTGTTGATTTAGGACCCGGAGCCGGTGAAAACGGAGGTGAGATTGTTTTTCAAGGAACATACGACGAGATTACAAAATCCACTGACTCATTGACCGGTAAGTACTTAAGTGGTAAACTCGAAATACCGGTTCCGCTAAAGAGAAGGACTAACAAATTCAAGTACATCGTTCTAAAAGGTGCACACGAACATAACTTAAAAAATATCGATGTTGAGATACCTCTAAATAAATTTGTTTGCATCACGGGTGTAAGCGGCTCAGGTAAAAGCACTCTGATCATGGATGTTTTATATCCAGCTATTAAAAAGTTAAAATCAGTTAAGTTAAAATCTTTATCGGGCGTTGAATTTCTTAGGGATGTGGAACTTGTAGACCAGTCCCCAATCGGTCGGACGCCTCGTTCAAACCCTGCAACTTATATCAAAGTAATGGATGTAATAAGAGATTTATTTGCCCACACACAAGCGGCTAAGATGCGAGGATATACACCGGGTTATTTTTCATTCAACGTCCCTAACGGAAGATGCGATGTGTGTGAGGGAAGCGGAATACAAGTCATCGAGATGCAATTCCTTGCTGATTTACAATTGACGTGTGATGCGTGTAAAGGTAAGCGCTTTAAGAAGGAAGTTCTTGAGATAAAATACCGGAACAAAAACATCAATGAAGTGTTAAATATGACTGTGACCGAAGCAATTTTGTTTTTCAATTATGACCCCGCAGCTCGGAAAGCGGTAAAGATGTTGAAAGTTTTAGATGAGGTCGGCTTGGGTTATATTCGATTGGGACAGCCGGCTACAACTCTTTCGGGCGGGGAAGCTCAGCGGATAAAATTAGCCGCTCACATGATGGAAAGCGATGAAAGCGGCAGTAAACTATTTATTTTCGATGAACCGACAACCGGACTTCACTTCGATGATATTTCGAAACTATTAAAATGTTTCAATGCCTTAATCGATAACGGGCATTCTGTTCTGATAATAGAACATAATATGGACGTAATAAAATGCGCCGACTGGATAATTGATTTGGGACCTGAAGCTGCCGACGATGGAGGACAAATAGTTGCGGTTGGGACACCCGAAGACGTTGCTATGAATAAATATTCTCACACCGGAATATTTTTAAAAAAATATGTTCATTTATGAATGATAGAGCTGAAAGTATGATTTTAATGAAGAAATAATGCAAAAGATAATTCCTAACCTTGCGATAAAATCCTATCGCTAAGTTACCACCCAGACCCAAAGCTCAATGAAATACTGAACGAGCCGAATTCCTTTTTAGTAACGTTATACATACTTTCGATTCCACCAGTATATGGAATGATGTAGTATCTAATATTCACACCCATAATGTTCGAGCGTTCCGAACCAAAAAAAGCGCCTATACCCAAATACCCACCACCAGTGTAATATGCGCGCCCGTATTTTAGCGAACTGAAAAACTCTTTCTCGTACGGAGTTGCAAAAATCATCGTAGGACCGATAGCTGCCGTTATGTACGGTCTAAAATTATCCATAATCTCGTCTTTAAACATCTGGTATTCGACAGCAAATAAGAGCGGCATAGCGATGAACCGATTGACTTTTAAAGGCACAAACGATTCGCCTGTATAGGGGTTATATATTTCCACCTCTCGCTCATCTTTCGCCTCGGAGATTGAAAAATTTATTTTCCATGTCAGCGCATCCGAAAATTCATGCCCGTAAAATGCACCAAGCCCGAAACCATTGGTCGAAAATATTAAATCTATCCCCCACGAATTTTTCATCAAAGAACCGGAATCCTCATTGTAAGGTTTTATCTGTAAATGACTAATCGCTGTATCTTTATTGCTTCCCCCGTCTTGTGCTACTGCAGTTTTGAGTATAATTAAACTCAATATTGTGAGGACAATATACTTTACCGACTTCATAATAATCTTTCTTTTTAATTTCTTTAACATCAAACTACTGAGAAAATACCAAACTTCAAATATTTTGTCTCGGGCATGGCGGGTAAAACAGGATGGTCGGGTGATGCACCCCGCCATTCTAAAAGACGAATTTTTTTACCGGCTTCCTTGGCGCTTTTAAGAATTATTTCCATGAAGAGTGCTTCATCTATATGGTGAGAACAGGAAGCGGTTACCAATATTCCACCACTTTTCAACAAACGTATTGCGTTTGAATTAATTTGCTTATACCCAAGCTTAGCAGTCGTTATATTTTTTTTACTTCTTGTAAATGATGGTGGGTCGAGAATTATTACATCGTAATTTTTATTTTGCTCAATCTCCTTTTGTAAAAAATCAAAAACATCAGCTTTAATGAATCTGCATCCCGAAAGATTATTCATTTTGGAATTTTCGTTTGCTCGATTGATTGCCGAATCCGACCCATCGATTCCGGTGACTTCTGCTGCACCCGCATAACTTGCATTAAGTGCAAAACCGCCGTCGTTGCAGAAGCAATCCAACACGTTTGTGTTTTTAACATACCGCCGGATGGCTGAACGGTTTTCTCTTTGATCTAAAAAGAAACCCGTTTTCTGACCTTCTAGTAGATCGACTTGATACTTAATATTATTTTCAGTGATGATAGTCGGGCTTAACTCACCACGAAGTATTTCTTTTTTCTCGGGTAATCCTTCCAACTCCCGGAGTGAAGATTCATCGCGGCGAATAATACATTTTGGATTAAAGAGCGATTCCAGCACATCGCATATTAAAGTAAGTCGGCGGTCCATGCCGTAAGAAAATGTTTGCACAGAAAAATAATCATTGTACTTATCGATAATCAAACCTGGTAGAAAATCGCTTTCGCCATAGACCAACCGAAAAGTTTCTGAATCGGGGAAAAGTAATTTTCGGAGTGACATTGAGCTTTCGATCCGCCGTTTGAAAAACTGAAAATCTATTTCCTCATCTTCCGATGTTAACAGTCGTAAAGCTATTAACGATTTAGGGTTGTAGAACCCCTTACCGAGAAATTCGCCGGAATGATTCCGCAGTTCCACAATATCGCCCGCTTGTGGCTCGTCTTGAATATCTTGAATTTCGTTACTGAAGACCCAGAGATGCCCCGAAAGAATTCGCTTGTCTTCGCTTTTTTTAAGTTTGATTATATTTTTCATTGTGTAATTAAAATAAAAATAAATTGGATGAGAAACAAAAGAGAGGAGTTCGGGGATTTATGATTATAGATTGGAGAATGTAGGTTTGAGGAAGCATCTATTCCAGTTCACTTCAGTGAACTGATTGGGAAATAATAAATGATTTGGCTAAAGCATTATTATTCTTAATATTGCGGTAGATAAAGATAGAGATGGGAATTTCTTACCGTTGAGATCTGAATGCGAAATTACAATTTTTACCATTCACTTCTGCTTATGTCAGCTTCTTTGAGAATAGCATGTAAAAGATTTTTTCCAATGTCATTTCCATGAGGATTTGGTAGTATGAGTTTTAATCTATCTTTTAACATAAACTCATGTTTTCCACCAGACATCGGCCCTTTGAATCCTAATTGCAGTAAAATAACGTACCAAATCTTTTCTCGATATCGGTCCAAATACCGGCATTAGATCGCCTCTTTAACCACATCTAATTTTAACCCATCAACCTCTGGAAGAGTATGTCCTAAACGTAACCCAAATAGTATCCAATCTTCAAGGACTTCCCGTAGCTCTTCACTACATTCTTCAAGAGTTTCAGTGTTCGCCCATACACCTTGAAATCCGGGGATAACTCCATAATATCCTTCGTTATCGGCAAGTATTTCATAATGCGCCCGATTCATTGCGGCTTGTATGTAAGCTGTTAACATTTGTAAATCCTTATAATTGTTTGGTAGAAAACTGTATAAAATTAAACACAAAATCAAAAGATCAAGAATGAGATGTCAATTATCCAACATGACCATCTAATAAAATAATACAAAAATCCTTTTCTCATAGCGAGAGAAGGGGGCGGGGGATGAGTTCGAATAAAATAATAAGTTTTTACACAGACTCCATCCCGTTGGGAAAAGTCAACGCCGATAGATAACAAAAAAGCCGATTTCCCACATCCGAACGCTTTATATTTTTTACGTTCAAAGGGAAATCGGCTCGTACCCTTAACTGAATTTTTATTAGAACTTTTTCAACGCGTCCTTGATAATCGAAATACCCATATCGACTTCGCTCTTTGAAATATTCAATGGTGGTCTGAAACGCATAGACTTCTCACCGCATCCTAATATTATTAAACCATTATCATAACAAGAATTCTTCAGCTTGTTTCGCTCATCAGGATTGTTCAAATCGAAGGCACAAAATAGACCAAGTCCGCGTGCGTTACTGACAATGGATGGAAACTCTGTCTGCAAATCGTGTATTCGTTTCAGAAGGTAATCACCCATAACGCGTGCATTCTCAACCAGGTTTTCTTCTTCGATGATTTCAAAATAGCGCTGTGCCCGAACCATATCCACAATATTCCCGCCCCATGTAGAATTCAACCGGCTGGAGACTTTGAACACGTTGTCATGTATCTCATCGATTCTGTTTCCGCAGAGAAAACCACAAACCTGTGTTTTCTTCCCAAATGTGATCATATCCGGCTGGACGAAATGTTGATGTGCCCACATCTTGCCTGTGAGACCAACCCCGACCTGAACCTCATCGAAGATAAGCATGATGTCGGTTTCGTCGGCGATGCGGCGGAGTTCTACAAAGAATTCTTTTCGGAAATGATTATCGCCGCCTTCACCTTGAATAGGCTCGATTATGATAGCTGCAATGTCGTCAGGGTTATTTTTAATCGCGTCCTTAATTTGATTGAGTGCCAACTGTTCCGCTTGAATTACAGCTTTGAGGTTTTCTTCATTCAAAGGAAATTTGATTTTCGGATTTACGATCCGGGGCCATTTGAATTTTGGATACAAATCGACCTTCACGGGTTCCGTGTTTGTGAGCGACATTGTGTAACCTGTGCGTCCGTGAAATGCTTGTTTGAAATGAATGACTTGTGTCCCTTTTTCTTCTTTATATCCCTTTAGAAAATTTTTTCTGATCTTCCAATCGAAAGCTGCTTTAAGGGCGTTCTCGATTCCTAATGCACCGCCTTCGATAAAGAATGCGTGCGGTAAATAATCGGGCATTGCTACACGGGAAAAAGTTTCTAAAAATTCTGCCTGCTCTGCCGGATATATATCAGAGAGTGATGGTTTGTTGATTGCGACTGAAGTTAGTTTTTCAAGAAATTCCGGAGTTTTCATTTTCGGATGGTTCATTCCGATAGGAACCGAAGCAACAAATGTAAAGAAATCGAGATACTCTTTTCCGGTTATAGAATCGACTATAAACGAGCCATGACTTTTTTGTAGATCGAGGACGAGATCGAACCCGTCAACGAGCAGATGTTTTTTTAATGTCGAGTGGACATTCTGAGGTAAAATTTTCGGTGTCATAATTTTCTCTTTCTGGGTAATTTGTATTTGAAATTAGAAAGCAACTTAGTGCTTAAATATTTTAAGAAAATGAAATGTATAATGAATGTATATAAAAGAAAGTGAGACCGCGGAAGAGGTCACAAGTAGCGGGGGGGAAACTTAGAAGTGTTCCTGATGCTCGAAAAACGATATATAGAATATAATTCGGTACGTCATAACAGGTTATAGATACAAAATTTATGAGAGAAAAACAAACCTACTGAAAAGTCAAATAGAACACGGATAACGCGGATAAGACGGATGCTCACAGATTGAATAAGTTGTTTAAATCTGTAGTATTCTTCCTCCAAAAGTGTTTCCTTTTTTATTTCGCATCGAACATCCGGCAACATACTAAATAACTATGCATCAATCTGTGCCCGTTGCAAACCGCCGCTCGAATCGACATAACGGTGTTGCAACAAACCCGCCTTCATTTTATTTGGACAGACAAGTTAGCGAAGGTTGGAATGCCGCTTTTCAGGTGTACACACTTTATTTGCCCGTTACGCGTATTCAAAGATTCATAAAAACTTACTAATATCCTCTTTGAAAATTGAATAAAGTTTTTGTGAATCCTCAACTAATGGTTTCATTTTATCTGGATATAAATCGAGTGCATACGTGTGGCTAAAGAAATGTCTGAATGCTAAGTATTGACCCAAACGGCTTTTGCATTCATCTGAAATAACGCACTCGTTTACTGCCTTTTCAAGTAAATCTTTATGCCACGACTGACCTTCAGGTACAGATATTTTTTGTGATACAAAGATTTGCTTTAAAATATTTTCTACACCATCGTAAAAATTGTGTAACAATGCTGCGACTCCGGTTAACTCTAAAGTTGACAAACTAGGAAGATCTAAATGAGCTGGCATTTCATTAAATATTTCATCAATGTTTTCCAACTCTGCTCGAATTTATTGCGATAGTTTAGCCATAAAGAAGAATACCTTCTGATTTTACTAACGTGCTGAATAAGGATTTCTTTTTGAGATCGATTAGATCAACAGGTTTCGAAAGTGCAAAAATTAATTCACTGTAGAACTTAAAAAAAAGCGAGTCAGATATCCCCTCCACTCCCAAATCAATATCGTTTGGTTCACCTTCCAGGTTAATATTAGAGCCAAAAAGGTATATTTTGGATACCTTATATTTTTTAGCAATTTCAAAAAGGTGATATTTGTCTTCGTTCGAAATCATGTGTAAAACTAACTAATTTTTGCATTTGTTTCAAATTGTCAATGTTTAATTTTCAATCTCATGGGCTCTTTTAATCGAACAACTTTGTTTAATATAAATCAAAAATATTTTAATTCAAATCTGTTAGTGCAACATCCATTCTCAGTTATCAATCTGTGCCCGTTGCAAACCGCCGCTGTAATCGACATAAATTGTTTTCCACTCGCTGAAGAAATCGTAAACAGTCCAGCCGCCCTCGCGGTGGCCATTGCCTGTTTGCTTCACGCCGCCAAACGGCATGTGTGCTTCGGCTCCAATCGTTGGAGCGTTAATGTAAGTAATGCCGGCTTTGATATCACGTATCGCAGTGAACGCATCGTTCACATTCTTCGTGTAGATTGATGAGGACAACCCGTAGATTGTGTTGTTGAGAATGTTGATGGCTTCTTCCAGTGTGCGAATTTTTATTACCGAAAGAACAGGACCGAAAATTTCCTCTTTTGCAATTCTCATCTCAGGGGTTACATCACCGAAGATTGTCGGTTTGTAGAACCATCCTTTATCGAGGTCGCCGCCTGTGGCAAATTCGCCGCCGCAAAGTAATTTGGCGCCCTCCTTCAAGCCAATCTCCACATAACTATGCACAGATTTTCTTTGTCCCTCATTCACGCAAGGTCCTACTTCGGAATCTTTTTTCAATCCGTCGCCGAGTCGAAGTTTCTTTGTCCGCTCAACCAACATTCCCACAAATTTATCATAAATTTTTTCATGGACTATGAGCCGGCTTGTTGCTGTGCAGCGCTGTCCGGTAGTCCCGAAAGCGCCCCAGAGAACACCGTCGAGAGCTAAGTTTAAGTCGGCATCGTCCATTACAATTTGAGCATTCTTGCCGCCAAGCTCAAGCGAAACCCGCTTTAATGTTTTGCTTGCGGTTTCAGAAATTTTAATCCCAACGTCTGTACCGCCTGTAAAGCTAATCAAATCGACATCAGGATGGTTGACAATAGTCATACCGACTTCGCCGCCGCCGCCGTGAACGATATTGATAACTCCTTCGGGAATTCCGGCTTCTGCAAGAATCTCAACGAGAACCGTTGCCGTTGCAGGCGTATCGGATGCGGGCTTAAACACGACTGTATTTCCGCACAACAAAGCGGGAAATATTTTCCAGGTCGGAATTGCCATCGGGAAATTCCAGGGTGTAATTACACCGGCAACGCCTATCGGAACTCGCATTGCCATGTTAAATTTGTTGGGAAGTTCCGATGGTACTGTATGCCCAAACAATCGCCGCCCTTCAGATGCGGCGTAATATGCAGTGTCGATTCCTTCCTGAACATCGCCGCGTGTTTCCACCAACACTTTGCCCATCTCGCGCGTCATAAGTTGAGCTATTTCTTCTTTTCGTGCAACCATAATATCGCCGACTTTTTTCAGTATGTCACCGCGTTTAGGCGCGGGAACAAGCCGCCATTTCTCGAATGCAATACGTGCAGCCGTTATCGCTTCGATTGTATCCTCGGCGCTTGATTTGGGAAATATTCCTACTACCTCGTCCCAATTTGCCGGGTTGCGGTTTTCAAAAGTTTTTCCTGATTTGGCATCTGCCCATTTGCCGTTTATAAAATTCTGATATTTCTTAGTCATAAATTATCTCCAATTAATTTTTCTTTTTTTTGTAGGAGTTGTTTAAAAAGTCTTAGTGAGACTTTGTGTTTTTAGTGCCTTAGTGGTGATGATTTTTTTTAAACTCATAATCAAAACATTTTGCCACTAAGTCACGAAGTTCTCTAAGAAACACGAAGATGTTTTTACTTTTTATACAACACCCGGTTGTTAAATCCCAACTTGTTTAAATATATAATCTACTTTATTGATACTCTTCTTTAAATCGAACAAATGCTCAATCTCAGATGTGTTTAATATTTTTGTTACCGCAGCATCACGCATCAACAATTCTTTGAAATCTTTTTTATTTTCCCACACGTCCATTGAGGTTTTTTGAACAACTGCATACGCTTCTTCACGCTTCATTCCTTTGTTTGTAAGTGCCAGCAATATAGATTGTGAAAATATTAAACCATTTGTCAATTCCAAATTCTTCATCATATTTTCTGGATATACAATCAATTTTTCAGCAATATTCGTAAAGCTCGCAAGCATATAATCTAGCAATATGCAGTTGTCAGGAATGATAATACGTTCAACCGACGAATGGGAAATATCGCGTTCGTGCCAGAGGGAAATATTTTCCATCGCAGCCTGAGCATTCCCGCGGAGGATCCTTGCCAGTCCAGCAACGCGTTCACAATTAACCGGATTACGCTTGTGCGGCATCGCAGAAGAACCTTTTTGACCTTTCGAAAAATATTCCTCAACTTCGAGAACTTCAGTTCTTTGCAGGTGGCGAATCTCCGTTGCAAACTTTTCCAAAGAGCTTCCAATAATTGCATGTGTAGTTAAATACTCAGCGTGTAAATCGCGCTGTAAGATTTGATTAGAAATCGGTGCGGGCTTTAGACCTAACTTGTCGCAAACATATCTTTCTACGAAAGGATCGAGATGTTCGTAAGTTCCGACAGCTCCTGAAATTTGTCCGTAAGAGATTGTTTCAATTGCCTGTTTTAACCGACGGATATTGCGCTGCGTCTCATCATGCCAAAGAGCGAGTTTGAGTCCGAACGTTGTGGGTTCTGCATGAACGCCGTGAGTTCTGCCAACCATTATCGTGTATTTAAATTCATTTGCGCGATGAGCTAAAACTTCTGCAAGCAACTCTAAATCTTTTAGCAGCAACTCACCCGACTGCTTCATCTGAATTGCCAAACCCGTATCAAGCACATCCGAAGAGGTCATACCGACGTGTATAAACCGAGCTTCATCACCAACATACTCGCCGACATTAGTCAGGAAAGCAATTACGTCGTGCTTAACAGTTTGCTCAATCTCATCAATCCGTTGAACATCGAACTTAGCTTTTTCCTTTATTTTCTTAACAGCTTCTTTCGGAATAATTCCCAACTCAGCTTGTGCCTCGCAAGCAAGAATCTCGATGTCGAGAAATGTTCGGAATTTATTTTCATCCGTCCAGATGTTTCCCATTTCGGGACGTGTATAGCGTGTGATCAAGAGGATCGACCTTTCAGTTAGTCAACTGACTAGCAAGTTTTAACTTTAAGTTTATATATTTTTTTTCTCTCAATACTTTTAATTTCAATTCATCGCCGACTTTTGAATCTGTGATTATTGAAGTAATATTATTTTCGTTTATAATTTTCTCATTGTTAATTTCAACAATAATATCTCCGACTTTGAAGCCAGATTTTTCTGCGGGACTGCCGCGTCGAACATCGCTTACGATAACGCCTTCAGCTTTTTCTAAACCGAAATAGCGTGCAATGCGACCATCGACAGATTGTATTTCAAGTCCTGTGTAAAAATTGCGTTCGATTTTACCTTTAGATTTCAGTTCATCGACAATATTTTTTACCCGGTTGATCGGAATTGCAAAACCAACACCAACGCTGCCTTGGTTGGGTGTGAAGATGACGGCGTTTATACCAATAGCTTCACCTAAAGCGTTCATCAATGGACCACCGCTGTTGCCTGAATTAATTGCCGCATCGGTTTGTATCATACCGCGGTAAAATCGTCCGCCTTCTGGACGGAGATTTAAACCTGCTGCACTAACAACACCAACAGTTACCGTCGGTTTATCGGCTATCTCGAATAGTCCGAAGGGATTTCCTAGAGCGATCACCCATTCGCCGATAATAATCTCATCAGAATTTCCAAGCTTGATGTACGGCAAATTTTTTCCGTCTATCTTTAATAATGCTACGTCAGATACCATATCGGTTCCGATAAGCTCAGCATTGTACTTTTCGCCATTGGTCATTGTAACGGTAATTTCCTTCGCATTACCGGCGACGTGGTCGTTTGTAAGTATATAGCCATCAGGAGAAATAATAAATCCAGAGCCTAATCCTTTAATTTCCTGCTTATATGTTCTATCCCCAAAGAAATTACGGAAGAACGGATCATCTCCAAAAAATCTTCCAAATGGATCGCGATATTCACGAATTTCAGTTACGTTTATACCAACCACAGCCGGACTCGCTTGTGCAACAGCTTCTGTAATTGCGTTTTTACGATGATAAGAAATTTGGTCGATAACAGAATCTTTATTAGCTGTTTGTAAACCTTCTGTATAAATATGATCTGCTCGACCGCGTGTTTCTTCTGGAGTATTCGCGATTGAGTACCCTAAAACTACACCAACAACAAACGGAACTAATATTAGAATAATTATTATAAAATATTTATGTTTCATGAGTAGTTGCCTCGTTTCAATTAACTATTTTTTCCTTTTTAAAACTTTTTTAACGGCGGCTATAATTCCGTCTTTGGCGACACCATATTTCTTCATGAGTTCTGAAGCGGTTCCGGATTCTCCGAATGTATCACGCACAGCGACAAACTCTTGTGGGACAGGAAAATTCTGAACTAAAACTTCAGCAACCGCACTTCCAAGTCCGCCGTGTAACTGATGGTCTTCCGCTGTTACAATTGCACCGGTCTCTTTTGCTGCAGCGACAATTGCTTCTCTATCTATCGGTTTTATCGTGTGCATATTTAACACCCGAACACTGATACCTTCTTTGGAAAGTTCTTCTTCTGCCAAGATTGCTTCCCAAACTTGAAGTCCGCATGCAATTATGGTTACGTCGCTGCCGTCAATGAGTTTCGCTGCTTTTCCAATTTCAAAAACCGCTGATTCATCATTAAACACAGGTGTATTATCTCTAAAGAATCTAACATAAGCAGGACCTTTACAGTTTATCACAGTTCTAATCATTTTCTTTGTTTCAACATAGTCCGAGGGGCTTAACACAATCATGTGTGGAAGAGTGCGCATAAGCGCGATGTCTTCCAACGACTGGTGTGTAGCTCCGTCCTGCCCAACTGTAAGTCCGCAGTGCGATGCACAGATTTTCACATTCAGATTGCTGTACGCTACTGATTGTCGGATTTGGTCGTAGGGTCTGCCGGTTGCAAAGACGCCGAAGGTGGAAGCTATGGGAATTTTTCCGGCAATTGCTAAACCGGCTGCTGTTGCAATCATATCCTGCTCGGCTATACCAACCGAGAAAAACCGGTTTGGAAAATTTTTCATAAATAAATCGGTTTTTACAGAACCCGTTACATCAGCTCCGATTACTACGACGTCGGGATTCTCTCGTCCGATTTCTAAGAGCGCTTCACCGAATGCTGAACGCGTGGCTTTTAATTCTTTGCTCACTAATTTGGTCAATTACTTTTTTCCTTTCATAATTCAGTATCTTTTTGAAACCGTTAAAACGGTTATCAACTAATAACTAACAGTTTTAACTGTTTTAAATTTCCCAATCAAACTTAATAAAATCTCCGAATGATGTCGGTGCAATTTCACTTAACGCAGTTTTGCCTTGCTCATCGTTCGGCGGAACACCGTGCCACTTGTAATCGTTGTGCATAATGCTCACGTTATTACCCATAAAAGTATGAGCGATAATTACGGACGGCTTATCGGTACAGTTCTTTGTTTTTTCAATTGCAGCTAAGAATTCTTCAATCGAATGTCCGTTAATCTCTAGAACGTTCCAACCGAATGCACGCCATTTATCTGCGAGCGGTTCTAAACCCATAACGACATTTGTAAAGTTATCTATTTGACAATTATTTCTATCCACAATAGCAGTCAAATTTGAAACTTTATGATGCGATGCAGTCATTGCCGCTTCCCAAATTTGTCCTTCGTTCAATTCGCCGTCGCCGTGGAATACAAAAACCCTGCTACTTTTATTATCAAGTCGTAAAGCTAAAGCTGCGCCGACAGCAACCGAGAGTCCTTGACCCAAAGCGCCTGAAGCAATTTCAACACCGGGAACACCGTGCGTATGAACGGGAGCCGGATGACCTTGCAGTTTTGTATTCAACTTTCTCAATGTAGCCAACTCGCTCAACGGAAAATAACCGGTTCGTGCTAACGAAGCGTACCAAATCGGAGCGTAGTGTCCGGCTGATAGGAAGAAGTAATCGCGATCTTCCCACTTCGGATTTTTTGGGTCTATGTTCAGTACATTAAAATAAAGCGAGGCGAACATTTCAGCCGCTCCAAGCGGTCCTCCTGTGTGTCCCGATTTTGAAATCATCAACATCTTAATCACATCGCGGCGAAGTTGGCGGGTTATTTCATACAATTTTTCGATACTATATTTATTCATCACTTCTCTTTCTGAAACAATAATTTTATTTGATCAATATGCGAAATCAACAACAACGAACAAACACAGATAGCAAGATACAGAAAATCTGTTTTATCTATGTATGCAGGTAATATATATTTTAGAATATTCTCGGGTGTTAAAATCAAAACAATTGGACTAAAAACCGTCGCAACTATATTTGATAGATGTAATTTCTTATAAATAGAATATGAGGCGCCGAACATCACTATCCACGCAACGATGTAAATCCAGCCGAGCACCAACATAATACCGGCGGTAATAGCTAAACCGCGTCCGCCTTTAAACTTGAGCCACACTGGATAATTGTGACCGATAATTGCACTGCAAGCAGCTATCGCCGATGTGGAAAAATGGTTCCCGAATAAAAAATTTACACTGAGTATTACAGCTACGCCTTTAAGTAAATCTAAAACCAAAACAGAAATACCGACTGCTTTCGATTGCGTAACTTCGAAAGTGTTAAAAGTTCCGGTAACACCGCTTCCTTCTTTCCGAATGTCCTTTTTAGCTGTCAGTTTAACCAATAAAAAAGCGCTTGGGAAAGAACCGATAAAATAACCGATGAGTATGCTGATAAAATAATCAGTCAACTTGTTATAACTCCTTGACTTATTATAAAATACGGTTAAAAATAAGAAAAATTGAGGGAATTAGCAAGGAAACTGGTATTTGACATCAGCAATTTTATTTATTACATTTAGTATAGAAGATTAGGAGATGATATGAAAAAGATATTCTTTTTTGTAGGACTAATTCTCATTAGTCAAGTGACAATAAATTATAGTGTACAAGCCCAAGCCGATAATTTCGACATCAACGCATACAAGCAGTTCTTAACAACTCATCAAAATTTAAATACAGTCCAATTGCTTCAGATGCATCCCACCGATTCATTTGCAGCGAAAATATCCCCCACTCAACCCGCTCTCTATCTTGATAGTGTTATTTTGAAATACAAACTTACTAATCACGAACAGTCTCTTCTAACTCAGCACGGGTTTATGGTAAGCGAGCGGCTTTCACGAAATACTTTTGGCGAGGCATTACTCGACATTTGGCATAAAGATTTACCCGTGTTCGTCTCCACCGATGCTATACTACATACAGTACACATGTCGTTCGACAATATTCTTATCGATGTTGAACGTCAGATTCTTATTCCGAAATTAGGAGAACTGCTCACGAAACTTCACTCGCAAATTCCAGTGCTTGCCGCGCGATATGCAACAGATACAGCGATGACACAATCGCTGAAGGATGTTGATGTATATCTAACGATTCCGCGCAAGCTGTTAGGTCAAGATGTACCTCCTTATTACCAAGACAACAATGCAGTCATAACTCAACTATTGAATCTGATTTACGCCGAACAACCGGCAGATTATCCGCTATATTCAAGTGTGAACCGTATGTTAGATTTCAGTCAATTCAAAGTGCGCGGACACTATACCAACCTGAACTATCCCGAACTTGCAAAATATTTTCAGGCGATGATGTGGTTAGGTAGAACGGAAATATATCTTTTAGCGCCACAATCTATCGGACCTGAGATTCCACCGGAGGACATCCAGCGACAAACTATAGATGCTGTTTTAGTTTTAGAGGCAGTTCATTTAGCAAATGCTTTTCCATTACTCGAAGAGATTGATGAAATCATAAAATTCTTTGTAGGTGAATCGGATAATGTTACTCTGCCAAACGTTCAGCAACTTGTATCAGCAGCTAATATTACTTATGCAAATCAACTTTTGGATCACGCTACACTCCAAAAGTTTCAGGATACTTTAAAAACAAAATCCTGTGCTTTTCAGAGAATTTTATCACAAATACTTTACAACGACCCGATGAATCCGGACAGCATAGTCCCTGCTTCTGCTTTTTTGCTGTTAGGTCAGAGGTTTATAATAGATTCATACATTACAGGACAGGTTGTTTTCGACAGGATAAATTATAACGGGTACAGAATACTGCGTATGCTTCCATCAACTTTGGATGTTTTATTCGCGCTTGGGAATAACGCAACTGCGCAACTCCTGCAGGCTGAGTTAGAACAATACCACTACGGCACAAACCTCGCCGCACTCAGATATCTTGTCGATTCTTACGGTTCAGATTTTTGGAGTGTGAGTTTGTTTAATCTATGGTTAAATTCCATACGCAAATTAAATCCGCCAACAAACCGTGAAAACCTTCCTCCCTTTATGCAAACAGCCGCTTGGTGGCAGGAAAAAATGAACACACAGCTTGCTTCGTGGGCGCAACTAAGACACGATGTACTTCTGTATGCAAAACAATCTTACACCGGCGGATATATTTGCTCGTATCCTTACAGTTATGTAGAGCCATTCCCGGCTTTTTATGATGCTTTAAAAACTTTTGCACAGATTGCCAAGAATAAGTTTTCTCTCATAAATTTTCCTGATAGCTATACCAAAACAAGAATACTCAACTATTTTACACACTTGGAGGGTGTTGTAGATACGCTCGGAACAATTGCACAAAAGGAATTGGACAATACACAATTTACAAACTCAGAGATACAATTTTTAAAACGGATGCTGTTCGACGAAATTATATGTGCGATACAGTACGATGGCTGGTATTACAAATTATATTACACTGGTGATGAGGGATTTGAAAAGAAAGACTTTATTGTAGCCGATATACATACAGCCCCTACTGATGCAGGTGGAGATCTTATCGGTTGGGTTTTACACGCCGGAACGGGTTTGATAAATTTAGGTGTTTTTGTTGCCGAGCTGCCAACGGTAGGACAAGTTGCGTTCGTGGGACCGGTGATGAGTTACCACGAATATCTCTCAACTAACTTCTTCCGATTGTCGGATGAAGAATGGAAAGCTTCTTACTTGTTCCAATCAACCCGACCTTCGTTTGTAAACCTGTATCTTGCCGACAGCACCGGCAGCTCAAGAGGTCCCGGTTTGAATTTATTTACATCTGTTGGTGATAAACCAAATAATATTCCGGTTTCATTTGTGCTTCACCAAAACTTCCCGAATCCGTTTAACTCCTCAACAATTATTTCATTTAGTATTCCTGAGTACTTAGCATACTCGAATGTAGAATTAAATATTTACAACATACACGGCCAGGTTGTTAAGAAATTACTGAGAGAGTCGCTTCCAGCTAGAACATACTTTACTCGGTGGGATGGAACTGACGATAGCAACAAATTAGTAGCGAGCGGAGTTTATTTTTACAGAGTCGTGGTGAGTTCATCGAAATTCGGAAGTAATATTTTGACAGGTAGAATGGCTTTGATAAAATAAGGTAGGCTATGAAAACAATAAAATTATTTATATTCAGGTAATTTTTGGGATTATGATTTCAAGGGCGTTGATTGTTAATAGCAGGAGCGCCTTTTTTATTTGTTTCAAAACCTCGTTTTGTATAAATTGAATTTTAAATTATGAACCATAGAACAACGTACGATGAAAACTATTCCTCATAGCTACAAAACAATTTGGCAAACCGTCAAACAAATCCCAAAAGGCAAAGTAGCAACATACGGACAGGTTGCAGAATTAGCTGACTTAAAAGGTCACGCACGTCTTGTCGGATACGCCCTTCATAATCTTCCAGAAAAGTCTAAAATACCTTGGTACCGAGTAATAAACTCTAAGGGTAAAATTTCTTTCCCCAACAGCTCTAAAACTTTTAAATTGCAGCGGCGGCTTTTAAAAAAAGAAAGTATTATTTTTTCGAGCGATAAAATTGATCTAGAAAAATATGGTTGGCTAAACAATATTCAGAAACAATGGAATGCTATATGATTAAGCAAGATATTCCAATAACTAATGCTATCCGATATTTGCGGGAGAAACATATTAACTTCGTTCCTCACTTTTATAAATACGAGGAACATGGTGGAACGAAAGTCGCGTCAAGTTCACTAAATATTCCCGAGCACAACACAATAAAAACTATCGTTATGGAAACAGATACAAAGCAGCCGATGATTGTTATGATGCACGGCGACTGTGAAGTTTCAACAAAAAATCTTGCACGCTTATTAGAGGTGAAACACGTAGAGCCGTGCGATGAGCGGACGGCTGAAAAGCACACAGGATATATTTTCGGCGGAACGAGTCCGTTTGGGACACGCAAGCAATTCCCCATCTATGCAGAAAAATCTATTTTTAAAATAGAAAAAATTTACATTAACGGTGGTAAGAGAGGGTTTCTGGTTGAAATAACTCCGACAGATTTGGAGAACGCACTTCCGATAACTAAAGTTGAAGTGGGTATTAAACCATGAACAATAGTTAGTGGTATCCGCCCCTTTTTTTTGTCACTAATCCGCCAGACTCGGACATGTCCCACGAATCCACACAAAAGGACATGGTAGACATTTTCTTTGCTCCTCGCTGTCGGCTTTATGCTCTAAGCTACTTATTCAAACATCAATTTAATATTCACCACCTCCGGTGTATTCCCCAACCTCACCGGTGGTCCCCAGGTTCCGACACCCGACGAAACATAGAAATGCGTGTCTCCCTTTTTCAGATATCCCCAGCTAATCTCATAGATCGCATCTGCAATATAGTTTAGTGGCCAAAGCTGACCGTTGTGTGTGTGCCCGGATAATTGCAGATCAACAGAATTATTAACTGCTTCATCCAAACCAATCGGCTGGTGGTCCATTAAGATTACTGGATAAGTCTTGTTTACATTCACCATCAACTCTTCCAACGATTTTCTGCGCCTGTCCGTGAACCGGTTGATTGTTCGGTCTTCTCTTCCAATTAAATAAACAATATCATTTATGAGTACACTGCTATCGCGAAGCATTATTATTCCGTTCTTAGTCAAAAAGCGGCAAGATCGTTCAACTCCGCCAATATATTCATGGTTACCCGTAACAGCGAATACACCTAATTTTGAATTTATATTCCTCAAGCTTTCTCCTACATTGTCATCGATAATAGATGAGACATCCTCATCAACAATATCCCCGGGTAGAAGTACTAAGTCAGGGTTTAAGGAATTAATCTTACTTACGATTTTATCGAATCGATGTTTGCCGACAATTGTTCCGAGATGTATATCCGTAGCAACTACAATATTTAGCGACTTTACATTCTCCACTTTCTTGGGAATTGTTAGGTTCAGCTTTTTAATTCTTGGGTAACGTGCGTTGAAATTACCCGCCACGATTGTGCTAAAAACTAACAGTGTCACAAAAATAAAAATGTATTGTTTTGTTTGTACAACATTCGCTATGATAACAGAAGGGAAAAATGTTACAAAGTGATTTATTAATCTTAAGACATCTATGCAGAGGAGCGCAAGCACAAAATACAACATGGCGCTAAGCCAGAATGAGCCAATCAAAATTAATCCATCGCTGAACGGAGATAACCATACTCGCTCAAGTAACCTTCCAGCAATAAACGAAAGAGATACAATTATAAAAAAATAAATGTAGTAAATTCTGAACGATGAATTTTGCGGAATAGTGTGCAGCCCTCGAATGAAGATGTAGTAATTCACCAAGCCGTAGACGGCAAAGAAAATTGAGAAGAATATTATAAAATTTAAAGTTTTCACAAGCTTCTTCAATTTATAAAATTAATTGCTTTATAGCAATGTGATAACAATAAATAAAAAACCCTAGGCACCAATCGAGGAGCCCAGGGTTAGCGTAGGTTAAATGTTTGATTATTTGATGAGAATCATCTTTTTCAGCTCGGACTTGCTATCGGTTATTACACGATAGAAATATACGCCAGAGGCGTATCCGCCTTTGAAGGACAATCCGCTAGCGAGTGATGTGCCATCTAACTCAACCTTGTAGTAATATCCGGGTTCTGCAATACCATCGAACAAGCGTGCAATTTCCTGCCCTAAGCTGTTGTAAACAACTAATTCTGCGTGTTCAACTTTCTCAACGCTGAACTTGATCGTAGTCTTTGGGTTGAATGGGTTAGGATAATTTTGATGAACACGGAATTCGATAGGCGCTGTTTCTCTAACCGATAATGCACTTACACTAATACTTACCGGCTGACTGTAGGAAACTAATCCATCATTATCTACTTGGCGTAAGCGGTATTCATACATTCCAGCTTCGGTTAATGTATTATCCACGAATGAATAACTCTGCGGCTCGGTTGTGGAACCGGCACCGGGTATAAAGCTGTTAGGTATTTCAACGAAGTCACGATCATTCTGTTTACGCCTTTCAACATTAAAGCCATAGTTGTTAATTTCACTAATTGTAGTCCATTCTAACTTTACACCGTTGCCGTTGGGGTTTGGGATTGCAACAAATGAAACGAGTTGAACTGGTAGAGGACTTCCAGATTCTGAAATTGTCCAATCAGACCAAGTGGAAATTATAGCTTGCTCTACCCAATTCTCTGTTGGGTTGTTTTGAAGTTGACCGTTATCGCCCCATGCAATGTCATTATATCTCCACAAACTAAAAATGCTTTCAGTTTGGCCACTTCGTACTTCATCCTGGTTGTAGGCAAGGCGTAAAGTCGCAGTCAGTGGGCTGGGAACAACGATTGAATAATATCTTTTTATCGCATTATAGCCGGGATCGTTTGGTACATCGGTGTTTGGATAGGATTGTACAGAAACTGTCATAGCACTCTGAGAGCCGGATGGGGTGAGGTAAGTATTTGCATCGGTAAATCTGTATATTCCGGTTGAACTTGCCGCTATGGCTCTCTCAATTTTACCGTTTATACTACCGCTAGTAATCACAACGGCGTCAACCGCATTGTTAGTAACACTAACTTGATTTGCACCCGTATTCAAAACGCCTGTTGTAAGTGTGAGTGTTCCATTGACCGTTGGGCTTGTGTTGATTGTAAGACCCGCTGCGTTATTCATTAGCATGTTGTTAAAACTTGTTGTCGATGAGCCACTTATACTCTGTGCAGCCGAACCGTTGAACGAAACCGTTCCCGTACCGGGCATAAATAATCCTCCATTATTCATCCAGTTACCTCCCAAAATTATGTTGAGAGAATTGGCATCAAGTGTTCCTAAGTTAATCGTTACACTATCATTTACTGTTAATGAATTTATAACCAGTTGTGCGGTGACCACAACACCATTGCTTATTACTAAATTCGGTACGGCTATACTTGAGTTAATCTGTATGGTCTGAGCAGCCGGAGTGGAAGCATCACCTATTTGCAATGTTCCGCCCGAAACTATACCAACAGTTCCACCGGTATTTAAGTATCCAAGGTTGCCCGCTCCTGGTCTTCTGATGATTATGGTTCCTCCAGACATATTAAAAGTTGAACCAACTTCATCTATTCTAAAAGGCGCTGCACCAACTGTTGTAGAACCAACAGTAGCTACTGTAAGCGTACCTGAGGACATCGTAAAATAGGTGAGAATTGTAGGACCAGCTCTATCGAGCCGACCAGCTATATTCACCGTGCCTCCGTCTATTGTAATTGTTCCTCCATAAGAGGTGAGATTATTGTCGGCTGCACTTCCAATGTTGATTGTGCCGGCAGTAGCTCTCAGAAGACCATAAAGCGTAATAGTTCCTCCGGTAGTAGACAGACTCGCAGTAGTATTGTCAAGCCAAATACCACTGGAGAAAGGAATTGTAACGTTACCGGTATATGGAGTAACAGCAACTCCTGTTGATAATTTAAATGTACCATTAGTGAGAGTAAGAAAATTAGCAGTTGCGGTAAAATTACTCGAAGCAACATCTAACACATTGAAATTGGAAGTCCCCATATTTAGCGTAATGCGATTAAAGTTAGTGGTAACGCCGGTACCTGAAATCATTTGATTACCATTTTTGTTGAATGTAACATTGCATACGCGCGTTGCAGTTGGGGCAAGGTTCAATGTGCCATTGTTTGTGAGATTTCCTCCAACATTCATAATATGTGTTGCAACAGTAGCACCGGTTATTATAGTACCACCTGAATTAACAATTACATCATTGCCTACAGTAAGGGTTCTTGCTATGGCATCGTTCCCGATGATAAGCTGCCCACTAACACCCTGACCAACGGTAAGCGAATTACATGAACCATTAACATCCAATGTAACAGTAGTGCCATTTGCAATAATCACATTATCTCCGGCAGTAGGAATACAACCACAATCCCAAGTACCCGCCGCGTTCCAGTTGCCGTTGGCAATTGATGTGATTGTTCCTGCCGGTAGTGTTGCCTGACTGCCCGTAAGCTGAGAACTTAATGCGCCATCTGTAACAGCATATACATTCCAGTAATAAGTTGTGCCTGATGTAAGATTAGTCACTGTTGCGGATGTAGAACCTGCCGTTACCTGGTTGACAAAATTAAAATTAACATTATCTGTAGAATTATAAACAACATATCCTACTTCATTGGTCGCATTGTCTGTCCAGTTTAACGTCATTCCTGATTGAGTTATTGCAGTAAATGTAAGTCCCGTTGGTGCCGTCGTTGGTATAGGAGGAGTAAAAATTAATTTTGAATTGGAAGTGGGCAAAATAGTCAACGCATTTTGTGGAGTATTATTAAATGTGGTTGTATTAGCGGCTTGTTGTGAGAGAAGCTGGGTAGCGTTGGGAGCTCCAACAGACCAAGTATTATTTATACCACAAGTATATCTCAGGGGATATGAGCCGCCGCCACTGGCACCGGCAGTCATGGACCCATAAATAAATTCTATTACTCCTGTTGTCTCATATATTTTCACCTGCATATTCACCGAAGCTGCGGGAACATTTACGGGGGAGTTCCACTCATCAAAATTAATCCATTCAACAGTTAACAACCTAAAAGGAGCTGACCCGCTTACCTGATAAGCTAAGCTGGTAGCAATAGGTATTGTTCCAGCGTTTGCCGTCCACAAATCGGCATACAATGGAGCAAGTGCCAGGATAGTTTGATTAGCGGTAGAAAATAAATTATTATAGTTCGGACCATAAGGTCCCGTTCCTCCATTATTACCATCAGAAGTTGATGTTGAGAAATCTAATGTTCCATTTAAACTTCCAGAGATTTGAGTATATCTCACGCCGAGATACCAAAAATCAAAACCAATAGGTATAGGATAACTCCTGTTATCATCATTTTGGTTAAGAGTTGTATTCCTCCATGTAAAAAAAGATGGACCTGAGCCTGCAATTGAATTATAGGTTATTCCTGTGGTTCTTGTAACAGGTGTATAGTTTGCACAGCTTTGTGCAAAGAGTGAACTTGTTCCAAACACAAACAGAACTAAAATCAATAAAATTGTAACTAAGTTTTTCATAACTCCTTCTTTAGAATAGTTAAGGTTATATCGTAATTTAATAGTTTATATTTATAGTTTTTAATTCAAATTAAAGTAAGAACCGGCGCCACCCAACAACCGGATAACATCACAAATCCACAGTACTCGAAATAACAAAAGCACACATAGCATATTTTATCCGCTGGAATATAACAAAATATTCGTGTTTAGTCAAGTATGTAACAATTTTTCAAAACCATAACTCAAAAAGAAAATTGAAATGATAATACTAACCAAAATATTCTCTTTACCATCCCTTACCCACTTCAAAGATTCTCCAATTTATACCGAAAGTACTCCAGCACCTTTTATCTTACTCCCTTTTAACAACTGTAGCGCTTTATTCGCATCTTCGAGCTTGAACACTTCCAACTGTATTTTAACGGGTATCTCAGCCGCAACTTTCAGGAAATCTTTTGCATCCTTACGAGTGCTGTTTGCGACACTGCGTATTGTTCTTTCATGATACAATAAATTATAATCGAATTGCGGAATCGGACTTACATAAATTCCTGCAAGTGCAAGAGTTCCGCCTTTGCGCAAAACTCTCAGAGCTTTAGGAACAATCTCGCCGACGGGTGCAAAACTTATTACACTGTCTAAAGCTACAGGAGGTTTTTCATCCGTTGTTCCCGCCCAGACAGCTCCTAATTCTTCTGCATGTTTGCGATGCTGTTTGCTTCGCGAGAAAACATAAACCTCGCAGTTCATGTGTCGCGCAACTTGAATAGTAATATGTGCTGAAGCTCCAAAACCATAAAGTCCTAACTTCCCGCCTTTTTCAATATTACTAAGTCTCAAAGCTCTGTATCCTATGATCCCCGCACACATCAATGGAGCGGCTTGCCCGTCGGAAAAAACTTTTGGTATATGATAAGCAAATTTTTCATTCACAACCGTGTACTCTGCAAATCCTCCATCCACATCATAGCCGGTGAACTTAGCAGCGTTGCATAAATTTTCTGACCCCCTGCGGCAAAATTCACATACACCACAAGTAGAGTAAAGCCACGGAACACCTACTCTATCTCCTAAATTAAATTTCGATACATCATTGCCTTTCTTTTCCACTACACCGACGATTTGATGACCGGGTACAAGTGGAGATTTTTTCTGAGGAAGTTCACCTTCAATTATGTGTAAATCGGTATGACAAATTCCGCAAGCTCTAACGCGAATTAATAGTTCACTTTCTAATATTTTTGGAACTGCTATATCACAAAACACTAAAGGATTCGTTTCTATCGGTTGGATATTTTTAAGCTGCATTGCTTTCATCGTCAACCAAAAATACGAAAATATAGTGGGATTGACAAAAAACGATAAACCTTGAAATTAACCACACATATTCCTATATTCATAAAAATTAAACTTATAAATTGTATTAATTAGTATAAGGTCTAACAATATGCTTAACTATTCCCGCTCGTTCTTATTAATTGCTATGTTGTTTTTATCGTTCATAGCTGAATCTTTTTCATCTAACATTAACGTAAAAAAGGACTACGTCCCCGGACAAATTCTCGTAAAGTTTAAACAATCAATGGATATTCTATCAAAAAGTCCGATGTATTCTTCTTTTTCCGATAAATATAAAATCCAGAAAATTCAAAAAGCTTTTCCGAACAAACAATACGACCCAAATTTGAAAGCGGGTATGGTAGATCTGTCTGCTATGGTAGTGTTAACGGTTTCTGCTACAACAGACATCGAACGATTAACAAAACAAATGAATACTGACCCGATGATCGAATACGCTGAACCAAATTACCTCATAACGATGGATGCAGTCCCGAACGACCCACTCTACTCACAACTGCAGCACCTTCCGCAAGTAAAGGCGCCTCAAGCATGGGATATTTCACTAGGCGACACGAATGTGGTGATTGCAGTTCTCGATACCGGTGTTGATTGGGACCATCCCGATTTAGCATTTTCTATCTGGCGAAACTTCGGTGAAGTCCCCGATAACGAAATTGATGACGATGGCAATGGTTTTATTGATGACATTCGCGGATGGGATTTTGTTACAGGTGTTGCTAGCGATGCTTATGCTGGTGAAGATGGAGATATAACTGACAACAACCCGATGGATTTTAATGGGCACGGAACACACGTGGCAGGAATTTCAGCTGCCATAACAAATAACGGAGTCGGAATCGCATCGCTTTCATACAAAGCCAAGATAATGCCTATACGTATCGGTTATCATACCCTTGACGGAAATGGGTTAGGAACCCTCTTGTGGATGTCGCAAGCTTTTGTATATGCTGGAGATAACGGCGCACACGTCGCAAATTTAAGTTTTGGAACCGGTGATGGAAGTTTTGTGAATGATGGGGCTCGTTACGCATTTTTAAAAGGTACCGTAATTTGCCATTCAGCAGGAAACGGCAACAATGAAGCAGTTGGTGTCTTAGGTGCAACACCATTCGCATTAAGTGTTGCTTCAGTTAATGAATACGATGTGAAAGCATCTTACTCGACATACGGAGTTGAAGTAGATATATCTGCACCTGGAGGTGATGGACTCGGAATTCTTAGTTCGATAGTAAATCCTTCCGCGTTTTTCGGTAATAATTTATATGTTAGATTTTCAGGGACTTCAATGGCAAGTCCGCTGGTTGGATCGTTAGCTGGTTTAATCAAAGCAAAGAATCCGGGTTGGTCGCCAGCACAAATTGTCTTTCAGATTGTGGGAACTGCTGATAATATCGATGCTTTGAATCCAAACTTCATTGGCAAACTCGGCTCGGGAAGAATAAACGCATTTAGAGCTTTAACAGAAACTATAGCACCGCCTCAACCCAGACTAGTATTAAAAGATTATAGCTTCTTTGAAATATCGGGGGACATGGATCAGAATTTTGAACCGGGTGAGACAATCGGTCTAAAGCTTACAATCGAGAATCAATGGGGTAATGCTTACAATACTTCAGCAGATCTATCCTCAACCAGTTGGGCAGTCTCTTTCACCAACCCGACAGCAAATATAGGCACTGTGTACGGTATAGATGATTTAATAAACTCATCGAAGGATGATAGCTCCATTACATTCCAAATCCATCCGGAAGCGCTTCCTGAAGTTATCACATTAAACCTTAATATCACTGCCGATGGTTATAATACATCCTTCGAAATTCAACTGCCTCTAAATCCATCGATTTTACTCGTTGAGGACAACGATGGACAGGTTGGTTTAAACGAGTACATTGACGCTGTAAAATCTATTGGTGCCGTTTATAGATACTGGGATCGAGAAACACAAGGTTCGCCTTCTCCTGAAGTGATGCAAAAATACAGTACGGTTGTATGGTTTGCGGACTTATACGTTCACCCATACCTCGACAGTTTAGATAGAGCAAATTTAGGAACCTACTTAGACAACGGTGGAAATCTATTTATTGCTGGAATGGATTACGGATGGGATATGTGTGAACCCCCTCCGGTTGGAACTGTGAATGAGTATTTGCTCTCAAACGGTGCCTCAAAAATCTGGTACGAAAAGTATCTTAAAGCTAAATATTTAGACGACGGAACAAGTTATAGAACTGTGAACGGTGTAGGAACCGACACAATCGGCAAGGGATTATCTTTCTCATTCGACACACCTTGGCCCTCTGTCATCGACACGCTAAACGGTTCCTTACCCGTTTTTGCCTATCCTGATAAAAGTCTATGTGGAATCCGTTATGATGGGAATTATCGTTTGATCTATCTTTCGTTCGGAAGCTTAGAAAATATCTCGGATCAATATATACGGCGTACTATTTTCGAACGCGCCGTATCGTGGATGACAGGTTACAAAATTTCGGTAAGTAGAGTAAGCGACACTGAAGATATCAGCATACCGCTGCCTGTCGATGCTTTTGTCAGTTCTAGAGATTCAATACAAAGAGTGTACTTGGCATGGGCGAAAAACGGTGAACGCCCGTACCATAAAATATTGATGACAGAAGTATCTCCAAATAATTATCACGCCGAGATACCTCCGGCAATTCAACCCGGCGATTTTGAGTACAGAATAATCGCAGAAACAAACAAAGGAATCCTTCCAAACAAAACATACACCTTTAGGGCCGGTCCGGACATACAACCACCGGTTATAAGTTTACCGATTCCTGTCCCTCCATCACTTAAGTTAACCGGACCGTATAGAGCGAGCGTTCAGGTTACAGATAATATCGCCGTCAATAAAGATAGTGCATTTATCTATTACAAAAAATTTGGTGATGAAAATGAACTACGGGCAAACCTGAAATATTGGGGAGAAAATACTTTTATCGACACATTCTCTTTACAAACACCCGCTATCGGTGGACAGCACATTCAGTATTATTTTACAGCCCGCGATTCGTCGAGCAACTTAAACCTCAATAGATATCCTGAATCTGGGTATCTATCATTCGTAATAGGAAGAGAAATTGTAGAAAAATTTGAGGAAGGAACATCAAATTGGAATTTAGGACAGAGCTGGGCGCGCACAGATACATTTAAAAATTCTGGAAAATTTTCAATCACAGACAGTCCATTTGGGACATATCTCCCCAACAGTAGAGACACATTAACTATGAAAGAAGGAATTGACCTCTCTCCGTTTAGCGGCGGATGGCTCAAATACTGGATACGCCGAGGAATACATCGTGGCGATACAGTCTTCATCGATATTTCGAGGAATGCAACCGATTGGGAACGAATAAAATTTTATAGAACAGGATTTCCGGCCGGCGCTAATATTACCCAGTTCGATTCGGTCGGCGTAAACCAATATTTTGGCCCGGGCAACCAATCAGTTTCACTTCGTTTTAGGATCCAGACCGATAGCGCAGATCAAGCGGACGGTGTTTATTTTGATGACATAGAATTTATCTCTATAGAATCAACACTCGATGTTAAAAACGAAGAGCGACTTCCGAACGATTTTCGATTGTCTCAAAACTATCCGAACCCATTCAATCCAACAACCAATATCAATTACCAGCTACCAGTAAACAGTTATGTAACGCTGAAAGTTTACAACTTGCTCGGACAAGAAGTTGCCACGCTTGTAAACGAAATACAGGACGCAGGATTCAAACAAGTTGTTTGGAATGCGACAAACAATTTCGGGAACAAAGTTACAAGCGGAGTTTACTTCTACCGTATAGACATTCGAGAGAATTCGCAATCGGGTAAATCATACACCGAAGTAAAGAAAATGTTGGTTATTAAGTAAGGACTATCTAATTACACAACGGATACAAGGCAGAGCTAATAAAAAGCTCTGCCTTTATTTTTGCTTTTCTGACAACCTATTCTTACCTTAATATCCGTCAAATCAATTTTTATTTATCAAATTTTATGGAGACACCGTGTTCAAATATCTATTATCAATTATTTTCTTTACTGCATCTATGGCGATAACGCAAGTAAACCCCGTTAACGGGGTAAATATCAAATACGACAAGTACACACTACCTAATGGGCTTCAAGTAATATTGCACGAAGACCACTCGACGCCGATTGTTGCAGTTAACTTGTGGTATCATGTCGGTTCCGGACGTGAGCAGGTAGGCAAATCGGGATTTGCACATTTGTTTGAGCATATGATGTTTCAGGGTTCCAAAAATATCGAAAAAGGAGACCACTTTAAAAATCTGCAGGACGCAGGTGGAACACTAAACGGATCAACAAATACAGACCGCACCAATTATTGGGAAATCGTTCCGAGTAATTTTTTAGAATTAGCTCTCTATCTTGAATCCGACAGGATGGGATTTCTACTGGACGCGATGACTCAAGATAAACTCGACAATCAACGCGACGTCGTAAAGAATGAGCGTCGACAAAATTACGAAAATCAACCGTATGGACTGGCGCGTAAAATTATAAATGAAAATCTTTATCCCACCGACCATCCTTATCATTGGCTGACAATCGGTACACAGGAAGACTTAACGAATGCTTCGTTGGAAGACGTTATGCAGTTTTTCCGTGTGTATTATACTCCAAACAATGCGAGCTTATGTATCGGCGGTGACTTTAACCCGAAGGAGGCGAAGAAGTTAGTTAAAAAATACTTTGGCGATTTGCCCGCCGGTCAAAAAATTGCAAAGGTAAAACCATCAGTTCCTGAACTAAATGAAAATAAATATATATTGATGGAGGATCGGGTTCAATTACCTCGTTTGTATTTAGCGTGGCACACTACAGAGCAATTCTCGCAAGATGAAACAACGCTCGATATGTTAGCAAGTATCTTATCGAGTGGTAAAAATTCCCGTTTATACAAATCGCTCGTGTACGAAAAACAAATCGCACAAGACGTGTATGCTTACAATGGAAGCGGTGAAATTGCAGGGTCTTTCCAGATTGTAGCAACGGCAAAACCGGGTATAACATTGAAACAGCTCGAGGATGAAATTTATTCGGAAATAGAAAAAATAAAAACCGAAATAGTTGATAAACGAGAATTAGAAATGGCGAAGAATGACCACGAAGCAAGCTCGATTTATCGTTTGCAGTCGGTTGGCGGTTTCGGCGGCAAAACCGACCAGTTGAACGCATACAACGTATTTGTCGGAGACCCCGGCTATTTCAATAAAGACCTGGAAAGATATATGAAAGTAACTGAAAAAAATATTACAGAAGCTGCGATAAAGTATTTGAAGCAAACCGGTAAAGTAGTGCTGAGTGTTGTTCCAACCGGTAAATTAGAATTGCAAACAAAAGGCAGTGAGGAGAGTAAGTAATGAAAACCATAATATTATTTTTATCGATTATGATTTTATTCAGTGGGGTAACTATGGCACAAGTTGACAGATCGAAAAAACCCGTAGAAGGTAAAACTCCTAAGTTCACGTTACCAAAAATTCAGAAGACAGTTTTATTAAACGGACTTAATGTAATGCTGGTTGAACATGGAGAACTTCCGGTTCTTCAGATGCAGTTTGTTTTTCAAACCGGTGCAACAAGCGACCCGCTGGATAAACCGGGAATTGCTAATCTAACTATGCGTTTGTTGGATGCCGGAACTAAAAAAAGAACCGCTCTCGAAATTGCCGAGGAGATTGATTACATCGGCGCAAGCTTAAACGCATCAACAGGTTACGACGGCAGCTTTGTCAATGTGCTGACACTGAAGAAACATTTATCTAAAGTATTAGAAATCGTGTCCGACGTTATTCAGAATCCAACTTTTCCACAATCGGAATTCGACAGAATCAAAAAAGAAGTACTCACAAACTTGTTACAGCAAAAAGACCGCCCGGAAGTGATTGTCGGTAAAGTATTTTCGAGAGTGATGTATGGGGATAAACATCCGTACGGAAACGCTGTGGATGGAACCGATGCAAGCGTTAATGAGATTAAAATCGAAGATGTGAAGAAGTTTTACGAAAAATATTTTTATCCTAACAACGCTACATTGATTGTGGTTGGTAACACAAAACTCGCAGAGTTGAAAACAGTCCTAGAAAAACATCTGTCAACATGGAAGTCGAAAGAAATTCCATTTACGGCAGCGCCAAAAGTCGACGGAGATATAAGGACCGGTATCTTTATGGTTGATAAGCCAAAAGCTGCACAATCGCAAATCAGAGTTGGAGCGATTGGCGTTTCGAGAAGCACTCCAGACTACTTCGCGCTTGAAGTAATGAATATGATTCTTGGAGGTAACTTCAACAGCCGCCTCAATTGGAATCTTCGTGAACAAAAAGGTTACACTTACGGTGTGCGGTCTGGGTTTACTTACCGTAAGGAAGCTGGGCCTTTCAGCGCCAGCGGCGGCTTCAAGTCGAATGTAACAGATAGCTGCGTCAGCGAAATATTAAATGAGATAAAAAAAATGAAGGAGTCGGATGTAACTGAGGACGAACTTATATTTGCAAAAAATGGGTTAGTAAGAGCCCTGCCAAGATTATTCGAAACACCGGCTCAAATTTCCAATCAATTAGCAAATTTAGCACTCTACAATTTGCCGGATGATTATTTCAACACATACATCCCGAACATCGATAAGATTACGGTCAAGGATATCCGAAACGTTAGCGAGAAATATCTTAACCCCGATAAAATGGCAGTTGTAATTGTGGGTGATGTTGAATTAAATAAAACCAATTTAGAAAAGCTAAACTTAGGCGGAGTAAATTTGTTGGATGCTGACGGTAAACAACTTGAATGAGTAGAAGGCGGGTGAACACAGATTAAATAATCTGTCCGAATCCGAAGAATTCGGGTATATCCGTGTTCTATTTATCAACTATAATTTACAAATGCACAAGAAAATAAAAGTAAAAACTCCATCTCATCCGAAAAATTCTTATGATATTCTGGTTGGAATATCTTTAGAAGATGTAGCTGTTGATATTGCGAAGCTATATCCAGGTTCAAGTTGTTTTATAATTACAGATTCAAACGTTTATAAATTATACGGTAAGCGATTCGAGAAGCTGTTAAAAAAGCGAGGGATAAAAGTACATTCCATATTTTTTAAGGCCGGTGAAAAATATAAAACCCGTAAGACAAAAGAATATTTAGAAGACCGAATACTTAAACTCGGCGCCAAGCGGGACTCAATTATTATCGCACTCGGCGGCGGAGTTGTAGGCGATATTGCCGGTTTTATTGCTGCTACCATCAATAGAGGGATACCGTATATACAAATTCCGACAACACTCCTTGCTCAAGTCGATAGTAGTGTCGGTGGAAAAGTTGGCGTTGACCATCCACTCGGTAAAAATTTGATTGGCGCTTTTTACCAACCTAAAAGGGTTTATATCGACCCTCAAACTCTAACTACACTCTCCGATTCGGAATACAGAAATGGATTAGCTGAAGTTGTTAAGTACGGGGCTGTATTGGACAATGATCTTTTTAATTATTTAGAGAGGAATTGGATAAGAATTTTGCGGCGGGACGTAATAACTATGTCATACATAATAGAGAGATGCTGCTCGCTAAAAGCACGCGTTGTAGAAACAGACGAGCTTGAAACCGGTTATCGAAGGATTTTGAATTTTGGTCACACCATTGGTCATGCAATAGAACTATTATCGAATTATAAAATTAATCATGGCTGTGCTGTTTCTATTGGAATGACGCTTGAGGCACAGCTTGCGCAGAGAATCGGAATCCTTCGAGGAAATTATGCTACTAATATTGCCGCTCTACTTTTATTATTCGGTTTGCCGATAAGAATTCCATACGAGATGAAGATGACGGAGATTATTAAAGCCACACGGAGAGATAAAAAAGCTGTCGGTGAAAAAATAAATTATACATTGTTAAGTAAAATTGGAAAGGGAGTAATTAATGTCCCGTTAACTTCTGAGGATGTTGGGGCATTATTGATTTCACGTAACCTTTCAGCAAAATTCAGATTATAATTTATCATATGCCACAAAATCACCAAAACACAAAATATCACAAAAAGAAATTTGATGCCTTACCTCAGGAATTAGAAAGCATTGGAAAAAAAATTGTCGATGCTGCTTTTACTGTTCATAAAACACTCGGACCAGGATTACTGGAAAAAGTATATGAAATCTGTTTTTGCCACGAATTAACAAAAAGGGGATTAGAATATTTACGCCAAATTGATATCCCAATAGTTTATGATGGTATTACATTTCAAGAAGGATTATCCGCCTTTGGCGGAGATGTTTTAGTTGAGAATAAAATAATTTGTGAAATTATAGCAGTGGATTTAATCAATCCTGTTTGGGAAGCTCAAATTTTAAGTCATTTGAAATTAACTAATAAACGTTTAGGTTATTTAATCAACTTTAATGTTGTTAATATTGGGCAAGGTATTAAGCGATATGTCTTATAAATTTGGTGGAATTTCGTGCTTTAGTGTTTTAGTGGCAAAACATATTATAACCTAGGAATAACAATCTTTTATGATTTGCGTTAGTATCTCACCAAAAAATATGAAAGAAGCTCGCAAGCTACTTTTAAAAGCGGGTAAATTAGCCGATGTGGTAGAGATACGCATTGAAAGTATTGTAGATTTAAATATCGATGAACTTCTCAAACAACCCCGTCCGGAAGTGATAATAACAAACCGTAGGTCTAAAAAATATTCAGAAATTGTCCGGGTTGCTCTATTGTATAGAGCCATCGAAGCAGGGGCTGAATATGTGGATATAGAGTTAAGCTCAGGGAAAACGGTGATATCAGATCTAATGAGATTTGCTGTGGAATATGGAACTCAAATTATTATTTCGTATCATTGTTTTTTAAAAACGCCAAAAGATATATTTAGTCCTTATTCAAGAATGAAAAAGCTTCGTCCGCATATCATAAAACTTGTATCTTATGCGAATGATATATGCGACAATATCAGAATATTTAATTTATTGGAAATGGCGAAAAAGGGGCACCATCGGTTGTCATGCTTTAGTATGGGTGAAAAGGGTGAAATCAGTAGAATACTTGCTCCTCGCTTTAAGGGATACATAACTTATTGTTCTCACAAAGAGGGATCTGAAACCGCTCAAGGTCAAATTCCTGTGAACAAATTATTGAAAGTTTATAATTACAGCTCGATTAATGAACAGACTAAAATTTTTGGATTAGTCGGCAAACCAGTATCTCACAGTCGGGGTATTTATATTCATAATGAGTTTTTCAAAAAAAATAATTTAAACGCAGTGTATGTCAATTTTTTAGTGGATGATTTTAGAAAGTATTTTCGGGTATTCTCTAAATATGTACAGGGTGTAAGTATTACCATACCTTATAAAGAGACCGCAGCCAAAATTTTAAAAGAACTTTCCCCCGAAGCAAAAGATACAAAATCGGTTAATACAATTATCAAAACATCCGACCGCTTTACCGGGTATAACACCGATGCTCTTGCAGCCATAAAGATATTTAAGAATAAGTTAAACAATAAGTCGGTTGCAGTATTAGGCACAGGAGGAACAGCGCGGAGTGCGATATATGCTGCAAAATCAACAGGCGCTATTGTCACAGTGGTTGGCAGAAATTTGAAGAAAGCTAAAAGACTTTCGCGTGAGTTTGACTGTGGCTTCTCTTCGTTCAATGAAATTGGAAAAATTAAAAAGATGGATGTAATTATTAACACAACTCCGGTCGGTATGAAGCCGGATATTAATTCTTCACCGATACCCAAACAGATTTTAAATAAAAACATGGTTGTAGTCGATTTTGTTTATACACCACCCGTTACTAAATTATTGAAAGATGCACGTAATTGCGGCTGCGAAATTATTCCCGGAACTAAAATATTTAAAGAACAAGCAAAATTACAACAAGAACTTTTTAAATCGGTTATATGAATGAAACCCGGCATATAAAAACTATCGACTCTATAGATGCCGTTATCGAAGTGCCAACCTCAAAGAGCTTAACGAACCGTGCCTTGATTACGGCGGCATTAGCCATGGGTGTTTCTAAAATTATCAATCCGTCTCAAGCTGATGATTGCCGGTTAATGATTGATGCGCTTCGAAAGTTTGGTATTATAATAGAGGAATACAAAAATTACTTAACAGTACACGGAATAAGTGGTAAGTTAACTGCCCCTGAATCTGAGATTTATGTTGGAAATGCCGGAACTACAATGCGCTTTTTAACTGGGTTAGCGGCAATTACTGAAGGGACGACTCGGTTGGTCGGTAACGAGAGAATGAACCAACGTCCGCTAAGTGATTTACTATCTGCGCTCGATCAAATGGGAGTGAAATATGAAAGTGAGAGTGGATATCCTCCGTTTATTGTACACGGGCGTAAGTTAAAAGGAGGCACAATAAAAATAGATGGCACGAGAAGCAGCCAATTTGTATCTTCTATCTTATTAATTGCACCTTATGCGGACTCAGATGTTACCGTGGAATTAACGGGTGGAGGGGTTTCGAGGCCATACATTGATTTAACCTTAAGCGTAATGCAAAAATTCGGAGTTGAAGTTAGCGAATCGGGGAACTCTTTTTATATTCCGTCTGCACGAAAATATTTATCGAATGAGTATATAATAGAGGCGGATGCGTCCTCGGCTTCATATTTTTTTGCTGCGGCTGCTATTACCGGTGGAAGCGTTTTGGTCCGAAATCTAAGTCTTAATAGCGAACAGGGTGACATAAAATTTTTAGACATTTTACAACAGATGGGATGTAAGGCTGTGACTGATAACAAAGGCGTTAAAGTAACTGGCGGTAATTTAACAGCTATATCGGTTGATATGAATGAGATGCCTGATATGGTAGCGACACTTGCGGTTATCGCATTATTTGCAGAAGGGAAGACATCCATAAAAAACGTTAAACACCTGCGGTATAAAGAGTCCGACCGACTTAAGGCACTTGCTACGGAATTGCAGAAATTGGGGGCTGAAGTTACTGAATATGATGACGGACTTGAGATTTTGCCAAAGGAAAAATATGTTGGCGCTAAAATAGAAACTTACGACGACCATCGAATTGCCATGAGTTTTGCAATTGCCGGTTTAAAAATTCCGGGTATCAAAATTCAAAATCCTGGATGTGTTAAAAAATCTTTCCCAAATTTTTGGGATGAATTTGAAAATCTTTGTTTTTAATTGATGAATAGAACGTAGATAAAACAATTAGCATCTATCCATAGCATCCGTGTAAATCAGTATTCTATTGAACCAGATATAAATAGGACACATGTGCGTGCCGAAACCCATACCAGAAACCAATATGGCGTGCAGGCACGGAGAAACGCAGATTAAAAGGATAAACAAAAAGTAATATTTCTTAGTGACTCTTAGTGAATTTCGTGACTTCGTGGTAAAATGTTTTGGTCATTAATTAAAAATAATTACCACTTAGGCACTTAGGAAACGAAGGGACACAAAGAATTTTTAACCAACCCCACACGGGTGGGGTGATAGAAAGAGAACAATATGTCAGGTAATACATTCGGTGAAAAATTCAGAGTAACAACATTCGGTGAAAGCCATGGGCGGGCTGTTGGAGTCGTAATAGACGGAGTTCCTCCAAAGCTAAAAATTAGTGTTGATGAAATTCAACGAGAATTAGACAGGCGAAGACCGGGTCAAAGCTCGGTTACTACACAGCGAGCAGAAGAAGACAAAGTTGAGATATTAAGCGGTGTATTCCATGGTAAAACAACAGGCACGCCGATTTGTTTGATTGTCTGGAATCAAGATCAACGTTCCTCTGATTATGATGAGTTGAAAGACGTACTTAGACCCGGACACGCCGGTTTTACATATCTTGCTAAATACGGGATATACGATTATCGCGGCGGCGGACGTGCCTCCGGCAGGGAAACAATCGGCAGGGTGGCTGCTGGCGCTGTTGCTAAAATTATTTTAGCAAAACATAAAATTCAAATAATCGGTTATTCAAAGGAGATTGCAGGAATATCAGCAAAGAAATTTGATTATGCACAGATTGAAAAAAACTCAGTCCGCTGTCCCGATGCCGATGCCGCAAAAAAAATGGAAAAGAAAATTTTAGAAGTTTTAAAATTAGGCGACTCCGTAGGAGGAATTGTTGAAGTAGTTATCAAGGGCTGTCCTGCGGGATTAGGAGAACCGGTATTCGACAAACTCGATGCTGATTTAGCAAAAGCCATAATGTCAATTCCTGCCGTAAAAGGATTCGAGATAGGCAGCGGATTTCAGGCTGCCCGCATGTTTGGGAGTGAACACAACGATGAATTTCACTTGGATAAAAAAACAAAACTAATTCGTTCTAAGACAAATTTTGCGGGTGGTGTGTTGGGTGGAATATCTACGGGTGAAGATATCTTGGTGCGTATCGCGATTAAGCCTACATCATCCATATCTAAATCCCAGAGTACTGTGGACGTTTATGGAACAAGGAAAAAACTAGAGATTTCGGGAAGGCACGACCCGTGTATTTGTCCACGTATTATTCCTGTTGCTGAAGCGATGGCTGCCATTGTAATAGTTGACCAGATGTTTAGGGCTTGGTGATGTCAAAAGAGTGTTTATTTGATGATTTTTTGGAAATTCTTAAAACTTATAGTTAATTGCTTTAAATAAAAATGACTTATGGAATGCTCTAAAGAATAGGTTTAAGTGATTGAGTAATTCATTGAAAACACGTCACGTGATTTCGTAAATATTTGTTAATTTATTACTCAAAATATTTTTTCAAAAAAATGAAAAAGTACTTGACACTAATTAAAAAAGTGTTATATTTAAAGTGTAGTTTAGTACAGAAATATTTTTTATTAACATAAAGATTTTGCTTGACACTTTCAAAAAAATGTATTAGATTACTCACAGAAAGAAGATGTAGTTACACCTCATGATTGATGAACAGATATTCTCACCTTTTATATCTTCACTCGATTTGAGGAAAGTCGACAGTAACTTTGCTTTCAGGTAGTTTTTTTATGTAAAGATTCAAACGTCTTAGATTTTTTTAAATAATATTTGTAAAATAAAAATGCAGCTTGATACACCCTTCAAAACTTAAAACTTAATTTTTCCTGAATGTTAAACTTCTTGATGCGGTGTACTATTTTATTTACTTAAAGAAAAATTATAAAACTAAACCTTAATTCATGTTTCACTTAATCAATCAACAAACAAAAAATCTATAGGAGGATTTTATGAAATACTTCTTAACCTTTTTAACGGTTATGCTAGTCATAGTATTCCTTAGTTCGACTGCGACAGCAGCCGATACACAGAAAAGATTGGTCGATAAAGCCACGGTTGTGGATCAGGTCGTTTCAGATGACCGTCCGCAACAGGCACAAGACAATGCTTACACCGTGTATCCAGTCGCTAAGAAAAAAGGAGACCCTATGCACGGCGACTATACTATTGGTATGACAGGTATGTACCTAACATTTGCTTTGGCACTTACCGATTTGAACACCAATGGTATAGATGGTGATGTAAACTTACTGGTACAAGGCGATTATGATGCCGTGTTGCTCGGTGAGACTTTTCCAATAACATTCAGAGCTACAATCCCTGGTTCTGGTACATTCAAGATCACAGTTAAACCAGCTCCGGGTGCAACAGCAACGATCGCTGCTTCTTCATTCTATACGGCGTTAGTAAACCTCGATAGTATGAAAAATATGGTGTTCGATGGATTCAACGGAACCGATAATTTTAAATTATCGATTGTTGCTAACGGAACAAGAGCGGCAACAGGCCGTACAGTTTCGGTTTGGAACGGTTGTCAGTTCATTGATTTTAAAAACATGATCTTTAAAACTGCCGCCGGTGGATCAAGCCCTAACTGGCGGAATATTGACATCAGCGGTAAAAACACAATTGATGGCGGTATTAAAGATGTTAATATCGACAATTGTCAGTTTGCAGATAACGGCTTAGGTGGAGCCGAAGTGCAGATTTATGTTTCTGGTTATAATGCGTTTGATTATACCGAGAGAATTAACATAACAAATTGTGAGATATACAATTGGAATGGTCTTGGTACTTTTACCGGTGCCGGTATTCAAGTAAGATATGGAGTAAAAGACTGTCTAATTGAAAACAATGAATTGTATGTTGCTACACCTTCAGGTTCTATCGAAGGTGGTTTACGTGGAATCACTTTGGGCGGAACAAGTGACATACTTGAAAATATTACGATAAAGGATAACAATATTCATGACTTGGTATCAACTACAAACGAGACAAATTGTTATGCCATTCAAGTTTCTGGCCCTACAACTACTGCAGCACTTGCTGCACCGAAAAATATTGTAATAGACGGTAATACGATTTCGAATATTAAAGGTACTTACAAAAGTGCGACTATTTCAGCTTTGGGTATTGTGTTTGGTAATTCAGGTCAGGATGTTACAATTTCCAACAACCACATTTCAGACATCGGCGGTAGTGGTCTACAACCTGAAGGTATCCGTGTAGGTTACTCTACTTCTTCTATATACTCAGTGGATAATTGTCAAATAATTGGCAATACTGTTGACGGTGTTGTTGCCGGTTATGCTGGTACCTGGTCAATGGGTATTCAAACTGGTTATGTTACCAATTTATCTATTTTAAAAAACAAAGTTACTAACATCGGTAGTACTTTTTCAGGCAATAGTCCAGCAGGAATTTTGCTATTTGGCGCCAGCGGAAAAGTACAAACCGCTCTGATAGCAAATAATTTTGTTTACTTCCCAACAGCATCTGCTACAGTTTCTGACGGATGGCGCGTTGGAATTTTCGATTATGGTTATACAGCTAATGCTGCCGATATTTATTATAACAGTGTTTACATTGGCGGAACCAACTTCGACGCCACTGAGGCATCACTAGCATTTAACCGCGGGAATGACAACGTAGCAAATGTTAAAAATAACATTTTTTATAATGCACGCGGCGGAGCTGGATATAACGTTGGTGCTGGCGATGATTCGTTGGGCGGTACATTTACATCCAATAACAACGATATTTATGCAAATCCAGGTGTGTTGGGTTATGTCGGCACTGCTGATGCAACAACACTTGCCGAGTGGCAAACACTCACAGGTGGACAAGATATGAATAGTATCAGCGAAGTACCTACATTCGTAGGTGATACAGATTTACATATCAAGGTCGGTACATTGACTGGTTTAGAAAATGCAGGCACGCCTGTTAGCGTACTTGATGATTTTGACGGCGATGTCCGTGGTTTAGGCAAAGTAGCTCCGGATATTGGCGCCGATGAGTTCGAAACCGGTGCACCGGGTGCCTTTGCAAACATATCCCCGGCTAACAGCGCTATCGATATTGCAATCAATGGCAATTTAACATGGGATGCATCGCAATTTGCTTATTCTTATGATGTTTATTTAGATAAGGTTGACGCATCTACGCTCGTAGATAATGTCACAGGTACTTCATATACCTATGCCGGTTTAGACGGTCTTACCGGATATTTCTGGAAGGTTATAGCCAAGAACGATATAAATACAACGCTAGCAACCGGCGCGCCTTATACATTCACTACAGCAGCTTTACCACCAAATGCGCCGAGCGATATTGTTCTCAGCAATATTGCAACAAGCGGTTTGGATGTTAGCTGGACGGACAATTCATTGGATGAGGACGGTTTCAAGGTTTATACAGCTACAATAGAAGCCGGACCTTACACGTTGGCAGCAACAGTTGGAGCGGATGTAGTAACTGCTCCTGTCTCAGGGCTTTCTGCTAACACACGTTATTATTTCAAAGTAACTGCTTACCACACAGTACAAGGTGAGTCTGATCCTGCAGTTGCCAATGTCGCGACATTAGCAAGCCTCCCGACAGCCCCAAGATTGTCTTCTGCTACACGACGTTCTATTTCAATAAGGCAGGGGCTTACGGATGGTAATCCTCTTGGAACTACATTATATGCTTTTTCTACCGCAGACGAATCTAAATGGGTAACCGCAAACAATACCTTAGGTGATACTCCCGTTTGGAGAACAAGCACAGAATGGTTACCAGTTGGTGGAACAGCAATACGCAATCTATTCCCAAGCACAAGCTATGTGCTAAAAGCAAAGGCAAAGAACCTTGATGGTGTTGAGACAGGTTTTGGAGATCCATCCACGTTAGCTACATTAGCTCCGTTTGATGCCTTCCCGGTTACAGAAGGTTTTGAGACAGCAGTCCCACCGACTGATTGGGAAGTTATCGATGTGGCTGGTGATGCATCGGGTGGAATGTATGGCTCATGGTTTAGAGCAACAACAACCTTATTCAAAGGTACAGGCGTAGCTCGATACTTATGGGAAGAAACTGGCGTGAATGGAGCCGATGACTGGCTTATAAATCAGCCGATGACATTTACTGCCGGTACAAGTTATATTATTAGCTTCTATGTGCGAACATATGGAGCCGATGAACAAATGAAAGTTACAATCGGTGATGCACCAACACCCGCTGCTCAAACTACTATACTTGCAGACTATAATCCTATGAATATGACGGCTTATACATTTAAAGGAATAGTATTTACTGTTCCAACAACCGGAACATATTATATTGGATTCCACGCCTATACACCGGTGAACCAATATTGGATCCGTATGGATGAAGTAAAAGTAGCAGTAGCAAATCCGACTGACGTTGCATTCTTAGGTTTAGCCCAAACCACCGGAATAAGACCAATGAAGACAGCGAATGTTGGTGAGAAAACTGAAGAGATTGTAGAAGTTCCTTTCGATCGTTCGAGAGCGAAACCTACAGTATTCAATAAACCTTCAGATATCAATAATACTCTTCTAGTGACCGGACCTGTTAACACAAGCTATAAACTACAGGGTTTCTTAGGTCAGGATGCAGTAGCTGAAGCATTCAACAGCAACGATGGAATACTAAAAGCTACACCAAGCCCAGTTAATCTCAGGGCTCAATTAGCTAATATAGGTGTGAACGCAATACCTGGTTTCACAATCAATTATAGTGTTGACGAAGTTGCACAACCTTCCTATGCTGGCGGAGTTATTCCTGTCGGTACTGATGTTTTTGCAGATATGCCGTTTGCAACAACAAGCAGAGGTATGTTCGATGCAGTAGCTGCCGCCGTTGTAGTTGGTGAAGGGGACCCAAGCAACGATACATTACGGGTTCCATTAATGGTTTACCCAACACCTTCTTACAATCTCAGGTATGACAATTACGGACCAAATTCTTACGTTTGGGGTGTAAGTGATCCTTACGCAGATGCTAAGACTGCTATCGGTATTCGTTATACAAATACCGTACGCGGTAGAGTTGGACAAATTGATTTACTAACCAACAGTAATCGTCGAACGGGTGGTACTTATCTTAATACGATAATTCCAGAAGTGTGGACTATAACAGTTCGCGGCGCTGGACCAAATGACGATACACCTGGTGCAATTCTTTACACAAAACAGTTCACCGGTCCAAAGTATAACACACTTGCGAGCACAGTAAAAACACTGGCACTTGGTGATGATGCACCGGTAATCGAAGCAGGTCAAAATTTCTGGGTTACTGCAACTGCTGAATCATGCGGCGCAACAACAGGTGGTTACGTATTTGGATTATATGCAAAGAGTTCAAATGCCGCTAGTTTATTACCTGGTGCTGAAGGTAGAAGTTATGCTTCCGATTACGTCGTAGAAGATTGGTATTATATGGGTGAAGCAGTATTTGGTGCTGGCGATTACGGACATTGGCCCATGCGTACAATTATGGTTCCTGTTTCTAATTCAATCAGTGGTGTTGTTTATCATGATTTGAATGGAAACGGCAGTAAAGATGTTGGCGAACCAGGTTTAGAAGGCTGGGAAGTAAAAATTACTGGCAATCTTAATCTGACAACTCTTACTAACGTAGATGGTATATACGAATTCAACGCTCTCGAGAATGGCACATTCACACTTAGTGAAACCATTCAATCCGGATGGGCTTGTGTTACACCGGGTACAAGCGGTGAATATACCGTTGTGTTAGCCGGAGATGAAAGTGTAGTCCGTGATTTCGGTAACTTCAAGAGCACAAGCGTTAGCGGTATTGTGTGGAAAGATGTAAACCACAACGGCTCACTAGATGCGGGTGAAGTTGGTATCGATGGTGTTGAAGTATCACTAAATAGCGCTACAACTACAACTGCAGGCGGTGGATTGTATTCATATCCTGAAGTTTATGGTGGTTCATACACACTCTCTGCCGCTGCACCAACTGGTATGTATCAAACATATCCAACAGTACCGGTTGCATTTGATGTAACGAGCGGTATGGATCCGATAGTAAAGAATTTTGGTTTTAATACAGAAGATGACTTAATAATGTACCGAAGCTTCTTGCACGAAGATATCGTTGCACTCGATAGCAAAGGTAAAGTTCCGAAAGCAGTCAAGAAAACCAAAAATGATAAGGTAGAATTCGAACTTGAATTAACAGTTCCTGCACATACACCTGCAGACTTTACCACATTACATTTAGAGTATGGCGCTGCGCCGTTTGCAACTACAGACATCAAATATCCAGGTCAAACATTCCCAGCACAGGTAGTTAAGAAGAATGACGTAGTCCAAGTGCTTGGCGTTGATTATACTCTTACGGGTGTAATTGATGGTAAGTTAAAGAAATTTGATTATGTATTTACCACTTTAACCGGTGGCGATGTAATCAATATTCATGGTTATGTTAAAGCAAGTAAACCGATAAAAGCAAAATATTGGTGGTTACCTGTGAACGTTGATCCCAAGGAGAGTATAGTAAAAATTCCTCTCTTAGCAACCGATCCAGCATGGGAAATGAATCAACCGCGCATACCAATGCCGACTTATGCTAACTTAATTGATGAAGTATATGCGGATGCGGGATGGTTCCAAAAAGGTATGGTTCCGACCGATAGTTTAGTAGTAGGTATTGTTCGTGCGGATTCACCGAAGGTTTACGGTTGGGTATGGTTACCAAAGCCGGCCGACGTTCAGAAGTCGTTGTATGATAAAGTTGGCTTGACCCACGACGGAGATGCAAGGTACTTCGATTTCTTGAAGCTCATCAAGCCTTTTGTTAAACAACAAAAGAGTCTACCGCCTAAAGTTCACGACAACAAACTGTTTGCAGAAATCGTTGCGTTGAAATTAGCAATAGCAGCAAGCGTAACTCAACATATTCCGCTCGGATTCGGTGAATTAGTTTATCACGATACGAGCAGCGCTTATGCAGCTTTCAACGGTAAGATGGTAAAAGAAATTGCCGCTGAAGCCAGCGCAGCAATGACTGCAAAAACCTCAACATGGGGTGACGCTGTTAGTTTCTTCGATGTAATCCGTAAGATTAACGAAGCTTTCGACGGACCAATCGATAGTGCCAGCTTTGCAGGAGTAACTGTCTTTACAGGTGTAGCAGAACTGAAAGAGGTTCCGTATCTCATCAGTGATCCTACAATCGCGAAGGCAGTAATTACACCTTCATTATCTTACAATGAAGTGCCAAATGTATTCGAATTGAGTCAAAACTATCCGAATCCATTTAACCCAACAACAAATATTCAGTTCATACTACCTGAAGATGCTATCGTGACCTTGAAGGTTTACAACATTCTCGGTCAGGAAGTTGCAACTTTAGCAAGTAAAGAACTCTTTACCGAAGGCATGAATGACGTAGAATTTGATGCTAGCAGACTATCGTCTGGTGTCTATTTCTATCAAATTAGTGTCGACGGTGTTGGCGAGAATGCCGGCAAGTTCACTCAAGTCAAGAAGATGGTCTTGATGAAGTAATGACCCCCACCCTGTTTCCCTCCCCTTTTAAAGGGGAGGGAATATGTGGGTTTAGAATTCATCCTGAGCGAGTAAGTCTGCCAAAAGCGGACGAACGAGTCGAAGGATTGTTCATCCCGCCTTGCTGGCGGGGTGAACAACTAAGTTGTAAATATTTGTTTATATATGTATATTTAAGCCAATTTAAAAAAAACTAAAAACAATATATTAGGAGAATTTAATGAAGATGAGACAAATTAGTACGGAGAGTATTATTATATTTATAATAATGTTTATTTGTGTCAGCGGTGCTTTTTCACAGTCAGGATATTTTATTAATCTAAAAGCAACAGGGCCAGGTTCTGCAGAGTCAGCAGATACTGTTCGGACTTTTGGTTGGGACCGTAGTGCAACCTATTGTAAAGATAGTCTTTTATTTGGGGAAAGTGAATTACCTCCTGCCCCACCTACCGGGGTTTGGGATTTTCGATTTAGTGATCCTCGGGGATTCAATGATGCCTGCATGGGTCAAGGTATGAATAAAGACATCAGAAACTGGATCCCGACGGTTACTATCGTGGATACTTTTCAAATTGAATTCAAATTGGCTTCAGCCGGTAGTTATACATTAACTTGGGATCCTATTACAAATACAGATGTAAAATCTGCTTTTTTGCAAGATCTCTATGGAGGTGTACTAGTCAATGTTGATATGCTTACCAGTACATCTAAACTTGTTCCCGGTACCTTATTAACATTATATATTATTACTAGTACCGTCAATAATGTAGAAGCAGAAAACGAATTGCCTACTTCATTCGGTTTACAACAAAATTATCCGAATCCCTTCAATCCTACGACGAATGTAAAGTTCTCGATACCAGAAAAATCAAACGTCGAAATTGTTGTGTTTGATATGTTAGGAAGAAAAGTTAGCACTCTCGTTTCCGAAAATTTAGCCGCAAATGTTTATTCAGTTGAATGGAACGGACGTAACGATAACGGCACATCGCTCGCGAGTGGTGTATATAATATCCGTATGGTTGCCGTCAGTGAACTCGGTAAAACCTTTACCGATGTTCGTAAAGTTGTATTAATGAAGTAATCTATTCCTTTAGTCGAAACCTTCTTTTTTATGGGGTTGTCTAAAAAGTAATATTTCTTTGTGCTTCTTAGTGAACTTCGTGGTCTTAGTGGTAAGGGTTCACAAAGACTTTTGAGACAACCCCAATATTCAAAAAATATTTATTATTTAAGTGAATCAGTCCAGCTCACATATTAAAACAAAATATACAATACTTGTGCTTTGCTTATTGTTGATTACTTCTGGTAATGTAGTAAGCCAAACGGCTTTCTATATTCCTTTAAAAATCAATGAGTCGGGCGCAGGGACGGGTACAGGTACAATATGGTTTGGAGTTCACCCAAATGCAACGGGTTGTATTGATGAAGCCGATACACTTCGTTTTACCGACAGCTTAAAAATATTGGAATTTGAAAACCCGCCGGCGCCACCGGCTGGAAATTATGATGTGAGGTTTATGGATTATGATGCTTCGTGCCCTCTGACTGAAGGTATTAAATATGATATCAGAAAGTACAATACTGTAACACAAGCAGATACATTCAAGATAAGATTACAATTAGGCACCGGTATAAGACCGTTTGTCTTTTCCTGGCCTGCAGGATTAAGCTCAATATGTGATAGTATGAGATTAAGAGATGAATTAGGCGGTATTTTAGTTAATGTCAACATGCTTACATCTACTAGATATAATTTAAGTTTGAACATTAATCCACTCTTGCTTATCAAATATGGCGCAAAACCTGCTCCTTCAAATCCGCCGGTTGCAGTACCTATAGTTAAACCCGCTAACGGTGCAACGAATTTATCTGCCCGCCCTGTATTGTTCGAGTGGGATGGCGCATTTGGCGCTTTGCAGTATTTTTTAGAGGTTGCTTCAGATACTAATTTCAATAACATCGTTCGTATCGATACAGTCCTTTTAAAGTTCCCAAACAGTACGGCAAACGATTCTGGTATGTACAAACGTTCCAATTTGAATTACACTACAAAATATTTCTGGCGGGTTAGAGCCAAAAATAATTTTGGTACTGGACCCTACTCTTCCATATTCAGTTTTACAACGGGTTTACCGCCAATTCCATCTAAAACTATTTTGGTTTACCCTGATAGCGGGCTTGGCAATGTAGTGAAATCACCTACACTAAAATGGAAAATTACTGACAACGCCGAGACATACCATCTTATAGTCGCAACCGATACCGGTTTTTCCGCGGGCGCAATAGTTTTCCAAGATTCTACACTAACAGATACAGTCAAATTAATTGGACCTTTAAAAGGCGGTATTACACATTATTGGAAAGTTAAAGGAAAAAATATATCCGGTTCTGGACCTTACTCGAATAGATTTTTCTTCACGACAATATTAACACCTCCTTCTGTACCGGTAATGGTCTTTCCGGGAAATAACGATACTGCTATTGTTGTGAACCCTACATTTAGATGGAAAAAATCCGATGATGCAGTTACATATCATTTGGTTATTAATGACTTTGTAGGCAATGTTGTTTACAACGACTCGACACTAGCGGATACTTCGAAACAGGTTACCTTAACTAATTTCGCAATATATAGATGGAAGGTACAAGCCAAAAATGCCGCTGGCGCCAGTGGATTCTCAAGTTTATGGACGTTTAAAACAATTATTCAAATACCGGCAATTACTATCTTGTTAAACCCTGCTAACAACGATACAAACGTAACTATAGCTCCAACACTTTCCTGGAATCCGGTTCAGTTTGCTTCAAGATACGAACTGCAAGTTGCGTCCGACGATAACTTCCAGACCATTGTTTATAGCAATGCGAACATTACAGTAACATCCCAGTTGCTGCCAACTTTGGCATCCAATCAAAGATATTACTGGCATGTTAGAGCCGCAAACTATGCAGGTAGTGGTTCTTACTCAGAGACGCGGAATTTTAAAACCGTTTTAATTCCTCCCGGTAAAGTGGTTTTAAATACTCCATTAAATAATTCACAAAACATACTAACAAATACTACGCTAACTTGGAATCAAGCTGCCTTAGCCGATAAATACCATATTCAATTAGATACATTGAGTTCGTTCACTGATCCGATTTATGAAGATAGCGCTTATATCGGACTTTCAAAAAACATCGCTTCGCTAGAAAATAATAAAACTTATTTTTGGAGGGTTCGTGGATGGAACCGTGTTGGATTCGGCGATTATTCTGATACATGGAATTTTAAAACAGTCTCTTATCCAGAGCCAACACCCCCCGTTTTAGTTTCACCTCTCCCTGGCGCCAGAAATGTTACTTTAAACATTAAACTAAAATGGGCAGCCACCGAGTATGCTGAAGTTTATACTGTTGAGCTATCACGCGATTCTATATTTAGCGTCGGCAATAGGGTGCTGTTAGACACTACGATTACTGCTACTGAAAGAATTGTGGGTCCTTTAACTCAAATTACAACCTACTGGTGGCGTGTGCGTGCAAAGAACAAAGCCGGTTACAGCCCATGGTCAACTGTATGGAAATTTAGAACTTTAGGCGATGAAGCTCCAAGTTGGCTCTCTCCATTTCTCGCGCTCGAAACAGGAATGGCGCGGGATACCGTTTTCTTCGGCGTCCATCCCGACGCTACTTATGGTATCGACCCAACATTAGGTGAGTATGAATTACCGCCAATAGACGAAGGTATGTTCGATGCTCGCTGGGTTAGTCCACCACGTCGTCCCGGTGTTTTAGGCGAAGGAACAAGAATTAATTATACACCGTTTGTCAGCTTTACACAGGTTGATACTTATAAGGTTCGCTTCCAACCCGGTACCGGCAGTTATCCGATGAATTTTTCGTGGTCTGAATTTTTTATCAGAGGTACATGCGATAGCATGCGTTTAAAAGACACCTTAGGCGGAACAATAATGAATGTAAGAATGGACTTAACTCCATCCGCAGTCCTCAGCGATCCTTCAATATCTTCATTGCAGATTATTATGTGGCATCCACGACCTTTAGGAATAAAAGTTGAAGGAAAAGAAATACCGGAAGAGTTTGTTCTCTATCCGAATTATCCGAATCCGTTCAATCCTTCAACCAATATAAAATTTTCGATTATGAAAGATGCAAACACACGTCTGATTATTTACAATGTGCTTGGCGAGAAGGTCAAAGAATTGATAAATGGTTATTTGTTCCAAGGCACTTACAGTGTTGAATGGAATGGTACGAATGACGATTTTCAAGCAGTTCCCAGCGGTGTTTATTTAATAAAAATGACTACTGATGCAGCGGATAGACAAACAAATCAAACATTTTCTGCTTTGCGGAAGATGTTATTATTAAAATAATATTATTGAATTAGTTTATAAAAAAATAAATATCAACAAATAATAATTAACATTTTTAAAAACAAAAAAAAAGGAGTTACTATGAAGAAAGTAGTGATTATTTCATTAGTTTTTATCTTCCTCTTTGGGACTTTGGCTCTATCTCAGCAAAACGCGGCGGGGATACAGTATGCTGTTCCAAAATCAGAAATCAGAAATGATATTCCATTAGAGAAGGCGGAGAAATCGAGCGCAGTTTTTAATTTAAAACAACCACCTCCATATAATGCCCCTGTAAATGCGGTTGGAAAATATACAAATATGTATTCTTTCTACGATTATCAAAACAATGGCGGCTCGATGGATTATATCGAAATGAATCCTTTAGACAAAAATAAAATTCACACGATTCTGATGGCTTCGAGCGATTCCCTAAATGTGAGTTCAACTCGTAGAACATGGGTGAATTTTAGTAATGATGGTGGGAACACTTGGGGCGCAAATCCAGCCGTTGTACCGAGTGTCCGCTCTGGTTATCCATCTATGTCTTTAAACCCATATCTTGGAATAGAGGGTTACCCCGCAGTAGTTGCAAACCATGCCGACCCCGATGGCGATGCGAATCTTACCAGCTATATGTATTTCGAACAGACCGATGGTGGGCTTAATTTTACAGACGGCTTTGGGCCTCCATTATGGGGTACTGATGTTACCGATCAACCTATTTGGCCACATGTCGTTGCTACGTCGAACGGAAATACAATTATGATGGCTGGGCGTTCAACAGGCGGAGGTCTCGGTTTAGTTACTTTTGATACTGACGGCTTATTTTCGTCATGGAAGATATTAGATACGTCTGCGGCGGATCCGGCAGCTGCTTGCTTGACGGTCGGACCCTCTGGCAGAGTTGCAGCTATTATTAGTGATTTTACTAATGTAACTGACGGTGGATTTTATTATAGTATGTCTCGTGACCACGGAGTAACCTGGGGTCCAAAAGTATTTGTTGATAGTGCCGACGAAGCCACGTCGAGGGGCCTTTACTGGGGCGGAAGAGATGCTATATTCTTAGACACAACACTCTATATTGCATATGTTGGCGTCGGTTTGAATGAGGATGGAGATCTTCCATATGTTGGATGGCGTATCCATCTTTACAATAACAAAACAAATACGATAACAACTCCTATAGATAGCACTAGTTTCCCGTTATTAAGAAGAACTACGTTTAATTCAGACGATCAAGGGAATCATACTGGCACATTTAACTTCCCATCTTTAGGGAAAAATGCTAACAACACAAAATTATACTTAGCTTGTGATGCTTTTATACAGGATGCAGTTGACGTTGTTCCTGGCGTGGGTGGCTTTTCATTTAGCGACGTAATTTATACTTCTACAACAGACGGCGGCTCTACATGGGCAGATGTTAAAAACCTTACACGTACGAACGACCTTGATGAAAGATACGTGTCTGTCTCGAACGTCAACCCGGGGACTAGCGGACTCGACAGCAATTATATGTATTTAGTATTTCACGAGAAGGCTACTGCCGGCACAAGTATACAGGACAGTCGTCCGGTCCGGATGCTGACACAAAAATTCTTTAAAATCAACACTGACTTTAAACCTCTGAAGGATATTAGTATAGTAGGAGTTCAGGCTTTGAACTACACAGGTATTCATGCGGTTGGTGTTCCTGAAACCATAAAGGCAAAAATTTATAATGGCGGCACAGAAGCTAATCCAGCAAGTGTTACAATAACATATAAAGCGAATTCAGCGCCTGCTAATTCAAGCGACGGTATCTCACAAACATTTACCCCCACATGGGTAGGTAAATATGCCGACGTTGTATTTTCAACCTTGTATACACCTGTTAATCCTGGTGTGAATCTGACAATGTATGTAAAAGTATTCTACACCGGCGACCTGGATGCTGACAATGACATCGGCACCAAAAAAGTCTTTGTTGCATATGATAAAGATATCTTACTTTGGTCGCTTGAACAACTTAATGTTCCGGGTCCTTCAAAATTACCTACTACACAATTGCAGGCAATGGTTCGAAATTACGGAGGCCTATCTACAAATGTCTATTCAGTAAACTGGACGGTTGGAGGAGTCGCACAGACACCTGTAGCTATGTCAGTATTGGCTTATGCTGAATTCGATTCTACAGTTCTCAATTATAATCCAAGTGAAAGAGGAACAAAACTCGCTAGAATCTGGTTAGATATGTCTGGCGACAGTGCTCGTTCTAATGATAGCGCCAACTTCTATTTGCGTTCATATCCTCAAAATGCATTTGCTATAGCTTACGATGATTCGGATAATGCAGCCGATAGTTACTGGGGTCGAGACCATACTGATTCTTCTATTTGTGCTGCGGTTCGCTTCACCCCAGAACAAGATATGAAGCTAACAAACATTGATGCTATGTACACAAATGCTTATAACAATGTACTTTATAGCGATTCGATGATTGTTTATGTATGGGCGGCTGGTGTTTCCGATACCGCACCGGGTGCAATTCTCTGGAAGAAAAAGGTAAGCGGAGATTACATCAAACCGCAAGATGGACAGTGGTATTCCATTCCGGTTGATGCGAACATCAATGTTTTAGCCGGTCAAGATATTTGGACTGGTATTCAATTCTCACGTCGACAAGTATTCCCAATGGGTTGGGATTATTACGAGCCGACAATTGCATGGGATCCAACCAATCCAGTATTAGTGCGTCAAATTTCGAGCTACTTCAGTGAAGACAGTGTTGCAGTGTGGAATGGCGAACCAGCGGTTTGGGCACCTACCAGAACTGTTGCGATAGGCACACCTGGCGGTAAGGTCGAAGGACGCTTTGTTATGCGTGCTATTGGCGTTCCTACTGTTCCCGGCGGTACATTTGCAGTTAATAACGCTTGGAATATGGTTTCTATTCCTGTGAATATCACAGAATTGAAAACTGAGTTATTCCCAACAGCAACCTCGAGTGCATTTAAATTTGTGCCAGGTACGGGTTATGTACCGCAAACAACTATGGGACCGGTTTCCGGTTATTGGTTAAAATTCGCTGGCGCTCAGACAGTTACCGTGTATGGAGCGGCTATCACTAATTTAGAAATCCCGGTCGTTACCGGCTGGAATATGATCGGTTCAATTAGCGGTCCGATTGCTACAAGCGCCGTAACAACAACTGGCAGTGCTTCAGTTACTTCACCTTTCTATGGTTATAGTGCGGGTTATACTACTGTAACAACACTCGTTTCAGGTAAAGGTTACTGGGTAAAATCGGGCGGTGCTGGTAACTTAGTTCTCTCGAGCACTTTAAAACCAAATGCTAATAACAGAGAACCCGATATTACAGCATTCAACAAACTCACTATTGCAGATAGGAATGGCAACAAACAAACTCTGTACTTTGGTGAAAACATCGATGGTAAATTCCCGGTCGCTTGGTTCGAAATGCCACCAACAGCGCCGGAAGGTTCATTCGATGTCCGCTATGCTTCACAGAGAATTTTAGAAGCCTACCCAATCGATGCAAAGGAAGCTTTAGAATATGCAATCTCAGTTAAAGATGCTCAATTCCCAATTACCGTAGCGTATGAACTTGCAAGCAGAACAAAAACGTTTGTAATCAACGACGGTAGTGTGAACAGCGTTCTTAACGGTGACAAAGGAAGCATAACCATTAATAATCTCAAATCTGGAAATCTAATGCTGAAAATTGATGCATTGGATAACATCCCGGTAGATTTTAATTTAGGTCAGAACTATCCAAACCCGTTCAACCCGAGCACCACATTCGAATTTGCAATGCCAAAAATTGCAAAAGTCGAGATTGTTGTGTATGATATTTTAGGCAGCAAAGTAGCTACATTATTCGATGGAGTGAAAGCAGCCGGATACCATAAGGTCGAATGGAATGGAAAAAATTCCGACGGTTCGGTAGTACCGAGCGGTGTTTACTTTGTAAAGATGACCAGCGAAGGATTCTCCGCTGTTAAGAAATCTTTGATGTTGAAGTAAGCAATTAGTTTAACTATATTGTGTTGTCGAAAGGTTGCTCCTTTCGGCAACACCTAATAAATAATGTTTCAAGAAAAATTAACAAAATTAAATAACAAATAAACCAATAATTAATTTAGTGAGGGTAATATGAAAAACATTTTCCCGTATGCTGTCCTTAGCGTTTTAGTGCTGTGCTTGATGTTCAGTCAAACTCTAACCGGACAAACTACTTTTCAATCACAAATATTTGCAACGGACGGAACCACAGAGGGTACAGTCTTTTGGGGTTTAGACCCGCTTGCAACAAATAACGTAGATTCTACTGTTCTTCCTGAACGCGAATTACCTCCGCTCGGACCAACAGGCGTATTCGATTTACGTTTTATCAACACACCTGACCTTAGTACAGATTTAGGGCAAGGTGTGGTGTACGATTTTCGCGGTACTGTAAGTGCTACACAAATCGATACTTTTGTTCTTTCTTGCAAAAATGGCTCGCCTACTAGTGAGATTACGATTAGCTGGCCCAGTGATTTAATTCCTGTATGCGGCACACTGCGTATGGTCGATGGTTCTACAGGCGGATTAATAGTCAATGTTAATATGCTTCATACTTTTAGTCTGACACTTCCCATCGGAGCTGGTTTCGATCCTCCTTATGAACTCTATATTATTAGAACAGAGGTAAAACCGGTTTTAGTTGTCTTCCCGACTGCATTAAATTTCGGTACTGTATTTTTAGGTGCACCTGCTTCTAAGGCACTTACCTTCGATAACACAACCGGAACTGGAGATTTAGTAATTTCATCTCTAACAGCCCCAGATCCAACTTACACATTTGATAAAACTACACCGTGGATGATTCCTGCAGGAACATCGGATGTATTAACAGTTACATTCGAGCCCGCAGTTACCGGCACAGTTAGTGGTAATATCGAGGTAGTTCATAATGCCGACGACTGGACTGCTTCTATCGCGGTTACTGCATTTGGCGGTGATCCCGGTATGTACCGTACATTCAGACATGATGAATTGGTAAGTTTAGATCCACTTAAATTAAAACTCCACAAAGCGACAAGTTTCAAAAAACCGAATAAATTGGAATACGAACTAGAATTCATAGTTCCTACACACGTTCCGCTTTACACCACTTTACACTTAGAATTGGGTGGTGCATCTCTTGGTAATTCATGGCAATCAGAATTGATTCCAGCACAAGTAGTTAAAAAGAATGACGTAGTCCAGGTGCTTGGGGTCGATTATAATCTTACGGGTGCAACTGACGGTAAAAATAAGAAATTTGATTATGTCTTCACAAGTTTAACTCCGGGTGACGTAATCAACATTCACGGTTATGCTGCAGCCAAGAAACCTATTAAAGCTAAATACTGGTGGTTACCGATTGACTTAGTTGCTAAGGAGAAGTTAATAAAAAATGCTATCTTACAAACCGATTCAAAATGGAAACTTAACATGCCTCGTTTACTAATGCCGAACTATGGTAACGTAGCCGCCGATATATTTCCAGGCGTAAAAGCAGGTGGAAGTGGTATAGTGTTAGGAACTCCAGACCTTCCTGTGGGGTCCAGGCCCGAATATCCAAAGGTTATTCCAGGATGGCTCAAGCTGTATGATTATAAATCAATGCAAAAAACTCTGCGTGGAAAAACGGATATACAAAAAGGTACGCCAAGGTTTTTCGATTTCTACGCCGGTGGTATAAAACCAGTTGCAAAACAAAACAAGTCGTTACCGCCAGAGAAACACGATAATGTGCTAATGGCAAATCTTATTGCTTTAAAATTCAATATAATCTCGAGTCAGCAGCAAAATACACCGGCTGGTTTTGGTGAATTGACTTATTACAATCTTGGGAACGTCCTGCACGGTATGACCTTGGGCGAAATAGCAGCTTTAGCTGACCCAAAGATGACAACATTTGATGCAGCATTTGATTATAATAATCTTAATACTGTGCTTAATGATGTTAATGGCGCTTTCAGTGGAAACATTGATACTGTCCCAGGCGGATTTAGCGGCGGTAAGTTAATATTAACCGGTGTTAAAACCTTATCAGAAGTGCCATTCTTAAGAAGAGGCACACTGCAAGCCGTTACAGTACCAACACCGATGGCACCTGAAATTCCAGAAGTTTTTGTATTAGAACAAAACTATCCAAACCCATTCAACCCAACAACTACAATTGAATTCAATTTACCAGAGGATGCAATTGTTACGTTAAAGGTTTACAATGCGTTAGGACAAGAGGTAGCAACACTGATAGACCGCGAAGAAATGGCTTATGGTCTAGAAAGTGTTACATTTGATGCGAACCAGATATCATCAGGTATTTATTTCTATCGTTTGGTTGCAAAGGGTGTTGAAACCGGAGCTACCACACAGATTATGAAAAAAATGGTGTTAATGAAGTAAATTTTAGGTTATGTGCGACTCGCTTTTAAAGTGAGTCGCACGTGCCCTATATCACAAAATTATAAATAAAAAAATAGTTCATTCAAATAACATTAAGGAGGTATGAATAAGTAATAAGTATATTCTTTCATCCTCGGACGGCTCACCAGCGGAATCTGGTGAAAACACAGAATTTCCGCCGAAGGCGGATGAGCCTAAGGCTCAAAAAAATTACAAAAATAACAAAACACAATTAATTAACCCTTAATCCACAATTAACAAAAAACAAATAACAAATTAAAGGAGTTACACAATGAAACAATTAATGTTTTCCTTATTGTTGATCGTTCTTGCAGTCGGTTTGACGAATGCACAAACCACTGGTAGTGCAACAACATGGGCACCTATTGGAGCCACAGTATTAGACGGTTTCACATTAGACCCAGGTGAATTCGGACTCGAAGAGCTAAACCGTGGTTATACATACCAGGTTTATTTGGATGCAGTTGAAGGTGCTTGGAAGTTTGTAAGCTTAACAGACCCAACAGCTCCAGCTGATCCAGCTGCATGGACAGAATTTATACTCGGTGGTTTAACACCCGGTTCGTCCATCACCATTTCGATGATTCTACCAACAGCTTTAATTGGTGAATTCGGTGCGTTACCAGTATCATTCCCGAAAGCATGGTTTGTGCCTGGTGCAGATTATGCTAATGCACTTCCATTCAATCCAAACGCTCCATACACAGTAAATGTTGGTTTTGGTGGTGCTGATGCATTATTCGCCCCTGAAATGTTACTCACAGTTCCTGCTTCAGTTCCTGGAACTGAATTCTTTGGCGTCATCGTTGCAAGCGTATCATATACCGGATTATAATAACTAGTATTACGGTAATTTAATAAGTAAAGAGGTGTCGAAACTGAAGTTTAGGCACCTCTTTTTAATATTTTAAATGTGAAGTATTTTTATGAATTCTAAAAAATCGTTAATGGTCGTAATTCTTCTTCTTACTCTAACTTATCTGGTAAAGGCAAATGTTAGAGTTTCACCCACTTTATTATTTGTTGATGAACCGCGACGATCTACCTCCTTCGAAGTATTGAATGTAACGGATAAAGAAATTGAAGTTTGGCTTGAGGTTAAATACGGCTACGTAACATCCGATGATACAAACAATATATTCATCAAAACACCGGATGTATTTTCTGTTGACGACCAACCGATGGATGAATGGACATCATTATATCCGAATAGGTTTTTATTAAAACCTTCGGAAAAGCGGTATGTTCGGGTTATAGCAACGCCACCTTTAACCCTTAACGATAAGGAATATTGGACTCGTATTTCTATTTTTTCTAAACCATCTAAAGCAACACCAAAACTCTTAACAGATAAACAAGAACAAGCTCAAGTCGGTTTAGAAATCGTTAATCAACAATCTATTCCAATTCATTATCGGAAAGGAAAAGTATCGACCTCGGTTGATATTATTGACAAACCTGATATTAGAATATCTAACAAAGAATTGATTTATACAGCTAAATATCAAAGATTCGGAAATAGTTCATACTGGGGGAGGATGCATTTTGAATTAGTGGACAGTAAAGGAAAAGTTGTAAAAAAACACGACCAGAATTTAGTAATTTATAAACAAATAACAATTATTTCAAAAATAGATATAAGTGGTATTCCCAATGGGGCTTATACCTTAAAAGCAGTTGCTGAAGCGAAACGAATTGACGACGCCAGCAAATTTGTGATAAAATCTGAACCAAAAACGTGGAAGTATAACGTAACCACAGAATAAATAATATGGCGAGGAAGCTCTTATTATACATTCTATTTATGGGAACCTTAACGGTTGTTTTCCCGTATGAATCTAATTCACAGGGTAAAAAAATAGATACCCTATATATAGAATTCTATGAAAAGCGATTGGGACGCATAGAGATAGAAGTGTTAAAATCTCAAAAAGATACATATTTACCGCTACTCTCCATATTTAATTTTTTAAGAATTAAAGTAGATGCTGCCCCGGGCTTCAGTATAGTCAAAGGTTACTTTATAGAACCAGACTCTGTTTATGAAATAAATTTTGCGATGGGACAGGCAAAATACAGAAAAAAAATTGTTGACATATTCCGAACTGATTATATTATAACCGATAAAGAGATATTTTTGCATGAAAGTTTTTATAAACATCTATTCGGTTTAGATATAAAATATGATGACCGGCGCGTAGAGGTTGTTTTAAAAAGCAATAAAAGATTTGCTGAATTACAAAAAAGAGGTCGCGAAAAAAATTACCAGAGGCAATTAGAAAGAGTTTATTCCGAACCCGAATTAAATTTAGGGAAAAGTACCAATATTTTTAATGCGGGCACTTTGGTATATAATATATCAACATTAAAAAACCCTAATGATATATTTCGTTATAACTACAATTTTAAAGCCGGCGCACAAGTTTTTGGAGGAGATTTAGAAACTTCCGTTAGAGGGCAGGTATATAAGCCTATAAAAGATAGAGATGTTCGTGCAAACATTAAATATCCTTTTTTTAACAATCGGTTAATTCAACTAGTTACATTAGGCGACATACAGAAGAGTTCAAACGTTGGTGGTAATCTTTGGGGAGTCAATATTACAAATACACCGCCAGAAAGGCGCCAACAATTCGGTAGTATTGTGACCCCCGCACGAATAAGCGCTAACGAAGAATATCTGTATACTCCATTAGGGTCGACGCCAATATACATCTCCATGAATCGAGATACTTCTTTCGATGTAACCTCAAACATTTATTATGGATATAATCAAATTGTTGAGAGAAGGTTTGATTTTTATGGACAAGAATATACAGAAAGAAAATATTTAGTAATACCCTCAACCATGTTGCCTCGAGGCACGGTCGATTATAGATTGACATTTGGGAAAATACGTATCAAAAATTATCCATTCTATGGTTCGGGTGAAGTACAGTATGGGGCGACTGAGCGAATAACCTTAGGAACTGGAATAGAATACACCGACAGGAAAAATTTTACGGATAAATTTTATCCTTATACATTTTCTACCGTAAGGCTGACTGACAATTTATACGGAACGGCAGAATTTTCTCCTTTCATTAAATCTCAAATCAATCTATTTTGGCAAACATGGAATCAAACAAGTATAGGTTTACAAAATTATTTGTATGCAAAAAATAAAGTACTTAACTCGCGAGGAATAAAATATTCTACAAATTTAAATTTCCAACTTCCGCTTTCTGCTAACTCTTCATTTTTTGTAGTTAATGGAATTATTACACGAAATGTTCTTGAAAGAGGCGAAGAAACAGGGTTCAATGTAAGTTTCGGAGCAAATTACAAAAAGTTTTCGTTTAATTACGCAGTTACGCATTATAGCCAGATCGGATATGGAACTACATTCTTTACAAGCAGAGCGGGTTTTACAGTCCAAGCTACATCATTCTCTTCGATATTGTTAAACGGACGTTACGACCATAAAATTAATAGATTATCTAATGCAAGTATCGGCTTAAATATTCCGTTATCATCTATGTTTTTATTTAATATGTTTGCAGAACGTAATTTCTTAAATCACGAGTTTTTCGTTTTTGCAAACCTGATTGTTCAACTGCCGTTTATCCGTTCTCAAACAACAGGTTTAAAAAGCACCCATGGAATATCTTTAAACCAAAGCTTTTCAGGAATGATATTAGGCTCAACTCAATCATGGGATGTTTTGTTTAGAAATAGAGCTCCTATCAGACGGGGATATTATCTAACACGTACATTTTATGATGACAATTATAACGGAATTAAGGATAAAAACGAAAGATATCTTAAGAATGTTAGTATTACGGCCGAGAGATTAGGAACTTTCGGTGGAGCTGCAATTTCTAAATATAATGATGAAACTTATTTAGCCTCTGGTGAATATTACCGTGATTATGTTTTTCGTGTCCGTATGCGTGATTTAGACGAACCTTTCTGGGTTCCCCTTTATGATGGTATAAGCATGAGGTCAGAACCCAATAAATTAAAAACTTTGAATATTCCCATTGTTAGTGGTGGCATAATAAAAGGTTCAGTTACTTTGGCTGACGGAAGCCCAGTTCCGGCTTTAACTGTATTCTTAATTAAGGAAGGTCAGACTGAAAGATCAAGTAATAAAATATTAGAAAAAATTACTAAGACAAACTCATTGGGTGAATTTGAATATCCAGCTATGCCTAAGGGGACTTACTTAGTTAAACTCGATGATGAATATTTACGAAGTTCGAACTTTATCGCAGAGCCAGAATCGCAAACGGTTGAGATTACCGGCGAACCAGGCAGCGAGTATGTCGATGCTATTTTTAGAATAAAGCAGTTAAAATAGAATATAATTCTCCTGAAAGGAGTTTATAATATGATATACAAAGAAATAATACAAAAATATATATTTTGTGTTTGGATAATTTTCATTTTTATTCTACTGACTAATGGAAATTTATATGCACAAACACAGGACACAATAGATATTGATACCGATAATATTATTGAAGATACACTAGATTATTTTTCCCCGTATGGAGTAGTACAAGAAGAAGCCGAAGAGGAGTTTGCGCCCGCCGACCTATATTGGTATTGGCAAAATCCTTACCCAACAGGTCTATCAATAACCGGGATTGATGTTTCTTCTAAGGGGGATGTGTTTTTTACCGGTGCATCTTCTTCAATCCAGAGGACAACTGACTTAGGTAATTCATGGGATCTTAAGTTTGGTTTGGGACTCACCAGCGGTACTCTATACGCCATAGATATAATTGATAGCTCATACGGTTATTCTGTTGGCTTGGGTGGTAAAATTTTAAAAACTACTGACGGTGGCGATAACTGGACAAAATTTAATCTGAGTTCGCTGTTTTATGCAGGTTTCCCATTTTTTAACTCACATTTCATCAATCGTGACACAGGTTGGGTTAGTAGTATGCAAGGTTTAATTCTCTATACAACTAATGGAGGCAATAACTGGATTCCGCAATTCGCCCCATTACCAGTGCGATTATTTGGGATTAATTTTATTGATGGTTTAAGAGGTTGGGTCGTGGGTGATTCTGGTAAAATCTATTCTACTGTGAATGGTGGTTTGGTTTGGACTTCACAATCCTCTGGTACTACTAACATACTAACCAGTATAAAATTCTTTACGCAAAATAAAGGTGTTGTTGTTGGTTTAAACGGTACCATTCGACGCACTACAAATGCTGGCGCAAATTGGTGGATTACAAGCTCAAACACATTCGCCTGGTTAGAAGATGTAGATTTTATAGACTCGACTACCGGCTGGGCTGTCGGCTCAAATGGAACAATAGTTAAAACTGTTAACGAGGGAATTACGTGGATTCCGCAAAACTCAGGAACGACTGAATGGCTCGATGCTGTTAAATTTATTGATTCTGTTACCGGGTTTGCCGCCGGTGTAAGGGGTACCATACTTAAAACAACTGACGGTGGTGAAAACTGGCTAAAGCTTTCACGCGGGCACCGCGATAACTTGTATGCAGTTCACTTCTCCGACCACCGTAACGGTTGGGCTTTAGGACGTAATGGAATTGCTTATAAAACTACCGACGGTGGTTTAAACTGGATTATTCAAACGGCTCTGGCGGGTAAAAAAGCTAATTCAATTTTTATGGTTGACTCTGCTACAATTTTTATAACAGGAAGGTCTGGCTTAATTGAGAAATCTACTGACGGTGGCGGAACCTGGACACGCTTACTAAGCGGAACAACAAGAACATTTTATAAAATATTTTTCTTAAACCAAGACCTCGGATTCGTTGCAGGCAGCGGCGGCTATGTCAGGCGAACCACAAACGGCGGTGCTTCCTGGTACACCACAAAACCGCCTGTTTCAAACACCTTTTATGATGTTTATTTTGTAAATAACCAAACGGGTTGGGTAACTGGTACAAGCGGCTTAATTTTTAAAACCACAAACAGTGGTGCGAGTTGGGTTGCACAGCCATCAGGAACTACCCGGAAGTTAAATTCATTCTACTTTATTTCACCTACAACTGGCTGGGTTGTGGGCTCGGGCGGTACGATCCGTAAAACTACAAACGGCGGTGTAAATTGGGTTGCACAAGTCTCAGGTATAACGAAAGAATTAACGGCTCTAACATTTACTGACTCGTTGAATGGTTGGGCTGTTGGCGCATCGGGCACAATATTATCAACAACAAATAGTGGAGCTACTTGGTTAAACATACCTTCTCCTGTTCGAAGTACGCTTTACGATATTTGCTCAATCGACAGCGCAAATGTTTGGACTGTGGGGTTATACGGTGTTACTTTAAAATACGGCAGCGGCTCATTTATAACACAAAAAATTATATCAACTCAAACACAGTTTTTTGCACAAAATTATCCTAACCCGTTTAACCCGGTTACTACAATTGAATTTGATTTGCCTGAAAATGGTATGCTAAACATAAAAGTTTACAATATGCTTGGACAAGAAGTAGCTGTCCTTGCTGATAAAACAGAATTCTATGCCGGACGTAATGCAGTTTATTTTGATGGAAATAATTTAGCATCCGGTGTTTATATCTGTAGGATTAGCGATAATTCCGGAAGGGTTAGCGTTGTCCGAAAGATGCTACTGTTGAGATAAAACGTTTTTTTTAAAATAACACCACTCAGACACGTAGGACACTTAGTGGCACTAAGTGTTCTTAGTGCCTTCGTGGTAAAATGAATTTATTTTTTAGAAATTGAAATATCTATCCAAAATATTAGTTACACTTCTGTTTCCTCTCCTTGTGTTTTCTCAACAGGATTGGGTTTGGCAAAACCCTATACCACAAGGGAATCCACTTTTAGATATCGTTGCTGTTACTAATCAATCCCTGGTTGCCGTTGGCGCTAATGCTACATTCATCGAAACAACGGACGGAGGCTTGAACTGGAATGTTATAAATGAAGCCGGCGACAGAAAATGTATGCTGAGAGCCGTTCATCAAAGAAATAATTTGATCGTAGCTGTCGGCGATTCGGGTGTAATAATAAGAAAAACTGCAGGCGGGCAAACTGCACAATCAAACACCCCTGTCAAAAATAAATTAAATGATGTTTTCTTGTTCAACGAGAACCTTGGATGGGTTATCGGTGATAGCGGAATAATTCTAAAAACAACCAACGGCGGCAGCAATTGGTTTCAAGTGAACTCAAGCACTTTTCTATCCTTACGTAAAATTCATTTTCCCACACAAAACATTGGATATATAGTCGGAAACGATGGAATTATTTTGAAATCTACAAATTCAGGTTCGAGTTGGGATACATTATCCAGCAACACAAAAAATGATTTTAACTCATTATATTTTGTGAACGACTCCACAGGATGGGTAGTAGGTAACATCATGATTCTTAGGACAACCGACGGTGGGAAAAGTTGGGTCAACCAACTCCGAACACTTTTGGCAACAGATGTTTATTTTACATCTTCCAGTCGGGGATTAGTGCTTACGAGTAACGGTTACTTAGGTAAAACAACCAATGGAGGAACTAACTGGACGGTAGATACTTTGGCAAAACAACAGTACCTAAAATCTATTTCTTTCTCTGACGTAAACAATGGCTGGATATTGAGCGATTTGTTAGATATCAGAGGGACGACAGATGGAGGCGACACGTGGCAGCGAAAAGAAAATGGCGTAATAAAACAAATTAACGATGCATTTTTCTGGGACGGGAAAACAGGTTTTGTAGTCGGTGAACAGGGCCAAATATTAGCTACTGGTGATAGCGGTAAAAGTTGGGCTACAAAAACAAGCGGTACCGATAACAATTTAAATGCTGTAACTTTTAATACGGGTTCAGACCAATCTGCCCAGAGTGGTACCGCAGTTGGTACTAACGGAACGATATTAAGATCATTAGACGGCGGCAATCTTTGGACAACAATTCAATCGGTAACCAGCAATAATCTCAATTCTGTTTTCAATATTGGCCAAACATATTGGGCGGTTGGCGCTAAAGGAACAGTCCTAAAATCAATAGATGACGGAGGGAATTGGACGCCGGAAATGTTTGCAGATACTACCGACCTAAACTCTGTTTTCTTTATTAACGCAGATACGGGCTGGGCTGTTGGTAAATTTGGTTTAATTTATAAAACAACTGACGGCGGTGTTGTATGGAATAGAATTGCTACGATTATTAAGAACGACCTCTATGATGTTTATTTTATCAACGCTACTACCGGTTGGTTTGTTGGTACAAACAAAACTATACTTAAAACAACATGCGGCGGTGATTGTTTAGCGATTGATACAATCGCTGCTCAAAGTTTTCAAATGAGTCCGCCAAAAAAAGCCGATTACTTCTCAGTAAAGTTTATTGATGATACAACGGGTTGGATATCGGGAAACGACGGGACTATTTTAAAAACCACCAACGGCGGCAAGAAATGGTTTTTATTGCAAAGCGGTACAACAAATTATTTACAAAAGGTAGAGTTTGTTAATCATAATATTGGTTGGGTGGTTGGCTCTAACGGAACTATTCTAAAAACTGTGAACGGTGGAGGCAGCGAAGTTATACCGCCTGTAGTTCCACCACTACCGCCTTCGCCGGTCTTGTATCAAAATTACCCGAATCCTTTCAATGCGGGCACCACCATTAGGTTTGAAATATTCAAAGATGCGCAGGTATCGTTAAAAGTATATAATCTTTTAGGACAGTTAGTAACAACTTTAGTAGATGAATTCCGCTATGAAGGTGAATACGAAGAAATCTTTTCTTCACTCCGACTCTCAAGTGGTATCTATTATTATAGGTTGACAACACCGCAATCAACCGCCGTAAACCACATGATGCTAATTAAGTAAAATATTTTTCCGATTATAATCCTCAAATCTTTCATTTTATACATATTATCCCTATATTTATATAGATTTTAAACCATTATTTCATTAAACTTTTTATTAAAGGAGTAGTATATGAAGTACAAATTACAAAATATTTTCCTGTTTTTAAGGAAGATAATTTTACCTATCTTGATTATGGTAGGTATGATTGCTGCAACGACTGATGCAAGCGGGCAGCTAAACCCACAGACCGGTTTTAAAAAGAACAGGATAATAAACACAAACCCTGGTCCTACAGCATATCCCTATCATAAAATCTATGATATTCAATATTGTCATCCTGATTCTCTTGCTTTGGCTGATGTCATCCAGCTTACAGATGCTAGTAGGTGGACTTTACAAAAAGGAAATTTTATTGATCCCGATCCAACCCTAACTCGGAGTTTGGATACAATGACAATTGTGGGCGTTGTAGTTGTTCCTGCGAAAATATTTGGTTATACAGCTTTAGGTTACAATATGGTTATCGCTGATACGGGTTATTCTTCAGATCCGGATTATAACAGTCAAAATTTTCGAAATATATTAATCCGGGCAGCGCTTAGTTCAACTGCTCCCGCTGATTCGGTTTATTATCAGTATATGTTAAATCCGGAAGTTGGAGATATAGTTAGAGTAACCGGCTGGGTATGGGAATTCCCGAGTTATTCAGAGAGTGGAGCACCTGCGATGCACAGTATGACGCAGTTTGTTCCATTAAAGGATACAGCCGGCGCTCCAGCCAACATTATAGAGATAATCGGCAGTTGCCCAATTCCTCAATATAAAAAAATTCCTTCAGGTGAAAATCCTTTTTATCAAGGTATTTGGACGGATAAAATATTATTTTCAACCGGCGAACCACTAGAATGCGGTTTGGTGGAAATGTATAACTTGAACGTAACTAGTGTTTTAGACCCCGGTCGCGGCACTGTTAATATGGTTGATGATATGGGAAATTCAATCTCGACTTATGATGCCTCAGATTGGTTTACTGTTGCAACACGGCGTAATCCAGCTTCAACTTTTGTACCCCCACCCGCAGGTTCGAGAGTAGATACTATTCGCGGTTGGATGTCAACTGTTACTGGTGGCGAAGCAAGTCGCGGTTACCGTATCTCCCCGATTTATGATGGTGATTTAAAATTTGGTGTCCCAAAACCCATTATCGCACAACATAGACGTAACCCTGTTGTAGTTCACCCGGATAGCAGCCCAAGAATTGACGTAAGAGCTTATAATTTAGAAGGCGGTTACACCGTTACAGATGTGTATCTGAATTATAGTGTTAATAATGGTCCTTTTGTGAGTTTAAGAATGTTTGGCCCCACCGTTCCTCCTGATTCAGCTTTTTGGAGGCCTATACCCAAACAACCCGCAGGTACAAACGTGCGATATTTTCTTAAAGCTGTTGCAAGTAGCACATCTTCAATTTTAGCAAATTCAGCTTTTGGTTCTGCAGGATACGATACATCAAAAGGATTTTTCTCTTATGAAGTTTTAAATCGTGAACTTACTATTCGAGATGTACAATATACACCTTACCCAATTGGTAGAAGTCCTTACATCGGAGCGAACCCGGTTTCAGTTACAGGCACGGTAACAGTGGATATCACAGATATGGATATCGCACCTTTAAACGCTGCCGGTACAAATGCCTGGTATATTCAGAGCGGTAACTCGCCATGGAGTGGATTATGGATAGTTGGTCCTGAATCGACTTTAGCCGGTGTTAGTAAAGGAGACAGTATCCGAGTAACAGGTAGGATAAATGAATATTACGATGTTACACGCATGGATAGTATTCAACACCCTGTACAAATTTTAGCAACTGGAAGACCGGTACCGGAACCAGTTTCATTACCAACCACGACATTTACATTCGGTGCCAGAGCAAATGGAGATTCTATAGCCGAAAAATGGGAAGGTATGTTAGTAAGATTCGATTCTGTACATGTAAAGAATATCTGGCCTGTATATTCTGATCCAACCGAGTTTGATATAAACGATGGTTCTGGAACAACAACAATAAGACGTGATGGGAAAAACGATTTCTCGAATGTTTTAGCTGATACACTCATCGGTAAAAACATATTATCTTTAAACGATAAAATTACACCATTAACAGGCGTGGTTTATTACAGTTTTAATAGGTATAAAGTTGACCCTAGAACAAATTCTGATATCATTGCGGGTAATATTTATAATTACAGCCAGGGTTGGAATTTGGTTTCTGTCCCATTTATTCCGAGCGACACTTTAAACTCACGGAAAGTAAATGTATTCCCGGATGCACAATCGAGTGCCTTTGCATATTCTGCCGGTTATATCTCAAAAGATACATTATTTAATGGCTTAGGTTATTGGCTTAAATTCCCAACACCGATTGCTCGCCGTATGCATGGCCGCAGAGTAAATTCTAAACAGATCAACGTTAATGCGGGTTGGAATTTAATCGGCTCTATCACAAGTCCTGTGGCAACGACTAATGTAACTTCTAACCCTTCAGGTATGATTGCTTCGCCATTCTATGGTTATAATAATGGTTATTCGGTTTCTACAACTGTAGAACCCGGAAAAGCATATTGGGTAAAGGTAAATAATTCTGGGACTTTGACTTTAAGCGGTGTTTCTTTATTCTTGAATAAAGATGCAGAACAATATGCAAACATAGATGAGTATAATACCATTACCATAACTGATAAAAACAACACGAGCCAGACACTCTATGTGGGTTTAGATGCTGAAGGAAAAGTTAATAAAGAACTTTATGGAATGCCTCCTTCGCCACCCGCAACACTGTTCGATGTCCGTTTTGCATCACAGAGAATTTTAGAAACTTATCCGCTGAGTATCGAAAAATTCGTACAGCATACAATCAATATTCAATCCGCTGAGTTCCCGCTTACTATCTCTTGGAATATATCGAATGGAAATGGTAAAAACTTTTTCTTGACGGATGCAGTAAATGGTAAGATCATCGGTGTTAAAGAGATGAAGAGTGAAGGAAGTATCAGAATAACAAATTCGAATCTGAATACGCTTCAACTTAAAATTGAAAACAGCGAAGAACTTCCGATGGAATTTGCACTCGGCCAGAACTATCCAAACCCGTTCAATCCGACTACAAAGATGACTATTGCATTACCAAAAGCGGCTTTAGTTGAAATGGTTGTTTATAACGTACTTGGACAGAAGGTTCGCACTTTAGTGAACGAGATTCGTCCTGCCGGTTATCATACAATAGAGTGGAATGGAAAGAGCGAACAAGGCAGCAACGTTCCAAGCGGAGTTTACTTTATCCGTATGGTTAGCGGTTCGTTTAACAAAATCAACAAAATGTTGATGCTCAAATGACGTTAGTCATTTGAGCAGAAATCCACGCTGAATTTTGGCGGGATTGATGCTCAAATAACTTTAGTTGAAGTGCGACTCACTTTGAAAGTGAGTCGCACATGTAAAACAAAAACCCGCCCTGAGTTATCAAGGCGGGTTTTTTATTTTACAAACATATTATATTCGTGTGTATTCGTGAAATTAGTGGCTTATTTTTTTACGAATGACACTAATAACTCGGGTTTCCTAACGACGAAAACAGGAAGGTGGGTTTTTTATTGCTCTGCGTTAGCTAACTTTTCAGTTTTATCTACAAGCTTGAGTTGTTCTATCATTTCATCAATCTTCCCGTCGATGAATTCTGATAAGTTATACAGAGTGAGACCGATTCTATGGTCGGTCACTCTGTTTTGTGGGAAGTTGTACGTTCTAATTTTATCGCTTCTGTCACCGCTCTTTACCATGGACTTACGTTGTGCCGAGACAGAGGAATTTTGTTCCTGTAACTTTGCCTCATACAACTTGGAGCGAAGCATCTTCATCGCAAGTTCCCGGTTCTTAAACTGTGAGCGCTCCTGCTGGCATGCTACAACTACGCCTGAAGGTCTATGAGTTATTCTTACAGCGGTTTCAACTTTATTTACGTTTTGCCCTCCTTTACCCCCCGATCTATATGTATCGAACTGTAAATCGGCAGGGTTAATTTCAATCTCAACCTCCTCAACTTCAGGTAATACGGCTACCGTTGCGGCTGATGTATGCACGCGGCCTTGCGACTCCGTTTCAGGTACACGCTGAACTCTGTGTACTCCGCTTTCAAATTTTAGTTTTCCGTACGCTTCCTGTCCGCTGATTCTTAAAATTACTTCTTTAAAGCCACCTTTACCCGCCTCGCTGAAATCCATTAACTCGGCTTTCCAGTTATTTTTCTCTGCATACCTTGAGTACATTCTGAATAGATCGGCTGCAAATAAACCAGCTTCATCTCCGCCCGTCCCCGACCTGATTTCTAAAATACAATTTTTAGAATCGTTCGGGTCTTTCGGCAGTAACAGCGATTTTAATTCTTCTTCAATAGTTAGTAAATTCTGTATGTGAGTTTGAATCTCACTCTCGGCAATATTTTTAAGTTCAGCATCTCCTGAGTTGTGAATAATGTCGTGTAATCCTTCGATTTCATTCTTGATTTTCAAATACTGATTATACGTATTTATTATACCAGTCAGATCGCTGTGTTCCTTGCTGAGTTCACGAAATTTATCTTGCGAATTAATTATGGCAGGATCGCTTAGTAACCGTGTGAGTTCTTCATACCGAATATTAATTTTTTCTAAACGTTCAAACATACTTATCTTTATGGTTTTTCAACTGCTAACGCGTTTGCCTCTTCTACTGCAAGCGATGACTTAAGGGCTGCAAGAGCTACCTCAATCTGAGCATCGGTAGGTTCTTTAGTAGTTATTTTTTGGAGCCATAGGCCTGGAGTAACGAGAGCCTTCCCTATTGTAGTGTTGCTTTTTCGCGCAGACAATCGAATAAACTCATAAGCAACGCCTCCTACAAATGGAACGAGTGGAAGATGGGTTAATAGTCGTAGGAAGATATTCATTGGACCGATATATTGAATATATAGAGCATCAAAAATACTAAAAATAAAAACAGAAGCTAACATAACTATTAAAAGAAAACTCGTTCCGCAGCGTGGATGGAATCGCGAAAATACTCGTGCTGCTTCGATCGTGAGTGGCGAGTTTGCTTCGTAAGTAAAAACAACTTTATGTTCAGCGCCGTGATACTGAAAAACTCGTTGAACATCTTTCATAAACGATATCGCAGTTATGTAGATTAACAATATTAAAAGACGTACGCTTCCCGAAATGAGATTGAATGCGAGTGCTTCTTGCTCGACATGAAAAAGCTTGGTTGCTACAAAAATCGGTGTTATAAAAAACAGAGCAATACCAATCGCTAAAGCGCCGATAACTGTTAAAGCTAATTTCCAATTCGAATTTCGATTTGGTTTTGTGGTTTTCTTTTTCCCGGAGTCTGTTTTAGATTCTTCAAGATCCATCATTGCTATGTCAGCAGAAAAATTTAATGTACGCACGCCTAAAATCATTATTTCGATTAACCCGATTGCACCACGGAATATGGGTGTTTTAAATATTTTTTTCTTCTCGGCAAGCGTGTAAAATTCCTCTTTTTTAATTACAATTTCACCGTTTGCTCGGCGCACAGCAGTTGCTACCGAACCAGGAGCACGCATCATTACACCTTCGATGACTGCTTGCCCACCGACTTGCATCGGCTTGTTAGGGTCAAAATTTATTTTAGTATCACTCAAATTATATCCAATTATTGTTAAAATCTGCTTAAATATACGAAAAATGGACGAGAGAAACTAATGGAGTAAGCGGGATACTATCAAGACTTAATTCTTATATCTGAAAATAAACAAGTTCAATCTAAGAGAGGTTGTGCTACGGTAGAACGGGACGTTTAAACATATATGTCGCCTCATCCAATCGAACTACAAAAATAATTTCTTTATCGCTCTGATTTCACCTACGTTAAAAAACTTGAAGAAGTAAATGAGTATGAAGAAGAGAAGGATAGTTATAAATTTTAGTAAGTATGCTGTGACGATTCCTGATAATACATAGAAGAGAAGAAAACATGAGATTAGTGCGGAAGTAATTATAAAAATTCTGGTGAATTCGTATTGAACCCGGTAAATATTTTGTGAAATATAATAAGTTGAAACAGCCATGATAAAATAACTCAACAATGTAGCTATTGCCGCACCCATTATTCCCATCTTCGGAATAAGTATAATATTCAGAATAACATTCGTAACGGCGCTTATCGAAGTTGTAATAGGTAGGAAAAATGTTTTCTTCTCAATATAAATTCCGGCTGAAAAGGTTAAAGCTAAGCCGTTGAATAAATAAGCTGCGAGAATTATAGGAACAATGTTTAATCCCGCCCAGTAATTGGGGTGGATGATATATCGGTTATAAACCTGGATTTTGACGATATCCTCGATTAATAAGGATATAACTAGAAATACCGCAGCCATCACAAGGTAAAAATATGTTGTTACACGAGCGAATATTTCTTTTGCGTTCGCTTCTTTTGCCGTAGAAAAAAAGAATGGTTTCCATGCATAGTCGAACATAGATACTACAAGCATCATAAATATACCGAGACGATAATTTGCCTGGTAAATTCCGACAGACGAATCGTTAGTTAATGCTCTGAGAATCGGGCGGTCAATTACCTGAAGCATCATCGCTGCAAAGCCGGCAGGAAGAGAGGGAAGTCCGAATACCAAAAGAGCTTTATAAAGGGTTGATGAAAAATTGAATTTGAAATTCTTAATGATTGTAGGCAGAAGAAAAACCACGGTAACGAACGAAGATGCCAATCCGCTGATGAATATTCCTTCAACTCCCATTCTGTATTTTACGAGGAGAATGATATTCAATAAAACATTTATTAGAATATTCAAAAATTTGATTACTGCGAAATACTTGGCTTTGTTTTCCTGACGTAAATAAGCGAATGGTATAATGGCTATCGCATCGAAACATAGAATTAATGCTGAGTAAAAGATGACGCGTGAATAATCAACCTGTAGGTGAATTAGATCGGATATTGAGGACGAAAGAAAGATTATGATTGATGAAAATAATACGGAGCTGATTGTAACAGAAATAAACGGTGTGCTGAAGTTTTGTGATTTGTTACCAATTTCGAGCGTTGAAGAATACTTAAAATAAGAAGATTCCATTCCGTAATTGTAGATAACGTTCAGGAATGCAATTAATGAATATACATACGCAGTAATTCCATATTCCTCAGGTCTTAGAACATTAGTATAAAAGGGGATGAGTAAAAAATTAAGCAGGCGTCCCAGAATTGTGCTACTGCCGTATATCGCAGTATCTTTTCCCAGGCGTTTGATCTTATCGAGCATTAATTCAATGTTGGTGTTACGTTAAGCGCAATATCCAAAGCTTTTACCGAGTGGGTAAGAGCGCCGACAGATATAAAATCAACACCTGTTTCTGCGATTTCTCGGACATTCTCCAAACCGACATTCCCAGAGGCTTCAACCTCAAACTTTCCGCTAATAAGTCCAACTGCTTTTTCCATATCTTCAGTTTTAAAATTATCGAGCATGATCCTGTGGATTCCGTCGTATTTCAAGACCTGTTGAACTTCATTTATGTTTTTTGTTTCGACTTCAATTTTGATTTTTATATTACTGGCTTTAATATATGCGAGGCATTGATCGATAGCATTCGTAATTCCGCCAGCCGCTTCAATGTGATTGTCTTTAATTAACACCATGTCGTCAAGTCCAAAGCGGTGGTTTATGCCGCCGCCGATTTTTACCGCGAGTTTATCCAGTAAACGAATTCCGGGTGCTGTTTTGCGTGTGTCGGTAATTTTAGCATTTGTACCCGCTACTGCACCAACAAACTGTCGAGTGAGGGTTGCTATTCCGCTCATCCGCTGTAGAAAGTTCAAAACAGTACGCTCCGCTTTTAATATGCTTACTAACGGTCCGTCTATCTTGCCAACTATTTTATTAAACTGGATGAACACTCCATCTTCCGCTTCCCGGTGAAATGTAATTTCCGGGTCAACCAATTGAAATACCAAAGCTGCAACATCGAGACCGGCAATTACTCCGTTTGACTTTACAAGTAATTCAGCTTTCCCCCTCATAACGCTCGGAATTATCGATTCAGAAGTAATGTCCCCGAGTCCGATATCTTCGAATAAAGCTTCTTCGATTAGTCGGCTGATTCGGCTATCGTTTAAGATATTAGTCATTTTGGTTTTCCTCCTCAACTATCAAAATTGGAATATCGTTTTGTATTTCAAATATACTGCCGCAAGAATTGCAGGAGAGGGTGTTATTATCAAAGTCGTAAATCAATTCGCTCTGGCACTTTGGGCAGCAGAGTATTTTTAATACTTCTTCTGACAACATAAGGGTTATTTTTTATTAAATGCTTTTTCGATTGTCTTTAAAAAAACGCTCGGTGCGCGGGTAGGTTTCCGTGTTTCTGAATTTACAAAACTGTGCACAGTATAACCATCAGCGATTAATTCATTTGTAACCGGGTTTTTTACCTCATAATCTAAACGAATTTTCACCGTGGGAATTTCCCTAAGCGTGGTAATGATATTGATCGAGTGATCATAAGAAGCAGATTTATAATAATTAGCATGCGCTTCGATGACTGGGAGGATATACCCCATTTTTTCAAATTCTGAATACGGAAGTCCCAAAGATCGTAATAGTTCCGTCCTGCCTGTTTCGAAGTAAACGAAATAATTGGCGTAATAAACCACTTTCATCTGATCGGTTTCTGCGTATCGTACCCGTATTTGAGTTGTATGTTTAATCATAAATTTGCAATCTAAAACTTGCCCCGAGTTTTATCGAGGGGTCTAAAATTAACTTAGTCTTCCCACTCGCCCATTTTTGAGTATTTATCAATTCTTTTTTCAATTAACTTTTCGGGTGAAATTTTTTTAAGCTTCTTAATTTCTTCTAATAAAATATCTTTTAGAATGGAAGAAGCTTGAGTATAGTCGCGGTGTGCGCCGCCCAATGGTTCGGGGACAATGCGGTCGATAATTCCTTGTTCCGATAAATCCTGTGCGGTTAGCTTCAAAGCTTCAGCAGCTTGTTCTTTGTATTCCCAACTTCGCCATAAAATACTTGAACAAGACTCAGGAGCGATAACCGAGAACCAACAATTTTCCATCATCAGAACTCTATCGCCCATTCCGATACCTAGTGCTCCGCCAGATGCTCCCTCGCCAATTATGGTTACGATCATCGGGGTCGGTAAATGCGACATTTCAAACAGATTTCGTGCGATAGCCTCTGCTTGACCACGCTCTTCAGCCTCAAGCCCCGGATATGCTCCGGGCGTATCAAGCATTGTAATAATTGGGCGTTTAAATTTTGCTGCTAATTTCATCAACCTTAATGCTTTGCGGTAACCTTCCGGGTTAGGCATACCGAAATTACGGTAAAGGTTTTGCTTTGTGTCGCGACCTTTTTGTGTACCGATAATCATCACTGGTTCAGTGTCGAGCATCGCAAAACCACCAACTACTGCTTTATCGTCGCGAAATGTCCTGTCTCCGTGCAGTTCAGTAAAATCCGTAGTCATCCTTTCAATATAGTCTAAAGTATATGGGCGCTCAGGGTGGCGTGCGATCTGAACTCTCTGCCATCTCGTCAAATTTTTGTAAATGCTGTGTTTCATTTGGTCGAGCTTGGTCTCAAGAGTTTTTACTTCTTTTGTTAAGTTAATCGACTCGCCTAACTTCTTCATCTCCTCGATTTTTTGTTCGAGTTCAAATATTGGTTTTTCAAAATCCAGAACTGTTTTAGCCATGGTTTTTTATTTATTTTTTATAATTTTTGTCAGATTCTTTATTAATATTTTTATGTCGAGTAGTGGCGAATAGTTTTTCGCATACAATAAATTATACTTCTCTACATCGGCATCCGGTATATCCGAGTTAGTTTGCAGCAAACCGGTTAAACCGGGTTTCACCAAATTCCCATCGGATTTCAAGAGTTGTCCTTTCAAATATAAAGGGCTTCCAACCAAACTTAATTTGCCCGATAGGACATTTGGTAATAAATTATAATGAAATTTTTCCTTAAATGCTCTATTTAAGGGAAAGAATAATATCAATAGAATAATAGCACCTAACACATCAAACACACGCTTAGTAACTCTGTTAAAAGTCTTGTTTAATTTATATTCGATATCAATCAACGGTATTCCATCAAGGTGGTCTATATGAGTTTTTCCGATGATTACTTCTAAGCTTTTTGGTACCATCCGGTAATTTACCTGAATATTAGGATAACTCGAAATCACGCTCAGTATTTCTTTAAATGATAAAGTCTCTGTGGAAAAAATAACATCGGTAATCTTTTTCTCATCTATTACTTTATGAATATAATCCAAGCTTCCGAGTATCTCAATGCCTGAAACTATTTCGCCGATTTGCTTATGTGTTTTATCTATGTATCCAACTATGTGATAATCGTTATTTGGGTTTGTTGATAATTTAGCAATGATCTGTTGAGTTGTTTCATCAATGCCGACGATGAGTGTCCTTCTCCCAAATGTACCTGACTGAGATAGTATTTTCGAACGTGTAATTATACGCAGAAGGATTTTCCAGAACGATAATAAAAATATTGCCGCAATTGTGGAGTATCCTACGACAATTCTACTGAACGCGAATTCTTTAAAAAAGAATGTCAATGATGAAATGATGGTAAAGCCTATAATAACTGATATTACAGTCCTTGGGATTGAATGCTTGTATTTATGATAACCATCGAACAGATAGATAGTTGAAGTGATTATTAGTCCGGGTACCAATATTATGGGAATTACGGCATACTCAGGAATTTTAACGATGTCATGAAATCGCATGTAAAAACCTAATGCGATTGAGAGTAAAACAAGAAGCCAATCGAAGAAGGGGAGTGCCATGAATTTGAAAAACTTTCCTAAGGAAGCAGTCCAAGCTCTGAAAACGATACCAAGCCGTAATATCGAGGAAATTAAGAGTGAGTGGCTTAAATGCTTGCGTACAAAAACGTGCATAGCATCGTAAAAGGTTTTAAGTTCGTCTATGTTGCTGCGGCGTGTACTTTCACCTTTATAATGGATGATTTGTGTTTCGGGATAATAAAATATTTTCCATCCTGCTTTTTGTATTCTGAAGCACCAGTCGAGGTCTTCACCATACATGAAAAAATTATCATCCAAGTTGCCAACTTGGTCATAAACTCTTTTACGGAGAAAAATGAACGACCCGCTCACCGCATCCACTTCGTAAGATTTGTCCGGGTCGAGGTAAGTAAGGTTGTATTTGCCAAATATTTTAGATTTTGGGAATAAGGAGCTTAATCCGAAAACTTTCGTGAACGCGATCCATGGAGTCGGGAAACTGCGGCGGCATGCAAGCTGAAGCGTACCATCCGGGTTAAGAATTTTACAGCCTACTAAACCTACTGTTTCGTTTTTGGACAGAAAATTAATTAATGATGTGAAAGTGTCTTCTTGAACAACAGTGTCTGGGTTGATGAGCACGATAAATTCTCCCTTTGCCCGACGTAGTGCGGCGTTGTTTGCAGCGGCAAACCCTAAATTCTTTTCATTTACTATAAGGTGAATGTCGGGAAATTTTTCCCTTATCATTTCCGGGCTATCATCGTCGGAGTGGTTATCGACTACAAATATCTCCCCCTCAATGTTCTTCATTGCCCGATTTATAGAGTTTAGGGCGTTTTCGAGAAAGTGCCTGACGTTGTAGCTAACGATTATAACAGATAGTTTCATCGCATTATAGTTTGCGTAACAGACTCTGAAGTTTTAGTTTCCATACAAGCAACACAGCTTCGTAAACAATCTTTTTCGACATTTTTGATGTACCGTGTGTACGGTCAACAAAAGTGATAGGTAATTCCGTAATCTTGAAACCTTTCTTCCACGCCTTGTAATTCATTTCTATCTGAAAGGCATATCCATTAGAGTGGATCTTTTCCAAGTCGATACTCTCCAAGACTTTTCGTTTAAAACATTTATAACCCCCAGTCGTGTCTTTTATCGGCATGCCGGTAATTATGCGTGTGTAAAGACTTGCGGTGTAAGAAAGTATTAAACGGCGGATGGGCCAATTTAGAATACGAACACCATTTATATATCTTGAACCGAGAACGACATCATAATCCTGTATCATTTTTATAAATTTGGGAATTTCATTTGGGTCGTGTGAGAAATCCGCGTCCATTTCCATCACGTAATCGAATTTATTTTCTATCGCATATTTGAAACCAGCAACATAAGCAGTTCCAAGCCCCATCTTCCCGGCTCGCTTAATCAGATGAATTCGATTATTGTTTTGTTGTAACTTTTCAACAATCTGAGCAGTACCATCGGGTGAATTATCATCAACAATCAGCATATCAATGCTGGGGTCTTGAGACAAGACTGCGTTAAGAAGTCGCTCTACATTTTCCGCTTCGTTATAGGTTGGCGTTACTACTAAAGTTCTTGACATTCGTTTCTCACTAAATTATTTTTACTTATAAAAATTTTTTATCTCTGTTGATATGTATTCCTGCATCTCATAAGTTAACTCTGTGTGCATCGGTAAAGATATTACTTCGTTTGTCATTTGTTCTGTTACCGGTAAATGTATATCAGAAGCTGCAAGATGTGCATAAGCATTTTGACGATGAAGCGGTACCGGATAATAAATGGCGTGCGGTATTCCTTTCGATTTGAGATAGTCGGCTAATTGGTCACGGTTCGGAACACGCAAAGTATATTGATGAAAGATATGTTTAGTATAGGCTTTCGCTTTGGGTGTAACCGCTGGTGTGTTCTCGAAAAGTTTATTATAAATTCCAGCTGCTTTACGGCGGGCGTCGTTCCATTCGTCCAAATATTTTAACTTAACATTTAGTACGGCAGCTTGTATGGAATCGAGTCGGCTGTTAACTCCGAGAATCTCATGATAATATCGTACTTTAGAGCCATGTAGAATAATCATTCTTAGTTTTTCCGCAAGTTGGTCGTTGTTTGTTACCACCATTCCCGCATCTCCGTAAGCTCCTAAATTTTTACTTGGGAAGAAGCTAATAGAGCCGATATCGCCGATTGCGCTAACCTTCTTGCCTTTGTATTCGGCACCCATAGCCTGTGCAGTATCCTCAATTATAGATAGACCATATTTTTTTGCTATTTGCATAATGGCATCCATATCTACCGAATGACCATACAGGTGTACCGGTATAATAGCTTTTGTGTTTTTTGTAATAGCAGCTTCTATTTTTGTCGGGTCGATGTTGAAAGTATCTGGCTCAATATCAACATAAACAGGCTTAGCCCCGAGTAGGGCAATAGTTTCCACCGTGGCAACGAATGTAAAGGAGGTTGTTATTACTTCGTCTCCGGGACCAATGTTAAGAGCCATTAGGGCAACCTGTAACGCATCGGTGCCTGAGGCGCATCCTATAGCGTGTTTCACTCCTAAATATTTTGCGGTATTGAACTCGAAATCAGACACCGCCTTACCGAGAATGAAGTGACCAGTGTCGAGTACAGAATGAATTGCCGCATCAATTTCGGGTTTAATTTTTTTGTATTGGTTTACTAAGTCAACGAGTTGTAAGTTCATATGCGTGATATTTTGTTATTTGATTTTTATTTAGAGTTTCGAAATTCGAATTTAGAAATTTATAAATTAATGTCCTTTACCTAAAAACACAACGGCGATAGTGTGGAATAGTATTTTAAAATCCATTCTTAAGGACATGTTTTCAATATAAAATAAATCGTACTGTACTTTCTTTTTAACGTCTTCAATGCTTTCATCGTATTTATGTTTTACTTGTGCCCATCCGGTAATACCGGGTCGAATTTTTAGCCTCCGCTTGTAAAGAGGTATTTCCTTTGTGAGTTGTTCCACAAAAAAAGGCCGCTCTGGTCTCGGACCGATTAGACTCATGTGACCATCTAAAACATTTATGAATTGCGGAATTTCGTCCAACCTTAGTTTGCGTAAAATTTTACCTACGCGTGTAACTCTTGCGTCATCCTTGTTCGCCCATACCGGTCCCGATTTATGCTCAGCATCTTCTACCATCGACCGGAATTTTATTATCTTAAACAATTTTTCCTCTTTTCCAACACGTTCCTGAGTATAAAATATCGGTCCTCTAGATTCGAGTTTAATCGCAATAGCCAAAATAATCCAAATCGGTAATCCAAGAAAAAGTATTAAGAATGATACACATATGTCTATTAATCTTTTAACAGCGTGTTCCCACGGCTGCATTAACTCGGTAGAGATTTCAATTAACGGAAAACCGTAAATTTGGTTTGTGCGCGCCTGCCCGCTTATGATATCGTATAAGTCTGGTATTATCTTAATTCTAACATCGTTACCGTTGCACGCAGCGATTACATTCAACAATTTGTCGTGCTCAGTTGAATCAAGTGCTATCAGAACATCCTTTACCTTGTTGCGCTCGTTGATAGCGGGGAGGTCTTTTACCGAGCCGAAAACTTGTACTCCTTTATGACTTGCAGTCACAATTTCATCTTCAGTTGAAACAAACCCAATGATACTATGACCTAATGCCGGATATTGTTGTATCCTGTCGAACAATTCTATTGCTTTGTTATTCCACCCGACAATAACGGTGTTGTTCAATCCGATGCCGCGTAATAGCAGACTCCGTTGGAATGTATGATACAAAATCCTGCCGGCAGAAGTAAACCCTAAAAGTAAAGACCAGTAGATTAATATCAAGAAACGTGAGTGAAGGGGAGAGCCAACACTTTGATCGTCCATGAATATGATAAAGAACAAGAATAAGGTACCGAAAACAGAAGCTTTAGCTAGAGCAATAAATTCATCGAGACGCGACTGAGCGTGCCACGGGCGGTACAATCCAAAGAAGAATAAAACGATTAGCCAATATACCCAAATGATAATCATTGGAAGCCATAAATCGGGTTCTACGGCATAGGATACCCAACCGCTTTGAATTCTGAACAAATAATAAGAGAACCACGCTAAATTAATAGCTAAGAAGTCTATCAGTAATAAAAAGTATTTTTCTTTTGAAAATCTACCTTGCATAATTAGTATTAAGATAAAAGATTATCGTAAAGTTTACAAATGTCAGTAACGGTTTTCATTTCGTCGAATTCCTTGCGGACAGACTCTTCATTTTTGACACAATTATTATAAAATCTAGGATACTCTTTAATCAGTTTTCTGATTGAATCTTGGAGTAGTTTGCTGTTTAATGGAGGAATCAATAAACCATTGTAGTCATCAATAATTACCTCGGGTGCACCGTCTAAATTATAAGTTATCACAGGTTTCCGCATTAATAATGCCTGTGGAATTACTCGTGGCAAACCTTCATGAAGCGATGTGTGTATGACTGCATCCATAGCGGATAAATAATCGGGAATAACTGATGGAGAAACAGAGCCAGTAAAAATCACATGCTTGTCGACACCTAGCTCTTTGACCTTACTAACTAGCTCATCCATCATCTCGCCGTCACCAACGAACATAAATTTGGTTTGCGGAAATTCCTTTATGATCTCTGGTAAAACTTGTATTAGGATCGAATGGCCTTTAAGTTTTGATAATCTTGAAATCTTCCCTAAAACGAAATCATCCCTCTTTATTCCGAATATATTTCTGTATTTATCAGATGTTTCAGGATTTACTCGATAATCATTAGTGTTAAACCCGCTTCTTATAACGACAAATTGTTCATTTTTACCGACTTTATAATGCAGAGACTCTTTAACTATTTGGTGCGAAACTGCCACAAGGACTGACGTTATTTTTGCTGATAGTTTTTCGATAAAAATATACAACCATCTTAGAATTGAATTTTGATAGGCATGGAACGGTAGCCCATGCACTGTATGGACGATATGCTTTACACCCGCTAATCGGGCAGCAAATCTACCAATAATACCAGCTTTCGAGCTATGGGTTTGTACAATATCAAATTTCCCTTCTTTAATTATCCTTTTCAGATGGAATAAAGATTTTAGATCATATATCGGATGTATGTTTCTTTTTAAATCTGGGATTATTATGACTTTCAGACCAAATTCCTTTGCAATTGGGAGCATATTTCCTTCAGATGCGATGTGAGATCCCGAAACAATAGTAACATCATAACCATTATCTTTTAATCCTTTTGCAATTGAGACGACCGTCTCAGTCGCTCCTCCAACACTGAACAGTGTTATTATATGAAGGACTTTTATTTTATTTTTTGGTGATTCCATATTGCTTTCTTATATGCAGCTATATACAATGGCACAAGATTATTCCATGAATATTTTTCCAACTGTTCGGCTGCGGTTTTATTTCTCAAGTCGTAATTCCTGTCTTCCAATGCACGCTTAATTGTGTAATAAAAACTTTCGACATCGTCTAATTCAAAAAAGTAAGCGGCAGTTGAAGCAACTTCTACACTTGACGGAATTCTACTAGCTACAATAGGTTTTTTGCAGTACATCGCTTCTATAAGTGGGATTCCGAAACCTTCCGTTCTTGAAGGGAAAACAAAAATCGTGGATTGTTTATAGAGCTTTACTAGTTCGTTAACATTTGGATTCCTCACCCAGTTTACAATATCTCCTGCACCTTTAATCTCTTGTGCTATTGATTCAAAACCAAAACCAGCCCCGCCTGCTAGTATCAACTTCAGATGAGGAATGGCGCCTGATTTGACTCCCTTAACTATGTTCTTAATGAGCCACCCTGTATTTTTTTTAACAGATAGACTCCCGACAAAAAGTAAAGTAGGTATCTCGGAAGGGAGAATCGATTCAGTGGCGTTGGCTACATCGACAAAATTTTCCGATAAACCTATACCTATCGGTCTAATTTTATTTTCAGGTAAATCGTATTTATTTAATATCGAATTTTTAACTGCCTCAGATACTGTAAGGATAATCTGTGCACGTTTAAATGTTGCCTCAACGATGTGTTTGAAATATAGTCTATATATTGGAGAATAAGTTGAGGGATGGATAAGGGCATCGATATCATGGACAGTACCAACGAATGGAATCTTTTCAATATCTTTTGGCACATACACATTTGTAAAGTGGACAATTTCAGCGTTGCCAAAACCTTGCCGAGATAGTCGGTTTAATTTCAATAAGTAATTAAGCCTCCTTATAGAACGCTGTTTTTTAGAAATCGAAGTGATTGTACTTTCTTTAATCGTGACTTCTAACTGCCCATAATATTTTAGGGCATTTACTAGCCCTGCGTGATAAGTTCCGATTCCAGAATGTGGGGGGGCGTTGCCACTATCAATCAATACATCAATCATTTCTAGTACCGTCAGAAAAAGAGTGTAAGTTTGTAATTCGCTTTCTTAAGATCATTCTTTGGGATACAAATAAGAGTACAAAATTGAAAACAAAATTCAGAGATGTTAAAGCATTTGTAAAGAATGAAAAAATAACAACAAACAGCATCATCGAATACATCGAAATTGATACAATTGATGGTTTAAGTCTCATATATACATGCAATATGCTGGTAAAGACCCCTAGTAAACAAGATAAAAAAGCCAAACCTAATAATCCAAAATCATAGTAATAATCCCAAAAAAAAGGAAAAGTATTGTAGCCGCTGACAAGAAAAACTCTTTCCTGCAATCCAAAATATGATGAGAGCCAGTGTTTTAATCCCGATAGCGCCATTAAAAAATCTAAACTGAAATATCCGTAAGTAAAATTTTCTAAACGGACGACAGCTCGTGCAAAATTTTCTAAATTCATTACAACGTACATATATGGTCCAGTAAATACAGCATATTCGGATGAATATTTCATTTCAGAAACCACATACAAAAAATTTTCAACATATCTTGTTTCTCGAAAATATTGAAGAAATACCATTAAACCGATTAAGATTGTCAGAGAGATTAAGATATTTCTTATCCGGACATGTCTGCTAGCATAATACATAAAACCTAACGCCATAATAAAAAATAAAACATAGTAAAGTCTATTGAGAAAGAAAAGGTAACTTAATAGCGTAATAAGAAAATATATTGCAAGGATTAACTTTTGAATATTCTGAGCGCGTACTAAAATGTAATATTCAAGAATGAGAAATAATATAATTGGCATTGCTCCGATAAAAAGGTGAAGTCCCGTAATCGGTATTTCACTTCTCGCTCGATCGGGAAAAGCGGCAAATAGTGGTAGGGTGCCATACGAAATCCACTCTATGATATATACCATTACGTATAGTATAAATAATCCTGTAATCAACCGATATAGCATTACATGGTTTATCTTTTCATTAAGAATAATTTTACGGATTGTACCCACAGAATATGAACCCTGACGAATAAATAATACCTGCACGATAAATATTCCAATGAGGAACGATCCAACGCTAAGCAACAAACTAATCCATGCATAATTTTCCCACTGATGTTGAAGTCTGCTGAATTTAAGGTCTGTTAAACCGATCGCAATCGCCCAGACAAACAAAAACACTCTTGCAGGGGAAAAAACATCGCTCCCACGACGGAAACAACTAATCAATATCAAACTCGCGATTAAGAAACAAAATATTGATATAATGCTCATTTATTGCTTAAAGTTTTGATTTGTACTTTTGTGAGAATCTAAAAGCTGGTAGCTCCGACCTTTATAAAACCGACCTGTAAAATAATCTGTTATTCCTAACTTTACGGCAATTAGTAAATGGGATTTAGTTAAACTCCAGAAGACTAGTTTTAAAACAATCACGCAAAAAAGATAAATAAATCCGAATAATTTTGGAAAACCCTTTGCTGCAAGTTTCAGAAATAATAGGCGATTCCTTACGCTGAAATACAAAGGAAACGGAAGATTACCCTCGTGATTCACTTTATGAAATAGTATAGCCTCAGGGACATAAATCATTTCAAAATTATTATAAGCAAGCCGGGAACACATTTCAGTATCTTCGAGATACATAAAAAATCGTTCATCAAACAAACCGATAGCATGAATGGCTGAAACTCTAAGCAAGAATGCACAACCAGATATAAATGTAACGTCTTGAATGTCTTGAGAACCTGTATTATTTACGTGTGGATATGAGCGATTTGTGAATCCGGAAGCTCGCCAATATTTTAATTCGCCACCGGCATACCATATTTTAGTAGTATCAGGATAATAATAAATAGTGCCGCTTGCTGCGGCTGCCCTTGTCCGTTGCGAGAGCGCATTAACTAATTTGCTAACATAACCGCTATCAGCAATTGTGTCGCTATTGACGATAAGAAGATACTCGGGTGAAAATTTAACTGCATAACGAATTCCTAAATTCATTCCACCGGCATAGCCCAAATTATTTTCGGATTGTAATATTTTAATATCTGGATAGACTGCACGAATACGCATAACGGAATCATCGGTCGATGCGTTATCGACGACAATTAGTTGTAAAGGGGAATATGAGGATTTCTTTAATGAATCTATACAATCAATAGTATCGTCAGGTCTCATATAATTAAGAATGATCGCAATAACTAATGGATGTTCCATTACGGGTTTTTCTTTCGTAATCGAAAAACATACTGAAAAGTAAAAAACTCCTTTAGTAATCCAAGTGATAACAAGTTTAAAAGGTTTCCCTTTGGTGCCATATTACAAACCACTTGATCGATAAATAAATTATTCTTTTCAAATAATTCTTTTAAATTTGCAAGAGTAAAAAAACGTAGATGTCCTTTATCAAGCACTCCTGATGTCTGATAGTCAAATCTTCCCTTGAATACTAATCCACCCCAAACTCGTATATGGCGAGCATTTGGGATAGAAAGAATTATATATCCGTTGTTGTGAAGTTTTTGAGTTAATTTATTAAGTAATGACCAAGGATCGATTAGATGTTCTAAGACATCAGCGCATAGGATAGCATTAACTTCGGGTACTTTAGACAGGTCGAATCCTTCGATGTCTGATACAAATATTCGATTGTACCAAGGTTTTGCAATTTCTGCTGAAGGTGCATGGATTTCAATCCCGTACATTTCGTGAAAAAGATTTTTTTCCCTTAATACTTTGCCTAAAATTCCATCGGCACAACCGAGTTCAAACATTCTTTCCGCTGGCTGCAAGAGAGAAACCACGACTTGATTTAGACGTTGATAATACTCTGCCGATTTTTCTTCGTATAGAGTTATTTTACTTTCATTGTTAATATTGGCCATAAAGTTAGAATAATCTGGGAAAAACTAAACTAATGTTTTTTGGAATGCGAATAACAGCGACCTATCTTCATGTGAGTATCCAATAAAATATACAATAAATAAATAAGAGGTCAACATTATTATCAAACCTACAACAAGAGAATGTATCCCTAATGCGACAAATGAAGTTGCCATAATAATAGTGATACCTGTAACAAGAATCTGGCGAATACCGAATAGGAAAATCGGATTGAATGATTTAACAGAGACCGCACCTATATAGAGAATACCCGCAAGGGCATTTGTAATTAGAGAAACTACCGCAGCGCCCTTAATACCAAACTTGGGGATCGCATAAGCATTCAATAAAAGATTCATAAATGTTACTGCCACAACAATATACATACGCGTTGTGTGCTGTTGGGATGTTGTGAGAATAAGGGCAAAAATTTCAGCAGTGAACCTTACAAAAAGGATAAAAGCAAATATCCTTAAAATAGGTACAGAATCGATAAAACTACCTGAACCATAGACAAGTCGAATTATCTGATCAGCATAAACAAAAAGGAAAATTGAAAATGGAAGGCCGATGAACATCAATGTTTTTCCAAGAAGCGTGTTGAGACGAATCCAACGTTCTCTATTTTCAGAATGTAACCTAACTAGCGTCGGTAGTAAGGCGCTTATTAAAACATCTGGAATAACAAGTACTAATACAATAAGTTTCATCACGGCCTGATATAGCCCTACGGAAATATCATCCTTCCAATAAGCCAACAGGATTGTATCGAGTTGAAAATATAACGTTCCAAACAAAAGATGAATACCGAATGGTAGCCCCTGCTTGAAGGTTATTCTCCAACCAGCTAATGATATCTTGAATGTGTGAAGCTTCACGATCTTGGATGTTCTCGGAACTATCAGCAGAACACCAATTAATTTACTGCATGCAAACAATAATGCAATATATATTAAAGGTACATGTAACAATCCAAGTATGAACAATCCAATAAGAAGAAAAATGTTTTGAAAAAAAGAAGTTCTCGTTTCCTCATATAACATTTCATGACCCTTGAATAATGCAAAGAAGAAACTTGTGACAGAATTCCCGATGATGCTTATGCTTAGAACTATCATGAGTAATTGAGTAGGAGGGCTAAAATTTGATATCGCAGCGATCAGAGCCATAAGAATGATTGAACCAAGTGCAAAAATTATTTTTAATGGTAGAAATCTTTGAACTAATTCACTCGTACGATTGGGAGAGCGAGCGATTTCGGTAGTAAGCAGGAGGTCAAAACCGAAGTCGGCGAGGATATAAAACAAGATGAGGTAAGTTTGTGCAATTGTATATTGTCCGAAAGCTTCGGGACCATAAATACGAGCAATACCTACAAAAAGTAAAAAATTTGTAAACAAACGAATGAAGGAGGATAAAAATGAAAAGAACGAATTCCGCTTTATTCGGAGTGCTGAATCCATCTTACTTATTCTTTCTGACGCTTGATCCTCAACCCAAACCAATCTTTCTTGAGGATTTTGAAAATATAGTTAAACTTTTCCGGATTGACTTGTGATAATCTATCAAACATCTCTCTCGTGAAGATAATAAACAAACCTATAACCGATGATATTACAAAAGCCATTAAGGTATAAAGAGATACTTTCGGTTTTGCTTTTCTCTCCGGAACCCCAGCATGGTCGAGTACAATTACAGACGGTGTGCTCCTTCTTTCTTCAACTTTAGACTGTTCAAATAATGGAGTAATAAATTGTAAAATCTTATACTGAATTTCTAAATTCCGATAATGTCTAACGTATTCAGCCCCCAACTCGGGTGCTTGCTTGAATGGAATAAAAATTTTCATCTGGTCATTATTAATAGAACTCCCCGAATTCATTTCATGGATTTTCTTTTGTAATTCTTGGACTTCAATTTTGGCAGATGCTACGAGTGGGCTTTCCTCTGAAAGCGTACGTTTCAATATACTCAATTCAACTTCTTTAGCGCTTAACTTGCCATAGATATCAGCGCCCGCTTTTATTGATGCCTCGATTTGTTCGGGCATAGCAATGACCCCGTATTTCTTTTGAAAAGTTTTTAGTGCCTCTTCATTGTTCTTCATATCAGTTAAATTCTGATTGTATCTTTGCTCGATGAATTCTCTATTCCCTCGTGCGTTTTGTGCATGAAGTTCAGAATTTGTCTTATTCAATAATTCCACAAAATAGTTAGCCATTTCAGCAGCTCTTTGTGGACTCTTATCATAAACCGAGATTGTAAGGTTACCTTCGTCTTGGATTTCAAATGCAACGTTTGAGAGTAATTCTTTTGTTGTTTTTTCAATTGGATAACTGGAAATATCATAAACCTTAACTAAATCAAATTTCTTAATCACTGCACCTAAAACAGTTGAGCTTTTAAGTATCGCAATATATCTATCCGTTTCAGATGGACCGGTCAATGAGCCTAATTTTTTGCCAGGTGCAAAAGTTTTTACTAACGAAGAAATTCCGTCCATGCCGGAGAATAAATCAGTTTGCTCAGCTGGGAAAACTGAGGCGGTTGCCTTGTACCACTTCGGGCTAACAAAGGCGACAACTGTGGTTATAAATGTAACTCCGATAATAAACCAAACAAGAAAACGTCTGTATTTTGTTAAAACCGATAAAAAATCAAGAAATGTGCTGCCTAATGTTATTGTTTTATCTTCGTCTTTAATTTCTTCCATAATATATTTCCGAGGTTTTATTTCGTTACTTGCACAATTAATACTGCAATTCCTATCACTACACTTAATATACTTGCGGTTTGACTAAGAACCGTGGTGTAATACGCAAATGATCTTTCAGGAGTTTTGGGTATCCAGATATAATCACCTTCTTCAATTGTTGTTTCGTCTGGATCAAGCCATTGTTTTGTTTTACTTTTAATTATTTTAACATCACCTTTGCGGGCTGCGTCTGTAAAACCACCGCATTTGGAAGTATAATATTCCAGCGTCCCGCCCTTAATAAATGGTATATGTCCGGGTGAAATTACTTGTCCGAAAACATAAATTGTATTTTTTATCGAAGGTATTTGGATATAGTCGCCATCCTGAAGGAATACATCCTGCGATTTATCATTTTGTAAAAATAATTTTTCGAAATCTACATTTACTATTTCTTTTTGAAGCCGAAGTTCAGTTTCCATAAAGTATGAAGCTGTATCGTCGGGCGAAATGCTGCCGCGCATACTCATAATCCGTTCGATATCAATATCGCGTGGCGAAACAGACCGTCTGTAAAGCTCAGCCGATTTTAAGGATGCAAATTCTGTAAAACCACCCGCAGATCGGAGTGCATCGGATAAACGGGTATTGTTTTTTGTGACCGGATATGTGCCGGGGTATTTAACTTCACCACCGATATGTACTACAAAATCTTCCCTTAATTCTAATTTTTGTTTAACTACAATTCGATCGCCCGGTTCAAGGGGAATATTTTTAGAATTTCCGTCCGAAATATCGCTCAGTTTTAGTATTTTCGTTTCCAGTATTTTTGCTTCGCTATCGAGGCGTGAGAACTCGATACTATCCAAGTTTGCTAAACGTGTACAACCTAGCGCTATTTTCAAAGCATCGGTGATGCTGTCGCCATCGACGTACTCGAATCTTCCCGGATTATTTACTTCGCCGTAAACACCGATTACATTTTTAGATGGATTTTTTCTGGGAACAATAACTACATCTCCTTCGCGAAGATACGGATTGTGCTTGTCTTCTTTGGTAGCTAAAAACTTTGGTATATCGATTCTGGTGGTTGAGCCGTCCCTTCGTTTTAAAATTATGTTGCGTGTTGACATTCTCTCGATAGTTGCTGAAAGCTCTCCTTGAGTTTGCCGTTGTGCTACCATATTTGCTGATTGTATTGCTTTATCGACACGATCCACAGCTGACAAAGTATATAACGCCGGATTTAATACATTTCCTGATACTGTAACTATAATCGGTCGTGGCTCGATTAGAGTGATTGTTAGCTCACTTGTAAGATATTTTTTACGAACTTCGACGTAAACTATTTTTTTAACCTCGGCCAATGTTTTATCGGCAACTTTTATTTCTCCTACTGTCGGAATTATTAATGTGCCTTCGGGGGTAACCGTCAGGACAAAATTAACAGCAGGACTTATCCAGATATTTAAAGCGATTTTATCGGAAGGTCCTACAAAATATTTTTCTGCCTCGACCGCACCCTCTAAAGCCACCTGTTGCGGTTGTTCCATGAACTGTTGAGCTTGTCGGGATTTTGAATCGAAGCTATCAAATATATTGGATGCTTCCTTATCTCTGCTTAACTGCCCAAAAACAGCGGATGTAAAAAGTAATAGCAGAAAAAAACCTTTGTTTTTAATTTTAATCAATGTTCAGTTCCTTATTGTCTATTTTCGTACATGTTTTTGTAATATTCTTGATACTTACCGCTGATGATTCGTTGCCACCAGTTCTTGTTATTTAAATACCATTCGATCGTTTCAGTTATACCTTCTTCGAATGTGTAACGCGGCTGCCAGAAAAGTTCATTTTTGATTTTAGTTGCATCAATTGCATATCGTAAATCATGTCCCGGACGGTCTTTTACATAAGTAATCAAACTTTCAGGTTTTTTCAACTTCGCTAAAAGAAGTTTAACGATATCGATATTTTTCCACTCGTTGTTTCCGCCGATGTTGTACACTTCGCCAATCTTTCCTTTATGCAGAACAACATCTATGGCTTCACAATGGTCGCGAACATGAAGCCAATCGCGGACATTTGTGCCTTGCCCGTAAACGGGGAGTGGTTTATCGTTTAAAGCATTTGCGATCATGAGCGGGATTAATTTTTCAGGAAACTGATAGGGTCCGTAGTTATTTGAACACCGTGTTATCACGACAGGAAGTCCGAATGTGTGCTGATAAGCCAAAGCGAGTAAGTCAGCCCCGGTTTTACTTGCCGCATAAGGACTGTTAGGATGCAGGGGATTGGTTTCTGTGAATTTTCCAGTTTCACCAAGCGACCCGTAAACTTCATCGGTTGATACTTGTAAAAATATTTTTATTCCTTTTTCTTTTGCAGCATCGAGGAGGACCTGTGTGCCGAGTACATTTGTTTGAACAAAAATCGCAGCGCCTAATATACTCCGGTCAACGTGTGACTCAGCAGCAAAGTTTACCACCGTATCAATCTGATATTTTTCAATCACATTTGTTACGGTTTTTTTGTCGCAAATATCGCCCTTCACAAAATGGTAATTCGGATTTGATTCGACGCTCTGCAGGTTTTCTAAGTTGCCGGCATATGTAAGGTTATCCAGATTCACGATTTTGTAATCGGGATGCTTTTCAAGAATGTAGTGGATAAAGTTGCTGCCGATAAACCCGGCTCCTCCAGTGACTAAAATAAATTTCATATATTAATCTTCAATTTTAAAAATTGTGTTAGGGTTATGCTCGTGGCGGATTTCGTCCACTTTTTCTTTTTTCCCTTCGCCCATGAATAACCGGTTAGGATAATTTGTAACCATTCCAAGTTGATTACCAATATTTTTATATGCGTGAACTACGCCGGGTGGAACAAGAATTAACTTTGGTTCGTCTTCGCCGGCAGTAATAATCATTCTATTCATATAAGTGGGGGAATCCTTCCTATTATCCCAAAGATAAATTTTAAACGTTGAGGGACCAATGAATCCGAATAAATCTGCCTGATCAACGTGTTCGTGAGGTCCACGTGCAACTTGACGATTTGTCATGGAAATATAAGACATAACCGGGTAAAATTTTTCTTCCAGTTCATCTTGTCTGAAAATTTCAATTAACCAGCCCCGTTCGTCTGTGTATTTTTTAAGGTCTTTGACGATTACGCCATCAACTTGTGCATCTTTGAACATGATAATCCGTAATATTTATTTATAAATCTACAAAAATGACTGTCTAAAGTCAAAGATTAATTTAAAGAGATAAAGAATTGATAATGCAGTAACAAATGGTGGGTTTTAATATTCCTTCGATATAGTTTTCATACTTAATTTCATAACAAATTTACAAAAGTTTGTAGAAATTAACAAACAAAACCTCGAATCCGAAAAAGAAATATCTTTTAACGGATTCGAGGTAAAAGGGCAGGTATTGAAAAAAAACAGCTTATGCCAAAGCTTCTACAGCAACTTTGGTCAATTCATCCGGTGTAAAAGGTTTCGGAATAAAATTAAAAGCGCCGTTTTTAGTCGCATCTATTGCTGTTTCTATGGAAGGGAAACCGGTAATCATTATTACCGGAACATCCGGATAGAGCGATTTGATGGAGCTTAATACTTCTAAACCATTGCGCTTCGGCATTTTTAAGTCAAGAAGTATTAGGTCGTACTTGTTAAGTTTCATCTTATGAAGTGCTGAATCTACATCGAATACCTCGTCTACCGACATATTTTGTTTTGTCAGGATGCGTCGGACGCTGTGACAAACAATCGGCTCATCGTCTATTACTAACACTGAATGGTCAGCTTTTGTATTGCGGCCATACAAACCTGCGAGAGGAATATCAGAACGTGTAAGACAGTTTAAGTATTCAGAGTTCGTGAATTTTTCAACCTCGGAGATTTCGAAAGGCATATCCACGTCGATTAGTTCTTTGTTTGTCCTTATGACACACGGTGCTGTTTTAGCACGTGCTTTTTCTTTCTTTTCAATAGGGCACTCACCGACACATTCACGTCCTTCAGTAACTACACGGCGGCATTCCCGTTTTCCAAGCTGGCAGTATGCTTTGAGAGCCGCTTTTTTTGCCAATGGTATATCGCTGTGTGTTAAGGCTTCGACATATTCTGGTGAGGTGTGGCTGGTGACTTCGATTTCATTGAATGGCAAGTCGACGTCAATATTTTCATCTGTTTTTCCCGATGTTTGAGGTGCCGCATTCTTTTTGTTTTCAGTTTTTATTTTCGCTTTTGTGAGCGCTTCTTCAGTAACCTTCGTCAATTCGTCCGGTGTAAAAGGTTTTGGAAGATAGCTTGTGGCGCCAAGCTTAGTTGCTTTAACGGCCGATTCTATGGATGCATATCCCGTAATCATAATTACTTCGAGTTCAGGATAATGCTCGCGAATTATTTGAAGCAACTCAATACCGCTTGTCTTTGGCATCATCAAGTCGGTTATTACCAAATCATAATTTGTCGTGTCGATTTTGTTAACGGCTTCTTCAGCAGATAATGCTTTATCGACTGAATATCCCTTTTTTGTTAAAATTTTCTTAACGCTTTGACAAACTACTTCTTCGTCATCTACTACTAAAATTTTTTCAGTTATCATTTTCTTGTCCTTGGATTATTGATGGTTTATCCCGAAAATTGCATTATTGCATTTCCGGGATTTATTTGCTCAGTGCAACTTATTCCAACATCCGTGCCAGAGGAAAAAATTTGGATAAGAACAACTCTAACAGATTGATATATAAGAAAATAGAAGGGATAATTTTTTGAACTAAATAAAATGTGTTTAGACTTGAGATTCGGTTCAATATCGAAAATTCTTACAAAATCTAGGGATTTTAAGGTTTTTACCGATTTAAAGAAATATACACCTGCATAAATATTTATGCGGGGGGAGTTTTATTTTTTGATGCCGTATTTTTTTATTAATGCCTGAAAATTAGAACGCTGCATATCTACATCCCTGGCTGCTTTTGAGACATTCCAATCATTTCGGACCAACGCTTCAGTAATAAAAATTTTTTCAAGCTCGCGTGTTGATGCTTCTCGAATCTGTTTTTTGAAAATCTTCAGCTCTTCGCTTGTCCTCGGAACGAGTGATGGTGAGTAGCCGTCGGTTCTGAAAAGAGCTGCGGCAATGTGGACTGGTTGAATTGTTTTGCCCTCTACAAGTATCGTCAATCGCTCGATGGTATGTTCGAGTTCGCGCACGTTTCCGGGCCAGTGGTAATTCATAAGCGCTTCCATAGATTCCGACTCTACTGTAGGAACCTCACGATTTATTTTGGAACAATATTTTTTTAGGAAGTGATGCACTAAATCAGGGATGTCTTCTTTCCGTTCTCGGAGTGCCGGTAATTTTAAAGGAAACACATTCAAGCGGTAGTACAAATCTTCCCTGAATTTTCCGGCTTCCACAAGTTGTTTCAAGTTTTGATTTGTGGCGAAAATTATCCTGACGTCTGTTTTTTTTGTTTTTGTGCTTCCTACTGGCATGAATTCCTTTTCCTGTAAAAATCTCAGCAAACGCGATTGGATTTCGAGAGATAGGTTACCGATTTCGTCTAAAAAAATTGTTCCTTTATTCGCAACTTCGAAAAGTCCAATCTTGTCAACATGTGCACCGGTGAATGACCCCTTCATATGTCCGAATAATTCACTCTCTAAAAGTGTGCTGGATAGGGTGGAGATGTCGATAGCGAAGAATTGTTCGTTTATTCTTTTACTATGGTTGTGGATTGCGCGGGCTGTTAAATCTTTTCCGGTTCCGCTTTCTCCAAAAATTAAAACTGTGGAGTCTGTGGGTGAAACTTTTTTAATCAACTTAAACACTTCCTGCATTTTATGGCTGCGACCGATTATACCCTCGAAACCCACTTCTTCTGAATAATCATATTCATCCGACGATATCTTTACCATTTTAATTTTGTCCAAAGCACGGTCAAGAACACCGAGAAGTTCAGCGGGTGTAAATGGTTTTGGAAGGAAATCGAACGCCCCGCTTCTCATCGTCTCAACCGCCGATGCAATTGTAGCGTAACCGGTTATAACAATCACGATTGTATCGGGATGTTTTTGTTTGATGGTTTGTAGAACCTCCATACCGCCGATATCCATCATTTTAAGGTCAGTGAAAACCACGTCGAAACGTTCTGCTGCGAGTATCTCGATTGCCTGCCTGCCGTTAGTTACGTATTTTACATCGTGGCCGGAGCGTACGAGTATCTTTTCGCAGCTTTTACAAATTACAATTTCGTCGTCAACAATTAAAATTTTTATATTCATATTTTATTCGTTCTCAGGTGAATTAATTGGTAATTGAATTATAAACGTTGAACCTTCGCCCAATTTGCTTTCAACGTTGATCGTGCCGCCGTGCTGCTCAATTATTCCGTAGCTTATAGAAAGTCCAAGCCCGGTGCCTTGTTCTTTTGTAGTGAAAAAGGGGTCGAAGATTTTTTCTCTCATAGGTTCCGGTATCCCTTGTCCTGTATCTGTGAATTGTATTGATAAATATTCACCTTCGCTAACTAATTTTGATTCAATTGTCAATCTTCCACCTTTAGGCATTGCCTCGGCTGCATTCAGTACGAGGTTTATAAATACCTGTTGTATCTGGTCTGTATCTGCCATGATTTCAGGAACTGTGTCGTCAAATTTTTTATTTATTTCGATGTTACGGAATGTTGCCTGGTTGCGAACAAGGAGTATAATGTTGTCAATTAGGTTGTTTACATTCGTGATTTGTTTCATCGGTTTTGTTTGCCTGGCAAAGTCGAGCAGGCGCTTTACAATCTCCCGGCACCTGATTGTTTCCTTGACAATAACTTCCACATCTTCGCGGCGCGGGTCTTCCGGTGTTAAATCTTCAAGCAGCAAACTTGAGTTTGTAAGAATTCCGGTAAGCGGGTTGTTGATTTCGTGAGCGACACCGGCAGCGAGTTTCCCCATGGAAGCAAGCTTTTCGGAGCGGAAAAGTTGTGAATGTATTTTTTTAATTTCTTCAGTTCTTTCAGACACTTTAGCTTCTAATGTTTTACCCCAATCTTCGAGTTCTTGTTGTTCTTTTTCAAGTTCTTTCGCCATTTGATTGAGGGAAGCAGCAAGGTGTTCAATCTCCCGCGGTGCTGTTACTAATAACTCTTGTGTATAATCGCCACCGGCTATTTTATTAGCAACCTCTTCCAGTTCTTTGAGTGGTTTTGAGATTTTTTTTGACTGATAAATCGAAGCTAGTATAACAAGAAAAATTCCAAGTAATGCACTTCCGAGAAATGTCAACAAAGAGTTTCTTAAGACATCGTTGAACGGTTGTTTTAATAGTCCGACGTATAAAATTCCGATAATAAAGCCGTCTATATCCCGAATAGGCTCGTATGCTGAGAGGTACCAGGCATTAACGACGAACGCTTCGCCTACAAATGTTTCGCCGCGGACTAGAACAGCATCATATACTTCCTCAGAAACAAGTGTTGATATTGACCGGGAACCATCCTGGTTTTTAACGTTAGTCGAGATGCGAACATCGTTAAGGAAAATTGTGGCAGTCCCGATTTCGTATCCCTTATAAATTCCTTTTTCGTGTACGATTTCCTTTATTTTATCGACGATTTCAAAATTCTGGTCGAGTAATATTCCGCCCAACAAAATACCTACGAAGTTTTGATTTTGATCGAAGACCGGCACAGCCACCTTAAGCATCATCCCCGAGGTTTTCTCTTTTTCTGGTTTTGGTTTTGCTTTTGGAGTTTCCGTGATATTCATAAAAGCTTGTTCGGCAAGTTCCGGCGACTCTCTTAATAATTCTTCTCTCTCAACAATATCCGTCCCGCCGATGATTTTTTTCGTCGATGAAGTGCGTTGTATAAATTTATCGGTTAATAAGTTATCGCCGTAAAAATTATCATTCCGACCGCGGCAGATTACATTGCCGTATTTATCTATTGCAGTTAGTATGTCCAGTCCTTCCCGCTTTAGTGTCTTCTGTAAATCTTTTTGTAAAAAAATACGGTCGTTATTGGTAATAGCTTCGATGATAAGACTACGAACTGAAGTAAGTCGTGTAACACTTTCGATATGTGAGATTTTGTTGCGGTAAATTTCGCGTGCGGAGTTTAAGTCGGAAAGGGTTTTTGTTTCTGCCCGTGTAATGATTTGGTCGTAAATGAATTTTGTTCCTACAGTCGTGATAATGACGGTAGGGACGAGTATAGCAATCGTAAAATAAAGTATGAGTTGGGATTGGATGCTCTTGGTAGAAATTTTCTTCATAAACTTAATAATTCTCTACATTAAATTCGGCTGTAAAATGCAGAAAAGTAGATGAAAAAGCAAACAAATATTGAATTTTTATTTTGGATGAGAATTAATTAAATTTGAACCGTATGAATAAAACGCTATCTAAGCAGAAAATCGAGAACTTAGTCCAAACGTTCCATGCCGGGAAGAGAGGACTCATTAACGAGGCAGAAACCCGCCTCCGTTTCATCGATCCTTTCTTTGAAGCGTTGGGCTGGGAAATCAGAAATCCAAAAGAGGTGCGAATTGAATCGACACTTGCACGCTCCGATTCAACTCGACCCGATTACCGTTTCCTTATCGATGGAAAAACGAAATTCTTTGTCGAGGCAAAGAAACCGTCTGTAAAACTCACCGACCCTGCGCCAATTTTTCAGGCAAAGTCGTATGGTTTTAGCTCGAAAGTTCCGGTTGTAATCCTCACCGACTTTGAAGAGTTCCGTCCGTTTAGAACTCTTGCCCGACCTAAATATGACCGTCCGTTGCATGGATTGATTAAGGAGTTCGATTTTACTTATGAACGTTATGTAGATGAGTTCGATACTCTCCACGATATTTTTTCTCGCGAGGCGGTTGGCAACGGTGCGTTGGAGAAACATATTCCGATAGATAAAAAAGAAGCATCCAAAACTGTTGACAAAGAATTCCTTGCCGATCTATCTGCGTGGCAGGAAGAGCTTGCAAAGAATATCGCCTTGCGTAATTCCACGTTATCAGTCGGCGAAATAAATGAAGCTGTTCAGCGCATACTAGACCGGATGATATTCCTGCGCATCTGCGAGGACAGGCAAATCGAAGAGAGCGAAATCTTACTTAGCTATAAGGATAAAGATGATATTTACAAAAAGCTGTTGAAAGAATTCGCGCGCTTGAGATCAAAGTACAATGGTTTGATATTCAATGAACATAAGCTCACAGAAAATCTCGCGATAGATGATAAGCTGCTAAAGGATATTATCAAAAATCTTTACTTGCCTTACTCGCCGTACCGTTTCAACGAAATTCCTATCGAGATACTCGGTACCATTTACGAGCAATACCTTGGCAGGGTTATAACGCTGATGCCAACGCACAGGGCAAAAGTAGAAGTAAAGCCGGAAGTGCGCAAAGCAGGCGGCGTGTTCTATACACCGCAGTTCATTACATCGTACATTGTGAAGAATACGATTGGTAAGCTGCTGGAACCTTGCGAAGGTTCAGAACCTTCGCAAGGTTTATCGCCGGAGCAAATCTCAAAGCTAAAGTTTGCCGATATTGCCTGCGGCAGCGGCTCGTTCCTGCTTGAGATGTTCGATTATTTGATTCGCTACCACATAGATTATTATTCTTTAAATCCCGACGCGATAAAAACTATTGACGGCATTCCCGATGCTTATCAGGATGCGCTGGGTTTATGGCATCTTTCCACAAGAAAGAAAAAAGATATTTTACTCAATAATATTTACGGTGTTGATATTGACCCGCAAGCGGTTGAAGTAACTCAGATGAGTTTGTACCTGAAGCTTTTAGAAGGTGAAAACGCCGAATCGTTCGATAAGCAACTGACGCTTGAGTTAAAAGAAACAATACTGCCGACACTTTCCAACAATATCAAGTGCGGTAACTCGCTTGTGGGTATGGACGTAAAAGGACTTGGCAATAATCTTACACTTGAAGAAGAGTTGCGGATACGTCCGTTTGACTGGGAGACTGCATTTCCAGATATAATCCGTGGCGGGGGCTTTGATGCGGTAGTTGGAAATCCACCGTATGTCAGGCAAGAAACGCTCGGTGGGATTAAATCATATTTTGAAGAACATTATAACGTCTTCCATGGTATTGCCGATCTCTATACATATTTTATTGAAAAAGGATTTTCGCTTTTAAAAGATGGCGGACTTTTTAGTTATATCGTTGCTAACAAATGGATGAGAGCAAACTATGGCGCTCCTCTTCGCAAATGGTTGAAGGAACAATGCGTTGAGGAGATTATAGACTTTGGCGATCTTCCAGTATTTCAAGGTGCGACTACATATCCATGTATAATACGCATTAAGAAATCTATCCCAAAAAAATCTTTGACTGTTGTTCAGGTAAAATCTCTCGAATCACTAAATCTTGATGCGTTTGTAGGTGAGCATGGTTATCGAGTTACACAAGAAAATTTACAAGATTCGGGATGGTCGCTTTCGGATGAAAGTACACTTGCGTTGTTAGAAAAACTAAAGAAGAACAGCAAACCGCTCGGTGAATATGTTAATGGAAAAATATTTTACGGTATTAAAACAGGACTCAATGAAGCATTTGTAATTGATGAAGAAACAAGGAACAAAATTATACGCGAGGATTCTAAATCGAAAGAATTGATAAAACCTTTCCTGGCTGGTCGGGATATTAAACGATACACAATGCCTGAGATAACAAAATATCTGATCTTGATTCCGTCCGGTTGGACAAATGAGAATTCAAAGGGAATAAGGGACAAATGGAGTTGGTTTGAAAATACTTATCCTGCCATTGCGAAACATCTGAAAGGATTTGAGTCGGATGCAAAGGCGCGATATGATCAAGGAGATTATTGGTGGGAACTTAGGTCATGCGATTACTATAAAGAATTTGAGAAACCGAAAATAATGCTGCCAGACATTTCAACAAGAGGCAATTTTATTTTTGATGACCAAGAGACTTATTGTGTTAACACATGTTACATAATATCAAGCTCAGATAAGTATTTACTTGGGATACTCAACTCAAAGCTCATTACTTTCTTTTATAGTACAATATCTTCGGTGTATCGTGGTGGTTACCTCAGATTTATCTATCAATATCTTGTTGAGCTTCCCATCCGCACAATCGACTTTAACAATCCTGAAGAAAAAGCAATGCACGACAGGATTGTGCAGCTTGTCGAGAGAATGTTAGACCTACACAAAAAGAAACAACAATCCAAAGCGGAGAGCGAGAAAGAACTCTTCGAGCATCAAATCAAAGCGACGGATAACGAAATTGACCAGCTTGTATACAAGTTGTATGAATTGAGTGATGAGGAAATCAAAATTGTAAAAAATGAAATATAATTTAACTTCGTGCCTTCGTGACTTGGTGGCGAGAAAAAGCGAATGCCACAAAGGCTCTAAGACACAAAGTGCACGAGAAAAGATTTATTAATTAACTTCGTGTCTCTGTGACTTGGTGGCGAGAAAACGAATGCCACAAGGGCGCTAAGACACAAAGTGTACAAGAAAAATTTATTATTTAACTTCGTGCCTCCGTGACTTGGTGGCGAAAAAAAGCGAATGCCACAAAGGCTCTAAGACGCAAAGTGTACAAGAAAAATTTATTAATTAACTTCGTGCCTTCGTGACTTGGTGGCGAGAAAAAGGGAATGCCACAAAAGCTCTAAGACACAAAGTGCACGAGGAAAGATTTATTAATTAACTTCGTGTCTCTGTGACTTGGTGGCGAGAAAAAGCGAATGCCACAAAGGCTCTAAGACACAAAGAAAGGGAATAAAATATGGATGAATTGATAATCAGCGAACAGAAAATAAGTTACATTCCTATAAGTGCGAGAGAAGAGGAAATTGGGAAAATAATTGTTAATTCAGCTTTTAAGGTGCATTCAGTTTTAGGCCCTGGGCTTTTAGAAAAAGTTTATGAAGTGTGTTTAAGCCACGAACTTACAAAAGCCGGATTGACTGTAAAAAGGCAAATTGATATTCCAATACAATATGACGGAATAATATTTGATGAAGGATTAAGGCTTGATTTATTAGTAGAAGACTTGGTTATATGTGAATTAAAAGCAGTTGATCAAGTTAATCCCGTTTGGGAAGCGCAAATTTTAAGTCATCTTAAATTAACTGGGCATCGGCTCGGGTACCTAATCAACTTTAATGTGCCGTTAATAAAGCAAGGAATAAAAAGATTTATTGTTTAGCTTCGTGGCTTGGTTGCGAGAAAACGAATGCCACAAAGGCTCGAAGACACAAAGTGCATGATAAAAAATATTATTTATCCTTTTCAGCAGGGTTGTTATCTGAATCGGATTTATCCGAAGGAATAATTAAATCACTTCAATATCTTTGTCTGGTAGCCAGCCAATTTTCCCGTCTAAGAGCTTTATTTTAAACCAATTACCAACTTTATCAACCATCTCCACTTTCACACCTTCGTGCAGGAGGAATAAGTCGGTGCCGGCTTCATCGGGTGAGCTTTTAACTGTTACGCTAGCGGAAAATACAATTGCCATAGTTTCGCTTTTTTCACTCTTGTTTTGCTGTGTAGAAAAAATTAAAAAGAACCCCGCAACAGCAACGATTAAGATACCGCCAAAGAAAAATGCCCGGCGAGTAAACGGCGACTTTGAAATTCTGAACAGCAATAATAAGATAACACCCAACCAAATAGTTGTGATGGTAAAAATAGCCCAAGTGTCGGAAGAAAATGATTTACTAACAGAATACCACCACTCGATAAAGAATAATTGTGGTATGGCTTCAATTTTATCCACGACTTTTAGGTTAGCTATCTTGAGGTTAAAATTTATGTCCTCATCGTTCGGGTATATTTTTTTTGCCCGCTCGTAGTAAAGAATAGCTTTTCCGGTTTCGTCTAACTTAAAATATGTATTGCCGAGATTGTAATATAATTCAGCGTTATGGTATCCGTTGTGGACAATTTTTTCATAGAGGGTGGATGCATTTTTAAAATCGCCGTTTCGGTATAAATGATTAGCTTGCTCAAACTGTACGAGTGCTTCATCGGCTTGTGAGAAGGCAGACAAAAACAATATCAGGATAATGGGATAAATATATTTCACCGCAATTCCTCCTCGATACTTGTAATAAGTTCTATAGTATCTTTGTAAATCATTTCCATTTCGTGAGAATCTGAAGAAGGGGCAAAACGAGCAAACTCGCAATGATTGATTGTATTGATCAGTTTCTCGATTGAAGCTTCATTCACTTTACGTGATGTAAGAGTGGTTTTAATTGAGTCTTGAGATAAATCGGATAAAGGGATGCCGAGTTTATCTCCTACGTAGCCCCACAATGCTTGTGAAACTGCGGTGTAAAATTCTTCGCGTTTCTTTTGTGAAAGAAACTTTTCAGCATAAACAAGCCGCCTTTTTGCAATCTTTGTCGCCTTCCGGCTTTTAAGCCGAATAACATCTCCAGAAATTTTTTCATAGTGACGGATGTAAGAAATAAACCCGACAAACAAAAACATCGGAGAGAGAAGCAGAATGAAGAAGCCGAGAGAGCCGAAGAAACTTTCGCCCTGCTTTTTGAAGCTTGTTGTTCCGCTCTTTATGAAACGTATATCCTGACCCAACAGTTTAATTTCCTCTTTGCTCAAACTTGTTGTCGGTGCGGAGATATAATCTGTACCTTTAGCGACTGTTATTAAAAACTCAGGCGACTTAACTGAAGAATACTCTTTTTTCTCCGGGTCGAAGTATGAAAAGTTGAATGGTGAAATTTTCTGTTCACCGGGTCTGCGCGGAACAAGAAGATACTCAAAAGTGCGGCTGCCGGAAATCAAGCTCGTTCCGGTAGTAATGTTGTCAGAAATTTTCGGGTCGTAACTCTCAAGGTCAGGCGGGAAAGAAATCTTAAGCGGGTCGATCAGTTTCAAATTTCCTCTGCCAGAAATTTTTACTTTTAATGTAACCGGTTCATTTGTTTTGGTTTCGCGTTTATCTAACCAGGATTCGAAAGAGAATTTTCCTACAGCGCCGCTAAAACCTTCCGGTACATTATGGCTCGGCAGCGGCTTTATTATAATTTTTATCGGCGTACTTTTGACTGGATAATTTACATTACGAACATTTCCAAAGAATGGGTCGTTGAAGAATTGATCCCATGCATCGCCACCCCTTTTTCGAGTTTGAACTTGAACCACAAACTCGGCTTCCATCGGGTCGAGTTCGAGTGTCCCGCTTTGCTGGGGGAAGAGAGCATATTTTTTAACTGGAAACACACGAAATTGTACACCGTTTAGAACTTCCGTCTCCTGTGTATTTTTTGGGATATCGATTTCCTGATTCCAGAAACCGGTAAGCGCCGGCACTTTAGTGATTTGTGAATTCGCGATATTGACGCGTGTATAGAGTTTGTAAGTTGCGGTAATCTGCTCGCCTTGATAAACATTGGATTTATCGACGCTCACTTTGATGAACAAATTTTCCGCGATTTGCTTATTTAGGTTTTCGTCGTCAGTCGTCTGCTGTCCGACTTTGGCGGATTGCTGTTGCTTCTGTTGTGGTGAGCCCTTAGTAACTTCGATAGTGATACTGTTGGATTGTATCTTCTTACCGCCCGATTCTATTGTCGCTGCGCCAATTGTATATTTGCCCTCCGAACGTGGCTGCAAAACATAAGAGTAAGAGATTGATTGCGACATTGCACCATTTATAAACTGCATGCTCGTGGATTGATTTGGACCTGATAAAACTAAAAAATCATTGAAAGCCGGCGGTTGAAAATTTTTTCCGCTTCCGTTTAGCGAGAAAGTTATTTCAAACTGCTCGCCTATTGCTACACGGTTTCTATCGACTGAACCTGTAAACGATGCGTCTTGAGCAGCAGCGAATGAAAATGAAATACTTGCTAAAATCAAGATCCATGAAATAAAATCTCTACCTAAATTGCGGACAGGTAAAATCTGAAATCTCAAATTCATCTCACCAATCCTTCTCAATCGAAATACGCGCTGGTACTTTCTTCTGAAGTTTTTTCTGAACATCCTTTTCTTCATTCTTTAAAGCTTCTAACATACGCTCGGCATCTTCTTTAGAAATTTTCTGCTCTTGCTGCTTAGCTTGTTGCTGTTTCTGTTGTTCTTGTCCGCCTTTGGCGGATTGATCTTGTTGATCTTGCTTTTCCTGTTTCTGCTTGTCTTCCTGTTTGTCTTGCTTTTGTTGATCTTTATTTTGTTGCTGTTGTTGCTGCTGCTGCTGGATCATTCTCTTTGCATACTCAAGGTTGTACTTTGTATCTACATCTTTATGATTTAACTTCAAAGCATTTTTATATGCCTCAATGCTTTCTTGTAATTTTTGAGATTTTAGCAGCGAGTTTCCAAGATTGTGGAATGCCTTTGCTTTGGATTCTTTATCGGTTTCTTTTGATGTCGCAATCCTGAACTGTTCGGCAGCTTCATCGTATTTTTTCTGTTTATATAGCGCATCGCCTAAGTTAAAAGCCCCAACCTTCGAATCTTTATTCTTTTCAAGAGATTTTCTATAGCTTACCTCAGCATCGGGATATTTAATATCTGAGTAGAACTTGTTACCTTCGCGGATTAGCGAGCGTTCCGATTGTGAGTAAACGATAGAGCTTGTGATAACTAATATTGAAAATATTTTCATTATCATTTTTTAACCTCGCCGAATAAATTCCATTTCGATATCCACTTATTCTTCCGTTCAGATATAAAAAAATCCATCACTAAAAAAAACAGGGCGAAACCCAAGAAATACTGGAATCTGTCTTCATATTCCGTATATATTTTTGAAGCGTACTCTTTTTTTTCCATCAGGGCAATTTCATCCAGTATTGTTTCCAGTTGTTTCCGCCCGTTTACCGCACTGATGTATTTCCCGTTTCCGGCTTGTGCAATTTGTTGCAATACTAATTCGTCAAGCTTTGTCAGAATTATGTTTCCATCTTTGTCTTTTTTGTATCCAACCTGAACTCTGTTTTGGTATAACGGAAGCGGAGTTCCCAAAGGTGAACCCATACCGATAGTATGAACTATTACTCCTTCGTCAGCCGCGTTTTTTGCTTCACCAATTGCATCGTCTTCGTGGTTTTCTCCGTCGGTTATTATCAATATTACTTTATGTTTTTGTTCACCGGCAACAAACGACTTCATGGCAAGGCGAATTGCAGCACCGATAGCTGTGCCTTGAACCGGAACTATGTCGGTTTCCACAGTACTTACAAGAAGCTTAGCCGCAGAGTAGTCGGGAGTGAGTGGAAGTTGAAGAAATGCCTGTCCTGCAAACACTACCAAACCGATTCTGTCGTTCTGGAGTTTATCGGCAAGTAGAGAGATTTCGCGTTTTGCGCTCTCAAGCCGGTTCGGCTTTATGTCTTCAGCTTTCATACTGTTGGAAACATCGAGAGCGATTATAATATCTACACCTTCGCGTTTGACTTCTTCAAGCTTCGAGCCAACTTGTAAATTCGCTAAACCTAAAATAATTAAACTTAATGCTATTGCCGGTAGAGTAAATTTTATAATATTCTTATATATAGGTAAATCTGGGATTAGAAGCTTCATCAAATTAATATCTCCGAAAGTTCTGAGAGATTTCTGTTTGATTTTCATCGCCCAGATATATATAAGTATGAGTACCGGGATTAGGGCAAGAGCATATAAATATTCTGTATTTTGTAAACGGATCATGGATTCGACCTGAAGATTGTGAACTTAAACAATAACTCAAGTAACAGAAACAGACCGGCGAAGAGCGCTGCGGTAGAAAATTTTTCCAACTTGCGGCGGAACTCCATTGTTTCAATCTTTGACTTTTCTAACTTATCGATCTCTTGATAGATAGCTTTCAGCTTTTTATTGTCAGTAGCGCGGTAGTATTTACCTCCGGTCATATCTGATATTTTCTGCAATACTTCTTCATCGATCTGCACGGGAACATTTTGATATTGGATACCGAAAGGCGTCTGCATCGGATACGGCGCCATTCCCATAGTTCCTACACCGACGGTGTAAACCCGGATGCCGAATGATTGAGCTATTTGAGCGCCGGTTAGCGGGTCTATGAAACCTCGATTGTTGACTCCGTCTGTTAAAAGAATAACTACTTTGCTTTTTGCTTTACTGTCTTTCAAACGGCTGACAGATGTTGCAAGTCCCATTCCGATTGCAGTGCCATCTTCAATCATACCGCTTTTGATGTCTTTCATAAGATTTTTTAGGACTGAGTGGTCTGTGGTAAGCGGGCATTGAGTAAAGCTCTCACCCGAAAAAACAACCAGTCCAATCCGATCATTTTCTCTGCCGTCTATGAATTCCATTGCAACTCTCTTCGAAGCATCGATTCTGTTAGGTTTAAAGTCCTCTGCTAACATACTGCCCGATATATCCATTGCAAGTATTATGTCGATACCTTCTGTTGTATGTTTCTCGGTTCGACTCGATGTTTGTGGGCGGGCGAGCGCAACTACAAGTAGAATGAAAACCAGCAACCTGAAAACAAAAAGAAGATGACGGAATCTTTGGCGCCAAGATCGAGGTGCTGATTCAAATCCTTCGAGTGTTGAAATCCTCATCTCAATATACTGCCGCCGATACCGTTTGCAGTACCAGTAAATGAAAACCGGTAAAAGCAATAGTAAGTAGAAGAAATATGGTGAGGCAAAAGTTGCACCGTTCATATTTTTTTCACCTCGACATTCGTTTGAATTTGGGGTATTGTCTGCCGTACAAAGTTGTAGGCATGGTTCAAACTTATCTGATTTTCATCGGGAAGAGGCTGACCTTTGGCAAATTTTACTAAATCGGCAATGGTCAGCATTTCGCGAAGCGATGCGGTAAGAGTTCCGTTCAGGTTCAATTTGTGTAAACCTTCCAAAATTTCTCCCGTTGTTGATTCCATTGCTTTGATGTAGTATCTATTTTCGATGTAGGTCCTAACGATATCGGACAGCTTGCTATGATATTGTTTTACTTCGCCGCGCTGCCACAACTTTTCAGATTCGAGGGCTTGTAATGCTTCGAGAGCGATTTCGTGTGCGGGACGTTTCGGTGTTTCGAATATTTCAAAAATACCTTTCTTGCGTTTCTTTCGGAAGAAATAAATCAGATAGACAAGAATGCATATAAAAATAACTCCAATAAGGTACGGCAGGATTTCGCCGAATGTTATCGGAACAGTTAACGGCGGTTTTATATCTTTAATTTCTTGAGCCGTATCTATCCCAACGCTATGAACAAAAATCGGGATTGGGTTTGTAGAAACGATAAACTCCGTTGTATCCACAAGTTGATTTTTAACACCGAGCTTTTTGTAAGTAAAATCGAGAGATGGAATTATGTGTGTGCCCGTATCAAATGCTGTAATCGTAAAAATTATTTTTTCTTTGATAGTCTTATCTGTTCTCTCAATCGTGGGGCTTGTCCGTTCTATGATTTCAATTTTTTGGAGAGAATCGGTAATCGAGGGCCAGTTTAACTTTACATCGTTCGGGTATTCCGCTTCTATATGTAACTTAATCCAATCGCCAATCAGGACGTTATGCGAATCAACCCGCGCTGATACGTGGATGTCCTGCGCATAGAGCTGAGAGCTGAGAGCGATGAGAAAACAGCTAAGAGCTATGAGTAGTGAGCGATGAAGAGTAACTAACTTTAACTTTTTTGCTTTTTGCCTTTTAAATTTTGAATTGTCCGACATTACCATCTTTTCTCCCTCATCCTAAAAAAGTTAATGAGTGGTTGAACGTACGATTGGTCGGTTCGGATGTGAATATTGTCAACGCCGCTTTTTCTGAAAATACTTTTTAGTTTTTCATCTTTCTGTTGAAGCCAACGTTTAAAGCTTGCTTGCACAGACGCATTGGAACTATCGACCCATTTAACGTCTCCCGTTTCTGAATCGACCAAGCGTAAAAGACCTATTTGCGGAATTTCCTGTTCACGTCGATCATAAAGTCTTAACGCAACAACATCGTGTTTCTTGTTGGCAATCTTAATCGCATCTTCAAATTGGCTGTCGAGGAAGTCGGATATTACAAACGCAATACTTCGCTTTTTAATTGCACTCGTTAGATACCTCAATGCTTCACCAATGTTGGTTTTAGTATGTTTGGGTTGGAAGTCCAGAAGCTCCCGAACGATCCTAAGAATGTGTGTTCTTCCTTTTTTTGGGGGAATAAATTTTTCAATTATATCGCTGAAGAAAATGATTCCGACTTTATCGTTATTTTGAATAGCCGAGAACGAAAGGACTGCGCAGAGTTCAATTGCTAAATCTTTTTTGAATTGCTGGACAGTTCCAAAATCGCCCGACCCGCTGACATCAACGAGCAGCATTACCGTAAGCTCGCGCTCTTCCTCGAAAATTTTTACAAACGGATGGTTGAAGCGGGCTGTAACGTTCCAGTCGATAGAACGAACGTCATCTCCAACTTGGTATTCGCGTACTTCACTAAAAGCCATACCGCGTCCTTTGAATACGCTGTGGTATTCGCCCGAAAAGAGTTGGCTTGCAAGACCGCGGGTGCGGATTTCGATTTTACGGACTTTTTTTAGTAGCTCAGTCGTTTCCATTAGGGTACTTCAACACCATTCAATATTTCATTAACAATATCTTCCGATGTAACGTTCTCAGCTTCTGCTTCATAAGTAACCGCGATACGATGGCGAAGGACATCGTGGCAAACTGCACGGACGTCCTCGGGAATTACATAACCGCGGCGTTTGATGAATGCAAAAGCTTTGGATGCGAGTGCGAGATTGATGCTCGCCCTCGGTGAACCACCGTAACTTATTAATTGTGTTAGCTTATCAAGTTTAAAATCTTTCGGGTTTCTCGTTGCAAAAACTATATCCAGTATATACCGTTCAATCTTTTCATCCATATAAACTTCCTGCACAACATTTCTTGCTTTTAATATGTCAGCCGGCTTCACGACGGATTGAACTTTCGGCAGCGAGTCGGTTATATTCTGACGCATTATAAGCCGCTCCTCGTCACGGTTTGGATAAGTTATTTTAATCTTAAGCATAAAACGGTCGACTTGCGCTTCGGGTAGAGGATAAGTTCCTTCTTGCTCAATCGGGTTTTGTGTAGCGAGCACAAGAAATGGTTCGTCAAGTTTAAAAGTTTCTTCTCCGATTGTTATCTGACGTTCTTGCATCGCCTCGAGTAGCGCGCTTTGAACTTTTGCGGGTGCACGGTTTATTTCATCTGCTAGAATGAAATTTGCAAAAATGGGTCCTTTTTTAACCGCGAACTCTTCTTTCCGTTGGCTATATATCATTGTTCCGATTAAATCTGCTGGAAGCAGGTCGGGTGTAAATTGGATTCTCTGAAATTTTGACTGTATCGTCGCGGCGAGCGTTTTAATTGCCAAGGTTTTTGCCAAACCCGGTACGCCTTCCAGAAGAATATGGCCGTTCGATAGTAAGCCAATAAGCAATCGTTCGACCATATACTTCTGTCCGATTATAACTTTACCGATTTCCATAGTCAACAAATCAACGAAGGCGCTTTCGCGTTGAATTTTTTCGTTTAATGCTTTAATGTCTGCCATTAATATCTCCTATATTTAATATATATATATAACAAATGGACTTGTAGAAAAGCATAAGTCCATCGTGGAAAATTATTCTAATAAAACACTCATAAAAATAAAAAATTTTGTACACAAAATCAATTTTGATAGGTTTTACGAATTGCTGGAATTTATGTTTCAACCGCTTTAGCGGAGGGGTACTTTCTTTGCATTACTTCAAAAAAAAAATTATATTTCAGATAAATTAATCTATTAACATAACCGTAGGAGGTTATATGCTAAAGGTCACTTATTATGGACATTCAGTTTTTTTATTGGACGATGGTAAAACAAAATTGATTATCGATCCGTTCCTTAATGGTAATCCTTTATCGCCGGTTAAGCCTCACAGTGTTATAGTCAATTACATAGTTGTAACGCACGGGCACGGCGACCATTTGGGCGATGCTGTAGAGATAGCGATAAAAAACGATGCTACAATTATCGCAGTTAATGAATTAGCCAATTATGTTGCCGGTAAAGGCGCGAAAGCACATAATATGCACATTGGTGGTACACATCAGTTTGGTGATGTTAGAGTGAAATTCACAATCGCACATCACGGGTCCTCATCATCTGAAGGAACCTACACGGGGGAACCTTCTGGTGCTTTAGTGACGATGGGTGGTAAAACTGTTTACCATACCGGTGATACAGGGCTGTTTTCTGATATGAAATTGATTGGTGAAATGAATCCGGTTGATATATTTTTAGTTCCGATTGGTGATAATTTTACAATGGGAATAGATGACGCAGTAAAAGCTGTTGAGTTTGTTAATCCTAAGTTTACAGTCCCGATGCACTATAATACTTTTCCAATCATTCAAGCTAATCCAAATGAATTTATTAAACAGATAACGAATAAAGGATATAAAGGAAAAGTGTTTAACTTCGGAGAAACAGTCGAGTTTTAGTAAAGGAGATATTTTTAGAAATTGGGAAAAGTAGTAACTATTACAAATCAAAAAGGCGGAGTCGGTAAAACGACGACTGCAATAAATTTAGCTGCGTGTATAGCCGCTGCTGAAGTTTCGGTGCTCTTAATCGACAGCGACCCACAAGCGAATGCAACTTCCGGTTTAGGCATCGACCCGAAAGGAGATCATTCGGGTATTTATGATGTACTAATCAACGATGTTGACCCGAGGCATATAATTCAAAACACCGAAATGCCTTTCTTGTCAATTCTTCCGTCCAATATCAATCTTGTCGGGGCGGAAATCGAAATGGTCGAGATAGAAAATCGTGAAAAATTATTGGCTAACGTTGTGGACTCGTTGCGTAGCCATTACGGATATATTTTTATTGATTGTCCGCCGTCTTTAGGATTACTAACACTTAATTCTTTGGTTGCCGCAGATTCTGTATTGATTCCCGTGCAGTGCGAGTATTATGCGTTGGAAGGATTAAGTCAGTTGCTGAACACAATCAACATTGTAAAGCAGAACCTGAACAGTAAGTTAAATATTGAAGGAGTGTTAATGACGATGTTCGACGGACGGCTGCGTTTATCGGGGCAGATTGTTGAAGAAGTGAAGAAGTATTTTGGCGATAAAGTATATCAAACAATTATCACGAGAAATGTCCGTTTGAGTGAATCGCCAAGTTACGGCAAACCCATTCTTTTGTATGATGCAATCTCCAGCGGTTCAAGAAATTATATGAATTTAGCACAAGAGTTTTTAATTAGAAACAATCATTTTCAACCAGAACAGGTGAGTAAAGATGTCCAAAGTTAAAGGTGGTCTCGGTAAGGGTTTAGCTGCGTTAATACGTCCGGCGGAGGTTGAAAAACCCGCACTTGAAGCTGCAAACCAGATTATCCAAACCGTTACGCGCGAAACAGAAGGCGTAGCTTTTATCGAGTTGAGAAAAATTAAACCGAATCCATTCCAACCTCGTGCTGATTTTGATGAAGTTGCCCTTGATGAGTTAAAAAAATCTATTCTCGAAAAAGGAATCATCCAGCCAGTGACAGTCCGGCGCAAGGATGGTGGCTACGAGCTGATAGCAGGAGAGCGCAGGGTAAGAGCTTCGCTTGATGCAGGGCTTATAGAAATTCCAGCCTACATAATAGATGTAAAGACAGACGAAGAGATGCTGGAATTAGCTCTCATCGAAAATCTTCAGCGAGAATATTTGAACCCGATTGAAATTGCGATATCATATCAGAGGTTGGTAACAGAATGCAATCAAACATATGAAGAAGTGGCAAGAAGAATTGGTAAAGACAGAACTACAGTTATTAATTTTTTACGGCTGTTGAAATTACCTCAACCCGTTCAACAAAGTTTGCGAAAGAGTGAGTTGACGGCGGGGCATGCGCGTGCTCTGTTAAGTTTACCCGATGAAAAACAGCAGATGAAAGTTTTCCAAAAAATATTGAAAACCGGTTTAAATGTAAGGCAGGTAGAAAAGTTAGTTAAAGATTTTAGCAAGAAACCTGACACCGGGAAACTTAAACTTCAAACCAATACACTTACAGAATTCTCTGACCTCGAAGAAAAGCTTCGGCAAGTTTTTGGCACAAAGGTAAAAATGTATTCCAAGGGAGAAGGAAAAGGTGAAGTGGTTATTGAATACTACTCTATACTTGATTTGGAGCGCTTAATTGAATTATTCATGATTATAAAAAGTCATTCTTAAAAGGAAAGTTTTATGAGAAAGAAAATTTATACCGATAACGCACCCGCACCGATTGGTCCCTACAGCCAGGCTGTGATTGGCTCGGGTTGTTTTGTTTTCACCGCTGGACAAATTCCGATTGACCCAGCATCGGGGCAGGTCGTTGAAGGAGATATCAAAGATCAAACCCGACAAGTCTTAAAAAATTTACAAGCTGTTTTAGAGGCGTCGGGTGCAACTTTACACTCAGTCGTGAAGACAACTGTTTTTATTAAGGACATGAATGAGTTTGCTGGAATGAATGAAGTGTATGGCGAGTATTTTACAAATACATCTCCTGCGCGCAGTACTATCGAGGTAGCCCGTTTGCCGCGCGATGTTAAGATAGAAATTGAAGCCATCGCATTGTTGGTGAATGCATAGATTTAGGAGTTATATTATTAAGATAGTATTTCTTCACGTAGCATTTGCTTACTGCCATATACAATTGGCGGCACAATCAAATATATCGCTTAATAATCCCGATACAACGGAAACGACTCAGTCGTATCCATCTCTCTCGAATTCTCAACCCATCAAGAAAAGCAAATCGACTGGGATTGCAATGCTTCTCTCAGCAGTATTACCGGGCGCTGGACAATTTTATAACGAATCATACTGGAAAATTCCAGTCATCCTCGGACTCGGTAGTTATTGGGGGTACGAATGGGTACAAATGAATAATGAGCTGATAACCTATAAATCAAAGTATTCAGAGAGTTTGGTGAAGTTTCCACCTTCAGGTAATGATAAGTACAAAAATCTTCGTGATTTTTACAGGAGTGAGAGGGATAAATTCGCTTGGTATTTAGGGATACTGTATGTCCTGAATATCGTAGATGCTTATGTTGATGCAAGTTTATTCGATTTTAGCGTGGATGATAATTTGGCTAATTCTACAAATTTGGGGCATTATACTAGTTTTAAATTCAAGATTTTTTTCTCAAACTAAAGTAATAGTTGACAATATCGACATAAAACCTTATATTGCAACTGTTAACGTCGTATAGAGTTTAACTAAACAAAGAAAGGTCTAAAAACGTGAGACACATTGTCAACATTTTTGTTTCAATTGTAATCTTATTTGTAGTTATTAGTTTTCAATTGACTGCTCAAATCTCAAATAGTCAATTAAATACTTCCCCACTGAGCGGAACCGGTGCTGTACCTGGGTTCTCTGTTTCTCCAACAGATTTAAATTTTGGTAATGTATATGTAGATGCAACATGGACGGACAGTGTTACTGTTACAAATATCGGAAGTGAAAACTTGAATCTCACTTCTGTTTATTCCACAAATACGCAGTTTAGTGTTCTACCAACAAGCTCTGTAATAAGTCCCGCTGCGATTCAAAAATTCGCTATTACATTTCAACCTACTTCTGCTGGATTAAAATCTGGTCATATTGTATTTTTACACGATGGTGCTACAGGTCGTGATTCCGTATCAGTTCAGGGCACTGGCGTCCAAATAATTACTATCGCCGAAGCCAGGGCATTACCAAACACATCTGAAGTGCTTATTGAAGGTATTATCACACGCGGGTTGGGCGCATTTACTCGTATTCAAGATGCAACTGCCGGCATTGTCATCCGTCAAACCAGCGGTTCGTTTTTTGACGCAATAGTATCCGGGGATTTACGTGCTGGCGATAAAATAAGAGTTACAGGAAAAACCTCTGAATACATGTCTTTAAAACAAATAAATACAATTGATTTATTAAGTTGGGAACGACTTTCACGGGATAATCCACTACCAGCACCTCAACTTGTAACGCTGGCTGAAATTGCTGCTAATGGCGAGCAATACGAAAGTGAACTCATCACAGTAACCGACATCATAATCAATCCTGTTGGAGATTTGAATTTTGTTGCCGCGAAAACATATAATATCACAGATCCCTCCGATGCGACTAACACAGTTGCATTACGGACTTCAAGTGCAGCCGATTCAGATATTGATGGTACACCGATCCCGACGGCAAAATGTATATTTACTGGCGTTTTGGGACAGTTTCATTCTACAAATCCAGCGGCTGGGTATCAACTAATGCCTGTGCTCGCAACAGATATAACAATACAGGTGAATGTAAATGAGTTTAAAATATTACCAGATAAATTTTCGCTGAATGGTAACTATCCTAATCCGTTTAATCCAACAACTAAAATATCTTTCGATCTTCCTATGTCAACAAATATTAGTTTGACGGTTTATAATTTATTAGGACAGAAAGTAAAAGACTTAATCACAAATGTAAATTATGAAGTTGGTAGATACGACGTATCGTTCGATGCATCGGGTTTTTCAACCGGTGTTTATCTTTACAAATTATCATCACCCGAGTTTACTGCTGTTAAGAAGATGGTCCTAACTAAGTAATTTTTTTAACAAATTTTGGATACACCTTAAAAGCCCGTCAATCTATGGCGGGCTTTTTAATTCATAAAAATAATTTTCGGATGAATTATGCTCAACTACATCTGGCTTTCACTAATCGTTATCGGAATTTTGGTCGCAGTATCAATCGACTTTAAAGATATATCGACTGATAAATTCCGCAGCGGAAAAGAAATACCGTCACAGTTAATTTTCGATTCAGCAATTTCGCAACTCGAGAAAGGCAAAAGCTACAAATGTAATATCCTGATTTCCACAGTCGATCTACCGAAGTATTCCAGCATTAGCCAAGCTGAAAATATTTTTCAGCGAGCTGAGTTACTAGTTTCCAACGCGGGTGAAGCAACAATAAAAATTACGTTGGATGACTCCGCACCAACATTGTTATTAGTTTCGAAGGCGGATGGAGCTACAATCAAAATTACGGCGGATAACTCCGTACTTACCATCTGGCAGGAACAGGCGGTAGCCCAGCGGAAAGAAGGAGGAGTGTTGCAAGGGAAAGTTCGTTTCGTAAAGTTTTCAGAGAATGTTTTTAATGCGACTTTGATTCTTGACCCTGTTAAGTTCACAAAACTTAACTCTGTCACTAACGATGGTATCGTCAAATATGCAAAAACAGCGGTCGAGTTGGCAATCGGTTTAATCGGTATTATGGCGCTCTGGTTAGGAGTTATGAAAATTGCCGAAGCATCGGGATTAATCACAAAAATTGCCGTCTTTCTAAAACCAATCACAACTCGTTTGTTCCCCGATGTTCCGCCCGACCATCCTGCGATGGGGGCTATGATTATGAATATTTCAGCTAACATATTAGGATTAGCAAACGCGGCAACTCCACTCGGCTTAAAAGCAATGGAAGAACTGAATAAACTAAATCGCAAATTGGGGACTGCAACCGATGCGATGTGTACTTTCCTCGTTATTAATACGAGTAATGTTCAACTTATACCCGCGACAGTTATTGCGATACGGGCAGCTGCCGGTTCTGCAAATCCTACGGAAATTATTGGACCGGTAATTGTCGCGACTACTGTGAGTACGATAGTGGGAGTAATAACTGTAAAATCACTATCGAAATTGAAGATCTTTCGCAGGCAAATATTAGAAGGGAGCCAACCATGACCTCATTTGTTAATATTATTCAAACTCTATCGGTTGTTGCTATACCTGCAATAATTTTGTTCATAGTAACTTACGGTGCAATCAAAAAAGTAAAGATATACGAAGTCTTTGTTGAAGGCGCTAAAGAAGGTTTCAACGTCGGCGTGCGAATAATTCCATATCTTGTGGCTATGTTGGTTGCAATCGGAATATTTCGTGCGAGTGGGGCGATGGATTTTTTAGCTTTAATAATTTCACCTATTACAAATTTAATCGGTATGCCGGGAGAAGCTTTACCGATGGCGATTATGCGTCCGCTATCCGGTTCAGGTGCTTTAGGTGTGATGAGTGAGACTATAAATACACACGGCGCCGATTCTCTGATTGGCAGGATGGTTTCAGTAATGATGGGCAGCGGTGAAACCACATTTTATGTTTTAGCTGTTTATTTCGGTTCTGTGAGTGTATACAAGACACGCCATGCTGTTCCGGCTGGTATAGCGGCTGATATAGTCGGTCTGTTAGTATCGGTTTGGTTAGTGAATTTAATTTTTGGGTAATATTTAAAATATATGTGTTTTTCGCTTGATTTTTTAATACATCTTATCTATATTGACTGAGGTTTTTTAATCGAATTTGACAATTACCCTGAAACTTATATTAGTTTGAAAGCAATCAATGCATATATTGAATAAGTTTATTGTTACTACTTTACCAGCAGTCCCAAGACCTATTGTGAGATATTTTGCTGGCCGCTACATCGCGGGTGAAGAATTAGCGGATGCGGTCGAGACTGTAAAAAGTCTAAGCAGGAATAAAATGTTAGCTACAGTGGATGTGCTTGGTGAAGCGATTACTAAAAAGGAAGAAGCAGATATTGCTACACAGGAAGCAATTACAACTCTTGAAGCGATAGCACGCGAGAAACTTGGTTCAAATTTATCCATCAAGCTCACTCAGTTAGGATTACAACTCGACAAGAAATTTTGTATAGAAAATACAAGGAAGATTATACAAAAAGCCAAAGATTTGAATAACTTTGTCCGTATCGATATGGAAGATTCATCTTGTACACATGATACGATCGACGTTTATGTTCAGTTACGAAAAGAATTTTCTAATGTGGGAATAGTGCTGCAAGCTTATCTGCACAGGACAGAAGCAGATGCCGTCAGATTGATGAATATGGGTTATATGAATTTTCGGTTGTGCAAAGGAATATACGTTGAATCCGAGACCATCGCGTTTAAGAAAAAGCATGAAATAAATAATAACTTCAATAAAGTTCTAGAAATAATGTTGAAGCGTAAAGCATACGTTGGTATTGCAACCCACGACGATGATCTTGTGAAACATGCTTATTATTTAATAAAGGAATTTAAACTTCAACCTAACGAGTATGAATTCCAGATGTTATTAGGTGTGCGCACAGAACTTCGAAGTCAAATCGTGAATGATAACCATCGACTCAGGGTGTACGTTCCTTATGGACATCATTGGTATAAATATTCAATAAGAAGGTTCAAAGAGAATCCTGAGATTGCGGGTTATGTTTTCAAAGCGTTATTTTCGAGAGATAGTTTTAATTTGAAATAAATCAGTGTGTAACTAAACTGTTCAATAAATTAAAGGAATAATATATGGCAGATCCATCAGCAAAAGGTCCGGCTTTAAAATATCAACCTTTCGTACCTGTAAACACCGATATGAAGGAGTTTACACTCAAAGCGTTGATAATCGGACTTATATTGAGTGTAGTATTAGGCGCAGCAAATGCCTACCTAGGATTGAAAGCCGGTATGACGATAGCAGCGACATATCCTGCCGCTGTAATAGGTATGGCTCTATTGAGAATTTTTAAGGGGTCGATACTTGAAGAAAACTTTGCTCGAACGGTCGGTTCCATCGGCGAATCGGTTGCTGCGGGCGCAATTTTCACTATCCCCGCTTTTTACATCGCTGGTATTTGGCCCGAGTTTGCAACAACGGGACATTATCTCGAATCAACAGCAATCATGATTGTGGGCGGAGTTATGGGAATTATGTTCGTGGCTCTCTTACGTCGTGTTATGGTAGAAGATGTTGAACTACCATTTCCAGAATCAGTTGCCGCCAGCGAAATTCATAAAGCTGGCCGTAGCGGTGGAACCGGTGCTAAGTTTTTATTCGGTGCGATGGGTATCGGTGCTTTGATTCAAGCATTAGGACAATTCAAATTCTTTGCAACTTCATGGGAAAAATTTATCTCATTTTCCAAAACAACAATCGGACTCAAATCTACAGGCACAGCAACTGCACAAGGTGGTATCCTGTTAAGTTCACCCGGTGTTAGCCCAGCGTATATCGGGGTTGGTTATATCATAGGACCTAAACTCGCATCACTGAACTTCAGCGGTGGTTTACTCGCATGGGGTCTTTTCGTCCCGATAATTATGTATTTCTTGTCCCCTACTTTATTCCCTGAGGGAACTGTAATGACGGATGAGACATGGATGGCGGCTGCGATTAATATTTGGAAGTTTATCGTTCGACCTATTGCAATAGGTGGCATGTTAGTCGGTGCTGGTTTTACACTTTTCCGGATGAGAAAAAGTTTAATTACTGGAATAAAAAGGTCTATCGGTGATGTCAAAAAAGCTGCAACCGGTGGTCATACTACAGTTCGAACAGAACAAGATTTGAGTTTCAAATGGATAATGGTTGGTATAGCTTTAGCGGCGGTCGCTACATTTTTTATTTATAATCATTTTGCACAAGATGTAGTTGCAGCTTTAGTTGCCACAGTCGTAATGATAATTGCAGGTTTCTTCTTTGCGGCTGTTTCCGGTTACTTAGTCGGTATTATCGGTTCGAGCAACAATCCTATAAGTGGATTAACTCTATCAACTTTGCTTGTTGCTGCATTGTTGATGGTTTTATTAGGAATGACTGGCAGCACAGGTGTTGCTGCTGTGCTCGGTGTAGCGGCGGTCGTTTGCGTCGCAGCAGCAGTTGCAGGCGAAATGTTGCAAGACCTAAAAGTCGGACATATACTCGGCGGAACTCCTTGGAAAATGCAAATAGGCGACCTGTTTGGTATTGGTCTTGCAGGTATTGTAATGTTTCTCCCGCTGGTTGTTTTACATCAGGGTGATATTAATATGGGGGGTACGGGATTCGGTGGTAAAAACCTACCCGCACCACAAGCAAGCTTGATGGCTTTACTTTCTCAAGGTATTGTCGGTGGACAAATGGCTTGGCCCCTTATTATTGTTGGTATGCTTATGGGCTTCGGTTTCATACTTATGCAAGTTAAAAGCCCGATGTTAGTTTCTGTTGGAATGTATCTTCCTCTTGAAACAACTTTTGCAATTTTTATCGGCGGTTTAATTAAAGGTGTGGTGGAAAGGTTCAACTTGAAACGGCAACATAACGATGCTCAGAAAGCACGTATCGAAAATACAGGAGTATTACTTGCTGCGGGTTTGATTGCGGGTGAAGCTTTGATCGGTCTTCTGTTTGCAGCACTGGCATTTGGTGAAATTCCGCTGTTCGCAATTTTTGCTCAGCCGTCATTCATCACGAGCTTGGTAATTTTTGCCATCATCGCTTGGATACTGATACAGATACCGTTGAAGAATGCGGGTAAACCGGATGAACCGGCACCGCCAACAGCAGTAATGTAATTAAAAAAACAGGTTGAAGATGTTTAAAAAGAAAAAAGTTGAATTCGTCGGGAAAAATCTTCTAGAGTTAAAACCCGTTCGTAATTTTGAATTTGTTGTTCAGGACGACAATAAGGTGACTCTTTTGATTCCGAAATTCAGAGATAAAATTCTTGGTAAATATCTTCAACCTATTATTAAAAGGAAATTTTATAAAGTGAAGCTGGATACTATAGGAAGCTTCGTTTGGTCGAATTGCGATGGCCAGTCGACAGTAAGCGAGATCGTCGAACGTCTCAGAAGTCAATTTGGCAACGAGGTTGAACCAGCTCATGAAAGAGTTGCAAAATTTGTACAGCACCTCTATCATAGCGACTGTCTCAACCTCAATCAATAAAAAAAACATCTTGAAAGGAGATAAATTTGTCGAAAGCAATAGAAGGATTAAAACCAGAATTAGTTTGGAAGTATTTTGCTGAGATTGCAAAAATCCCGCACGGTTCAAAAAACGAAACAGCAATAATTCAGTATATGATACTGACAGCAAACAAGCTTGGTTTGTCAGTAAAAAAAGATAGCTTTGGTAACGTAGCTGTCTCTAAAGCGGCAACATCCGGGAAAGAAAATTTGCCTACAATCATCTTGCAAGGTCACCTAGATATGGTGTGTGAAAAAAATAAAGATAAAGTGCACGATTTTGAGAAAGACCCGATTGAGTTAGTTCGTGAGGGCAATATCCTGAAAGCGAACGGAACAACTCTGGGCGCTGATAACGGAATTGGTGTTGCAATATCTCTCGCGATAATGGAAGACAAAACACTCGTTCATGGTCCACTCGAATTTTTATTCACTGTAGATGAAGAAACCGGCTTAACAGGCGCCCAAAACTTAAAGAGCGATTTTTTGAAGGGTAAAATATTGATGAACCTTGACTCCGAAGAAGAAGGGGCGCTTTACGTAGGTTGCTCAGGGGGAAAAGACACTATCGGAACTCTCAAAGTCCAATTGGAAAACGCACCGTCAGGATACATTCCAGTCCAAATTTCCATCAGCGGATTACGTGGCGGACATTCAGGGCTCGATATTCTTACAGGCAGGGGAAATGCAATTAAAATGCTTAACCGAGTATTGTTGAATTTAAGCAAATCATTTGATTTGAAGATTTCAAAAATTGAAGCAGGCAATAAACGGAATGCGATACCTCGTGAGGGTGATGCTTTTGTGTATATACCTAAAGAAAAACTTTTAGATGCCCGTAGCATCATTAATAACATGGACGCTGTCTTTAAATCTGAGTACGCTGTCGTTGATAAAGGTGTAACTGTAAAGATAACTGAGACATCAGGAAGCGGAAAAGTATTCTCAAAAGCTGTATCTGAAAACTTGATGAATTTACTTTATGCATTGCCTCACGGTGTTATCGCAATGAGTCAGGATATTCCAAATTTGGTGGAAACATCCACGAACCTTGCAATAATCAACACATCGGATACTGAGATTACAATAAGTACTAGTCAACGCAGTTCTGTAGAAACCGAAAAAGAAGATGTCGTAAATCAAGTACGTTCAACCTTCCTGCTTGCCGGTTCTAACGTTGTACACTCTGATGGTTATCCGGGTTGGAAGCCGAATATGAGCTCCAAAATCTTAAGTGTTTCGAAGGATACATATAAGAAATTATACGGAAAAGAACCCGAAATAAAAGCAATTCATGCTGGTCTCGAGTGCGGTATTATCGGAGAAAAATTTCCCGGTATGGATATGATTTCGATGGGACCAACTTTAGAAGCAGTGCACTCCCCGGATGAAAAAATTTATATTGATACCGTCGAGAAGTTCTGGAAATATTTGGTTGAAGTTTTAAAGAGCGTAAATTAGTATAGATTTTAGTCTGGAAAATATTTAGCCACGGAGCGATTGGTTCTTTGTTTAGAGAGCTTTCCTCCGTGGTGTTTTTTTTTTATTATGGAAGAAGAATGAATAAAGGTGATGAAATAATTGTAAAGATTGACTCTTTAGCTTTTGAAGGTAAGAGTGTTGCTCGGAATGAGGGCAAAGTAATTTTTGTCGAAGGAGCAGTGCCCGGTGATACTGTTAAATGTGAGATAAAGAGGTCAAAAAAATCTTATTCCGATGCTAAGGTCACCGAAATCTTGGAAAGGTCGCCGCTGCGTCTGGATCCAAAGTGCAAATATTTTGGTTTATGCGGAGGTTGTAAATGGCAAAACCTCTCATACGAGGCTCAGCTAAAGTATAAACATCAAAATGTTGTAGATGCATTTGAACGAATCGGTGGAATGAAGGATGTGAAGATACTTCCAGTGGTTGGAGCAGAGAAACAATATTTTTACAGAAACAAGATGGAGTTCACATTCTCAAGGCAGCGTTGGTTAACCACTGAGGAAATCAATCTACCCCAGGAATTGAAAAGTGAGATTGGATTAGGTCTACACATTCCAAACCGGTACGATAAAGTTTTGGACATCGATGAATGCTGGTTACAATCAGAACTGAGTAACAAGATTATTAATACTGTACGAGAGTTTGCAAAGGCAAAAAATCTGACTGTCTATTCTACTAAAACCCACGAGGGATACCTGCGTCATCTCGTTATCCGAACGAGCAATGCGACAAACGAATTAATGGTAAATATCGTAACCACTCACAGCAAACCTGAAATTATGGAAGCGATGTCTTCTTTTCTCGTTGAACGCAATCCGGGAATCACAACGGTCGTGAATAATATAACCGACCGAAAATCGATGGTAGCTTTTGGTGAGCAAGAGGTTATTTATTTTGGAACCGGTTATATTACTGAGAAACTTGGAAAATATTCATTCCGTATTTCTGCAAATTCATTTTTTCAAACAAACTCAAAACAAGCAGAGGTATTATATTCTACGGTTAAAGAATTTGCCGGCTTAAAGGGTGATGAAGTTGTATACGATCTGTATTCAGGCACTGGTTCAATTGCGATCTATCTTTCGGATTCAGCGGCTAAGGTTGTAGGAATTGAAGTAATCGGAAGCGCGATAGAAGATGCAATAAAGAATGCAAAACTCAACGATGTGAAAAATTGTGATTTTCTCTCAGGCGATCTTAGAGATAAATTGACAAAAGATTTTTCTTGGATGGATCAATTTGGACATCCCGAAGTTGTAGTTCTAGATCCGCCCAGAAGCGGACTCCACCCGAAAGTTATTGAGGCGATTATAAAAATTAATCCAAAACGTATTGTCTATGTTAGCTGTAATCCGGCAACCCAAGCTCGTGACTCTAAGATTTTTGTAGGAAGTGGATATATAGTGGAAGTTTGCCAACCGGTGGATATGTTTCCACAAACATCTCATATCGAAAGTGTCGCCATTTTAGGTAAATCCTGATATTTCTGCTCCCCGTTCGCAAATAACTGTTGCTTTTAACAAAAATAAATTGTATTCTTATAACCAATAAGCATAAGAATAATTACATACACTTAGAATAAATTTAAATAATAGTATTTTGGAGGCGATAGTAAAATATGTACCAAATCGTTTTCTATTTTTTATTCTTCGCATTTGTTTTCATCAAAACTAATCAAGTTTTTGCGGGGAACAGCTCAAAAAACGTCGTCGCAGTTAGAACTAACAATCCTCAGGTAATTGATGGACTACTGAATGAATATTCCTGGAAGCAAGCTGTTCCAGTAACTGATTTTGTTCAATACGATCCTGCCGAAGGCGCTTCGCCGACTGAAAAAACTTCAGTATCTATTTTATTTAACGACCACGCTCTGTATGTGGGAGTTATGTGCTTTGATTCAAAACCCAACGGGATAAAAAAACAATTGACCCGACGAGACAGGTCGAGCGAAGCTGATAGGTTCAGTGTAACGATTGATTCTTATAATGATGGCCAAACTGGTTTTGTTTTTGCAGGTACCGTTTCTGGGGTTCAGTCCGATGGTGTGTTTTACTATGACGGTGTATTTTATGATGTACAGTGGGATGCTGTATGGGGTTATGCTGCAAAATATTTTGAAGGTGGGTGGTCCGCAGAATTTGAAATTCCTTTTAGCGCATTGCGCTTTACCGAGCAAGAGGGCGAGTATGTCTGGGGAATAAATTTTAGGAGGTACATCGCACGTAAAAAAGAAATTGATGAATGGGTAATGATTCCTAGAAATGAAACCGGTGGTATTTCGAAAATCGGTAACATTTCCGGGATAGTCGGTATTAACCCTCCGCTACATCTTACCTTAACTCCTTACGTCGTAGGCAAAGGAAATTTTGAGAATAATCAAAAACCATTTACACGCGATAATGTTCTCGGTGGCGACATAGGGCTTGATGTGAAATATGGTTTAACAAGTAATTTTACACTTGATGTGGCTGTCAATCCTGATTTCGGCCAGGTCGAGGTGGATAAAGAAGTAATGAACCTGACTGTTTTTGAAACTGAATATCCAGAGAAAAGACCGTTTTTCCAAGAAGGATCGCATTTCTTTACATTCGGACTAGCGGGGGATCAGAAACAACTCAATTTATTTTACTCTCGCAGAATAGGTAGGTATCCAAGATACGCAGACTATTTACCTTCTGACGTGAGATTTATTGATAATCCAAAAGTAACGAGTATACTCGGTGCGGCAAAACTTTCTGGCAGGACGGAGGATGGTTTAACCATCGGGGCACTTACGACTGTAACTGAAGCCGAAAAAGCTACATATAAAAATTCAGAAGGGACTAAAGTCTCTGAGCTTATCGAACCCAAAGCAAACTATAATATTGTTAGAGTTAAGCAGGAGGTTTTTTCTAACTCAGCAGTCGGATTTATGGCTACAAGCGCCTTCGTCGATAAGAATTCTCCAAACCTTGCTGGCGGTTCCGACTGGAACTTTCGGTTTTTGGATAACACGTATGCTTTAGACGGTTATATAGCAGGCTCACAACATTCTGTAGAAAATAAAAATTATTACGGTACTTCCGGGAGAATGTTTTTAGGAAGAATTGCCGGCGATAACTGGCTATTCAATACAAGTTACGATTATACCTCCAAGAATTTTAATATCGATGAATTAGGTTTTTATAATCAACCTCGCGAACACGGCGGAACGACACAAATCGTTTTTAAAGATGACAGACCGCCGTCTCCTTTATTGCGATATCAGATAGTGGCAATGTCAAACTACCGATGGAGTTTCGATGGTGCTAATACGATAAAGTTCTTCGGAATCGGATCAACTTTATTGTTCAGAAATTTTTGGTCTCTTAACCTTCAATTGCTTCATGACCGACCGGCCTATGATGAGATGGCGCGTGGAATTGTAATCGGAAAATACAAACGTCCTGCCGGAACCGCTTTTATGGCTACGATTTCGTCAGACACGAGACTTCCAGTTAGTTTTAATGCGACACTCGGGTACGAAGCTGATGCAAAGTTGAAAAAGCTATTTATATCTTCGTTAGATTTGACAGTACGACCCACAAGTTATATTGAGTTAGGTCCTATGGTTACATTTTCCAGGAGGTGGAAAGAGGAAGCGGGAATTGTTTTTGGAAATTCCTATCTAACAGCTATTAATACGCTAACAAACGAAGAGTATACGATTTTTGGAAATCGGGATTTGCAATATTTCGACTTATCTCTTAAAGGAATACTAACACTCACAAACAAGCTTAGTTTTCAATTCTTCTCACAAGTTCTCTTCTATAAATGGAATTATAATGATTTAAAGCTTCTTAATAAGTCAGATCAATTTATTTCTTTCGATGAGACGAAACATGAATTTTATCCATATCCTTCTTACTCATCATTTAAAAATTTGAATTGGAAAGCTTTCAATGCAAATATAGTTTTGAGGTGGGAGTATTTGCCGGGCAGTACACTGTTTTTTGTCTGGACACAGCAACGCCAGGATTATGACTTCGACTATCAAATGTTATTCCCCACAAATGTGATGAATACATTTAAAATACCGGCTGATAATGCACTCCAAGTGAAATTGACATACTGGTTTAGTTTATAATTTGATTTTCATAAAAATAATTATACGTTAGCAAGAAAGTAGTACGTAGGAATAAGTTCTGTAATATATTTTTATTGATATTAACGGAATAATATTATGGCTGACGATGACGAGATAATGGATGAATTCATGTGGGAAGAATTCTTTAAGGAAAACGATAAGCGTGTCGACAAATATATAGAACTTTTCGAACGCTACCTTGACCACCCTAACCGGGATGAAATCATCGCCAAGGAAATGGGGTGGGATAGAACTGATAAATGCATTAATTTTTTTGAAGAAGATTATTCCGATGACCTGGATGACAAAGCCGGGGAACATTGGAAGATAAATGCAGGCATCGAAGATCAAGATGAAGATTCGGATGCGCCAAATAATTTTCGCGAATCGAAATTGTACAAAATGGCTTTTAATTTGGCGATGAAGGTTACGGACTTGGTGAAGACGATTCCTGATTCAACTGATGACCATGAATTAATTTCAAATTTTGCCGTAAACGGTATGAGCATCGCAGCAAAAATTGCCGGTGCCTCCGCATTCGGACTTGACAGGGATTCAATCGGAGGCAATATAGCGACGTGTAAGCGTGCTCTGAATTTTGCTAACAAAGCAATAACAAATCTACAGGATTTGAAAAGCAAAAAGCTCGTGGGTGAGGAGGATTATTTGGGGCTAATCAAGGATTTAGTTGAAGTTAGAAATGCCGTCGCAATTCATATCCTTGATTTACGTGATATTTTTCAAAGAGGATATCATAACAGCAAACGTACTTTATTCACTTCAACATTCTGTTTTAACACGAGAAGAATTTTCAAAGTAATAACATTGCAAATCTCTCCAATTTATCGTATATTTTTAATGCCCGCCTCATGGCGGTTATTTTATTTTTAGCTATCTCTCAATGGAAAACATCAGAAACTTCTGCATAATTGCACATATAGATCACGGTAAGTCTACCATCGCCGACCGGTTACTTGAACGTACCGGCACAATTACTCAGCGTGAGATGAAAGTTAACCAGGTTCTCGACGATATGGAACTCGAGCAAGAACGGGGTATAACTATTAAACTCCACGCAATACAGATGCAGTATAAGGCGAAGGACAATCGGAATTATACTTTGAACCTCATCGATACACCCGGACACGTAGATTTTTCTTATGAAGTTTCTCGTTCACTGAATGCATGTGAGGGAGCAATTCTTGTAGTCGATGCCTCTCAGGGTGTGGAAGCGCAAACTATAAGTAACTTATATCTTGCTATCGACGCTGGGTTGGAAATTATCCCCGTTATAAACAAAATTGATTTACCAAGTGCGATGGTTGACTCCGTTAAACACCAAATAATGGATTTAATTGGATGTAAGGAAGAAGAAATTATCCTCTCGAGCGCCAAAATGAAAATTGGTGTGGATGAGATATTAGAAGCTGTTGTAAATCGTGTTCCGCCACCCGCAGGAAATCCGGACGCTCCGCTTAAAGCGCTCATCTTCGATTCTATTTTCGACGGATATCGAGGCTCGGTTGTCTATATTAGAATTGTGGATGGAACGTTGAGAGAAAAAGATAGGGTAAAGTTTTTTGCAAATGAAAAAATTTTCGATGCGGAGGAGGTAGGAATTCTCGAGATGCAGCGGCTGCGGACAAAAGAACTTTCCGCAGGCAACGTTGGTTATCTCATCCCAGGCGCGAAAGATGTGCACGATACGAAAGTCGGCGATACAATAACGAATGCCGATCAGCCGGCTGACGGTCCTCTGCCCGGATACAAAGAAGCAAAGCCAATGGTGTTTGCGGGACTTTATCCCGTGAACGCAGATAATTTTTCTGAACTCAGGGATTCTCTTGAGAAACTCCGTATGAACGATGCATCGCTCATCTTCGAGCCGGAATCATCAGTTGCACTCGGTTTCGGTTTCCGTGCCGGCTTTCTTGGACTTCTACATATGGAGATTGTTCAGGAACGACTTGAGCGTGAGTATGAGCAAGAACTCATTACGACAGTTCCGAACGTCGAATATCGAGTTATCAAGATGAGTGGTGAAGTAGTCTTAGTGGACAATCCGGCATTGATGCCGCTTATAGGAGACATCGCTCATGTAGAGGAGCCGTTTATCAAAGCACAGATCATTACACCCACAGAATACATCGGCAACATAATGAAGTTATGCACTGAACGGCGCGGGGTGTATAAGAACACAACGTATATAGACCCTACACGAGCAGATATCCGCTACGAGTTGCCGCTCTCAGAAATTATTTTTGATTTTTACGATAAACTAAAATCCACATCACGCGGCTACGCATCGTTCGATTATGATTTTTTTGAATATCGTGAATCGGATTTGGTTAAGCTCGATATTCTTCTGAACGGAGAATCCGTCGATGCACTTTCAACAATCGTACACCGTGATAAGGCATACGAATGGGGAAAGAAACTCTGTGCAAAACTCCGCAAGCTTATTCCGCGTCAGATGTTCGAGGTCGTAATTCAAGCATCCATCGGCAGCAAAGTAATTGCGCGTGATACGATATCAGCGATGCGTAAAAATGTAATAGCAAAATGTTATGGCGGCGATATTTCGCGTAAGCGGAAACTTCTTGAGAAACAAAAAGAAGGCAAGAAGCGTATGAAGCAAGTGGGCAGAGTCGAAATTCCGCAGGAAGCTTTTTTGGCTGTGCTTTCAATCGAAGAATAAGAATGAAACAGAAAGAATATGAAGAAAACTGATAAAAAGGAACAAGTGACAAAACGAGTAGAAACACCTAAAACATTTAAGGAAAAAGCCACACACTTTTTTAAAGAAACCGGAACTATATTAGGAATATTTTTAGTCCTGAATAGTTTTGTAATCGCCTCTTTTCAAGTTCCCACAGGTTCTATGGAAAATGAGATAATGACCGGCGATTTTCTGCTAGTAAACAAATTCGTGTTCGGAGGTACTACCCCGCGAACCATTCCATTCAGTAATATCAAGTTACCGCATTTCAAACTGCCTTCGTTTTGGAGCGTTGAACGCGGCGATGTTATCGTGTTCGCTTTTCCCGGTATGCGTGATGAAGTTGAACCTGACGTCTTTGCTTATTACCTTAAGCGAGCAGTTGCCCTTGCCGGCGATACGCTAGAAGTTAAAAACCGAATATTGTATGTCAACGGTAACCTCGCACCGCTTCCAAGGAATATCAAATTTAATTCAGGCATAATTAAACCTCACGGTTATGCCGACCCAAGAATTTTTCCAAATGGCGAACCGTTCAATGAAGATAATTATGGACCCGTTAGAATACCAAAAAAAGGGGATGTAATTGAATTGAATACTTCCAATTTTTCTAAATGGGAAATTTTGCTAAAGCGCGAAAACCATCAGGCAGAAATAAAGGGTGATAAGATTTTTATTGACGGAAAAGAAGTCTCGTCTTATACTGTCAGCCGGGATTACGTTTTTGGCATGGGAGACAACCGTGATAACAGCCTCGACAGCCGTTTTTGGGGCTTTATTCCAGTCGACGAAATAATCGGTACACCTTTGATAATATATTGGTCATGGAATCAGGAGATTTCACTTCTAAACATTTTTGATAAATTAGCGTCCGTCAAATTTAACAGGATAGGGGCTCTCATCAAGTAGCATAAATGTCGGACCTGGAACATAATGGAATAACGATCCAAGAAGGAAGTTCATCTAAAAATGAATTTCTCTCATATATAAAAATTATCCTCTACACATTTATTATAGCTATTTGCTTGCGCCTATTTTTTGTAGAAGCATATAATGTTCCCACAAAATCAATGATCGGGACAATCGTCGATGGAGATTACTTAGTTGTAAATAAATTTATCTACGGTATATCGACTCCCCGCTATCTCCCTTTTACCGATATCGAAATCCCACATTTAAAATTTCCTGCACTCGTGTACCCAAAACGCGGCGATATAGTCGTGTTTCAATTCCCAGGTAACAAAGACGAGGTTAAGAGCCAACAACATATAAATTTTGTTAAACGTTGTGTCGGTATCCCAGGGGACACAATTCAAATCGTGGATAACACGCTTTACGTTAATAACCGCTACGGAATAAACTCTGCTAATCGTCCCAATAAAACTAATTATGGACCAGCTGTCGTACCTAAAATCGGAGAAAGAATTTTTATTAATAGTGATAATATAAATCGATGGAAAGTGTTTATTGAACGCGAGGGGCACCATGTTAATGTAGAAAATGATGGTTCAGTTTATATCGATGGGATACAAACAGAAAATTATACTGTGGAAAAGAACTATTATTTTATGTTGGGCGACAATCGCAACGATAGTTATGATAGCCGCCATTGGGGTTTTTTATCTGAGGATAATGTAATAGGAAAAGCATTGTTTGTGTATTGGTCGTGGAATCAACAATTAGCATCGAGTAGCTTATTAGATAATGTAAAAAGCATCAGGTGGTCAAGAGTGGGGACGGTATTAAAATAGAAAAACTGATTTATGGCAGGAATATATATACACATTCCTTTTTGTGAAAAAAAGTGCATTTACTGTGACTTTTACTCCGAGGCAAATCATTCGGATAGAAATGTATTTATTCAGTTTCTGCTGAAGGAAATAGATATGTATGACCGGTACTTCAATCTAGAGAAAATCGAAACCATTTATTTTGGAGGCGGAACCCCAAGCTTGCTTGAACCAGTGCAAGTAGAAAAAATATTGGCTTACGTAATTAAAAATTTCAAAGTATCCGATAATGCTGAAATTACATTTGAAGTGAATCCGGGTACCGTTGATAAACAAAAATTATTAGATTATAAAAAGATTGGAATTAACCGGCTAAGTATTGGCGTACAATCTTTGCATGAGGATGATTTAAAATTTCTTACACGCATACATACAGCAGCAGAGTCCCTGAGTTGTTATGACGCCGCCAGGTTGTCCGGTTTTGAAAACATAAGCATAGATTTGATATACGGGCTTCCTACTCAGACCATTGAGAGTTGGAAGGAAGTTTTAAGCCAAGCCATTGGTCTAAAACCGCAGCATATTTCTGCGTATAATCTTATCGTCGAGGAAGGCACTCCTCTGTTTCATCTTGTCCAGGAGAAACGGGTATCAAAGGTTTCTGAAGAAATAGAAACTCAAATGTTTGAGTGTACAATCAATACGTTGACATCCGCAGGATACAGACATTACGAAGTTTCGAACTATGCGCTACCAGATTATAAAGCCCGCCATAATGAAAACTACTGGAATTATTCCACATATTTTGGTTTTGGTCCCTCGGCACATTCGTTTTTTGACAAGAAAAGATGGTGGAACGTCCGCTCAATTTTTAGTTATTATAACCGGATCGATAACGGGATTTTACCTGTAGATGGTGAAGAAACATTGAATCGAACGCAGCAGGTCAGCGAGTTAATAATGCTGGGATTGAGGAGTAAAGGTGTGGACATCGGAAAGTTACGAGTTGACTTAAAATTTGACTTTCTAAAAAACTTTGACCAAACTGTAAAGTTGCTAATTGAAAACCAGTTAGGAGTTTTGCACGATGGATATTTTACACTTACGGGTAAGGGGATTTTAATTTCTGACGAAATCAGCAGAAAACTGATTTCGGAGTTGAGCTATCCATAAATTTCTTGGAAATCAACCTACAATCATCTATATTTAGATGAATTTTACAGATTTATTAAAGATTATATTTGAGGAATAATAGATGCAACAGAAAAATTTGTTTCATAGGCTTTCAGCTTTAGGCGTTTTCTTATCGAGTTTGATTGTTTATTATTTAACAATGGGGGGAACAGTTGTTTTTTGGGATGTAGGTGAATTTATTGCAGCTTCCGTCTTGTTACAGGTACCGCATCCACCCGGAGCGCCTTTTTTTCTTATACTCGGAAAAGTAGTAACTATGCTGCCTTTCGTTGCAGATATCGCAGCCCGAGCGCATTTTATTTCAGCAGTCTCAAGCGCTATTACCGTCACGCTGCTTTATTTAGTTGTTGTCCGTTTAATCGTTTCGTTCCGCGGGAACCCCACAACAATAATTGATAAATTAGCCGTATACGGTTCTTCGGTGATAGGTGCTCTTTCACTTGCGTATAGTTCCACCTTTTGGTTTAGCGCAACAGAAGCGGAGGTTTATGGTGTGAGTATGGTTTTTGTCGCCTTGATAGTTTGGTTGGTGATGAGATGGTATGACCACTCCGACGAACCACATAATGAAAAATATATTATTCTCATAGCATATCTTATCGGACTTTCCGTAGGCGTCCATCTTTTGGCTGTTTTAACAATCTTCTCAGTGTTGATGATAATATACTTTAAAAAATATGAATTCAGCCGTGATAGCTTTATCAAATTCTCAATCATTTCTGTGATTGTATTTTTCGGAGTTTATCCCGGTGTAGTCAAATATATTCCGTCGATGTTAGACGGAGAGTTCCGTAACATTAAGAGCGATCTTATTTTTTATATCCCAATTCTATCGATACTGGGAGCTTTGTACGGAATTTATTATTCTACAAAACATAAAAAGAAAATGTTGAATGTTGCGCTAATTTCTTTTCTCCTTATAGTCATCGGGTATTCTACGTATACGATGGTAATAATAAGAGCAAATGTTCCGGATATGCCGATGAACGAGAACGACCCGAGTAATATGGCGAAACTCGTAAGTTATCTCGGTCGCGAGCAGTATGGAGAAGCGCCGATGTTTCTACCGCGCCGTCACAGTCAGGAACCAATGCACGCACCAACTTGGCAAAACTATTCCGGTGATATGGATTTTATGTTTAGGTATCAAATAAACCATATGTACATCCGTTATCTACTATGGAATTATATTGGGATTGAAGGTGATTGGCAGGATGCCGGAGTGAGTTGGAAGTATACGTTTGGAATTCCGTTTCTTCTTGGCTTATTAGGAATGTTCTACCACATAAAAAAAGATTGGAAGATGGGTCTTGCGTTTTTATCTTTATTTATTGTAATGGGAGTTATACTCGCGTTATACCAAAATCAGCAAGAACCGCAGCCGCGCGAGCGTGATTATTTCTACGTTGGGTCGTTCTTTGTTTTCTCAATGTGGATAGCAATAGGATTGATAGCAATTATCGATTTTATAAAGAAAGTCGCAAAATCATCTCAGTTATACACAGCCGGTACAAGTGGAGTAATTGCAGTTGCTATATTTGTCATACCGATAAACTTTCTAAAGATTAATTGGCAACAGTTAGACCGTAGTCATAATTATGTCGCATGGGACTACTCCTACAATATTCTCCAGACGTGCGATAAAGATGCAATACTTTTTACGAACGGTGATAACGATACATTCCCTCTGTGGTATTTGCAGGATGTTGAAGGAGTCAGGCGAGACATTAGGATAGTCAATCTAAGCTTAGTAAACACACCTTGGTATATCAAACAATTGAAACATAACAAACCGCACGGTGCAAAAAAAGTTCCGATTAGTATTCCTGATGCCCAAATTGAAAATATCCAACCTATAAGGTGGGAACCCCGAAAAATGTCTGCGTCCGTTTCCCCAGAAATTTACAAAAAATTTGGAGTGACCGATACTGCCATCATACGCAGTGGGAAAATTGAGTTCACGATGCCAAATACGATTACTTTTGGCGATGTGAAAGCGATAAAAGTGCAGGATATTATGGTGCATGATATAATCATGACTAACAATTGGGAACGTCCGATATATTTTGCAGTAACTGTATCGCCGGATAGTAAAATCGGTTTGGATAATTACATGTGGATGAATGGACTGGCTTGGCGGTTAAAGCCGGTTGTCGCTGAACAAGAAAGCGGACTTGAAAAAAATATACTGGAGGCGAATATGATGGGAGAAAATATCAAACCATCAAAAGAACCACAGTATGGTTATTTATACAGAGGGCTTGATAATCCAAATGTCTATTATGATGAAAATCAATCACGCTTGACAATAAATTACCGTTCCGCATTTCTCCGCTTGGCTTTATATTACAACAACGTAGAAAAGAATCCCGAGAAAGCGAAAATAATTTTAGCCAGAATGGATAAAGTAATCCCGTTAGAGATTATGGAATTCGACTGGCGGCTCGCAGCCGATGTTATGTCGTTTTATTCCCGACTCGGTGTGCAAGACAGATATGATAAATACTCGAATTATTTAGAGCGGAAATGTTGGGAATTAGTGAACTCCAACCAAGCTGATATGAATTCTTACTACAACCCATATCGCATATTGATGGAGATTTATGAACAACGCCAGGAATATACTAAAGCAATCGACGTACTGAACAGGGTTAGTGCATTTTACCCGAACGACCCCGGAATTAAAAATCGAATTGTCGAATTACAAACAAAGCTTAAATTAGCAGGCTCACAAAAAGATTCGACACATAAATAATATTTCGAGCCGGTGATATAAATTATCATATGAAGATTCTAATTTCAGCTCTTTCCGGAATTGGCGATGCCCTGATGTTTTCACCGGCTTTAAAATTACTCAGGCAAAACTTTCCCGAAGCTCAGGTTGATATACTTTCAATGTTCAAGGGAGTGGAGGAGCTTTACTCAGAAAACTCAGACATTGATAGTGTTATTCATTGGGATTTCTTAAAGTCGAACCCGATTTCATCGCTCTTATTTCTATTTAAGTTACGTCGGATAAAATACGACATAACTATTAACGTCTATCCTTCGAACCGCTGGCCCTATAATCTGATCAGTTTTTTAATCGGAGCAAAACAAAGATTGGGTCACGATTATAACCACCTAAACTTTCAGTCTCTGAATTTTTTAAATAACTATAGAATCCGTGAAGACGATTTAATGCACAATGTTGAAGAGAATGTCCGCCTTTTGGAGCTAATTAATGTGAAGCTGAAAGGTGAGATTCCACCGCTTCAAATAACACTGAAAGAGGATGATAAGGAGTCCGCAAAAGAGTGGTTAAGGATGAATGGGATTGCCGCTGAGAAGAAAATTGTCGGCTTTCATGCAGGTTCTGCTTTGATGAAAAACCACGCTAAACGTCGTTGGGCGCCGGAAAAATTTGCTGAGCTTGGAAAGACGCTTATCGAGAAACATAATGCGGCAATCTTGCTGTTCGGCGGACCCGACGAATATGAATTGAATGAACGCGTCAACCAAATGATGGAACAAAAAGCGGTCGTCGTCAAAGTTCCAACTATGATGAGAACGGTAGCTCTGATGAACGAATGCTCAATATTCGTGGTTAACGATTCAGGGCTTATGCACATTGCTGCTAGTTTGGGACTTCCTATTGTAACGATTTTCGCATACACAAATCCCCATTATGTCTATCCCTGGAAGACGAAGTATAAACTTATACGCAAAGACCTCGAATGCAGCCCGTGCTTCTATTATTCTCCCCGCCCGGCATCATGCAAGTGGAAAGAAGATAAGTTTAGGTGTATTACTCAGATCGGAGTAGTGGAAGTTTTATCCTCGGTAGAAAAATTACTTGAAGAATAAAGTTGGAAAGAAAAACCAAAATCCTTTTCACCTCGACAATCTCTACTTCTTTTATCAAAGAGGATATTTCTTTTTTTGAAAATCAATACGATGTAAAGAAGATTATAGGGAGTGGTCTTATACACATTATCAAAATTCTTCTTGCAGTTCCGAGAAACGAGGTTACATATACTTGGTTTGCTTCTGTTTATTCTGCGTTTGTAGTTTTTTTCTCCCACGTATTCAATAAAAAATCTATCATCGTTATCGGTGGAGTGGATGTGGCGAAGGAACCTTCTATAAATTACGGAATCTGGCTTAGTTGGTGGAGGTCTATATTCATTCGTTACGCAATCCGTAATGCCGATAAGGTATTGGCAGTCGACCCTTTTCTGATTTCAGAGGCAAAGCGGTTAGCGAAGTACGATGGTTTAAACCTTGTGTACGTGCCTACAGGTTATGATTATAATTATTGGAAGCCGTCCGGACCAAAAGAAAATTTTATTCTCAGTGTTGGCTCTTGTGAAGACGAGTGGAGAATGATGAAGAAGGGTTTTGATAAGTTAATTCAAGTAGCAGCAACGTTACCAGAGTTAAAATTTAAGATAGTTGGTATAAGAGAAGATGTGCTTGAACAAATTAAAAAAGACATTCCACAGAATGTCGAGATAATCTCCTTTCTCGAAAAAAATGAATTACTAAAATATTATCAGCGCGCAAAAGTTTATTGCCAGGTTTCGTTCCACGAGGGACTGCCGAATTCTTTGTGCGAAGCGATGCTGTGTGAATGTATACCGGTCGGAACCGACCGGGGCGGTATTCCTACTGCAATTGGAGATGTAGGGCTTATCGTTAGGTACGGAGATGAAGAAGCTCTGGTAAACGCTTTTAAAAAATCTATGGCGTTACCGGACGAAGAAGGTACAAAAGCGCGGATGAGGATAATTGAAAATTTTCCGCAGGAAAAAAGACACAGAGAGTTGAACTCAATTATTAAATCTTTTTCAGTTTGAAAAAACTACCGAAAAATATTTTGTCAATCGGGTTGAGCGAAGGATTCAGTCGCCTGCTTGGATTTATTACGACAATATATCTCGCCAGAGTTTTAGACGTGAATGGGTTCGGTATGATAAGTATCGGTCTAACTGTATTTGCTTATGCCTTACTCTTTGGGTCTCAATGCCTGAATCTTTACGGCACCCGGAAAATCGCGGCGGGCGGAGACCGTGATTTCATCAAAAGTTTCTTCACGCTTCGTCTTTTTCTTTCGTTTGCCATTGCTATGTTAATTGTTCTCTTTTCCATTTTTGTAATTCAAGACAGGCAAGTAGCAGTTCTTATTTCTCTGTTTGCCCTTAGCATTATTCCGAATGCTATAAATTTGGACTGGTATTTTCAGGGAAAAGAGAATTTATTCCCGGTTTCGTTCGCGAGAGTGTTCGTATCACTCGGCTACTTAGTTTTAATATTCGTCTTATTATCTAATTCTACTCAATACATATTCGTGCCTGTTGCTTTCTTTATCGCGAATATCATCGGAGTTATATTTATTTGGTTCTACTTCTTGAAAGAACCGGAGAAAATCGATTTATCGTTATCGGTACGCGGAAGTTTCGACATACTTAAAAAATCTTTCAGCTTATCCTCCGCTTCAGTTTTAGCGCAAATCAACATAAACGTTCCGATTCTTGTAATAAGTTTATTTATGAGCACCAAGGATGTGGGATTATTCAGCGGGGCGAGTAAGTTGGTTTTCTTTCTGCTGATAGCCGACAGATTATTTTATTCAATTTATTTTCCGGCAGTTACAAGAATATTTTCTCAAAACCCAAATCAACTTTCTGAAATCATTTCTTTCGTAAGCCGGATATCGTTAGTGTTGATACTTCCTGTAGCAGTAAGCTGTGTATTTTTAGCTGACGATTTGATCATTCTGTTCTACGGAACAAGCTATATGGCTGCCGCTAATGTACTCAAAATATTGATTTGGTATTTTTGCGTAACAATTTTAAATTCAGTTCTCGGTTACGCTTTGATCGCACTAAATAAAGAGAACATTTATACAAAAGTAATTATATACTCAACCCCAGTCTATTTGCTGATGATTACACTGCTTACAATATTTACGGGTATCAACGGAGTTGCGTTTGCGGTGGTGCTTTATGAGCTTATTTTACTTTCGATATTTAAGTATCATTTGACGAAGTCGGTGAAGATTTCGTTATTCCACGATATCTTGAGAATAATTCCCGCTTTAGCCATTTTAGCAGCAGCTTTTATTATTTTACATCCAATAAATTATTTGTTATCTTTGTTTGTCGGACTGCTGCTTTATTTTATAGCGGCGTACATTATGTCTGCAATTTCCAAATATGATTTGAAAATGTTGAAAGATAAATTATTATGGAATTGAAGATAGCCCTTATCGGAGATTCCAATAATGAACGATGCAAGTTTATCGGTTGGGAAGCATTGCTCCGACAAATTGGGGTGCCGTATATAGTGTGGAGTAAGAATGACGGAAAAGATTTCCAGAATTACCCCATCTGTATTCTCACCGATTGTGTGAATCAAAATATGATAAATGACATCAGAAATTACATCAAAGATGGCGGGAGTGTAATTTGTTCGACTGATGTGCTTAACCATATATCTGAAATAAATACTACAGTTAAATATGTAAAATATTTAGTTCCCGATGAATTTGAAATATATTCCGACCCCGACATTTTAGATATATTCAAAAAAATAAAAACTGTTGATGGTGAAAAATCCTCGGTATATAAAGGTAAGATCGGGAAGGGAAATATTATCGCATTTCCTTTCGACGTAAACGAGTTAATGTTGGATGTTCATTCAAAGAAAAAGTCATTTTACTCCAACCGAAAAAGGTTGCCATATGAAACTGTATCGAAAGTTTCAAAAAGCGTGCTGAGGCGGCTCGTCTGCAATTCGATTGAATATTTATTTCATTCTAAAAAATTACCCTTTGTGCATTTGTGGTATTTTCCTAATGAGTTAAAAAACATATTTAGTTTCCGCATAGATACAGATTATGGAAATAAGGAACAAATCGAAGAACTGTATAAATTATCCTTGAAGCACAAAATTCCTTTTACATGGTTCGTTGACATAAAAAGCCAGAAGGAGTGGATTGATTATTTTGCAAAAATGAACGATCAGGAAATTGGTGTGCATTGTTATGAACATGATGTTTATGAGAGTTACGCGGAGAATTATCAAAATATTAGAAAAGCTTTAGATGTTCTCAAAGAAGTTGGAATGAGCCCTAATGGTTTTGCTTCTCCCTACGGTAAATGGAACAGCAGTTTAGCACAAGCAATTCGTGACCATAATTTTAAATATTCATCAGAATTCGCTTACGATTATGATAACCTTCCCCCTAATACATTGCTTTTCGATAATCCAACTTCCGTATTGCAAATTCCAATTCACCCGATTTGTATAGGTAGTTTAAGGCGGCAGGGTTTTTCGAGTGGGGAGATGATTCAATATTTCCACGATCAAATCGATAAGAAGCTTATCCTCAATGACCCAATTATCTTTTATCATCATCCGACACACAACCATTTGGAAGTGATAGAAAATATACTTAATTACGTCAAGTATAAAAACTTAACTGCTATGAGAATGAATGATTATGCCGAGTGGTGGAAAAAGCGAAGTAAAGTTAGGTTGAATGTAAGTATTGATGAAAACCGTTTGATAATTGTCGGGGATAATATTTCTGACGACGTCCAGCTCAGGATAACAACGTCTCAAAGAAAGGAAGCAATCGTGCGACTATCTGAAGACATTGACCTGTCCAAAATTACCATGCAGGAAAAATCTTTACCCATGTCTCCGCCCAATGATATTGCTCGCACACGTAAATACAATAAGTGGATGTTAATAAATAAGATTGAAGATTATTTTCACGGTTAATCAATGAAAGTATTTTTAGCGACATATCAATCCGTAATGATGTTGAAAGGGGGACCTCGCACTCAGGTACTTGAAACCAAAGCCGCTTTGGAAAAGTTGGGGGTGGAGGTTCAATTATACGACATGTGGCAAACGCTTAAGAAAGGCGACTGCGATATACTCCACATTTTCGGCAGCGGAATATCTACTTACCATTTTGCTCGTGAAGTGGCGAAGTTGGGAATCAAATTAGTCGTGTCTCCGATCTTTTTTTCACGCCACTCATCTCAATTTATAAAGCGGGTGCTGTGGTTCGACAAGACCGTTCTGAAAAAGTTTCGCGGCGTATGGACTGACTACGGGTTCGTTTCCGAGATGTGCAAATGGGCTGATGCCGTTTTGCCAAACACTAAAAAAGAAGCAGAGCTAATTGAGTTGGGACTTGGTATTCAAAAAGAGAAAATACATGTCGTTCCGAACGGCGTCAGCGAAAGGTTTTTAAATGCAGACCCGTCGCTGTTTGTTAAAACTTACGGCATCTCAGATTTTATTTTAAATGTGGGACATATCGGTCCGGGAAGAAAAAATGTTTTGCGGCTTGTCCGTGCTTTGAACCTGATCGACAAATCCGCTGTAATTATTGGTAGGATGGAGGCGGGAAAAGAGTTAGATGCGATTCGCAAAGAAGCAGGTAAACATATTTTATTATTGGATAACATCCCAAACGATTCTGATATGCTCGCCTCTGCTTACGCCGCATGTGATGTTTTTGTTTTACCATCTTTATTCGAAACTCCGGGTATTGCCGCTTTAGAAGCAGGACTTGCAGGGGCAAAGATTGTGATAACAAAATACGGTGGAACGGAAGAATACTTTGGTGATTTTGCTGAGTATGTTGTGCCGACCTCGGTTGATTCGATTGCTGAAGGGATTAGAAAAGCCATTGTAAAACCCAAAGATGACGAACTGCGTGAACATATTAAAGATAGTTTTTTATGGAGCAAAGTAGGAGAAATGACAGCGAAAGTTTATCGAAATTTATAAATTGTTTGGCAATAAATTACTTTATAACCGCAGGATAATTTCCAGGATTACGGAAAATTGTAGTGATGCTGTAGTTGTGTAGGTCGGAACGCCGTTCCGACTATCTTCTACATAAATTGGTTCAGCTTGCCCTTCGGAACTGGTGCGAAACTACGGACAGCGACATTTTTCGTACCGGACGCTCTCCCCCGTCCAACCTCATTAGTCGATTCGGCGAATCGACCTACAAGTTGTACAGGTCTTTTTAATATGGGAATCGGCTTTTTACCGGGGGACATATGGAATATGACGTTTTTACATTATTTCCGCAAATATATTTAGTAAAATATTTCAAAAAAACACTTGACAATAATGAAAATATTCTTTAGATTTTCGTAGAAGATTTATTCAGTTAGTACTAAAATTTAAATAATAATTAAATTATGGGATATAGGCGATTAGTACAGCAGTATATTATAACTTTTCAGACTAATAAGTTTGGACGCTCCTCTTTTTATCCTTTCTATAATTCTAAGCAAGCAAGTGCGCAGCATCCTTTCCGGGACAAGTGCGCAGCATCTTCCGAAGGTCGAACGGACTCCTTCGGAGAATCTCTCCGGACCTCTGGACAAGTGCGATGCATCCCTCTGGGTAAGCAAGCAAGCAAGCAAGCAAGCAAGCAAGCAAGCAAGCAAGCAAGCAAGCAAGTAGTATCATCGTTAATAAATTTTTTTATTGGAGGCAAAATAATGAAACCAAAACTTTCAATCTTTAAATCTTGTAATCTTTTAATTTCCTTATTCTTCATTTTACATTTATCATTTTTAGTTTATAATTGTCGCGACAAGCCCACACCTCCACCGGACGATTATCAACAGAGCATATTTTTAAATGCGGAAGACATTGGAGTTACAGATGCTTGGCTGAGGATAAAGACAGTAGCAACACAAGAGCAAGGTGCAGAGAGCGTAGTGTTAAAACGAGATGGTGAAACAATTGTAACTATAGACTCGCGACTCACGACTCTTGACACTTTGGTTATAGATGAGCCACTTCTTCCAAAACGACAATACAAATACAAAGCTTACCGGCTTTTAAACAGCACTCCAATTGACTCAAGTGCAGAGCTAATTGTTCCTACTATGGACACAACCTCTCACCACTTTTTTTGGCGGATAGATACGCTGGGCGACGGCAATAGCTCTGTGTTAAGAGACGTTTTTATTTTTAATGATACTCTTGCCTACACCGTTGGGGAAATTTATAAAAAAGATTCTACGGGACAGTTTGAAACAGAGCATTATGGATTAGCAAAATGGAATGGTAGAGAATGGAAGTTACAGCGTTTAAAGGTATTAACACCGGCAGGTTTTTATTCTGTGGTAGGACCTGATGGAATATGTGCATTTTCTCCGAACGATATCTGGTTAGCTAATGGAGACGTACATCATTATAATGGCAGTACAATTGATAAATCATACTGGTTAAGTGATTGGATTGGTAATCCAAATCCAATATTCCCTCCGGGACAATCTGTAGAGAAATTATGGGGTACATCAAGTTATAATTTATATGCAGTTGGAAGGGGTGGTGCAATCGCTCATTTCAATGGCACAAGTTGGCGGCGTTTGGAGAGCGGGACGAATGTAAATTTAACAGATGTGTGGGGAAGTCCGGATGGAAGTGTGGTATGGACTACAGGGTATTATTCTGATCAAGCAGGTACTTATTTGTTTAAATATGACGGTACAAATTGGAAGATGATATATGATGGCACAAATTCTCGTCTTAATTTAACCCCCGACTCAATATCTGGTGTTATATCAACTATATGGACAAATTCAAACGACAAAGTATACGTAGGTGCTGGTGCAGGTATTTTTGTATGTGATGTAAAAACTAAATGGAAATCGAAACTTATAACTCCTTTTGGTTGGCTACGAACTCTTCCGCATGGGATGCGCGCGAACAATATCAATGATATTTTTATAGTTGGGACATACGGATTTATAGGTCATTACAACGGATATACTTCTAAGGAATATTCACAATTTTGGGGTACGAGTAGGCCATTTTCTGCCGTAGCACAAAAAGGTAATCTTGTTGTTGCAGTGGGTAATTTATCCGATCCTATCAACAGTAAAGGTCTGGTATTTATGGGAAGGAGGTGAGCAGAGGGATAACTTAAAATAATAAACCCGTTCCAGTGCTTCTACCGCTGGAACGGGCGTGTAACACAAACAGAATTGCCTGCATAATCTTTGATTTTGATAATATCAAAATCAATATGGCTTTTTTGTTTGCATATCAAATATAACAAAACTTTAAAGAATATTAAAAACAAAAAGGAGTATTTCATGAAAACATTAAATTTATTTTTAATCGTAATCCTTATGCTTATGGTTAATACGGCATACTCACAGAACGATGGTGAATGCGGTTTTACAAAATCATTTATCGATCGAGCGTACTTAGGAAAGTCTGCGGAAACAAGACCTATTTTAGCCAATGAACAAATCATTGCGACAACACACTTTAAGATACATTACACTCTATCGGGTGCTGATTCAACGACTCAAGCCTGGGCTGAATCTACGGCAGTTTACGCTGAATACTGCTGGAATTTTTTTAGTTCGAACAGTTGGGCTGTCCCTCCCCCTGATTACAATATGGGCGGTGACAATAATTACGACATATATATAATAAACACACCGAGCGGATTCCATGGTGTATGCCATTCAGAAAATACTTACACAACGCCATATCCTGACGGTTGGACGAGCTGGATAGAAATAAGGCGAGACTCACTACCAAAACCGATGAGTAAATGGGATGGGCTACGTTCATTAGTTTCGCACGAAGTTTCACATGGTGTCCAGGCAAGATATAGCGGTCTCGAAAATTCATATGATGGTGCCTTAACTCCTCCTTTAAGTCTCTGGTTTTATGAAAATTGTGCCGTCTATTTGGAAGATATAATTTATGAAGATGTTAACTCATTGTGGATGTGCAGGTTTGGTGAAGGGTATGATCCGCTAGATCATCCCGAGCTGCCAATCTCCTCGGCTCTTGGCAATTATCAGTATGGCGGTGGACTTTGGCCCACATTTTTACATGAAAAATACAATAACAGTACGATAGTCAGAAGAATTTGGGAAAAACTTGGTCAGGTAGCAGGAGAAAATTTATTTCCTGCTATTGAATATGCATTGGTTACATATGCAAGTTCGAATCTAACGGAAGCTTTAAAACAATACGCAGTTTGGAGATATTTTACTGGCACAAGAGCTGATAGTTATCATTTTAGTGAAGCGGCAAACTATCCTACCTCGATGGCTCCAGTTTACCACCCATTAGTTGATTTGGGTTCTACTTTTGAAGGTTCCCAAATTTTTGGTCCAGGTGGAACGAGCTTTATTAAATATGAAAAAGGCTCCCCCGCACTTATTTTCAAAATGAATTTCGATGGACAGAATGACTATAATTGGGGTTCATTTTTAGTAGGAGAAAAACTTAATTATAGTTCAGAAGTTACAGAAATTCCGTTAGACAGCAATGCATCGGGTTATGCTGAAATGCTATCAATCGACAAAGATACGATGGTGCTTATTCCTGTTGCGACAGGGATGACAAATCCAGTAGATGGTTTAAGTTACAATTATTCTGGCGAACCAGGAATCGGAGCGCCAGTTCAATTTACAAATATGATAGGTAGCAACAATGCTGGCGGAAAATTATTGGTTCTACCATCCGATACAGTTAATTCCGGAGATTGGCACCGGCTTGACGATCAAACATCGTATACCATAAAGACTTTGAACGAACGTTTCGAACTACCCAGCGGAAACTATAAACACCATATTTGGGATGATGATTTCACTAAGTATAAATTATCAAGGACAATTTTTACAGATGTGTATCTTGAGGAAAAAGCTCAGTTTGATAGTCTAAAATCCACAAGTATTCGTAACCAAATTATAGATGCCCCAGATTTGAACTTTGGTACAATACAGTTCCGGGATCCATGGTATCTGCATTCTGATCCTAATCGTCCCCAACCCGATAGCTTCTTTACTTATACTGTTACAACTCCATTTTCTCCAACGGGTGCCCACAACAAAACCACCGGCGGCGTGTTCTTGGATCAAGGAGATGAGCCGAATGAACCCTTCTACACCGTCCGTGTGCCGCTTAAACAGGTGCTCGGTACAAGAAATTTCCTCTGGTGGAGTGCAACCAATGCAGAGTTTGCAAACAGCACAGAAAATTTAACCGGTTACGATACTAAAGCCGTAATCTTCCGCCAACCAAACGATATTATAAAAGCTGTATATAAACAAAACAAGGCGTCGTCAACAATCCTTGCAACATCGTGTAATTCACAAAGAAAAATAGTTTATAGCAAAAGCCATAGTGGCATATCTATACCTATGTACGCCGGCTATGAGAGTGGTGGAAGAGTGTGGTTGACGTATTCTACAAACAACGGCTCAACTTGGCAGGCAGAGAAAACGCCAGGAATTGTTGATAATGGCAAATATGTATCACTTTTACCAAGAGAGTATGTGGGAGAATATCAAATAGATGTTGTCTGGCAAAGTGGCTCAGGGCAAAACAAGTCTGTTTATTATTCGAAATATAGTCCGTATGGAATCTATAATCCAATACAATTAGCAACAGGAATAACTCGTGAACCAAAACCAGTTATTGGAAAAGGATATGAATATTTAGGCATAGAGGGACTTTTACTTGTTGTATTTGTAGGTAACTCGGGTTTATTATATAAAATTTCATCGACAGTTGGCGAAAGTTGGAATGGCGGTCCCTGGTCTGTTGAGAGTATCAACTCTCCGTATGCAGATAATCCAAGTCTATCATTTTTTAAAAGTGATAGCACTACAAATCGGTTTACCTTATACCTTACATATGAAGATCAAGGCCAAATCTATTTAACCGGGTATTTAAATGATGGATATGGTTTTGATTGGGCGAATCCAATTTTGGTTGATGGAAGTAATTATTTTTTATACTCACGAAATGCTCAGGTCGAAGCCGAACCAGATCCAAATAATCTTGGTAAAGCGCACATCGTCTGGGAAGGCGATGGGGGAATTTGTTATCAGCGTTTTTCCCAGACAAGTAATTTGGGCGGTACATGGTCAGACCCTGAATGGTGGAGTTCGGCTGTACCGGAAAAATCTTTCAGCAATCCTTCCGTTGCCGTCTATAGCGACGGTAAAGTTGCAATTACTTGGGAGGATGGTGAGACGGTGTATAAAATCAATTATAATCAGACCACCAACACATGGTCGGCTATAGACCCTGTAATGAGCCAAGCTCATAATAGTAATTTGATTTCCGGCGATAGACGAATATCAATTGATAACAGTAAAATTATAGCCACATCAGGTATTTACCAGCCTTATAATATTTCATTTACCAGTGCCAAAGTAACACCCCCGCCTCCTGGTCCACGTATTGAGCCTGAACCTTTAATAGTAGAGTCATATCGAAGCCTAGAAATTGGTAACAAGACGACACAATCAAACTTTAGTTTTGCAATTAATTCTGTCGAGGTAATAAATACTGATGGAACAACAGATTCAATTGGTTTTACAGATATTGCAGACGGTGCTTCTACAAATGCTTCGAGTATTGAGGGTTTATTAGATAGGTTGACTGCAAAAGAAAAAGTATTTTCCTCAGCAACAAAATCTTTGAAGATCAAATACTCGTTGAAGACAAAGAATGCTACAAAGCTTCAAGAATCGGCGGATAGTCCGATAACAGTTGCTTTTGCCTTGAAAGACAGAGACACAAAAAATATTATCATGCAACAAAAATATTTATCTGTTTCTTCTGATTCTGTTACAATAAACAAAGCAGAGATTACTATTCCGATTTCCTCGTTGTGGCTCAACAAGGCGATTATTATTACTCCGCAAATCTTGGGTTTATCGAAGCAAATAGCTGGGGACAAAAATTACTATAAAATGATTGTCAACAGACACGTGATACAAAAACGTAAGATATTAGCTAAACCGCAGATTGCAGATGGAATGGCATTACCTACAGAGTATCAATTAAATCAAAACTACCCCAACCCCTTCAACCCAGTAACACAAATCAGCTACGCGCTGCCTGAAGCGGGATATGTAACGCTAAAAGTTTATGATGTTTTAGCCCGTGAAGTAGCAACCCTTGTTGATGAGTTTAAAGAAGCAGGGTATTATGAAGCAACTTGGGATGCAACAAATATTCCGAGCGGCGTGTACTTCTACAAATTAACTGTTGGTTCATTTACAACTGTGAAGAAGATGATCCTGATGCGGTAAGATTGTAGATTTCAGAATGATTAGATAAGTAGTTATCCCTTAAAAAGTCATTTTTAACACTGGATAAGACTTTGGTGGTACAAA